>JBMNCP010000017.1:0-2489 GCA_049366795.1 Desulfobacterales bacterium
TGGCGCGCCAGGGAGGATTCGAACCCCCGGCCGTCGGCTTAGAAGGCCGATGCTCTATCCAACTGAGCTACTGGCGCGCTGGGGATTCTTGATAATAGAGTGAGAGGTCGAAGGTCAAGGATATTCGTACCGGGGCGGATGGCGGACGTTACAGGCGGGGGGCGCTTGACCTCGTTTGGAGACTTGGGCAGGGTTGAAATATGGTCGAATCCGTTCAGTCTTTGCTAGTTGATGCGCTGCGAGAGCGCGCTTTGCCGCTGGGGGGCTTTGTCATGGCTCCGGGGCGGCGGGAACGGGCCGATGCCACGGCATGGGGCGTGTGCGCGTTGTCCCGGCTTGCGCCGGGCGATGCCCTCATTCAGCCGGGGCGGGATTCCTTGCGCCGGATTCAGACGAAGCGGGGTGTGGTGCCGTTGACCCCGGAGACGCCCGCTGCGTGGTGGCCGACCCCGTTGGCACTGCTGGCGTGGGACGGTGCCCCGGAGTTCGACGAATCGCGCAAACGGGCTGTCGGTTTCCTTTTATCCACTGGCGGCATTACCTATGACAAAGATTTTTCTTTCGACGAACACGACAGCAGTATTCAGGGGTGGCCCTGGATCACGGAAACCTATTCGTGGGTCGAACCGACTTCCATTGCTCTGCTTTCGTTGAGATTGGAGAATGCGACCAGCCAGCCCCGTTTTCGCGAAGGCGTGCGGATGGTCAAGGACCGGATGATCGAAACCGGCGGCTGGAACTACGGCAACATCAAGGTGTTCGGCAAGGCGCTTCTGCCGACCCCCGCGCCTACGGGCATGGCGTTGTGCGCTTTGCGCGGCGAGGCGGATGAGTCGTTTGTCGCCAAGAGTCTCGATTATCTGGCCGAAAGCTGCGCCAGTGTGCGCACGCCGATTTCCCTGGCGTGGGCAATCATGGGGTTGTCTGCATGGGGGCGCAGGCCGGATGATGCGGATGCCCTGATCCGACAGAGTCTCGCATTACAGACTAAATATGGCCCCTTTGATACGGGGTTGCTGGCGCAACTCGGCATGGCCGCTTCCAATTCTTTTGCGAGCGGGGAGGAATGATATGGCAGTCTCCCGGCGTGAATTTGTCAAAGCCGCATTGGCAGGTACCGCAGTCGCTGCGGTGGGGCTGCCCCTGTGGCGGTGGGCGCGAATTTATTTTGGCACGAAAGAGCCTGTCTTCACGGCCTCAATAGCCGATTATTCAAAGGATATCGTTCGGGTTATGCTGGATGGATTCCGGGAACTCGGCGTGAGCGAAACCATCGTCAAGGACAAACGGGTGCTGCTCAAGCCGAATCTGGTGGAACCGCACCGGGGCGTGAGCCATATCAATACGCATCCCGCCGTGGTCCAGGCCGCAGTGGAGGCGTTCCGGCGGCTCGGCGCGGCAGAGGTTGTGGTGGCCGAAGGGCCGGGCCACATCAACGACACCCTCTGGTGCCTTGAAGAAAGCGGCATAGGCGACGTCCTCAAGGATGAAGGCATCCGGTTCGCGGATCTCAATTATGCGGATTTCGTCCGGCAACCGAATCTCGGCAACAAGACCGACCTCGGTGATCTCTTTCTGCCTGTTCCCATTGTCGAGGCGGATATCGTGGTCTCCATGGCCAAGATGAAAACCCATCACTGGGCGGGCGCGACCCTGTCCATGAAGAACCTGTTCGGCATCATGCCGGGCAGCGTCTACGGCTGGCCCAAGAACGTGCTGCATTATGCCGGAATCGTCCCGTCAATTCTGGATATCAACGCCACCGTGAAGCCGGATTTCGCCATAGTGGACGGTATCGTGGGCATGGAAGGGGATGGGCCTATCATGGGTGATCCCGTCAAGGCTGGATTGCTCGTCATGGGCCGCAACTTCCCGGCTGTGGACGCCACCTGCTGCCGCCTCATGGGCATTGATCCCGACGAAATCGACTACCTGAATTGGGCTTCCGACTGGCTTGGGCCGATCGTTGAATACGGCATTGACCAGCGGGGAGAGGCGCTTATCGACAAGCGCCGCAATTTTAAGCTCATTGAGGAAATACCGGCCCACCAGGGTATCCGGTTGTCGTGATCGCGCGATGGTGCGTCCGTTATTGCGCGACTTTCTCCCATTCCCGAACAGTGCCGTTGATTATCGTGAACAACGGGTGCGGCTTGGGTTTGATCCCTTGCGATTCCTTCCATAAATCCGGGGCGCGCTTGCAGAGCTTGTTCAAAAGGTGGCGCCATTCGTATTCAAGTTGGCCAGTGGTTTCTTCGATGGGCAGGGCCGTGGCTGACGCATCGATTTTGGACGCGTCGAAATGGTATCCCCTGTGCCGGGATTCAGCCAGCACGGCGAAGAGATAGGCGTCAATAGCCTTGAGCGGGGCGGGGTGGGCGCGGAAGCGAATAAGTTGCGGGTGGCTGGTGTAGCCTTTGGTTCGACCATGCAACACGGCGCGGGCGAGCAGCCCTTCACGCCAGAGCGCGGTCAGCCCCTTGGTGTCG
>JBMNCP010000018.1:0-38933 GCA_049366795.1 Desulfobacterales bacterium
TTTTTCCCCGAAATTTCAGCATCTTAAACAGCAGGACTTTTTACGAAGGCATCAATTATGATTAATAATGCAAAAAATAATCTGCATTCTCTATTAGACATTCTCGCTCGTCGTCTGCGCATGGACGGCTGGCACCGCGGTGGGCGTCGCCGGCAGGCGCGTCGAGACTGGAGGAACGGAAAGGCTTGGGAGGGACCGGTCGGCGTCGCCCGGGGCGACACATGCGGCTTCATTGAAATGGTGGGCGCACATGCGCATTTGCGTCAAAAGCCCGTCGGCTCACATGGGCGTCAGGGAGTCGATCGGCAACGGTTGATGAGAGCGGAGTGTCCGGCCTCTGACAACGGAAGAGCCCCGGGGAGGCGGATTTTACTGACGAATACGGGAGCTGCCGTCCCGGCCGCGGATGACCCGGACACGATCGCCGACGGCAAAGGACTGGTCGGCCTCCTGAACCACTACGAGCAGTTCTCCGCTGTCCAGTTCCACCTCGATCTCCAGTCCTTGCCTGCGGGTGAGGCCCTCCTCCGTAACGGCCCCGATGGCAGCGCCCGCTAGTGCTCCTGCAACGGCTCCCAGGGTCGATCCGGCGCCGCGACCGATGGTGCTGCCGGCGAACCCGCCGGCGACGCCGCCTCCGGCAGCCCCGGCACCGGATCGGGTGCCCTCGATGGCGACCGGTTCCACTCTAAGCACGGTCCCGTAGAATACCGACAGCGACTGAGCGGCCTGGTCACGGCCGTAAGTTTTGCCGGACCGGCCGGGGGCGCAGCTGAAGGCAGACAGCGCCACCAGAAGCATCACGCATGCGAACCATCGGTTGCGAAGCAATCCACCACCCATCTCGTCCTCCTGTGCACCGCCTGCAGTGCCTCAGACGGTTATTGGATTGTGTGGCCGGAAGGGGCCGGGCCGGCAATTTCAGACGACCCAAACCTCCAGGATAAACAACGATGATCTCATTTATGACGAAATGGATCTCATACCGCCTTCGATCGCGAAATCGGAGCCTCCCCTCTTTCAGTCGAACTGGCACATTTCGTACCACTGGATCAAAATGTGCTAGGCCGCTCTCGTTGCAATCCTAAGTCATCCGAACAATATCTTTAATTATTTCAAATAGTTCTATCAAATGATGCCATTGGCATCATTTGTGTTATCTGATACACCCCTGAGGCCCCGTCATTGCCGATATCCATCTCGAGCCGGAAAAGCCCGAGTCGGGTGAGAAGGGTTCTGCGATCCGCGTTTCCTTGATCCCAGGATCCGCCGCGACCATTCAGGGGACCGTCGCAGAGCCGGCGGCGATCCTCCTGCAATGTGCTGTTCGATTTTCACCGGAAGCGCGTTCGCGCGCCACTGGAGCCCCATACCATATGCACTCTAATCAACTAGACGGTTTTATGCAACGCAACAACGGGCAATCGCCGCAGGCGGAATCGTCCGTCTTGAAGCGCGTTCTGGTCGTCGATGACGAGGAAGCCGTCCGCCGCCTCGTCGCAGCGTACCTGTCTCGTTATGGGTTTTCCGTCGAAAGCGCCGCCGACGGAAAACAGGCGCTGCAAAGGTTGGAAAAGGCCTCTTTCGACCTCGTCATTACGGATTTGCACATGGCCGAGGTAGACGGGTCGATGGTGTCCAGGGCTCTGAAGGAGAGATTCCCTCGGACCGTGGTGGTAATCATGACCGGTGATTTGACCGTTGACTTGAAGCATTTATCCCATGTGAGCCAGGCAGACATGGTCTTGTACAAGCCCTTTTCAATGGATCAGCTGCCAACGTTGGGTGAGCGCTTCACGAATCGCGAAGTCGGCCCCGGTTGCGCTTCGGCGGTTTTTAAAAACCGCGGCAGGGTTCGGAGCACCCTGGAGTCGATATAGGGGTGCCCGATTCGACTCGGTCCTGAAAGATTTGAAGCCGGGCCGGTCCAATGCGAAAGCATTTTTGCCCCATCACTGTGAATAAAAGGAAAAGTGGACATGAAAAGCGATCCTTTCGGGAACCTTCAGGAATGGGGAGCCGTTCTTGAACTTCTCTCGGACCTGGAGAAGAACGGGAAATTATCGGAAAATCAGAAAGGCCTTATCCGCATTCTGCGTTTCAGAAACAATTGGCGTCTGAGAGAAGAAGTTCTGAAGGCGATGGAGGGCGTCGACGATCCAATCGACGAATTGATCGAAGCGGTTCTCGCCATCGCCACGGATGAAGGCGTTTACGTCGATGCGCGCATTCTGGCGGCGCGCGCGCTCGAGGGGCTGATGTCGAACCGGCGGAAGCAGGCTGGAGAGGACGCGTCGGAATCGCTGACCCAGGACAGGATCGAGGGGAGCCTTCGATCCATCATCGAGACCCCGCAGCCTCCGGTGCTCCGCGATGCGGTAGAAGCCTGCCTGCTCTCGATTATTGAGTTGAAACCTGCAACACTTTTTCAGGCTTGCCGGAAAGGATGATCGAATCATGAAAATTGGTGTCCCGAAGGAGATATTGGAAGGTGAGCGGCGTGTGGCGGCGATACCTGAAACGGTCGCCAAATACAAGAAACTCGGCTGTTCGGTTGTGATTGAGAAAAATGCGGGAGCCGGCGCTTTGATTTCGGATGAATCCTACGAGCAGGCGGGCGCGATCGTCGAACCGGATACCCGGCGCCTGTTCGAGGAAGCCGACCTGATCCTGAAGGTCAAGGAACCCGTGGTCAACATCAGGTTGAATCAGCACGAAGCCGACCTGATCCGGCAAGGCGGAGCCCTCATCACATTTCTTCATCCTGCGGCACCGGGCAATCATGAAATGATCGAAAAGCTGCGTTCACGCGGCATCACCTCATTTACCATGGACGGCATCCCAAGAATTTCCAGAGCCCAGCGCATGGATGCACTGACCTCGATGAGCACGCTTACCGGTTACAAGGCCGTTCTCATGGCGGCCTCCGACCTGCCGGTGATCATGCCCCTGGTCGGCACCGCGATCGGACCCCTCAAACCGGCCCGGGTGCTCGTGGTGGGGGCGGGAGTGGTCGGTTTGCAGGCCATCGCCACCGCCAAGAGATTGGGGGCAACCGTTACCGCGATCGACATTCGTGCCCAGGCAAGGGAGGCGGCTTCGAGCTTGGGGGCGACGGTCGCTGGCTTCGAGGTACCGGCGGAGTTCGCTGAAAACGAAAACGGGTACGCCCGCAAACTCCCCAGGGATTGGATGACCCGCGAACAGGAAGTGCTGTTCCCGGCGGTCCAGAACGCGGATGCCGTCATACTCAGTGCATTGGTCCCTGGCGAAGTCGCTCCGCGCTTGATCACCTCCGGAATGGTCGAGAGCATGGGTCCCGGTTCGGTCATTGTCGATGTAGCGATCGACCAGGGAGGAAACTGCGAGTTGACCGTTCCCGGCTCCCGGCATGTCGCCCATGGTGTCACGATTCTGGGAACCAAGAATATTCCCGGTTCGCTGCCCGTCAACGCATCCTGGCTTTATGCCAACAATCTTTACTATTTCGTGGAGAATCTTCTCAAATCCGGCACTCCCTTCAACCTGTCGGATGAGATCGCCTCCGGTGCGCTCGTCACCACCCGCGGCCGGATCGTCCACGAAGGAACCCTTGGCGCCATGGCCGCCAATTGAATTTCTCCATTTCCATTTTCGCGACACGGACCGGCGATTCAGTTGACGGACAGGCTTCGCCCGAACGCGGCCTGGTCTCCAAAACCCACCTGCGCGGCAGGAAGCGAATTGTTGGCCGGAAGGAATAAACCATGCACGACATCGTCTTTGCCATCGGCGTTTTTATCGGTTCCTTCGGCGTGGGCTATCTGCTGATCGTCAAGGTTCCGCAGATGCTCCACACGCCCCTGATGTCCATGACCAACGCGATTTCCGCCGTGGTCATCCTGGGCGCCATCTCCCTGCTCGCAACGATCAGAGGCTGGCCGGACGCCACCCTTGTGGCCGCCGCCATCGCGGCCGCCGCGTTCAACATCGTCGGCGGCTTCATCATCACCGAACGGATGCTGAGAATGTTCAAGTCGGAAACCGTGAGAAGCCGAAAGCATTCCGAAAACCAGGTCAAAGGAGGCGCCCGGTGAGTGACGTGATCAGACTTGTGCCGGATTTGACGGTGATTGCCGTGTTGCTGGTGGGGGTAGCCCTATTCAGAACACCGCTGATGGCCAAGCATGGAAATCGACTGGCGGCATTGGCCATGCTGTTGGGAGTGGCTCTGACCATCGGACGGGACGGAATTGCCCACCCGGTGTTGCTGATGCTTTCCATGGGTGCCGGAGCAGGACTGGGCTGGTGGTTTGCCGCTCAAGTCAACATGGTTCAGATACCGGCCATGGTCGCTTTCCAACACGGGGCCGGGGGACTGGCGGCCGGGCTCGTGGCCTACGTCGAGTTGCTCGGAAACAGGGACGCATTGACCAGCTCCGGCCTGTCGGTGGGCGTAGTCGGGCTTTTCCTGGGCATGGCAACCTTCAGCGCAAGCCTGGTTGCAAGCGGCAAACTCTCCGGTCGCATCCGCTCGACGCCGCATTCGCTGCCGTTTCACGGAGCCTTGCTGCTGCTGCTTGTGTCAAACGCGGTATTGGTGGCTTTTCTGGCCTTCATCTTCGACGGGGCCGTTCCGGCGGTCCTGCTCTTAATTTCCGCAGCAATATCGATCGCGGTCGGAGTTCTGTTCGCAATGCGCGTCGGCGGGGCGGACATGCCGGTGTTGATTTCCTTCCTGAACGCCACCGCCGGGCTGGCGGCCGCCGCCTGCGGAATCGTTCTCCAAAATCGCCTGCTGATCGCATTCGGGGCCACTGTGGCCGCTTCGGGATCGATCCTGACCCATATCATGTGCAAGGGAATGAATCGGAGACTGTCCGGGGTTTTCGCCGGCCACCAGGGAAAAACGAAATTCCGGCCTTTTGAAATATTCAATGTCGATCAGGCATCGCCGGCAGCATCGGCCGATTCGGGCGAAAAGCCTGTGGATGTACTCGTTTCTTCCATCGAGGCGGTCCGGCGATCCAACACGGTCGTCATCATACCCGGATACGGGATGGCGCTTGCTCAGGCGCAATTCAAGGTGGTCCAATTGGCCAACCGGCTTCGTGAGCTTGGCAAACAGGTGAAATTCGCCATTCATCCCGTCGCCGGGCGGATGCCGGGGCACATGCACGTGCTGCTGGCAGAGGCGGATGTCGATTACGCGCTCCTCCATGAGATGGATGAGGTCAATGACGAATTCAAGACGACCGATCTGGCCCTCGTTGTCGGCGCTTGCGACGTCGTCAATCCGGCCGCCATGCAGATTGAGGGAACACCGCTTTCCGGAATGCCCATTTTGATGGCCCAGGATGCGTCATCGGTCATTGTCTGCAATCTGGATCGAAAGCCCGGTTATTCCGGTGTCGAAAACCTGCTCTATCGAAGCCCGAATGCAATGCTTCTGCTGGGGGATGCCCGCAACACCGTAGGCAGCTTGCTGGATGCTCTGGAAGATACCGAAACCTCGATCGCGGCTGCTTGAAGTGATCCGGTTTCGGATTGCCCTTGGGACCCGGCATGCAGCAAAGGCTTTTTTCCCGCACATGCCAGCCCCCTGCGCCGCTGATTCTCCCCTGTGGGCCCCCTGATGGGCCCTTTTGAGCCCCTAACAAATAAATCAGGAGGTTGGCCTTTACGCCTAACCTCCTGATTTTATTTATGGTGCCGGAGGAGAGACTCGAACTCTCACGTCCATACGGACACTAGATTTTGAGTCTAGCGCGTCTACCAGTTTCACCACTCCGGCGGAAAACGAGGCGCATTATGGGGGATTCGCCCGGGTTTGTCAATTTCTGAAAGGCGATCTTCAGCCGAAGGTGTGTTCTTCGCCATCGGTGCCGAGTACCGCCCGTATCGCAGAGGCCGGGACGACGCCTTCCCTGAGAATTCGGGGAGGGAATTCGGTGACGTCCACGATCGTCGACCCCGGGCAGGCATCCAGCTTGCCCGCATCCAGCGCCAGGTCCACACCATCGGCCACTTCATCCGGAAGGTCCTCGATGCGTCGAGCCCCGGGCATCCCTGAACGATTGGCGCTGGTGGCAGTGATGGGTTCGTTCAGTGTACGAACCAACGCCACGGCCACCGGGTGTTGAGGCAGGCGGATGCCGATCTTCCCGGTAGCGGCGGTCAGGACCGGGGGCAGGGCGCCGGCATCGCCGAAAACCAGGGTCAACTGACCCGGCCAGAACCGGTCCATGAGAATCTCCGCGGCCTCAGGGATGTCCCGAACCCACCGGCCGAGGCCGTCGCGATCCGGAATCAGGATCGACAGCGGCTTTGCGGCCGAACGTCCCTTCACCTCGTATATCCGCCGCACCGCGGCCTCGCTCCGGGCCAGCCCTCCGATTCCATACAGGCACCGGGTCGGATAGACCACGATTCCGCCTTTCGCGATGACGCCGGCGGCCCTTGATATCGACTCCACCGGCGGCCGAAGCGGGTGAATCGGCAAGAGGCGGTCAGAATCGATCAATGGCCGCCGCCTTCTGTTGGACCTGACGGGCCATGTCCGCCTTGAAGGCCTCGAACTCGGTTGTGAGCCGGTCGTCGCCGGTCGCCAGGATCTGGACGGCCAGGAGGCCGGCGTTCCGGGCGCCGGATTTGCCCACCGCCATCGTGGCCACCGGGATCCCGGGCGGCATCTGAACCGTCGAAAGCAGGGCATCCATGCCGTTCAGGGCTGACGAATCGATTGGGACACCGATAACGGGAAGCGCGGTGTGCGCCGCTACCACGCCGGCCAGATGGGCGGCGTGGCCGGCGCCGGCGATCAGGACCTTGACGCCCCGTCCGGAAGCGGACCTGGCGAATTCGGCCGCCCGCTCCGGGCTCCGATGGGCGGAGGCGATCGTGATCTCGAAGGGGATGTCGAACTTCTTCAGAATCTCCGCCGCCGCCTCCATGACCGGAAGGTCCGAGTCGCTGCCCATGACGATTCCGACGCGGGGCACGGCCTCGAAACGGGCCAGCGCCTTCCTTCCGATGTCACTCCGGTGGTGCTCGGATTCCCAACCGATCTTACCGGCGGCCTGGTAGGCCCGGCGAATCGCGTTCCGTACCCCGGCGCCCAGCGCCGTCACCCCCAAAACGCGGCCGCCGCTGGTCACGATGTCGCCGTCCTTCCGTTCAGTGCCGGCATGGAATACCATGACGTCCTTCATCCGCGCGGTCTTCTCGAGACCGGTGATGGGAATGCCCTTCCTGTATTTGCCGGGATACCCGCCCGAAGCCATTACCACGCAGACGGCCGCGCGCTCATCGATCTCCAGCTTGCATCCGGCCAGGCGCTCTTCCGTCACGGCCAGCATCAGCGGCACGATATCGCTTTTCACCCGCATCAGCAGCGGCTGGGCCTCCGGATCCCCCAGCCGGGCGTTGAACTCGAGCACCCGGATCCGGTCCCGGTCGATCATGAGCCCGGCATACAAAAACCCCTTGTAGGGCCTGCCCTCGACCGCCATGGCCTTCACCGTCGGCATCATGACCTCGTTCATGATGCGGCGGTGAAGGATGCGATCCACCAGGGGCGCCGGTGAGTAGGCTCCCATGCCGCCGGTATTGGGACCCAGGTCGCCGTCGAAGACCGCCTTGTGGTCCTGTGAGGAAGGCAGCGGGAGAACCGTCTTTCCGTCGGTGAAAACGATGAAGGACGCCTCCTCGCCCGTCAGGCATTCCTCGATCACCACCTTGAGCCCGGCATCTCCGAACTCGCGGTCGATCATGATGCGCTTGAGCGCGGCTGCGGCTTCCGCCTCCTTCCGGCAGACGATCACCCCTTTGCCGGCCGCCAGGCCGTCCGCTTTCACGACGATCGGAGCTCCGACCGACCTGAGATAGGCTTCAGCCTGTCGGTAGCGCGTGAAGGTCTGCCCCTTGGCGGCCGGAATGCCGTATTTCTCCAGGATATATTTGCAGAAGGCCTTGCTGGATTCGATTTCCGCGGCCCGGCGGCTGGCGCCGAATATTCTCAATCCCTGGGCCTCGAAAATATCCACGACTCCCTTGGCGAGAGGGCCTTCCGGTCCAACGACAGTCAAATCGATGCCCTTTTCCTTCGCAAACCCGAGCAGCCCTTCCACATCATCGGCGGCAATGGGAACACACTCGGCCTTCTGGGCGATGCCTGCATTGCCGGGCGCGCAGTACACTTTTTTCACCATCGGGCTTTGCGCGATCTTCCATACGAACGCATGCTCCCGTCCACCGCCGCCGATGACAAGCACTTTCATGGGGACCTCCCTATTGGATTGGTTAGCCGTTATTCGGAGAGGGAATGAGGGCCGCGCCCGCGGCCTTCAAGGCTGAGTTCGATCAGACGGTCGAGCAGCAGCGAAAAACTGTAGCCGGCGGCCTGGGCCGCCTGTGGCAGCAAACTGGTAGCCGTCATACCGGGGATGGTATTGGTTTCGATCACGTAGAATTTGCCTTGCTCGAGAATCATGTCGGTTCGGCTGTACCCCTTGCAAAACAGGGCGTGGTGGGCCCTGATCGCGTAGGACTGGGCCATCTCGGTGAGCTGATCGTCGATGCGGGCCGGGCAGATCTCCTGGGTGGCGCCGGCGGTATATTTGGCATTGTAATCGAAAAAGCGGTGCTGGTTTCCAGGTACGATTTCGATCAGCGGAAGCGGCTCCGGGTCGTCGTTGCCGAGCACTCCGCCCGTCACCTCCACGCCGTCGATGAATCTCTCCAGCAGCACCATGCTGTCGTGTTCGAACGCGGCCTCGACGGCCTGTCTCAAGTCCGTTTCGGTCTCGGGGATCGAAATGCCGATGCTGGAGCCCGAACTGACCGGCTTGACCACCATTGGCAGTCCGAGGTGCCGTATGCACCCGGCCAGTTCGGGGATGGGCCCTCTTTTGACGCCGCAGAAAGGGGGAATGGGAATTCCGGCCTGTTCGTAGAGCTTTTTGGAGGCCAGCTTGTTCATCGCCACCGCACTGCCCAGCACTCCGGAGCCCTGGTAGGGGATTCCCAGAAGATCCAGCATGCCCTGGACCGTGCCGTCCTCGCCGAAGGGGCCGTGCAGTATCACCAGCGCCGCATCGATGCTGTCCGCATCCGCCACCAATTTCCCGATGTCGGTCATGGGATCGTAGCGACGTACATTGTACTTGTCCTTGTCCAAGGCTTCGTAGACCTGGTTTCCACTGTTGATGGAAACGTCTCTCTCCGGGGAGATGCCTCCCGACAACAAGGCGATGGTGAGCTTTTTCATGGCTGCGGATCCTGGTTGTTGGCGCTGATGGGTTTGAGAGGATCGCGGCGACCCGTTTTTCTGGCGCGTCGGCGTCCAGGGGTCGCAACGCCGTAATCCGGCTTTGGATGTTTCTATCGGAGCGGGCCGCCTTTGCGGAGCGTCCTCCCGATTTTAGTCCTCGAATAGGTGACGTTTGGCCTGCTCGTATTCTTCACGGGAAATCAAACCATTGCGGAGCAGCTTGGCCAATTCGGTCAATTCGCGAACCCTTGCGGTATTGGGATCTTCGAGTTGAGGAAAGGAAGCCGCATCTCCCGCTTCCAGCCGCTGCTTTTCCGATGCGGAACCCACCCGGAAGGAGGCCAGCCCTCCCAGGAGACTTATCTCGACCGTCTGGTCGCGAAAGGCGGGCGACTTGAGCGTCTCCTTGAGGTTTTTCCCCTCTGCCTTCATGCGGCGGAAGAACCACCATGCGGCGAGTCCTGCGAGGCCGAAGCCTGCCAGTACGATCCAGATCAGATAATGGACGAAGCCGCGGAGAAAAAGGACAAGGATCCCCACTCCCGCAATCAGCAGCACATGAAGCACCAGGACGAGATATGCGGTCATCACGCTTTTGATGACGCCGTCGCCTTCTTTTCGTTTCCAAAGTGGCACCCGGTTGTGACCTCTACGCTTTCGACCGGGACGCCGGCTTGCTCAGGCGGTCGGCCACCCGCTCAGCATAATGCTGCGGAAGTTCGTTCACTATGGAAGCCCCCCGGGCCGTGTTGAGTTTCAGGATCAGAAAGTTGAGCCGTTTGAGGGTGCGGTATTTCTCCTCGGTATCCGGCATCACGCGGAGCAGATCCTCGACCTGGTCGATTTCCTTTTTCATTTCGATTTCGGGAGGCAGACAGTCCGCGTTTCTGAGCATCCGGTAAGCCATCCGCAGGTCCTCCGGCACATAGTCCAGGTCATCGGGCGTAAGCGGCTTTCCAGCACCCGGGAGGTTGTCGAAGGCCCCCTGTCGCTGGGCCGCCCGAATTCGCTCTTCGACGATTTTTTCGAAACCCGTGATCATGATCGAACCGTACCTGCTGCATGACAATCCGTCCGTAGTCGGCGGTTCCCTGCAACGAGTCCGTGAACCGAAGCCAGGTTCACGGCGGGCAGCCGACCGGCGTGGAACGGAGGAAACGTCTCCGCCGTTCAATTATCGAAACACAATAATACATTCGGGAGAATCGTGGCAAGCCGGAATGCAAAAGCGCCGAGAGCTCCGGATGTTTGGGGGGGATCCGAAGATGGGCGCTCCTGCCGGCCCGATGGCCGAAGGGGGTGACGGAAGCGGCGAAACCGGCCGCCAGCGCGATCCGTAGTGGAATCGTCTCAAGGAGGCATTGGAGTCGATCGCACATGGTTCGGATCGGGTGCGCCGCCACCCGGGTGCGAGGGGTGCTGGCTTCGCCTCCCTCAAATCCTTTGTCGCCCGGTTTATCAGGGGAGTTGAGGATTTTCGATATCTCGCGGGTGGGACTTTCGCGTATTCACGGCTGCGGTCGAGGCGAACAGGTGGGATCATACGCATGACGCCGGTATTTCACGAAAGCCGCCTTTTTTTCGCAGGAGAACCCCATTTCGGAAAAGAATCGGTGGGCAGCCGTGCGGGAAACACTGCTGAAAAGCATCATCTTGGTGCATCGGTGCCGCCAGCAGATTTCCTCGATGGCGTTCATGAGGCGGCGACCGCAGCCCTGCCGCCGCCGGTCCGGATCCACGATCAGGTTTTCAAGCACGGCATAAGGGAGAAAGCCGTACATGGGATCCAGGCACAAAGTCACAAAGGCGGTGGCAACAACGGCGCCTCCCGCGTCCAGAACGAAGAGAAAATTGTTTGGATCGGCCGCGATTTCACCGATCCGGTCCGGTGCGACTTCGATTTGCCGATCGGTCGGCACCAGGATCCGGTAGAGCCGGGCAATCGCCGGCGTATCGACGGGAAGCGCCTCTCTCAAAACCATTCTTTCTCCCTGCTCCATTGCCTTTTGCCGTCTTGTCTCCCTTTGGCCTCGGTTATTCTGCGAAGCATACCAACATCCCTGACCGGACTCAAGCGGGCCGGAAGCGGCGTTGCCCTTCGCAATCGTGAGCCGTGAACCGTGAGCCGTGAACCGTGAGCCGTGAACCGTGAGTCGTGAGCCGTGAACCGTGAGCCGTGAGCCGTGAACCGTGAACCGTGAGCCGTGAACCGAGAACCGTGAACCGAGAACCGTGGACGTCGAAAATACGGAACCGTTGGGATGATCCAATTCTTGCATCCAGGCCGGATACAGGATATCAAAAGCAACTTGCATCCGAAGCGCGATCTCCGCCTCGAATGAACCCTCTGACACCAGGATCCGACACCAGGATCGGACATCTGGATCGATCCGGTAAGAACCTCCAACTCGCCCGGAGTGCTGAAAATGAAGATCGTCGTGCTGGGAGGCCTGGGGTACCAGGGCAAGGCCGCTGTCATCGATCTGATGCGCAGTCCCGAGGTCGCCGAGGTGGTCTGCGCGGACGCCGACACCAATGCCCTCGGTGCCCTTTCCGGACGCGAAGGGTTTTCAAAGGTCCGGCCGTTCCGCGTCGATGCGGCTTCCCGATCCGAGCTTGACAGCCTGTTGCATCAGGGCTTCGATGCGGCCGTCGACCTGCTTCCCATCCGATTCATGCCGGATGCCTTCGAGGCGGCGATCGCGGCCCGCGTGCCCATTGTCAGCACCAACTATGCCCACGGCCTGCATCACCTGGAGGATCGCGCCCGCCGTCTCGGCGTGACCCTGATGCCGGAATGCGGGCTGGATCCCGGTATCGACCTGGTCCTCATCGGCGATGCGGCGTCCCGCTTCGACCGCCTGACGCGCCTCGATTCCTACTGCGGCGGAATTCCTGAAAGAGCTGCCTGCAACAATCCCCTGAACTACAAGATCAGCTGGAACTGGGAAATGGTCCTCGCCAGCCAGATGAGGCCCTCACGCTTCGTCCGGCAAGGTGCGGTGCTCGAGATACCGGCGGATGCGCAGCACGAATCCGAAATGAACCATGATATCGACTTTCCCGGCCTGGGCCGCCTGGAAGCGATTCCCAACGGCGACGCGGTGGCCTACGTCGACCGGCTTGCCCTTTCCGGAACCATCCGGGATTCCGGCCGGTATTCCTTGAGGTGGCCGGGCTGGCGCTCCTTCTGGAGCCGGATGAAAAAACTGGGGTTTCTGAGCGAGGACCCCGTCCCGGGCCTTCCCGCCGGAATTTCCCCCATGCGGTTTCTGGTCCGGCACCTCGAGCCGAGGCTCCAGTACGGGCCGGATGAAAAGGACCTCACACCCATGGTCAACGTGTTCGAGGGCGAGAGGGGCGGACGGCCGTCGCGGCTGACGACCCGGCTGCTCATCGAACGCGACCTGGAGACCGGTCTGCTGGCCATGAACCTGGGCGTCGGCTGCACCGCCAGCATCGTGGCCCAAATGATCTGCCGGGGGGAAATATCCGCCCCCGGCCTTCTTTCCCCTGTCAAGGACATCCCCTACGGCCGGTTCATGGCCGAACTGGAGCGCCGCGGCATCCGCGTGCAAGAGGAACTCGAATGGCTGGACGGCCCGGAAACCGGCGTCCCATGCCCGACCCCCCCAACCCCAAGGTAAAGGAGAACGATGATGAGCAAGCCGAAATTCAGTCGAATCCTTCTGGTTCTGGCCCTTTTGGTCGGCCTGGCGGCCTCCGCCCAGGCCGACACGTTGGAGGAAATCGTCCAGCGGGGCGAATTGCGGGTGGCCGTTCAGACCCAGGGGCCTCCGTTCAGCTTCATGGACAAGAACGGCGAACGTACCGGCAGCTCGGTGGAACTCTGCAAGCTCATGGCCCAGGAGATGGGCGTCAAGGTCGTTTTTCTCGACTATGACTGGGACGGCCTGATTCCCGCCCTTCTGTCCAAGAAAGCCGACATCCTGGCCGCCGACATGACGGCAAAGCTGAGCCGGGCGCTGAAGGTGTCCTTTACCGACCCGTTCTACACCACCGGCCAGGTGATGTATGTCAAGGCCGGCTCTCCCATCAAATCGGTCGCCGACGCCAACAAGCCGGACATCACCGTGGCGACCCTTCTGGGCTCGAGCTACACGGAAACGGCCAAGGCCCACATGCCCAACGCGACCATCAAGGAGTACAAGGGCGGCGGCAACATCGCCATGAACGCCGTGGTCGCCGGCCATGCCGACGTCGGCGTCGCGGACCTGAGCTCGGTGCATGCCATGGCGGCCAATTATCCCGAGGGAACGCTATCGGTACTTCCGGCCATGTTGTCCTACGAGCCGCTGAGCTTCGCCGTGCGGCCCGAGGATCGTCATCTGCTGGAGTGGGTGAACCTGTTCTTCGAGTGGATCCGCGCCGACGGCCGCTACGATGAGAACATGAACTACTGGATCAAGACCACCGACTGGAAAAAGGACCACTAAAGACCGCCGCCAAGCGAACACCCATGCTGGAGACTTTCAACTTTCGCGTCATCTGGGCCACGATGCCCCAGTTCCTGCACGGCCTCGGCGCCACGACCTGGATCTCCCTGGCCGCCATGTTGGGGGCAATGATGGTAGGCATCGTGGCCTGCGTGATGCGGCTTTCGGGCCGGAGGCTTCTCAGCCTTCCGGCCATCGCCTTCATCGAAGCCATCCGCTCGACGCCACTGCTCGCGCAGTTGTATTTCTTTTATTTCGGCTTGCCGGAGCTCGGTCTTCGGATGACCGAAACCCAAACCGGCATCATCGCGCTGTCGCTCAACAGCGGCGCCTACGTGGCTGAAATCGTCCGCGCCGGGATCATGTCCATCTCCAGGGGGCAGACAGAGGCCGCGATCGCTTCAGGACTGAACCTGCTCCAGCGGCTTCGATACGTCATCCTTCCCCAGGCCATCGGGGTCACCATTCCGGCGTTGCTGGGCCAGATGATCGTACTGGTCAAGGACAGCGCCCTCCTGGCCCTCATCTCGGTGTTCGAGCTGACGAGGGCCGGGCAGCTGATGGCCTCGGAGCGCTTCATGCCGGCAGAGGGATTCTTCACCACCGCGGTATTCTACCTTCTCATCTACTTCGTGCTGAAGTACGCCTCCGGGCAATGGCAGAAGCGGTTGATATTCCAGCCCGCCGGAGGGGCCTGACACCATGTGGGGCTTCTATCTTCAAAGTCTGATCGACACGGTGCCCTTCTTTCTCAAGGGCCTCTGGGTCACGATCCAGGTCGCCTCCCTGAGCCTGGCCATCGGCACGATCTGCGGATTCGCGCTCGGCATCGTCCGCTCCGGGAAAATACGGGCCGTGAACCTCGCGCTGGCCGCCTACGTGGATCTGATCCGCGGAACCCCGTTTCTGGTGCAGCTCTTCATCGTGTTTTTCATCCTGCCCGAGTGGGGCATTCAATTGGATGCCTTCAGTTCGGCGGTGCTGAGCCTGTCGGTCTACGGAACGGCCTATATCTGCGAAATCGTCTGCGGCGCCATCCAGGCCGTGGGCAGGGGGCAGAGGGAGGCGGCGGCGGCCAGCGGGCTCACCTGGGTCCAGCAGATGCGGTATGTCGTCGTGCCTCAGGCGCTACGGCCGATCCTGCCGCCGCTGGTCGGCCAGTATGTGCTGCTGATCAAGGACACGGCCGTGGTGTCGGTGATCGGGCTCACGGATGTGACCCGGGTCGGCTGGTTCACGGTCCAGCGCATCCCCAACGGCATTCTGGTCTTCGGCCTGGTGGGGCTGCTGTACTTCATGGTGTGCTATCCGCTGGTGTGGATGTCCAACCGGCTCGAAACCCGTTTGAAGGTCGAAGAGAGCACTCTTTAGCGGCCGGAAGGAATCCGAACGCACATGATTCATTTTCGCAACGTCAACAAGTGGTTCGGCCCCCTGCACGTGCTGCGGGACATCAATCTCGACATCGACCGCAGCGAAGTGGCCGTCGTCTGCGGCCCGAGCGGTTCGGGAAAGAGCACGCTCATCCGCTGCATCAACCGCCTGGAGCCGATCAAATCGGGCGAAATCCACGTGGACGACATCCCGGTCCACGACCGGGGGACGGACCTCATCCGCCTGCGGGCCGAGGTCGGCTTCGTCTTTCAGCAATTCAACCTCTACCCCCACATGACGGCCCTGGAGAATGTGACCCTGGCCCCGATGAAGGTTCGCAGACTCAAGCCGGCGCAGGCGCGTGAACTCGGTCTCGAACATCTGGCCAAGGTGGGCATTTACGACAAGGCCAACGCCTACCCTTCCCAGCTGTCCGGAGGCCAGCAGCAGCGGGTCGCAATCGCCAGGGGGCTTGCCATGCAGCCCAAGATCATGCTCTTCGACGAACCGACCTCGGCCCTCGATCCGGAAATGATCAACGAAGTCCTCGAGGTCATGATCCAGCTGGCCAAGGACGGCATGACCATGGTGGTGGTCACCCACGAAATGGGCTTCGCCCGGGAGGTGGGCAACAAGGTGATCTTCATGGACGAAGGCCAGATCGTCGAGACGGCCCCACCCGAAGAATTTTTCACGAAGGCCCGCAGCGAACGGACCCTGCTCTTTTTGAGCAAGATTTTATCCCACTGAACTTGTGGCGGCGCCTTGGCCGCCCTGCCGGACTGCCATGAATCCAACCAACGGCGCGTCTTCCCTCAATACCCTGCACATCGAAGAGGTTTCAGGCCCCTGGATCGAGGTGGACCTCGACGCGGTCGACCACAACATCCAGGCGATCCGTCGCTGGTGCCGGTCTCGGATGATGCCGGTGATCAAGGCCAACGCCTATGGACTCGGCCTGGTTCCGATCGCCCGACGGCTCGCCGGATCACCCGGCGTGGAAGGGCTGTGCGTCGGCGCCGTCCGAGAGGCCGTGGCGCTCGGGGAGGCCGGGTTGACGATCCCGGTTCTGAACCTCGGCGCCTTCACCCCGGGCGAGGCCGAACGGATCGTGGCGCTCGGCATCGCCCAGTCCGTGTCATCGGATGCCGTCAAGGTGCTCGACCGGATCGCCGCGGCCCAGGGCCGCACGGCGGACGTCCATGTCAAGATCGACACGGGTCTTGGACGGATCGGCGTCCATTACACCCAGGCATCGGACTTCATCGACGCCGTGGTCCGTCTGGGAAACGTGCGGATCGCGGGCGTATTCACCACGCTCAGCGAGGACCCGGAATTCGACCGCATCCAGATCGAGCGCTTCACAGCAGCCCTGGCAGGTCCGGCGGGCCGGGGCGTGTCCCTGGGCCTGCGGCACGCGGCTTCCAGCGCCGCCATCCTGGCTTCCCCCGATGCCGCCTTGGACATGGTCCGGCCCGGCATCATGGTCACGGGCTGCTATCCCTCGGCCGAAGAGCGCAACCGCCGCCGCATCGATCTGAAGCCCGCACTGTCCCTGAAGACGCGCGTTTCGTGCATCAAGGAACTCAAGGCCGGGGATCCGGTCGGCTATCACAGGGCCTATCGCGCCCCGGGCGACGAGCGCCTGGTCATCGGCGCCATCGGCTACGCGGACGGCTATCCCGTCCAACTGGCCGGCCGCGCCAAGTGCCTCATCGGCGGCTTCCGCCACCCTGTTGTCGCTTCCGTGACGGCCAACCACATCTGCGTGCGCAGCCGCGGGGGCGAGATCCGCCCCGGCGATGAAATCGTGCTCTACGGCCGCCAGAAGGACGGATTCATCGACATCGAGGACATCGCCGCGCAGACGGAGCATTCCGTGTACAACCTGCTCGCCCGGCTCAATCCGGACCTGCCGCGCTTCTACCGGGGGTGACGGATGCCTCCCGGCGCTGCCGCGAACCCGGTCAGGATCTCACGAGAAAGGAAGCCAATGACAACGATTCCGACGCAAAAAACCGGCCAAAGGGCCCAAGCTTCCCTGACGGCCCGCATCGATGGGGCCGCCCCGCCCCGCCTGGAACTGGCCCACTGCCCCACCCCGCTTCAGCGAATGTCCCGGATCGGCAGGGAGCTCGGCGTGGATTTGTGGGTCAAGCGCGACGACCTCACGGGCTCGGAACTCAGCGGAAACAAGATCCGCAAGTTGGAGTATGTCCTGGCTGACGCGGTCGACAAGGGCGCCGACACGGTGCTGACCTGCGGAGGCGTTCAATCCAACCATTGCCGGGCGACCGCCCTGGCGGCGGCGCGCCTGGGGCTTGCCTGCACCCTGCTGCTCCGCGTCGACGACCCCGTATCGCCGCCTCCCCTGGAGGCGAACAGCCTGCTCGACCGCCTGTCCGGAGCCCGCATCGTCTGGGTGTCGCGGGAGGAATATCGCCAGCGCGATTCGATTTTCGCCAGGGAAGCCGGGTTTTTGGAAAAGGCCGGCCGCCGGCCCTACATCATCCCCGAAGGCGCCTCGAACGCGGTAGGCGCATGGGGCTACGCCCGGGCCATGGCGGAACTGGCCGACGACATCGCCCGCCTGAACGAGGCGGGGCACAAGCATACGACCGTACTCCACGCCACCGGTTCGGGCGGCACCGGTGCGGGGTTGGTGATGGGAAAGCTGCTGCTGGGCTTGGACGTGAGAGTGGCGGGCGTCAATGTGTGCGACGACAGGGAGTATTTCATCAGGGTGTCCGGCGACATCTGCCGGGAATTCATCGACCGGTACCACCTGGATATCGCGTTCGACCGGGAACGGGACCTGGAGATCATTGACGGATACGTGGGCGCCGGCTACGCCGTATCCCGCCGCGAGGAACTGGAACTGATCGCCCGCGTGTGCCGGACCGAAGGCATCGTACTGGACCCGGTGTACACCGGAAAGGCGTTTTACGGCATGGTGCAGGAGCTCGCGGCCGATCCGAAGGCATTCGGCGAACGCATCGTCTTTCTGCACACCGGCGGCCTCTTCGGACTGTTTCCAAAGGCGGGCGAGCTGCGGGAACGGATCTGAAAGGCCGAGGACCGGAATCACCGGTAGCCGGAAAAGCCGGCGGAAATTCGCTATCGGGGTCGGAGGCAGGGCCGAATCGGAATCAATGGGTCAATGATTCGTGCGCCGATGCTTGTCTATCCACGGGTTGTTAGGGAGATGATCCGATTTTTACAACGTGGTACGGCAAGTCATTTCCGTCGATCTTCAAGCTCGGGACCGACACGAAGATCAAGTGCGACCCAGGCAATGAGAAGTTGAGCAGCGCCTCATAGTGCCCCGCCTCGGCAAGGGGTACCGCGACCTGACGGGTCTGCCGGTTTCCGGGCATCCTGGTGGCGAGGACGACCACGTCCCGAAGGCCCGCCACGGGCTGCCGGTCGCCTGTGCGGGTGAGACGAAATCGCAGCCTGAAAGGTTCTTCAGCCGTGGTCGGCTTTTCCGCATCCAGGTATTCGATGTCAAATCCCATGGAGGTGGAGTCTACAGACGCGGTCAAGGCCCTTGGTCCCGCCTCGAAATGGTAGCACTCGATGAACCGCGGGGATTTCACCAGCAGGGAAACATTGTAGGTGCCCGCCCTAGGAATCTTTATCCTGGAAGTATAGAGGCCTTCGCCGACTTCCCGCACGCTGCGATCGACCAGCCTCACGGCACGGGGAATGCGGCCGTAGGTCGAATAGGAGCCCATCGGCACCATCATTCCCTCCATGTAATGATACAGAATTTTCTCCGCCGGATTGGCCGCAACGACCGCGGCCATGTGGGCGGAAGGTGCAATCGCCTCCGCCAGCGCGGTTTGGCGGTATTCCCCCGGTGCCTTGTTCCCGAAGGCCACCTTGTGGATTTCCGGCAGTCCCCTTCCACCGATGTCGGACAACTTGATCAGTGCCACCTCCGGCGTGCCCAGGTGACGGACATAGGCGTACCCGTGGCTGAAGGCGACCTGATGGGGCTGTGTCTCAACGGGAATTCGATGAATGACTTCACCTTTCAGTGCATCGATGATGTCAATCCGATTCTGCCGGAAATTCGATATGAACCCCCAGCGGTCTCCATGCGCGAAGCTTAGGGCAATCGGTCCCGGGGCAGTCGATATGACCCGATCCACCTGCCGGCGCTCCGCACTCACGACGGTAATCGAGCCGTCGCTTTCCGAAACGGCATACGCGGCGTTGCCGATGCTGGAAAACGCCACCGCGATGGGGTTGGGTCCGGTCGGAAGATCGGTCACCTTTTCGAAGCGGTAGGCATCGATCACGGTCACGGTGTTCCCGCTGCTGTTGGTAGCAAAAGCCAGGCGGCCGTCATCCGAAAAGGCGATTTCGTGATGGCCCGGCCCGGTTTCAATGAACGCCGCCGACGCCATCTTCTCGTGATCGATGACGGTGACGCCGGACTGGTAGGGGCCGTCATTGCCGACCCACAGATAACGGCCCTCCGGATGCAGGGCGATCCGCACGGGCGTCGACCCTGCCTCGACATGGTTCAACACCTGGAAGGTGTTCAAATCGACCTTGGCGACCCGCCCGATCCTGGGCAGGGTCACGAACAGGAATCTCCCATCCGGAGTCGCAGCCCAATCCTCCCCCCGATCCGGAAGAACGATCATGTCGAAAAGATGGGTAATGCCGCCCACGCCCATCAGGGGGTCGATCACCGAGATGGTCCGGTCGTCGTTCAAAACCAGGATGAAATGTTTGTTGAGGTCGATATCGGCGTGCAGCCCGAGAAGTCCCTGTACATAGCGTCTGATCCTGTCCTCGCAGGATTCGGCTTCCTTGAGATTGTCCGTCAGGCTGACCCATCCGGCCAATTGAAGACCGGACACGGGCTCCCCGGTATCCGCGTGTGTGACTCGAAAAAAGACATCTGCGTACCCCCCATCGCGAACGGATTCGGCTTCCAGGCCGTCGACGGCCTCTATGGAAAATGACACCCGGATATCCTGGATTTGGCCCACCGCTGCATCGGATGCCGCCATTCCGGCGCGGGTCGGTGCGTCCCCATGCCCGGCGTGATGTTCGCGGGCCGGCCCGTGGGATGCAAGGGAATCCTCCATCGACGGTGTTGGAACCCGATCGTGGTCCTTTACAAAGGCGCCCGCGTCGCGAGCAAGAACGGCAAACATGCCGATCAGCATCGTTGCATATAGGATTTTGTTCATGGGCATTCTCCCAGTTCTCGATCCACCGGCGCATGGAGCGATGCCGGTGAATCGAGGAAAAAGGGATGAGAGGATGCGTCGGACCTGAATCCTTCTTCACCCGCCCGGTGGCGCTTGAGGGTACCGCATCAACGGTCATCGACTCGAAAGAGCCCCCAGATCCCGTTGTAGACGTGTACCGGTACCATGTCGCGATACAGGTAGTCGCCCGGCACCTGGTGGATGCCGCCAGCTCCATGCTTCGGTACGACGTTGAAGTGGTTGCTCGGCCCGTGCCCCATTTGTTCACCGTGGTAGAAGGAAGTATCGTTGATGCCGGTAATGGTGGTGGGCAGTTCCCGGCCGTCAGGAGTGACTTCGGTCGAGAAGGGGTGACGCGTCCACAGGTGTCCGTGCAGAGTGAACACATGGTTGCGGCTGTGCCCGCCGGGTTTGAGTATTCGGAAACGTACCTCCTCACCCGTATCCGCCGTAAAGATCGGGGTCACCGGAGCACCCGGCATGTCGGAGAAGGCGTCCGTAAAATCCCAGGCCCGTGTCTCCTGCGCATCGGCGGTGGGCGCCAGGCCCAGCCGGTACCAGATCGGGTCGCTGCGGTAGTTGATGCCTTTCATGCCGGAGTCCTCTGCATCCTCCTCTTCGGCCACCGTGGGCACCGGATCGCCGCCGTTCACGGCAAACAGCCCGTCACTCAGGCGCCAGGACGCCGAACTGCCGAACCGCAGGTTGAGGTCGTCCTGAAAGACCAGAACGAAGTCTCGGAAGGACCGCATGCCGTGAAACACCGTGGCCGAAGCCCGCGTGCCCGAATCATCGACCCATGTCGACCCCTCGGGTTCGATGATCAGGGCGCCAACGAGGCCCTTGTTGGAGTGCTTGATCGGGTCGGCCGGCATCAGGTTGACCGCGCCGAACTCCACCGGCGTATGGATGCGGGCCCCACTGCGATCGTATCGGATGTCTCCGGCGTACCATCGGTAGCTGACCTTTTCTCCCGGGGCGGCGGTCTGGTCCGCGTTGTAGCCCACGTTCATACCGTCCTCGGAACTGACGTCATAGCCCACGAGTTGGGGATGTAGACCCACGTGGGCCGACGGCCGGATGTCGTTGGCGTTGAAGTGCTCGACAATCATGGGCAGACTGTTGAAACCGTCCAGGTCGGGAACCGTATCGAACGCCACCGACGCCCGGGCAGTCTCGGAGAGTTTCACTCCGTCGACATATAGGGCCTGGCCGTTGTCCTCGAAGACCGGGTTCCCCGAACTGTCGAACACCATGTTGCCGAAGCCGTCGACAGCCGGCAGGAGCACCTTGTTGTAGAGGTCCACGTCGACCCATCTACCGGCTGCGGCCCGCAGAATGAGGGGCTCCACGGGCGCGCCGGACTTCAGCCTGACCCGGCAGGCCGGCAGGGTGACATCCTCCACTTTTTTGGGTTTCTTCCCTTTGCCCACCGGCCTCAGACACAGTTCGTCGCCGGGAACGACCGGTTCGAGATCCCGGGATAGAACGTACATGAGGGCTGTCGGGTCGTGCAGCGGACCGCCGGCGATCCCGGGCGCGTCATTGTAGACCAGCGTGCCGCCGGTGCCAGAGGGGTCGAACAGGCCGTCCTGGTTCGGCAGGACGGCCTCGGCGGCCACGGCCACAACGGTATAGTGCTGGATCTGGTCTTGAGCCGGCTTCTCTTTTTTCGGGGGTTTGCCTTTGAATGTTATCCAGGGTTCCGGGTTGTTGGGCAGATCCATGAGATTGGGCTGCCGGTCGGCATAGGCTCGAAGGAGGCCCCACGATCCATTCCAGAGGGCATCCACGGAGGACCCCGCCCGGTAGAGGTAATCGTCGACGTCGGCGCCGCCGTCGCCCCGGACCTTGCCCAACGAGGGAACCTCGAAACGGAAGTACTCTGAAATCCCCATCATCTGGGAGTTCGTAAACCCGGAGGACGGATTGGCAAATTCCTGCAGCCACTTGATGCCGTTGATGCTGAAGTTGTGCCCCTCCTCATGGGCTCCCACATTGGAGCGGATGGACACGGGATCGCCGGGATAGACCCGCAGGATCGGTGTGAAGGGGTCCCCCGGCATGGCGCCCGTGGACGCGGTCGCATAGGCTTCGGCGCTGTTGTAGGGCCAGTTGTCCGGGTTCTCCATATCGGTGAGAGGATCGATGGAATTCCGGGAGACGGTGGAGCTGAAGGCAAAGGCCATATCTCCCTTGAGGCCTTCGGCCTGCTGTGGACCCGGAACCGGACCGGCGTGGAGTGTCGATGGATCCACCACTCTCAAAGCCAGGGGTTCGTTTCGGTAGTTGACCACGAAGGTGCCCGGGTCCGCGGCCGATATGGCCTCGGGTCGAGGCCCCTTGTTCCTCCCCAATCCATCCCGGTTCGTTTCCAGAATATCCGGCAAGCCGATTTCCTTGCGGTCGGGCGGATTCACGGGCCGACCCATGGCCGCGCCGCCCGCCCCCCAATAAGCCAGCTGGAAGTCGGCAAATTCGAGGTAAAATTCACGGTAGCTCTCGAAAAGGCCCTCCCGGCCTTCCGCCGGAAGGATGTCCGCCCGCCAGGAGGCGGCGGTGGCTTCGGGCATCCCCTCGCCTCCGAAGGCGACTCCGGTTTCCGGATCACGCCAGACCGAACCTCTGGGTTCCACGAGCAGGGCTGCGTAGAGGCCCACCTGCTGATGGGTCGACGGCCCGAAATGGTCGTGGGTGAACACGTTGCCAAGGCCTCGATCCTCTCCCTTGTTGTTCAGCACCGGGTCCACGTACCAGCGCTGGATCGTGGTCCGGTGGGTTCCGGCCGAGGCCAGACTGGTGCCGCCCGTCCAGTGGCCGGGATTCGCCGGATCCGGGTTGGTCAGCGCCTCGATCCGTTCCGTGATTTCATCGGGGCTAAGGGTACCGTCCTCATAGTTCCAGCCGTTGGCCGCGCCGTCCGAGGATGTCACATCGAACTTCACCAGGTGGATGTGCTGCCCGATGACATCCGTCGGGGTTCGCACCTGAAAGTCGTCCCCCTCGTAGATGTGGGGCACTCGATTGGTGTGTTGGTATTCGATGCAATCTCCGCTGTTGGCTCGCATCACGAAGGGTTCGGGAGCCTTGAGGAGGTTGCCTGCCTCGTCAATATCGGTATCCAGGGCGACGATGCGCTGCTGGCTGAAATGCCAGCCCGCCTTGTTCATGGCGAGGTCGTTCAACTGGATGACGGACGCCTTGTAGGTGCGATTCATATCGATGGCCCGACCGTCGTCGGTCCGGCATGGGTCGGCGTATGGGGCGCCTGGCATGGGCGGCAGTCCGTTGACCTCGAAGCCGTCACTGCCGAAGGCTCTACTGCCCTCGGGAGTGTAGCTGTCGTGATGATAGGAGCTTCCGCCCGACTGCGTCCCGTGAAATGCCATGGCTGCCTGTTCCGCCGACGTACCATTTTCGGGAAGTTCGAAACCAACGGCACTGATCAGTTCCTTGGTAAAGTCGGTCATCGTTTCCTGGGATACGGCCGTTCCTCCAGTGATGACATGGCGAGGGATGCCGCCGGTCCTGCCATCGGCGATGTCCATGGGGGGTGTCGGAGGCCGGTGGCCGGCAACGCCGGGGATGTAAAAGGGATAGCCGGGATTTCCTTCGACCTCGGCGCTCAGGATGGGCGTCTTGGTGATGCCTTCGCCGTCCTGGTGAACCACGACGACCTGGCCGCCTTCAATCGCCACGTCCACCGCTGGCATCGGCGCCATGGCCTGTCCGGGGATGGGCACGACCGCAGGAATGGGGGTTCCCGCGGCGATTTCACCATCGGGCAGTGCCCGCGCCAGGGGGGTCGGCCGGCCATCCTCGCCCATCGGCGTCCCCATCTCGAAGACATCGTGCACCCGCCAAAGGCCCCACATACCCTGCGCGAAGTGCGGATAGAAGTGGCAATGGAGGATGGCATCTCCGGGGGATTTGTTGCGGTTTCCTCCCCCGCTGTAAGCGATTTCATAGGTGAAGGAGGATCCCGGTCCAATGGCCTGGGAATCCAGGTAGCTCGAGTTGTCGTCATCCGGGGCAAAAAGCCACTGATGGGCGTGGAGGTGGAATATGTGGTGCTCGGTGCCGACGTGGATATTCCGGACCTTGGTACGATCGTTGATATACCCGTGAAAAACGTTGGCGGGATCGTCGGGGTAGAACGCCTTGGTGGCCACTACCGGTTCGGCGACCGCCGGATCGGACAAGGTCGCCGGCACATCCACGATCATGGCCGGGTCCCCCACGGCCCAGGAAGTCAGAAAGAATTCCTCATACTTGCAATCCACGCAATCCTTCATGGGGCCCTTGCCAAGACGGTTGGCGATGATCTCGGAGCCGATGCCTCCGGTGCCGTAGTTGATGGCGAATCCGTCCTTCACGCCATCCAACGTGAACTCCATGACCTCGTACCAATCGGGAAAGGCCTGGACGACCTTTATTTCGTCGTGGAAGGCCACGGTGTACTCCCGGAAAGGTTTTTCGCGGGCGGGATAGATTGGGTTGGAGGAAACGCCTGCGAAGTTGCCCCGACCGGGCCCGGTAACGATGGCGTTGAGATCTGAATGAAAAATTTCACCCGAATCCGTGAGGATCTTCAGAATGGGAGAACCCGCGTAAGGGTGCGGCTGGGTTTCCGGCTCACCGGGCGTCATTGCATGATCCACGAAGGCGGGATTCGAGACGACGGCGGGATACAGGGCATCATAATCGATGATCGGCTGCCCCGCCGGCGTGGTTCCGGTCGTCGCCCACTCCAGCTCCCGGCGGGTCAACTGGCTACGGTACCACTCGGAACCAGCCGGCTCCACGTTGACGATCCCGAAAAGACCGTTGGCGATGGCGCCGCTGCCTCCTTCCCCTCCCAGGTTCGGCCCGCTGGTCAGGGTGTAGGCCCCTTCCTTCTCCGCCACCAGCCGATAGGTGCGATCGTCTCCGGGCGCGACCAGGCTGTCTCCTCGGCCGGCTTTGGATCCGTCATCCTCGATTACCTCGTCCAGCTGCATCCCCTGAACATGGACGCTTACGTTGCGGGTGGCCGGCTGTTCGGATTGGATGCCCGGCAGCCCGATGCCGCCCGGGGCATTGTCCGCGTCGGTAACGGGCCATTTCGCCAGAAGATTCGTCAAGCGGATAACGAGCGTGTCGCCCTCGTTGACCCGGAGCGTGATCGGACGCGGCCGTTTGTCCGGACGCAGCTGAACATTGCCGGGCTCGCAAATAACTTCCGCGCAACTGTTGGATTGATTGAAAGGTCCGTCAAATCTTTTTGAAGAACCTTCGGAATCTGGCATCTCGATAGGGAAGACATCCCGGGCCAGGGCGAACATCATCCCGGCGGGGTTGAAGGCCCCCATCCGGTTGTAGACGATCACCTGATCCATCGCGACCACATCGGCATGGATCTCGGCGGCCGAGGTCTTGGCAGGGATGATCATCAGGCCGGCTATAACCATCAGAAAAGCCGATGCAGAAGTCGATAAACGCGTGTAACGGCTCGCTGTTCGCGATTTTGTCATGTGTCACCTCCCGGAGACTTCTCTCCTGGATGGAATGCATCAGGGGGAGATACCCCCTGATGGCTTTTCTGCCGATTGGCGCACGAAGGGATCAACAGCCGATGCAAGCCCGTCGCTTTCAACCGGAAGGTGATGGCCTTTTTCCGGACCCTACGGGTCGGAAGGCATTTTCCGTGCACGGCTAAACAATGTTGACCGGAATTTGCACTTGGCCCGCCGGCCCATCCGAAACTCCTTTGATCCATTCGTAATAGCGGATATCGGCCATGCCGGACACGGGCTGACCGGGGTTGATGATGATGTCGAACCGCCGGGCGGTGGTCGTCCGGATGGGTTTGCCGGCAGGAACCACATAGGGCCTCGAAAAGCGGTGGAAACCTCCCACGCCAAGGGGATGACCGTCCCAGGCGATCACGGTGGCATCCACGGGCAGCGTCAGCTCCTGGATCGTGTAACCGGCATTGGCATAGCGCAGCAGGACGGTCTGGCCCACGGCGGCATCTATCCGGATTGAGGTGTTATTGATGGTGCCGACGAACGGGGGACCGCTGCCCACATTCATCACCACGCCGGAAACAGTGAAGATGTCCGGGTGGAAGTCGTTCAGTTCAAACTCTCCCATCCTGGTCGCATCGCCATATCGGTAAAAGGTGTCGGGGGCGACCGGGTTCGAGGCGTTGCAATCCTGCATGTTGTGGTTGTGGTGCGGCTCCGGCTCGTGCCAGCGGGAGTCCAGGTCGTCCACCATCCATATCTTTTCGATGTCGTAGCGCAGGAGCTCCGTCGTATCCTGGGCTCGCAGCTTGCCCGCCACGAATCCCGGCCCTCCGGTGGTGTAAGGGGCCGTCAGCCCCGAGCCGGCCGGCGCAGGAGGGTCTACGATGAGTCCCCCGTAGAGCCCCATCTCGAAGTGGAGCACTGTGTTCTTGTGGCAGTGGTAAAAGTAGGTGCCCGCCTCGTTGGGCTGGAACTGGTAGACGAACGTGCCGTTGATCTCGAAGGAGTGCTTCCCCACCCCGTCGTTCATGGGTGTCGGCTCGATACCATGCCAGTGAATCGTATGCGTGTCTGTCGAAGTGTCCACCTCGGCATGGATGATTTCCCCCTGGACCATTCGGAGCAAAGGCGAGGGGAAGGATTCGTCGGGATCCGCGTCCCGGTTCCGGATGACCCACATCGCCAGCTCGTCGGTTCCCACCCTGTTGGCCACATTTGACGGCAGATCCAGATCGAAACGGTTCATCAGATTCAGCCTGAATCGACGGTTCGGAAGGACCGGGTCCAATGGGCCCGTCTGTTCTTCCGGTAGCACGGGCGGGCATACATGCTTCAAAAGGGTGTTGTTGTTTCCCGTGAAAAAAGTGTTCCGTCTCGTACCAAATGCTTGAATGTCGCTCATGATGGTTACCCCCTATGAAAATCGACCCGGGGATTATCCGCCCTGTCGATAACTATTGTCTGACACGCGTGGTTGCCGTGGCCGTGGCGCCCTGGAGTGACACCGTCCAGGTGATTTCTCCCAGAACCGCCGGAGCAAACTCCGGGAACGTGAAGGAGGAATTTCCGCCTTTCCGTCCATGACCGACCTGGAGGGTTTGCCGGTAGACCTCGATGCCGTTCTGCATGCCGACCACCGTTGCGGGGGCCGCTCCTTCGAAGACAGTGCCGACGTTCCGCACCCGCAACTCGATGGAAACACTTTGATCCCGTGACAAACGGACCTGATTGGTGGCTTTGAACTGATGGATGGAAAGCTCCGGCTCCGGCTCCGGCTCCGGCGCATTCACCATGATTGTCACCACGGCTGTGTTGGAGTCATGACCGTCCACGGTCACGCGGTAGGAAAAGGAGTCCTCCCCGGAAAAGCCGGCGTTGGCTGTATAAATGAAGGTCATGTCGCCGTTCAGCAGCGCGTTCCCGTTGCCGGCATTCGTCAGCCGCGTCACCGTGGCCGCCGCCGGGTCGATGGGTTGGCCGTCAAACCTGTCGTTGGCCAGGACATCGATCAAAGCCGGGTTCGTGCCGGTTGTGGCAACCGCGTCATCGACGGCCACCGGGACCGGGTGCGAGTGGGGAATGAAGTCCTCGCCGAATTCGCCGGTAATTTCCCAGCCCCCAATGGCTCCCTGCGGGTAATTGCCGCCCGCCGCGGTCTGGTCCAATTCCATGTGGCTGTGCATGGGGTAGCTCAAGGGATTCTGGGGAACCAGCAGCACAGTGTCGAGTTCCTCGGGAATGAGTTGAGCCAGAGGGACCAGCAGACCATCATCTCCCACCACTCTGGGAATGTCCGGAGGACGGATGAAGGGAACGACCCAGTCGACCCGGTCCTCTGGCCCCAGGGACACGGTGTCCAGGAGGAAAATGTTGTCCGCGCCTTCCTCGTTGCCATAATAGACCCCGCCGCCGCCCACCACGTTGTTCACCGAGGTGACATAGAAGTGATTGCCGTGCAGGTGGGGGGAGTGGTACGCCAGTCCGGCGTTCAGGAGGCGCACGACATGGGGTTCACCCACCGTTCCCATGGGAATGACGTCCGGGGAATGCATGGCAAAGCCGCCCTGCCGCCCGTTGATGCTGAAGTATTGCGGCAGGAAATGGTCTTTCACCGTAGACGGATCCGGAATATTGCCGTCATTGATCACGGCCCGATTTAGTACCGGATCGATGGAGCTGTGGAGCATGATCCGGGTCCGGTAGAGAAAGCGCTCGAACACACTCGATTGCGGGCCGTTGGGGTCCTCAACGAAGTGTATCCGGTGGTGATGGTCCGAATCGTTGTGATCCGGGTCGTAGCCATGGGGATTGGCGTCGGTGGTGGCGAACCAGGGCTGACCTGGAAAGATCGCATCGGGGTGTCTGGGAACGCCCTCTCCCAGTGCGTCGAAAAGGGCTGTGACGCTGGCGGTCGATGAATCCCCGTAAGGATTGGTCGCCAACGGATCCGGCAGGATGACGAGAACCCCGTGCAGGCCAAGCACACGGCTGATGGGGTCCAGGCTCGGGTCCTTGTACAGATAGGTGCCGGGCTCGAGAGAGCGCGCCGGTATCGTCAGGCTGCCGGTATCCCCGTAGGCGATGTCACCCGTCTGCAATACCAGGGCGTTGGCATTCCCGTTGAAGTCATTTCCCACGATGGCGAACCGTCTCGGACCATCGGGGATGTCGTTGGTGATGTTGATTTCGATCGCCTCGTCTTCAAACGCAAAGATGACCGGTCCGGGCAGGGTCGGGCTGCCGCCCACGGTATAGACCCAGTGGGGGACCATGATTCCGTCCACCATTTCCACGTCCGCCGTGGTCATGCCCAGATGAATGGCGCCTTGTGCATGCGCCTTGGTGCCGGAAAAAAGTGAAAATGTCGTGGCCGAGCCGACGGTGACGGCCGACAGGCCGAGCATGCCGAACTTGATGAACTGACGCCTCGACAGGCAGGTTTCTTTTAGTGGCTTCATTTTATAGGCTCCTTGCAGCGAGAGAAGTCATATGGATTCGCAACTCATCTCCGTTTTTTGAGTTCTATTCTACGGGCGCTGATGATGTCTCCCGAGTGATCACCTTTCACTTCGACGTAGGAGCCGATGGTGATCCTTCCGTGCTCTTGATCGATAGCGGTTTCCCACGTAACCAGAACCTTCTGTCCGTCCACGATCCAGGTGCCTTCGAAACCGCTGTCCGGGAGACGTTCAACCACGCCGTGAATTTCATGCCTTCCCCGTCTCCCATGATCGTCCCTGGCCATGGATACGCCGTCAACCCACGCAAGAGACACTGGAATCAATATCAAAATCATTGCAATGGTCTTCATGATCTTCTTCCCATCCCTATGCTTCAAGGGCATTCATCGTTTTTCCATTCCCGCCTCATCGGGAATTTTAGCGGCCGGCCGGGACGGCAATCTCCGCCCCCGCCGGCAGCATGGAGACGCCTCCCGTCGAAAACCCGCGGGAAGCAATCTCCGGTCGATGTCTATTGACGGACTCTCGTCGTGGCCGTGGCTGTAACGTCCATCACGGTCACCGTCCAGGTGATGTTGCCCAGGGCCGTCGGGGTAAACGCCGGGATGGCGAATACGACGGTCTCGCGGCCCGGGACCGTCTGCTCCCCAGTGGTGAAGGAGTAGATCGTTTCCCCGTTCTGCACGCCGACGACGGTCGCTGCGGCGAGCCCCGTCAGTGTCCTGTCTCTGTTGCGCACCCGCAAGGTGAAGTCGACGCTCTGATTGCGCCCGATACGGACCTGATTGGTCGCCTTGAATTGCTGGATGCTGAGCACCGCGGCCTGTGCCTCGGTGACCGTCACCGTCGACGTGGCCGTTCCCGTGAGCCCGCCGCTGTCGGTGGCGCTGAAGGTTACAGTCGTCGTGCCCACCGGGAACTCCGCCGGGGCGTCGTGGGTGACGGACAAGGGCCCATCCTCGACGTCGTCAGCCGTGGCGCCGGTCAGAAAAGCCGCGATCACCACATCGCCTGCCGGCACCGTGGTCTCACCCAATTGGGCCGTGACGGTGACAGGCGCCGGAGCGGTGACCACCGGAGCGGTGTTCTGCACCGCCGCGTTGACGGTCACCGTCGACGTGGCCGTTCCCGTGAGCCCGCCGCTGTCGGTGGCGCTGAAGGTTACAGTCGTCGTGCCCACCGGGAACTCCGCCGGGGCGTCGTGGGTGACGGACAAGGGCCCATCCTCGACGTCGTCGGCCGTGGCGCCGGCGAGAAATGCCGCGATCGCCGGATCGGTTGCCGGCACCGTGGTCTCACCCAACGGGGCCGTCACGGTGACAGGCGCCGGGGCGGTGACCACCGGAGCGATGTTCTGCCCCTCTGCGTTGATAGTCACCGTCGAGGTGGCCGTTCCAGTAAGCCCGCCGCTGTCGGTAGCGCTGAAGGTTACGGTCGTCGTGCCCAGCGGGAAATCCGCCGGGGCATCGTGGGTGACGAGCAGGGTTCCATCCTCGGCGTCGGTGGCCGTGGCGCCGGCGAGAAATGCCGCGATCGCCGGATCGGTTGCCGGCACCGTGGTCTCACCCAACGGGGCCGTCAGGGTGACAGGTGCCGGGGCGGTGACCACCGGAGCGGTATTCTGGTCCCCTGTGGTGATCCCGCCGCGGAATGTGACCGGATCGAACACCTGGCCCGACACTGCGAACAGATAGGTGCGCACATCAAAATTGTTGGCGGGGTTTACGGGATCTACCCCGATCACCCGGAAGTAGTTGACGGCGTTGCCTTCTTCATCGATGAACGGGGAGCCGGTGACTTCGTGGAGGATACCCGGGTCGCCGACATAGTGAACTTCATGGGTGATCGGGTTGCCGAGTTCATCAAGAATCGGGTTGCCGTCGGGATCGAGAGCCGGTTGTTCCCTGAACAGGGCAACGTCGTTGAGGTTTGGGTCCGCATTGAAAGTATTCCAGGTGAGGAAGTGAGGCCCGATCTCGCTGTACAGGGAACCCACAAACGCAGAATCCGGATCGGCAGGGTCGGCGATGCCAAGGTCGGCCGTAAAGTTGATGGCCCTCTGGCCCGCCGGCACGTTGAAGGTCTTCTGACCGTATGGGTAGATGACTGTATATTCGCCTTCGAACGTCGTATCGATGCGGATGCGCGTCCGGCCGAATGAAATCTGCTGGCCGTCGATGAGGGATTCGTCCCCGCCGAAGGTTCCTTCCAGCCCCAGGATGAGAGAGGCATCGAACACCACCTCGTCGTCGTCCTCGTCCACGCCCGGGGGCGGCAAGGTGCCTTCAAATGTCGGATCGTCAAGGGGGGAGTCCTCGTCGATGAAGGCATCGGCGGACCACCAGAAGGTTTCCCCGCCCGTATATAGAGCGGTCTGATTGGGATCGTTCGGGTCGATCGGATCTGAAATACACAGGGGATTCGGGTCGTCTACGGTGCCGCCCTGGCAAATGGTCAGCTGCAGTGCGTTGTAATCCTGGTACCAGATGGGATATCCCAGAGGATAGCCTAGGGTGGTGCCATCATCGACGAACGTGGCCGTGGCGGTTCCGTCTTCCCCGAAATCGATCAGGCGGTTGACGGGGCCGACAGCCTGAAGGTTGGTCTCGGTCGGCGGGGGTGGATAGACATGGGCAAGGGGTGCCTTGCCGTCATAGACCCGTCCCATGACCACGAAAAGGTCCGTCTCGGCAAGGATTCCACCCGGACCTTCGACACGGAAGAAGTTCTGGAAGCCGGATGAGTGCTCGGCGTTTGCGATGGGGCTGCCGACCACCACATGGGGCGTGGCGTTGTCCCCCACATACTGCACTCCATTGCTCAGCAGCGCGGGATCGTTCTGATAATCCGGCCAGGTCAGAAACGGGCCGATATCGCTCTGAAGCGCACCCAGAAAACCTTCCACGGGATTGAGGAAGTTGGCGGCTCCGATGTCCGCGGTGTAATTGATGCCCTCGGCGATCGTGACGTTCTGGAAGATGATGGAGCCGAAGGGGTGAGTCACCAGATAGTTGCCGTCGGCGGGCACGTCCACGCGGATCCGGAGACGGCCGAAGCTGATCTGCTGGCCGTTGACCACCGATTCATCACCGCCGAAGGTTCCTTCGAGGGCCAGCGTTAGAGATGCATCCATGCCGTCGGCGGCGATTTCGGACTCCGCCATCCACCAGAAAACCTCCCCACCGACACCAAGCGCCACCTGCTCCGGGTCGTTTGGATCGACCGGATCAAAAAAGCACCAACCCTCATCGAGACAGAGTTCCAGACTCAGGTTGTCGGTGTCCGTATAGTAAAGCGGGAAGCCGTGAGGACCGGATACGGGTCCGACGGCCTGCAACGCCGCCCCGGCCGGGGCGGCGAAAGCCAAAGCCATGCCTGCAAATGCCACCAGGAATATCAGGCCTGTTCTCCTCCGATTGAATCGTTTCATTTCTGGTGCTCCTTCCTGATTTCAAGTCATCGATGCCATTGATCCATGGCGCCAAAATGTTTCACCTCGTTTGGGCATAACCGACTTTCATCATCGTTGCTGCCCCTCTCGCGTTTCATATCGTCCGCGGTTGCTTCCGGGGAGCCCTCTACCGTCGACGGTTTTGTAGAAAACGACATCCTCCGACATGGATTTTTTAAGGAAACAATCGATTTTCCTGACCGATTCGAGCATGTACATTGCGGTCTGATGAATGGCGTCACCGTTGCACCGATTGAGCAGAATCCACTGCGCGGATTCGCTGATGCTCAAGAGATGAGGATGGATCTCATGGGCAACCATTCGAACCAGATCGTTCGAATTTGCCTTTTGTAAAAGGTTCAGTTTGACTCTTTCGATTTCGGCGACCAGTTGATCGAGTCTGAAAGGCTTTTCGATTATGCTGTCACAGCTGTTTCTTATCGCTTCGATGGCCATGTCTTTTTCGGCATAGGCGGTCATGATGATCACCGGCATAAATGGATGTCGTTCGCGAATCGCTTTGAGCAGATCGATACCATTCATTTCAGGCATCAGATAATCGGTTACGACGATACCGATTACACCGGCTTTATTGCTGATCTCGTCCAGGGCCTGTTGTGCGCCAGTGGCCTGAAGCACTCTGAAACCGCTTCTCTTCAGGCCGATCTGGATCGATTCAGCCATCATTGGGTCATCGTCAACAACCAAAATGTCCATTTTAGAACTCCTTCGCCGGGAGGTATCCACGACCTGAAAACCATCCGAATAAAGCTGGAACATTATTTTTTTTATTCGGTGTTGCTGGAGCGAAAACAGAGGAGTATTGCATTGAAAATGGCATCCTCATTGTCCGCGCTTGGCGACAAATTAGAGCAATCGTCATGCCAAAATGACAGGGACAAACCAATGCCGATGTATCTATCTGATAACCAAGGTTTTTACGGAAAAGATACGCACATCGTGAAAGCGGTTTTGCAGTGGGACAGGATGGGGCGGATAGTCAATTTCGGAAGTGTTGGCCGTAAAATACCTGATCAATTCTCGGCATGGAATAAGTGTGCAATATTGGAAGATGTGTGACTTTCTTGAACACTAAGCGAGGGATGGGAATGAGAGAAGAAGTTTTTTCTCCAATTAGATTGGAGAAATTCCTTAAAACAAGTAGATCATCGGTGGGATAGATGCGGTCGTCTTTGCGAGTGGGTCTATTCCAACCCGTACTCTCTGAGTTTGCGTCGAAGTGTGTTGGGAGCGATTTCCAGCAATCGCGCGGCCTGCAATTTGTTCTCGCCGGTGTATCGGTACGCCCTCAGGATATGCTCCTTTTCCATGGCCGCGAGCGGAAAGATGGTCTCAATGGAAGGCTGGGTCTTGGGCGATTGCTTCATGGATGCCTCGGCCCTGACATAGGGGGGAAGGTGATGAACCGAGATCGGCTTTCCCTTTGCAAGATTTCCCACATACTGAACAATTGATTTGAGTTCCCTGACGTTTCCCGGATAGTCGTATGCCGAAAGCATTGCCCAGGCCGGCTCCTCGATGTCCGAGAGACTGTGGCCGCTGCCGTGCTCCTTAAGGAACGCATCCACCAAAACGGCGATGTCTTCCTTCCTTTCTCTCAAAGGCGGCAGATTCAGCCAGGCGCCGCAAAGGCGGTAAAAGAGATCCTTCCGAAACTGGCCTTGCTCCTGCAGCAGATACAGATCGACATTGGTGGCGGCAATGAATCGAACATCCGCACCCTTGGGACGGCTGGCTCCCAGCTTGAAGTATTCCCCTTCCTGCAGCACCCGGAGCAATTTTCCCTGCAATTCCAAAGGCAGACTGCCGATTTCGTCCAGGAACAACGTTCCGCCTGAAGTCGTCTCCAGATAGCCTTCCCTCTCCTGGGACGCGCCCGTGAAAGCTCCTTTGGTATGGCCGTAAAGTTCAGCGTCGAAAAGGGTTGCGCTCAAGGCGGACATATTGACGGCGGTAAAGGTCCGTTTGCTCCTGGCGCTGGCCTTGTGAATGGCCTGTGCAAAGAGTTCCTTTCCGGTGCCGGTTTCCCCCGTGATCAGGACTGGAACATCGCTGGCGGCGTGAAGTTGCGCCTCCCTCATGATCCGGAACATTTCCTCCGAGCGGGTGATAATGGAAGAGAATGCATCGGAATCACCAGGGGCGGGGATCCTTTTTTGCTTGCTTAGCCTGTTGATTTCCAGAATATTTTTTCTTTCCAGGGCCTTAAGGATGACCACCAGCAGCTCTTCCAGCTGAATGGGTTTGACCAGATATTCAAAAGCGCCTTTTTTCATGCAGGTTACGGCAATGCTTGCTTCATCGGCGGCCGTAACCATGATGCATTCAGTGGTGGGGCTGTTGCCCTTGATGATGTCCAGCAGTTCGATCCCGGTCATTCCCGGCATTGTGATATCGACAATGGCGACATCCACCGGCTGCCCGTTCTGTATGACCTCCGCAGCCTTGCGGGGATCGGATTCCGCTCGAATGTTTCGGTAGCCACCGATGTAGAGCCCTCTTTCGAGGCTTTCCAGAAAATCCCTTTCGTCATCCACAAGCAAAATATTGGCCAGCATTTCATTTCATCCAGTTGAATTCAGCGTTACCCGCATCCAGAATCCGCTCCAGCTCTATCTGGCATCTTCTTGCCTTTCAGCGTTCTTTCATAAATTCGCGCCGCCTTGCTGGTCAAGAAAAACCGGGCATGAAGGGTCTAATGTGTCCGATGATCGAAAGATGAGGAATGGAAAAGGAGGTGTAAATCGGGGATTTCCCCATTCTGGCGCAGGATTTCCCTGAAAAGTCAGTCGAGTCATGGGCAAGTGTTCTGCGGATGGCATCGATGCCGTTCAACTCCGGCATCAGAATATCGCTTCGGCGGAGTGGCGTATCCCGCAATCGAGGGGCAATGTGAGCATCGCACGGGTCCCTTGGCCTATCGTCGACTCGATGGCGACACGTCCCCCGATCGGTGCCAGACGCTCCTCGATGCTGAACAATCCGAAACCGCCACCTCGTCCGCTTCGGATGCCGGCTTCGGCCGGATCAAAACCGCGCCCGTTGTCCTCGACGATCGCCAGCAGATGGTCGCCGGACCGTTTCAGAGTCAGGTGGACGTTCCTCGCATCGGCATGTTTGACCACGTTGAGAAGCAATTCGCGAACGGCCATGAAGGCAATCGACCGACAGCGGTGATCCATATCGATGGAATGTTCGTGATTGATCAGTTCGATTTTGATGGCGTGTTGGGCGCTGATCTGCTCGATGAGGCCTCCCAGGGCCACCTCGACACCCAGAGTGTAAAGCGCTGGCGGACTGAGCTCAAACGTCAGCGAACGGGTATCGGCGATCGCCTGTTCGATGAAGTCTCGAATCCCGGCTACATCGTTCGAAAAACCGGCCCCCTGCACGGATTGACCCAGCAGCCCCAGCTTGATTTTGGCAACGGCCAGCGTCTGGCCGATGCGGTCGTGCAGTTCATTGGCGATCTGGCGTCTTTCCCTCGCTTCGGTTTCGAGCAGTTCCGCCGAAAGCGCCCGGAGTTTGTTCCGCTGTCTCAGCAGCTCGGTTTCGGTCCGACGGCGCTCCTCGACCTCGTGGAGGAGTCGCCGGTTGGTTTCCGTCAAATCGGCCGTTCGCAACCGAATCTCTTGTTCCAGGTTCTGCTGGTGCTGCTTCAAGGCTTCTCCGGCATGGATCCGGTCCATGGCGGAACCCAGGTGAAGTGCGGCGCTTTTGAGGATTTCCAGTTTTTGCCCGCTGAAAAAGTCGTTCCGGGTATCCGCCGCATGAACCAGACCCACCATCCTGCCCTCCGACTGCACGGAAGCCAAAGCGATGGATTCCAGGCCGGCGGCGATGCAGTGGTTGCATCTGGCCTGACAGTTCTTGCCGGACCACGCACCCGGAAGCCGCTCACTGCCGCCGAACCGAATGCGTTTTTCACTCTTCAGGGACTGCTCTGAGCTGATCGTTTTCAGTATATTTTGACAATACGGGCACTGGGAGGTCTCGATGTCCCAAGGGCACTGAAACTGATCTATCCGCTCGTGGAAGCCGTTGTGATATTGGAATAAAAGGCCGCCTGCGTCATCGATGGCGTGAACCCCGATCGCCGCACATCCGATGGCGGTCTGAATCTCATCGGCAATTGCCTTGAACAGCATAGGTTTTTGATGGTTTGCATTGGCTGCCAGCAGAAAGGCATAGTCGGTTTCAATTTTCTGCTGCGCCGCTCTGATATCCGTGACATCCCTGACTACGGTGAGGATGTGCTCTTCTCCGTCGAACACGACGGCATTCGCCGAAATGCTCGCGGTTAGAATACCGCCGTCCTTTCGCCGAAACTGAGCCTCGAAATTGTAAACCCTCCCCTCCCGCTGAAGCGCCGTCAGCATTCGATCGCGGTCTTCGATTCGGCACCACAGGGGCAGACCAAGGGTTGTGGTGCCGATCACCTCATCGGCGGAGTAACCCGTCAGTTGGGTGAAGCCATAGTTGATCTCGATCAAAAGGCCATCGCGCCTGCGAGTAAAGGTGATGGCATCGGGGCAGGTCTGGAAAAGCGTCAGGTAACGTTCCCGGCTTTCCTTCAACGCGATTTCGGCCTGTGCAATGGAGCCAACATGCTCGAAAAGCGGTCGATAGGCATAAAGATAGAGTACCGGCAGGAGAATCAGTGTCAGCACGCTGGCATCGATGAAGGCAACCAGCAAGGGCGATGTGACCGGAAGAAACACCAAGGCCAGCATGATGGCCGCCTCGGAGGCAAAAACGGAAAGGACGATTTTTTGGACAAGCAGCGAAGGACTGACCGGAATCACCCTGTGATCGGCGGCACTTCGCGTTGATTCGTTCACGGTCGCGTCCCCCTATGGCAAATACTACCCATCACTTGTCATTCAGGCACAAGTGGGTCCGATTCAGAAATGAGGATTTCTCGTAGCGCAAACTGCGTCAATTGTTCAAGGATGTCAGCCTTGCGCGAACCGCATACTTGGTCAGCCCCGCAATGCTGTGGATATTCAGCTTTTGAGTGATGTTGTGCCGGTGGCTTTCGACGGTTTTCACGCTGACGTTCAGCAACTCGGCAATCTGTTTGGTGGGTTTGCCTTCGGCAATGAGTTGCAGTACTTCCCGCTCCCTTATGGACAGCAATTCGTCGGAGGTGCCGTGGTGGCCGTTCAACTTTTCCAGATAATCGTTGATCAAATGGCCGGTAATGGCGGGGCTCAGGTAACTCTGGTTGTTGGCGACCGTTCGGATGGCGACGGCCAGCTCCTCAAAGGCACAATCCTTCAGTACATACCCTGATACGCCGGCCCGCAGGGCGCTCGCAACGAGATGGCGATCGGAGTGCATCGACAGGATAACGATTTTGACAACGGGCATTTCCTTGGGAATCTGAAGCGCGGTATCGATGCCGTTCAGGTCTGGCATGTCGAGGTCCAATAGGACCACGCTCGGGTTCAATTTACGGCAGAGCTTGACGGCGGTGCGCCCTTCGGAGGCTTCCGCGATCACCTCCATGCCGAATTGCATGGCTATCAGGGATCGCAAACCGTCACGAACAATCTTATGATCATCGGCAATCAGTATGGTGATGCTCATTGAAAAGTTCTCTCCCGATTCGGTAAGACCACGGTGACGGGGGGAAATTTCGAGATATGCCTCCGTACCATCACCGTTTCCAAGGTGTCTGTTTTCGGAGTCAATGATAACTATTCTCATCACTGTGAAACTTCTGTCAATGCGCGGGAAGGTACATTTCGGAGAGCGAAGGGAGACCTGGCATGGTGATATGTCTTCACAAAAAAAGCTGTCCTTCGCCGCTCGAGGCGAAAGACAAGCTTTGTAGAAAACGAAACCCTCAAACACCTATGGTGCAGTTAAGGGTGATTACGCCAAAAGTCCATAGAGAGGTTCACATCTTTAACCCCTTAATCTCTCTCAAAACCCTGGCTCGAGAATTTTAATGTGCCACAATTTTCGGTGACCGTTCGCACGACATGTTCCGGCGCTCCATCCGGTATCTCGGCTTCGATTTCCAGGGTCACCTTCACGTTGGAACCCACCAGGCCCACCATGTGGGCGATCACCTCGTCGGCGATCCGGCCGGCGTCTCGGCCCACACGGGTGGAGTCCAGAGTCACGCTCCCGTAGAAACGCTTCGGACCGGTAGGTTTAGGAGGTG
>JBMNCP010000018.1:39033-50150 GCA_049366795.1 Desulfobacterales bacterium
GAGTCCAGAGTCACGCTCCCGTAGAAACGCTTCGGACCGGTAGGTTTAGGAGGTGGCGTCGGTGCGGCTCCGGTACCCGTGGAAGGGCCGGCTCCAGGCTCTGTGCTCCTGGGTTCACCCGGCGGGGGGATCGGAGGAGGTGGGGTATCCGCCTGCTGCTGTTTTACTGCAATTTCCGGCCTAATCAATAACCCCTGCCGGTTTTCCGTCGACAGGGGGACAATCTGACCCGTACGTAACCCTCGATAACGCCCCATCTCCTCGTCGTAGCTGTCCGCGTAGGCAAATGTTTCGTGATGCCAAAGCAACAGCCCCAACCCGTCGCGAATAGCGGCCACCAAAACCTCGGGGCTCCGCAGGCGCGGAAGGTACGGATAGCGGGCGAAGTCTTCGACGAGTTGCTTGATCTCCACGTGGTTGCCCCGCCACAGGGGGATCTTGTCCAAATGGGTGCGCAGGATCGAGCCCGCAAGCACCCCCACCAGGAGCTCGTCGTGGTGCATCTTCTTGCCGGCCCGCACGGCCAAGGGGGCGGAGCCGGTCAGGCGGAAGGCCTGCCACTCCAGAGCGGCTTCGGGCGTGTTCTGCACCGGGACGATCAGCCACTGATAGGCCTCGGGCAGCCGGGCGTGCACAGCACCGTCGGCCGAGGTCTTCTGGGATTCGGCCTGCTTCACCTGGTGGGGGGAGAGGTCCAGGGAGTCCTTTTCCATTATGATGGACTCCCAGGCCAAAAACCGCCGCAAGGCCTCGTCCAGGTCTTGGAGCCGCAGTTTGTCCACGGCCAGGAAGGCCAGGGTGTTGCGGAACAGGCGGGGACTGGTCCCACGGGATTCGTAGATGGCCTTGGCGGCTTTCACGGCCGGCGAGTCGACTTCCTTACTGTAAGGAGTGTCGACCCCCAGGACCACCAGCCGGGCATCCAGGTCGTCCGGTACGTCCTGCCCCGACTGGGGCAGCGGGTGCACCCGGCTGAAATCTCCAGTGTGGCGCAGGTCCGCTCGCAGGCGCTTGTCCAGCTCCGCAAGCACGGCATCGGGGTTGCGTTTAAGAAGCTCGGCGCGGTCCTCGGCCAGCTTGGTCACCGTGGGCTGGGTGGAGTACCAGTAGCGCGGGCCGTCCTGGTAGAGATAGGTGGCCGCGCCGCTCAGCCGCCGCAGGGCATCCCCGAAAATGCTCGGCGATTCCCCCGGCATGACGCAGCCGAGCTTGACCCGTCGATCCTCCAGGCCACGGTTGGCAGCCGTGGGGGTGGGGGCCGAGCCCAGATAGATCGTCCGGGCCACCCGTCGGCAGGCGGCGAATTTCCCCAAATTCGGGATTTCGCCATCGAGCTGCAGCGGCAGAGCGTTGGGACCGTCCACGTCCTTCTCGATGACCGGCGGCCAGTTGTCCGAAAGGTAGCGGGTGAGCTCGAACTGCACACGAGTGTCGTCGATGGGGATGTTGCCCGGCATGATCAGGGGATTGCGGTCCCCTTTCTCCCAGAGGCTGTGGATCACCGCGGCCATCAGGCGCAGAACACCGCGTGTGCGCTGGAACTTCACCAGGGTGGACCAGTCGGTGTAGAGCCGGTTGAAGACTTCCGGGTGGATGGGGTAGGCCGCCTTTAGGCGCTTCTCGTAGTCCGACTCCCGGACGTCGGGCGGGAATTCCTGGTGCTGGGTGCGGTAGAGGTCGTAGAAGGCACGGGCCACCGTGTCCCGGGCCACGAAATGGCGCTTTTCCACCAGGGGCTCGAAGAGCCTTCTGCGCACGATCTCGAAGCCTTCCTCCGCACTTGCCGGCCGCCAGGAGGATTCCACCCGGCCCACGGCGTTTCGCAGGCGGTCCAGAGCCGCGCGGCCGCGCTCGCCCCCCACTTCCACGTCGTCAGGTTGAACAAGAGGAGATGCGCCGCTGTGGGAGGCCGGCAGGCTGATCACCAGCAGGCAATGTCGGGCCAGCTTGGCCGATTCGGTCAAGGCCTGGGCAAAGGTGAAGTGGGTTTCGAAACTCCCTCCGGGCAGATCGCTCGTATCGTGGAGCTGGCGGGCATAGGCGACCCATTCATCGATCAGGATCAGACAGGGGCCGTAATCGTTGAAGAGCTCCCGCAGGGCGTCCCCGGGGCTCGTGGCTTTCTCGTCGTCGGCCTGGATGCGGGCCAAGGCGGGGTTGCCACCGAGCTGCCAGGCGAGCTCCCCCCACAGGGTCCGCACCATGGTGCCGTCCGGCTTGGTCACGGGGTTGCCCGGGGAGATGCGGTTGCCCACCAGCACCACGCGCTTGACCGTTGGAAGGGCTTTTGCGGCCCGCCCCCCCTTGAGCACATCTTCGATCCCCAGCAGTTCCTTTGGCGCCACGCCGGAGAAAAGGTGGTAGAGGGCCAGCATGGAGTGGGTCTTGCCGCCGCCGAAATTGGTCTGGAGCTGCACCACCGGGTCGCCGCCGTCGCCGGCCAGGCGCTCCACGGCGTTATTCAGGAGCACCTTGAGGCTCTCGGTGAGAAAGGTGCGCCGGAAGAACTCCGTGGGGTTGCGGTACTCGTCCGACCCCTCGCCGATGTGCACCTGCCAGAGGTCTGCGGCGAACTCGGCCTGCTGGTAGCGGCCGCTGGCCACATCCTTGTGGGGGTTGACCACCTCCCGCCAGGGGGTCAGAGCACCCGTGGCCTTACTTTCGATGGCCGAACCCAAGCTCTTGCGTTTCTCATGGCGCATCTGCTCGTCGAAGATCAGCCGGCGCAGCTCCATCTTCATGCGGGCGATCTCCTCGGCCTGGGGGGCGGAGATGGCCGAGAGGAACCGGCCCGCAGAATCTAACGCCCGGTCCGCGTCGTCGCTGGAGAAGGTCTGCTGATGCGCCCAGCGGTTGCGGTGGTCCCGCAGCTCGCTCACCAGGCTGCGCTCCGCCGGGCCCAGGGTGTTCCGGAAAACTTGGTTCCAGGCCTCCCACATGAGCTTGAGCAGCGCCGCCGCATCCCATTCACCGATGGGCTTGTCCGCCAGCAGCCGGTCTGTCCCCATCATCTGTAAGGCCTGGGCATGGGCTCTACCGGGGAAGGCGTTCCCCATCTCCCGTTCCACAAAAGGCGCGAGCCCGGCCCGCAGCAGCTCCAGTGCCTTGCCCACGCGCTCGTGGTTCGTGATGGCCATAGTTTACTCCTGTCCGGGGATGGGTACCTGCTGTTGTACCCTGGGCTTGGGTTTCTCCTGGGCGAGCCGCTGAATCTCCGGCCAGCTCTGCACCAGGCTGTTATAGGATAGCGCCTCCTGGGCGCGTTTCTTACGCTCGCACAGGCTGTAGAGCCGGTAGGCCAGCTCCCGTGCCGTATCGGCTTTCCCACCCAGCATGGACACGAGCCCGGCCGTCGGCCGCTCGCCGCCCCCGTTCTCCAAAGTTCGGATGAGCTGGTGCACGGTTTCCCAGACGGTGAGCCGCCCATCCGCGGACAGGTCCCATTTGTCGGGAAGCTCGTTAGGCTTGAACAGGCGCACCTTGCCGCACCGGGAGGAAAGAATCCCGGCATGCCCCATCGCGGAAATACTCGTGTTCTTGGCCTTGGATAGAGTTTCGGCCACTCCGAACTCGCCTTCGGCAAACCCGAACTGCTCGAACCATGCGAGCGCCCAGCGGGTGTCGGCATCGAAGTCGCCTTCCTGTTCCGCCAAGACCTCGTCCAATGTCTGGTTGATCAAGGCCAAAGCTTCCCGCACCGTCATGGGATTGCCCGCGGCATCGAGGACTTTGGAAAACCGGGTGAACACCGCCATCCCCGGCCCAATGGCCGCCTGGGCCAGGTCCACCGGGGCGATGTTGCCTCGCTGGAGGTGTTTCATGGCTTTGGGGAGCTCTGATTTGAGAATTGAAAGGAACTCTCGGCGGGTGGCGTTGGGTGCGTCGGTGACGCGCTTGCGGCAGACGAGAATGATGCTGGAGGCGAGGGCGTTGGTGGACATAGCAATTTGCCGGGTCCTCATCTCCGTTCGCACTGGCCAAGTGCCAGTAACGGATAAGCCGGAGGAAATCACTGCTTCTAAAAATGTGTCCCACCCTGTGCTGGCAATTCCGTTGCCCCCATCATTTTCTGCCTGTTTAAAAGCGTAGTAAATGGTGACCGGAAAAGATGGATTGGCTTGTGCAGCCAATGAGTGCATTGCGTTGGTCATTCCGTCTAAGAAGAAGGCTTCAGCCTTCTTCTTGCTTCCATGACGATAGGGAGTGGCGATCAGTTCTTCTGCCTTAGGGACGGCGAGCGTGGCGAACAGTTCGGGGAAAACCGAGCGAAGTGAACGCCTCAGCCATACGTAAAAAAAATCCGAGAGATCTGCATACCCAATATTGTCATAATAGGGCGGATCGGTGCAAACAACCTTATATTGAGAGGTGGTTTGCCTTGTTGCGTCAACCTGCAGGCTTGTCCCCCCTATTGAAGGCTGCATCCAGTTAAGAGGGTCATAAGAATAGAAGACCGCGGCCTCAAAACTGCCTGTTGCATTTGCAAAAAAATTCGGTTCTGCAAAATCCCATAGCATTGGTAAGGCCTGTCGACCAAAACAATGCTGCGCTTTCTGTCCCACTGCATTCCAACGCACCAAGCTATTGCCTGTCATCGCCATTCTATCGACTGCGAATGCCAGATACACCCCCACAGCCTCTGAGTATGATGTAGCGCCGGTTCCACCGTCACGCAGGAGGATGCCGTCGTCGGGAAGGCCAGAGGCGGCCGCATCGCGCTGGATGCGTTCCCGGGCTTCTGCCACCAGGTCGGAAAAGGTCGACAGGGCCACGAGTTGGCGAGGGGTGAAGAGGTCGCCCCACGATGTCAGTCCATAAGGCGTACAATTTCCACCGGTCATTCGGGTGGCGATGTCGCCTACCGGTCTCCATGTCGGATCTGCCTTGCGTGCAGCAGCTTCATGCTCTGGGGTTGGTGTAAGGTAGACACGTCCGCGATCCCCGTCAGCGACGATGGCCATCAGTCGAGCGCCCATGCGCCCTGCCTTGCCCTCGGCCTTAATGTAATCGCCAGCAATCGGCGTCCTTGACATCAGGCACTGAAAGTTAGCCCCTCTCGAGAGCTTGGTGCCGGTTTTTACCCCCGCCGCATCCTTCGGTATCCCTACCTTCACCGTGAAGCGGTAGCCGCCGTCCTCGATCACCGGCTCTATATACGCCTCCTTGCCTGTCTTGGTGGAAAGCATGAAGGTTGATACGAGCGGCACATCCACCTGCGCGAAGGCCGGGTTGGGGCTTTTCACCGTGCGCGACCAGAGCCAGGCGATCACGGTGAGCTTTTGACCCGCGTATGGCTTCAGGTCCGGCCGATCCTTCACCATCTCGGGCGTCACCTCGATCTTCGGATACAGATGGCCGATGCGCTTTTCAGCCTCGTCGCGCATCCACTTGCCGTAGTAACGCACATCCTCGGCCAGACCCTTGGCCCCGCGCCAGTTTTCATCGATGCGGAGCTGGCCCTTTCTCGCATCCGGGTTCACCGGCGGCCGGCCGGCGAATTTGGGCGGGATCTCGATCATGGCCTTGTTGATGAGCACCGCCACCGGATTCAAATCGCTGGCGTACGCCTCCAACCCCAGCCGCTGGGCCTCCAGGGGCAAGGAGCCTCCTCCGGCAAACGGGTCGTGGAAGGCGGGCAGTTTGTGGCGATCGAAAAGCTCGTTGGCCCTGGGGTGGTCGGCATTGTCCGCGCAGGCTCGCCGCCAGCTTCGCCAGATTTCATCCCGGGCCTTCTGAAGTACCGCTTCGTTGGTGGTGTTCTCCCACTTGACCAGTTCCTCGATGATGCCGAACAGGCGCTTCCGCTCCTTCTCCTGTTCCTTCTCTTTGGGGAACAGGTCCGGGCAGGCCGAGGGATCGTCCACCATCTGGGCAAAGATCACCGCGCGGGCCGCGGCCAGCGGCCGCCGGGCCCACCAGAGGTGCAGGGTGCTGGGGTGTCCGTGGCGTATGGACTTCTCCCGCGCGCTGGCGATATTGATGGCATCCAGCGGCAGGGCGACTTCGATGAGCTTTTTGCGGTACATGCAGAATCCTTGTTGCGTCTGGAATGCTTCCTGGAGGCGGATCCCAGACCAGATTACATAAAATTATTTTTTAAAACAATTTGTTACAAAGATAGGCCGAGGTTTATGGTTTAGAGAATCTGACGATTATTCGTTTGTGCCAGACGTTTGCCTGACGATTATGCGTTCGTGGCCAGAATATAAACGGTTGACCGGCCCTTCCCCTCTCTAATGGCCAAACCGAGCCCCATCAATATCTTGAAATCCCGATTTGCCGTATCACGGGTGACACCGAATTCTTCTTCACATCGTCTACTAGTTAAAACTTCTCCGCGAACAAGCAGGGCGACCATTTGCTTTTGTCGTTTGTTGAGCTTGGCCTCTAAGGCGGGGGTGACCATGAGGGTCTTTTCCGGTGTCCGTAATCGTTCGATATTATCAGCAGGTCCTGGGAAAGTGATCTGGAAATACCCCATTTCAGTCCCGATGAGAGGCTTATCGAGTCCGTGGTCGAGCATTTGATCCTGCATCCTGCGGAAGCCGCTACCGCGCTCCTCGATGCGATGGAAATAAGAAAGGCACTGAGCCAAAACAGGATTGCGCGAACATGGGCGGTATTTCCCCTTGCGCAAACTGGTAAGTGTGATGGGTTTAGGAGGGAGGCCCGGACTGGAGAGCACCACCCGATCAGCGAAAACCTCCATCATGATTTTCCGCCCGGCATCCTCATATTGTCGATGCGCAACGGCATTCACCAGCGCTTCGCGCAGAGCGTCAACGGGATACTCATCAAGCCGCACGCGGTTGAGTCCGACAATGCGCATCGGGTGGCGGGTGTTGCGGTCAATGAAAGCAATGGCTCTCTCAATGGCAAGGGGCATCGGACCACGGATATCTTCATGGTCGCGCGGGTCGCCGTCGGGTCCGGTACTCCGATAGGCATCCGCCAGAATGCGACACTGGGGGAAGACCGTCGAAGGGTCCTTGGCCAGCAATACCGTCCCGCCTGCTGTGGCATAGTGGATGCTCGAAGCTGGGTCGTGCCAGACCAGACCACGCAATATTGCACCGGAAAGCAATTCCTCCTCCGTCAACTCTGCCGCTGCGGAGCCGTCAGCTGCTGCCACCAGCTGACGGGTTACATTCATATCCAGATCGCTCCAGCGAGCGCGATTGAGGGTGCGGGACTCGAAAACTGAGGTAGCCTCGATGGTCTGTTGCGCTATTTGGTCTTCATCGCTGGTTGGCGCAATACCGAATTGTACCTGAAGCAACTTCACCAGCGCTGCCCGAACTTCCTTTTGTAACTCGATAACATTTCCGAAGCGCTTATATTTGGGGCCGTCGGCTTCCAACTCCGCAAGCAGAGCCATCGTACCCTCCTCACGCTTTACTTTCCTCTCCCCCTTGATGAAGGCCAGGATCGGCAATTGGCACTTTTTGGCCCGCCGGTATTCAGCGTGTGTGATTGATATCTCGCCGATGGAAGTACCGTAGTTACTGCCGACGATGAGCAGATAGACGTTGCAGCCATCAAGGGCCATCATACAATCGTCTAAAGCCTTGGCAGGCGATGCAGGCTCGAACTCATAGAGCACGGGGGCACAGTGGATGGACAGAAAAGCATCCGTGTTAATGAGATTTTGAACGATAAGGCGTTCGTCTTCGAGTTCCTTTTGCACCGAACTGACAAAAACTCGTAATGAAGGAGTCATGACGGAATCTCAGCCCGTGTCCGCAGATCGGCAAAGTTGTAATTGACACTCGTCACCCCAAAATCCGGCTCCCGCTGGAAGGGCTGGCGGATGTAGTGGACCCGGTGGTCGTCGCCGTCCAGGAATTCCACGATGGCGAGGATGAAGTCCTCGGGCTTGTTCAGGGAGTAGAGGATTTCGTTCTTGGTGACGGTCACCGTGTCCGCTCCGGATACCCGCCCCTTGACTTCGATGAATCGGAGCCTGCCAGTGCCGGGAACTCGGCTTTCGATGTCGTAGCCCAGCTTTTCGGCCTCCCGGTCGAAAGGTTCATAGCCCAAACTCCGCTCCACCTCCATGATGATCTCCCGGGCCCTGGCCGCTGCAACCTGGCGATCCGTCAGCGCTGTCTGCCCAGCCGCCGCCCTGCCGGCTATGGTCTCCATCAGGCCGGCCGGAACCACCAGGACTCCGCCGATGACCACCGGCGGCAGGGGAGAAATCTGTCCCTCAGATTTGAGCTCGGCCAGCCGCTTTGCCAGCCGGGTCTGCAGGAGATCCGCCCGCTTGCGGGCTTCGCTTGAAACCAGGCGGGCGCCGGTTCTCCCGGCCTGCTCCTGGAGCTTGAGTTCCTCGGCCCGATGGTCCCAGTAGTTGATCTCCTTGGTGAGACGGTCTTTCACGGCGGCTTCGGTCTTGGCCACAAGGGCGAGCTTGCGGGTGCGAATTTCCTCCAGATGCTCAGGAACCACGGCGGCCACTGCATGCCCGAGGGCGCGCCGCTCCGGGTCCCGGGTAATCCAGGAGCACTCTGGCCGGGCCAGAAGGGCATCCACAACCGGCTCGCCGTCCGCCAGGGGCCGATAATCCAGGTAGGGAGCATAGTGGAGGTGGCGCGGGGGGTCTTCCCGGGTCATTTCCACATAGAGCATGCGCTTGGAGACGATGCGGCGGTCGCCTGAGCGGGTGATGCTCGCATCCTGGATGGCGTGCTCCAGATAGAAGAGCACCCGGGGCTCGGTGCCGGGATCGCGCTCGTCCACCAACACGGCCCCCCGGCGCAGGAGGTCGCGGTGGCGTTCCAGGGTCAGGTCGATGACTGAATCAAGCAGAGGATGGCCCGGACAGACGAAGGCCGCAAGGGGCTGCCCGTGCACGGCCACAAGAGGTTTTTCGAAGGCGATGCGCTCGTAGCGCGGCATTACCGGCTCCCCGATCCCGATTAGGCGGTCCCGGTTGCGCACCGGCGCCGGCACGCGGCTTACCTCGTAGCGCCGGGGCTCCCGCTGCCGGACGGAGCCGCCCAGCCCCTTGAACGCCTCCAGGAAGAAGGATTCGATGTAGTGAGGCTGGAGCCGCTTGGCCTCGGCCCGCTCCATCTCCTCCCGGATACGGTGCACCCGGCTGGTATCCATGGCGTCGTGGGCCAGGGCTTTCTCTTCGATCAGATCCTGGAGCCTGGCCTGATCGAAGGCGCCGCTCACCACCCGAGTGAGCCGGGCCCTTACCTCGGGCTGCTCCCCGTAGCGGATGGCCTGGACCAGCAGCTCCCGCAGGGGCCGGCCCTCGAACTGGAGCTTGCCCAGCACGTCGTACACCTGGCCTCCTAAGGCCTCACGGGCCTGTTCGAGCTTTTCCAGGAGGGTACGATAGACATCCCCTTCCCGGGTCTCCTCGGCCACTAGGTTCCAGAGATGGCAGACCTCGGTCTGTCCAATCCGGTGGATGCGGCCGAAGCGCTGCTCCAGGCGGTTGGGGTTCCAGGGGAGGTCGTAGTTCACCATCAGGTGGGCCCGCTGGAGGTTGATGCCTTCCCCGGCAGCGTCAGTGGCCAGCAGCACCTGGACCTGGGGGTCGTGCCGGAAGGCCTCTTGGGTCGTCATACGAAGCTCGCGGCCCATGCTGCCGTGAATGGTGACCACCGCCTCCTTGCGCCCCAGGAGGGTGGCGATGCGTTGCTCCAGGTAGTTCAAGGTGTCTCGGTGCTCGGTGAAAAGGACTAGCTTCTGCCGGGGCGAGGGCACCGGTTTCGGGATGGGGCCAGAACCATAGGGCTTCACCCGCTCGGCGGCGGTGTCGGCGATGACCGCGGGGGTGAAGATCTCGGAGATTAGGCTGGCGAGCTCCCGCCACTTGCGGTCCTCGCCGCTGCGGCGCACGACACCTGCCAGGGACTCCAGGCGCTTGAGGGTTTCGATTTCGGCCTTGAGCTCGACGATGGTGCTGGCGGCCGTGGCTTGATCGAGCACCTGGTCTTCAGCCTCGCCCACCTCGCTTTCCGGGGCGTCTTCCAGGTCCTCGATGTCCTCGGCATCCAGCAGGGGTGCTACCGGCGGGACCACGCCCCCCCGCTGCACCAGCTCCAGCTCCCTCAAACGGCTCTCCAGCCGCTCCCGGCGGCGACGGAGGGACTGGTAGATGGCCTCCGGAGATGATGCCAGCCGGCGCTGGAGAATGGTGAGGGCAAACCCCACGGTGCCGGCGCGTTTTCCGTTAGTGAGCGCCTCGGCCCGGTTGAACTCTTCCCGCACGTAGGCCGTGACTTCCTTGTAAAGCTGAGCCTCCGCGTCCGAAAGCCGATAAGGGACGGTGTAGGCGATGCGCTCCGGGAAAAGGGGGGTGGCGTCAAATTTGTACAGGTTCTCCTTCACCATCCGGCGCATGAGATCCGAAACGTCTACCGTGTGGACCCCGTCCCGGAACCGACCCTCGAAGCGGTCCCCGTCCAGGAGCGCCATGAAGAGCTGGAAGTCTTCCTCCTTGCCATTGTGGGGGGTGGCCGTCATCAGCAGGAAGTGGCGCGTGAGGGTGGAGAGAAGCTGCCCCAGCTTGTAGCGCTTGGTGTATTTGACTTCTCCGCCAAAGAAAGTGGCCGACATCTTGTGGGCCTCATCGCACACCACGAGATCCCAGCGGCAGTCCTTAGCCTTGAGCTTCTCCTGGACCTGCTCGTTCCGGGAGAGTTTGTCCAAGCGCGCGATGGCCAGGTTGGTCTCCATGAACCAGTTGCCGGTGCGCGCGGACTCCAGCTTGTCGTTGGTGAGGATGTCAAAAGGAAGGTTGAAGCGTCTGTAAAGCTCGTCCTGCCACTGCTCGGCGAGGCTCCCCGGGCAGACCACGAGGCAACGCTGGAGGTCTCCCCGGACGATGAGTTCCTTGATGAGCAACCCCGCCATGATGGTCTTGCCGGCTCCTGGGTCGTCCGCCAGGAGAAACCGCAGCGGCTGCCGCGGAAGCATGGCCTCATAGACAGCGGTGATCTGGTGAGGAAGCGGGTCCACCACGGAAGTATGGACGGCGAGTACCGGATCGAAAAGGTAAGCCAGGCGGATGCGGTGGGCTTCGGATACAAGGCGGAAGAACCTGTCAATGATCACCCTAATGAGGCCACCCATGATCGCCGTAATGGGGCCATTTC
>JBMNCP010000019.1:0-201220 GCA_049366795.1 Desulfobacterales bacterium
CACAACCGGTCGGTTGCTCCGCTTTCCCGGACCGGCGGAAGCCTTGCCCTCGTCCGCGATCCACCCCCTGCCGCCAGCCTTTGCGGCGGCTGGGGTGCGTTTATCTGACAGGGACTTCTTGAGCGGCCAGGGTGGCGGCTCGTCTCTTGGCCGATGGCTGCGTTACCCGCCGGCCGTGAAATGCTCACAACCGGTCGGTTGCTCCGCTTTCCCGGACCGGCGGAAGCCTTGCCCTCGTCCGCGATCCACCCCCTGCCGCCAGCCTTTGCGGCGGCTGGGGTGCGTTTATCTGACAGGGACTTCTTGAGCGGCCAGGGTGGCGGCTCGTCTCTTGGCCGATGGCTGCGTTACCCGCCGGCCGTGAAATGCTCACAACCGGTCGGTTGCTCCGCTTTCCCGGACCGGCGGAAGCCTTGCCCTCGACTGCGATCCACCCCCTGCCGGCGGCCTTTGCGGGGGCTGGGATGCGTTTTGCTGACAGGGAATTCGTGAGCAGCCAGCGTGGCGGCAAGGTTCGCGGCCGATGGCTGCGTTACCCGCCGGCCGTGAAATGCACACAACCGGTCGGTTGCTCCGCTTTCCCGGACCGGCGGAAGCCTTGCCCTCGTCCGCGATCCACCCCCTGCCGCCAGCCTTTGCGGCGGCTGGGGTGCGTTTATCTGACAGGGACTTCTTGAGCGGCCAGGGTGGCGGCTCGTCTCTTGGCCGATGGCTGCGTTACCCGCCGGCCGTGAAATGCTCACAACCGGTCGGTTGCTCCGCTTTCCCGGACCGGCGGAAGCCTTGCCCTCGTCCGCGATCCACCCCCTGCCGGCGGCCTTTGCGGGGACTGGGGTACTGTTTCGCGGGCAGGGATTTCATGAGGTGTTCAGGTCGCCACTCGTCTCTTGGTTGATGGCTGTGTTACCCGCCGGCCGTGAAATGCTCACAACCGGCCGGTTGCGGGATTGTGAAAGATGAATTTCCTATCTATACATGAAGGGAACGGTTTCATTTCATCAATCCCGCCCTACCGGATACGCTCATGAGCGAACCACCGCCGGCGCCATCCTTCATGCGAAGACACGGGGTGACGATACTCCTTCTGATCGTCGTCCTGGCGATGGGGGCCTATCTTCTCTTGCCGGTGGCCGCCGAACGAACAATTCTTCCCGCAGTATTCCGGTCGGCGGGGATCGCGGATTACCGCCTGCCGGTGCGGCGATTGGGGCTGTTCGGCATGGATCTTGGCCCCTTGAGGATCGGACCCGAGGCGGCGCCTGGCCTGTCGGTCGCCAGCCTTTCCGCCGTATGGACGCCATATGGACTTGTGCGGAAGCGGATTTCGGCGGTTGCCGTCGACGGGCTGATCGTCCGCCTGGAGCTCGACGAAGACGGCCGCCCCAGGATCGCAGGGCTGCCGATGCCCGCGGGTGACGGGCGTGATTCCGACGCCGAATCCTGGGGCGGGCTTCCGGTGCTGCCGGGCCGCGTCGAGATCCGCAACGCCGTCGTCCATTTCACCCTCGGCGGCCGACGCCTCCGGATTCCAGTGGATGCGGTGGTTCGAACGAATCCCGACGGCGACGTTCTGGACGGACTGGTAAAGGCCGGCGTCCTCGAGGGTGAGGTGGCCGTCAATGCGCGGATCGATCTCAGAACAGGCCGGGCCACGGCCCGGTGGAACGGCGAGGGCATCCGGTTGGCGCGCGCGTCGGCGCTGGCCGGCTTCGGCGACAGGTTCCATTCCGACGGGGAAGCCGGCCTGAGCGGTGCAGGGGAGGCACGGCTTTCACCCTTCCAGCCTGGACCCGTATCGACGGAGTTTCGGATTCCACCTTGTCGTCTTTCGGCCGGCGATGCGCGTCTTGAATTGGCAGGGAAGGCGAACGACGGGCTCATTCGAATCGAGCTCGAAAGCCCGGACACCCGGTCCTGGCGTCTGGCTGTTTCCCCCGCTTCGATCAGGGGCTTCGGCTTGAAGGCGGACGGGCAGTTGAAGGGGGCTCTCCAGTTGAGCGAGGCCGGCGTTGCCTGGGAAGGCCGTGTCCTGACGGATTTTTATCTTCGGGGCTCCGCAGGGTCAGACGAAGAGCCCGGGTTTTCCTATGCCTTCGACACGACGGCCGATGTGGCACCGAAAGGGGCGTGGCAAGCCGCAATCGAAGGACGGGGAGCTGAAGGCGGAAACGGAAAGATTCGCCTCGAGCACGCCGAAGCCGTCCTGGAGGCGGCGCACCCCGAATTGAAGATCGTAGCCTCGGGAAACGGCGACGGCGCCGAAGCCGATTTCCAGTGGCGACAGGCGAAGGTCTCGCTCCTTTCCCCGTCCGTCCGGGTGAGGATGCCTTCGATGCAGGGCGGCGGGTCGGCCAGGTTCGACGGTACGCGATTCACCGGCGCCTTTTCCGCGCGGCCTGACCGGCTGAGGTTTGAGGCCGATGGGGTCTCGGGCGCCTTGACCCGATTGGAGGCTTCCGGCGAATGGACCGCCGGCCCCGGGGTCGAACTCGATGCCCGGCTGACGTTTGGAGGCGGATCGGTCCTTTTCCCCGCCGCGGACGCGGAAGTGCGGATCCTGCGAGGCGATCTTCCGCTGGCGTGGCCGCCTCCCGCGCAGGGAGCCGCAGGATCCTTTACGCTGGGGACCCTGAGCTGGAAAGGCCGCGATCTGGGCAAGGTGACCGGCCGGCTTCGCCAGGAGCAGATGGGGTTGAGCTTTCAGGCCTCCCATGTCAGCAGCCTGATTTCGCGGCTGAAGGCCTCTGCCAACGGCCGAATCGACCCGGCTGCCCGGAATCAGGATCCACTGCTGCAACTGACCTGGACGGCGGACCGGCCCGCGGACGCTCCGGATATCGATGTGGCCGGCCTTCTGCCGGATCCACCCGGGATGCCGATGGTGTTCAGGGGGGCGATACGGGCCTCCGGGGAGGCCATCTACACCCGGGCCGGTGTGGCAGGCCGTCTCGAGGCCGAAGTCGACAGCGGCCGACTTCAGTTGGACGATCCAGGGCTGGTCATCCAGGGCCTGCAAACGAAGGTGGTGGTGCCGGATCTCGGCGTCATCCGGACCGCCCCCTCGCAGCGTCTCGAATTCGACACGCTCTCCGTCGGGGCCGTTCGAATCGAAAACGGCCGAATCGCCTACCAGGTCGAGCCCGGCCCCACCATATTCCTGGAAGATGCCGCCTTCAGGTGGTGCGACGGCACGGTGACTGTGCCGGCCACGCGGTTCAAGCCGGGGGTCGATGAATACGACGTAACCGTTTACGCCGACCGCCTCAAGCTCACCCAGCTCCTGGAGCAGCTGGGAGTCGCCAAGGCCGAGGGAAGCGGCGCCCTCAACGGCCGGATCCCGGTCCAGTACCGGGACGGGCGGCTGACATTCCACGACGGATTTCTGTATTCCTCCCCCGGCGAGGGCGGCGTCATCCGGGTTCGGGGGACCGAGATCCTGACCGCGGGAATCCTTCCGGGCACCCCGCAGTACAATCAGATGGAGCTTGCGAGGCATGCCCTGAAAGACTACGATTACCAGTGGGCGAAAATTCTGCTGAACACCGTCGGCGAGGACCTTCTGCTGAAGCTTCAGCTGGATGGCAAGCCCGCCGAGCCGCTTCCATTCATTTACGACCCCGAGGCCGGCGGCTTCGTCAGAGCGCCCGCCGGCAGCCCGGGCTCGAGTTTTCAGGGGATTCGGCTGGATGTAAACTTTCAGCTGCCCCTCAACCGGATGCTCCGCTACACGGAGTTGTTGAACCGTTTTCAATGAAGGAGACAATCATGGCCAAGTGGCTCCCCCTGACGGCCGGGCTGGTTTTCCTGCTCGCCCCCATTGCCTGTACCCGGCACCGGGTGGAGGTAGCCCCGGTGGAGGTCAAGCCGATTCACATCACGATCGACGTGAACGTGAAGATCGACCGGGAAATCGACAATTATTTCGGCGATCTCTTCGAGACCGAGGACAAGATCCGCCAGCAGCAGAGTACAAACCCGTAAGGACCGGAGGTAGGCCACCATGTTCAGCAGCAATCGTATCCACGTCGTTTGGGCAGCGTTCGCCCTCGCGGCGGCAATGCTACTGGCGGCGACGCTCCACGCCGCCGACGTGAAGACCCGGATGAAAGAGCGGCTGCCGCAGATCGTCGCGCTGAAGAGCGAGGGCGTGGTCGGCGAAAATCACCAGGGATACCTCGAAGCCGTGGGGGGAAGCCTGAAGGGGGCGGACGTGATCCAGGCGGAGAACGCGGACCGGCGCGAAGTCTACAGCGAAATCGCCAACCGGACGGGCGCCACGGTGGAACAGGTGGGCGCGCGGGCGGCCCTGGCGCGGTGGGAGAACGCAGCCAAGGGCGATTGGTTCAAGAAGGCCGACGGCTCATGGGTGCAGCGGTAGCCCGGATCACTCCGGCACCAACCCGATGACATGAATGCGCCGCCATGGCCCAAGCCTCCCTGCCTTGTCGCTTCGGCACCGGATTCATGACAGCCGCCGGAAAAGCTATGGGTCATAAGGGCCGGATGTGGAAAGCCGGCCTCGACACCCGGCCCTGGCGGCATTTGGGACACCGGCCCGGCCTGGTCAGCCGCCGCCGGTCCTCGAATCGGAAGCCGCATCCGCCGCACGCCGCGGGTTCGACCACCATCTGCTCGCCCGCGGCCGCGGCCGACCTGCGGATGTGCTCCAGGTGGCCGTAGACTTCCTTTTCGGATATGCCCACCGCCTTCGAGATGTCCAGGGCATCGTGAAAGCCCTCCCGCAGAAGGCTGGCGATCTGCTGCCTTACCGTTCCATCCATGACGCCGCCCTGCCGACGAAGGGTGGTATCTACCCCTTCGGAAGAATTTCTTCCTTGAGCATGCAGCAGGCCACACGGCTGACCGTCCGGCCCTGGTCGTCGTAAACCAGGTTGCCGGGCTGCACGATCCGGTTCATTACGCATCCCTCGGGGATTTCCAACTCGAAGAGATCGCATTCATTGATGGGGCCGCGACGGACGAGGCGGTCTTCCCGGAACTCGAACCCGTGGACCGGAAAGTCTTCGCAGAGCGGGCAGCGATAGACCCTGCCGTTGGGGAAGATGAAATAGTTCTCGGCCACCTTGCCGGCGCATTCGAAGGGCTCCCCGGCATCCAGGTAGACTTTGGGGAAGCTTACGGTAATGCCCCGTTCGGCGATGGATTCCGCTGCGCGGGGAACGATCTCGAGCCATTGCTCCCGAGCCACCTGACCGGGTGAATCGGCATCCTCCGATTCTCTTCCCGGAGCTCCCCGCAGGCCGATCACCTGGATGAAGAAGCGCGAGACGCCAAGAGCCGAGAGCAGCGGACCCATGGCCGGCAGGTCGTGGAGGTTGGCGGAGCTCACGGTGAAGATGGCGCTGACGCCGAATCCCCTTTCCACCGCCTTTCTTATACCGGCGGTGCAGGCCTCGTAGCATCCCTGGCCTCTCAACCGGTCATTGAGCTCCGCCGTGGAACCGTCCAGGCTGAAACTGAAGAAGTCCACCTCGTCGGGGGCGATGCGGTCCAGGATATCGTTGAAGAGGTATCCGTTGGTGTCGACCGTGACCGACCGGTAGCCCATTTTGCGCGCGGTGCGGATCGCCTCCGGAAGCTCGGGGTGCAGGGTGGGCTCGCCGCCCAGGAAGATCACGTTGGCATTCCGGCCGCGCGGGGAAAATGCCGAGAGCCATCTTTCGATGGTGTCGATGGACAGCGGGGAGCGGCCGTGCTGATCCGGATTGATGTAGCAATGGCGGCACTTGAGATTGCAGCCGGTCAGGATGTGGAAGAAGATATTGACGGCACTCCTGGAGAAGGCGACGGTGCGGCGTTCGGTTTTCATGACAGTGTCAGTTGTTCGATCAGCTTGCGGGCCTTCATCAGCTCCTCGCTGGTGAGCCGCAGCCGGATGGACATGTATTCGGCGAATATGCGGTAGAGAAGCACCAGCAGCTCGAGCGCTTCGTCCCGGTCGCCTTCGCCCTTGAGACGTTCCCCGGCCTGGGTGTTCACCGCCAGGCAGGTGGTGTGGCCCACGGAAAAGGCCGATGCGGAGCGGCTGCGGCTGTCCACCACACGCATTTCCCCGAAGATTTCTCCGAGCCGCTTGATGCGTCCGAGCTCGATCCCGCCCTTGGAGATCGATACCTCGCCTTCCAGCAGGAAGTAAAGCCAGGGGTCCGAACCTCCTTCCTGAATGATCTGTTCCCCGTCCTCGTATTCACGGATTTTGCTCAACCGCAGCAGCCGGCCGAGGCTCCGGGTCTCGAAATTTCGCAGCGCCGGGATCGACATGAGGCGCTGGATGTTTTCGATGTTGTCCTTCAGATATCTGGATTCGATCATTGCGGCCTCGCTTGCTGCCGATGCATTGGAACTGCAACGGCGGTTTCAGTACCCGGCGGAATCTGCGACAATGAGGCGTTGCCCGGCGCCGGCACGAATCAGTCCGATTCCAGGCAGTTTTTCGAGAGTTCCCCGTCGAAATCCACCGGGTAGCAGCCGTCGAAACAGGCCTTGCAGAAGTAGTCTTCCGGGTCCCGGACGCCCGTGGATTCCAGGAGCCCATTGAGGGAAAGGTAGTGCAGCGAATCGAGTCCGAGGTGCCGCGTGAGCTTTTCCACCGGCATTCTGGCCGCGATCAGCTCCCCCTCCGTCGGGAAGTCGATGCCATAGTGGCATGGGTGGCGGTGCGGCGGGCCCGCCACCCGCATGTGAACCTCCTTGACTCCCATCTCCCGCAGGGACTTGACGCGGGTCTTCACCGTGGTGCCCCGGATAATGGAGTCTTCGACGATGATGATGCTTTTGCCCCTGAGGAGTTCCTTGACCGGGTTGAGTTTCACCCGTACCCCGAAATCCCGCATGCTCTGGGTGGGCTGGATGAACGTGCGGCCGATGTAGTGATTCCGGATCATGCCCATCTCGAAAGGAATCTTCGATTCCTCGGAATAGCCCAGCGCCGCGTAGGTGCCGGAGTCCGGGAACGGCATGACGAGGTCCGCCTCCACGGGCGCCTCGCGGGCGAGTCTCGCGCCGTGGGCTTTCCGCGTCAAATAGACGTTCTGGCCGTAAATGGTGCTGTCCGGCCGCGCAAAATAGATGAATTCGAATATGCAGAAGGTCCGGCGACCGGCCAGCGGGGTTTTGATGCTCCGGATGCCGTCGTCGTCGATGATGACGATCTCGCCCGGATCGAGCTCGCGGATGAACTCGGCCTCCACCAGGTCCAGGGCGCAGGTCTCCGAGGCCAGCACATAGCTTCCGTTGAGACGGCCCAGGCAAAGGGGGCGGAACCCGTTGGGGTCCTTGATGCCGATGATCTCGCCCTTGCTGGTGAGCACCACGAAGGAGAAGGCTCCCTTGAGCCGGGTGACCGTTTCCACCAGCGCCTGATCGAGACCCTGCTTGAGGTTCTTCACCAGAAAGTGAAGAAAGACCTCGCTGTCCATGGTGGTCTGGAAGATCGAGCCATTCTGCTCGAGCTCATCCTTGAGCCGGTGAGCGTTGACCAGGTTTCCGTTGTGGGCGACGGCGTAGGCGCGCCGCTGGTGATGAATCACGAAAGGCTGGGCGTTCGTGAGAATCGAACTGCCGGTCGTGGAATAGCGCACGTGGCCGATGGCGCTTCGACCTTCGAGCTGGTCCAGGTGCTTCATGGTGAAAACGTCCGGAACCAGCCCCATGCCCTTGTGGCCGAGGATGGTGCTGCCGTTGTGGACGGCGATGCCGGCGCTCTCCTGGCCGCGGTGCTGGAGCGCGTAAAGACCGAAATAGGAGAGCTTCGCCGCGTCCGGATGACCGTGGACGGCGAAAAGACCGCAGTATTCGCGGGGTTTGTCCTCTGAATGTTCCATCATTTTCGGATTGAGTAACTCCTTTCCTGCCAGGCGGCAGGCTGTCGAGTCGGCTGCCGGGGCTCTTTTGCGGGATCCCGGTCGATCGCCGGTGCCGCGGGCGGCCGCAGGCGGCGCGCCGCGCGTCAGGGGCGATGATACTCCTGAAGCGTCCTGACCTCAAGGCGTTTGGTCTTGAGTGCGCCGATGCCCTGGCACACGGCCTTCGCGCCGGCGATCGTGGTGGCATAGGGCAGGCCATACTGAATCGCGGCCCGGCGAATCGCATATCCGTCCTGCTTGGGAGCGCCGCCGGTGCCGGTGTTGATCACCAGCTGAATTTCCTTGTTCTTGATAGCGTCGACCACGTGGGGGCGGCCGGTGGAGACCTTGTGGACCTGTTGGGCTTCGATACCCTTCTCAGATAAGTATTCGGCCGTTCCGCGCGTGGCCATTACGGAAAACCCCAGCTTTCGGAACCCGTCCGCGATTTCGACGGCGGCGGGCTTGTCCCGGTCCTTGACGCTGATAAAAACCGTGCCCTCGAGCGGAAGCCGCTGGCCGGCGCCCAACTGGGCCTTGGCAAAAGCGCTGCCGAAATCCATGTCGATCCCCATCACCTCGCCGGTCGACTTCATCTCCGGTCCCAGCAGGGTGTCCACGTCCGGGAAACGGTCAAAGGGCAGCACGGCCTCCTTGACGGACACGTGGGCCGGAACCGCCTCCCGCGTCAATCCCAGTTCCGCGAGGCTTTTTCCCAGCATCACCTTGGTGGCGAGCTTGGCCAGCGGGATGCCCGTTGCCTTGCTGACGAAGGGGATGGTCCGGGACGCACGGGGATTGACCTCCAGAACGTAAAGCCGCTTGTCCTTGATGGCGTACTGTACGTTCATGAGCCCGACCACCCCCAGCTCCATCGCCATGGCCCGCGTGGCGGCGGAGATCTCGTCGAGCATCCGCTTCGGAAGGTTGCGCGGTGGCAGCACGCAGGCCGAATCGCCCGAGTGGATGCCCGCCTCCTCCACGTGCTCCATGATGCCGCCTATGATCGTGACGGTACCGTCCGAGATGGCGTCGACATCCACCTCCACCGCGTCCTCCAGGAACTTGTCGATGAGCACCGGGTGGTCGGGGGAGGCGGCGAAGGCGATTCGGACGAAGTTGGCGAGGGCGTCCCGATCGTAGACGATCTTCATGGCGCGGCCGCCCAGAACATAGGAAGGCCGGACGATGACGGGATAGCCGATGCTTTCGGCCACGATCGCAGCTCCCTCGACGGTGGTGGCGGTGCCGTTCTCCGGCTGAACGAGACCGAGCTTCCTCAGCATGGCCTGGAAAAGCTCCCGGTCCTCGGCGCGGTCGATGCTGTCGGGATGGGTGCCGATGACGGGGACGCCGGCATCGAGCAACCCCTTGGCCAGGTTGAGCGGAGTCTGGCCCCCGAACTGGACGATGACGCCCATGGGCTTTTCCATTTCGACGATGTGGAGGACATCCTCGAGGGTGAGGGGCTCGAAGTACAGCTTGTCCGAAGTGTCGTAGTCCGTGGAGACCGTTTCGGGGTTGCTGTTGACCATGATGCTTTCGACCCCCTCCTCCCGTAGCGCGAAGGAGGCGTGCACGCAGCAGTAGTCGAATTCGATCCCCTGTCCGATCCGGTTGGGGCCGCCCCCCAGGATCACGACCTTGGGGCGGTCGTTCACCCGGGCTTCGTTTTCGGTCTCGTAGGTGGAATAGAAGTAGGGCGTCGCGGCCTTGAACTCGGCCGCGCAGGTGTCCACGAGCTTGTAGACCGGGACCAGGTCCATGGATTTCCGCCGCGCGCGGATCTCCGCCGCCGTTCCACCGGTCAGCCAGGCGAGCTGGATGTCGGAAAAGCCCCAGGACTTGGCCCGGCGGAGCAGGTCGTCGGTCAGGGCCTTTCCCTGGGCGGCGATGTCGGCCTCCATTTCGACGATCTGGCGGATCTGGTGGAGAAACCACGGATCGATGCCGGTCCGCTCGTGGATGGCCTCGATGGCCATCCCCTGCCGGATGGCGTGGCGAAGATAGAAGATCCGCTGGGAATTCGGGGTGGCCAGGTTGGCCTCGATGTCCGGAAGCCCCGGGGGCTCGCCCCGGTCGGACCGCTTGTCTCCCGGATCCCTGCCGTCGGCCCCGAGGCCGAACCGGCCGATCTCGAGGGATCGCAGGCCCTTTTGCAGGGCTTCCTTGAAAGTGCGCCCGATGGACATGGTCTCCCCGACGCTTTTCATGGCCGTGGTGAGGAAGTCGCGGGTTTCCGGGAATTTCTCGAAGGTCCAGCGCGGGATCTTGACCACGCAATAGTCCAGGGTGGGTTCGAAGGAGGCCATGGTCTCCCCGGTGATGTCATTGGGGATCTCGTCCAGGGTGTATCCGACGGCCAGCTTGGCGGCGATCCGGGCGATGGGAAACCCCGTGGCCTTTGAGGCCAGCGCCGAGCTGCGGGAAACCCGGGGATTCATCTCGACCACGATCATCTCGCCGTTCTCCGGATTGACGGCGAACTGGACGTTGGAGCCGCCCGTGTCGACTCCGATCTCCCGCATGATGGCGATGGAGCCGTCCCTCATGAGCTGGTACTCCCGGTCGGAAAGCGTCTGGGCCGGGGCAACGGTGATGGAATCGCCGGTGTGGACGCCCATGGGATCGAGGTTTTCGATGGAGCAGACGATGACGACGTTGTCCGCCTTGTCCCGCATCACCTCGAGCTCGTATTCCTTCCACCCCAGGACCGACTGCTCCAGCATTACCTGATGGATGAAGCTGGCCTCCAGCCCGGCCTTGGCCGTCATTTCGAGTTCGTCCGGGTTGTAGGCCACCCCGCCGCCCGTGCCGCCCAGGGTGAAACTGGGACGGATGATGATGGGGAAGCCGATTTCGGCGGCGATCTCCCGGACGTCGTCCATCGAGTTGGCGATGCCGCTTCTGGGGATCCTGAGCCCGATGTTGGCCATGGCGCGCCGGAACCGGTCCCGGTCCTCGGCCTTCTGAATGGCACCGAGGGTGGCCCCGATCATTTCGACGCCGAAGGCTTCGAGCACGCCCTGCTCCGCGAGCTTCACGGCCGTGTTGAGCCCGGTCTGCCCTCCCAGGGTGGGCAGGATCGCGTCGGGTCGCTCCCGTTCGATGATGCGGGCCGCCGCCTCGGGCGTCACCGGTTCGATGTAGGTGCGGTCGGCGGTACCCGGGTCGGTCATGATGGTCGCCGGGTTGCTGTTGACCAGGATCACCCGGTAACCTTCCTCCTTGAGGGCCTTGCAGGCCTGGGTCCCGGAATAGTCGAATTCGCACGCCTGGCTGATGATGATCGGGCCGGCGCCGATGATGAGGATGCTTTCGATGTCGGTTCGTTTCGGCATGGAAGGTCGCTGTGTCCCTTGGGCTCGGATGTGGGGTGTCGGAGGTTCGACCGGATCGTCACCTGGATTCGGTTTCGCGCATCAGCCGTTCGAACTCCGGAAAGAGGTAGCGGGCGTCGTGGGGCCCCGGCGCGGCTTCCGGGTGGTACTGGACCGCATAGAGGGGAAGGCGGCGGTGGCGGAAGCCTTCCAGGGTGTTGTCGTTCAGGTTGATGTGGGTGATTTCGACGTCCACGGGATTCAGGGAGTCGGGATCCACGGCAAAGCCGTGATTCTGGGAGGTGACCTCGATCCGCCCCGTCCGCAGGTTCTTGACGGGCTGATTGGCGCCCCGGTGCCCGAACTTGAGCTTGTAGGTCCGGCCCCCCAGGGCCAGCCCCATCAGCTGGTGGCCCAGGCAGATGCCGAACATGGGCCGGTAGCCGATCAAATCACGGATGGTGGCGATCGGGCCTTCCAGGGGTTCGGGGTCTCCGGGGCCGTTGGACATGAAAACCCCGTCCGGCGCCATGGCCTTCACGGCGTCGGCACTGGTGGACGCCGGAACGACCACCACCTCGAAGCCGGATGCGGCCAGGCAGCGCAGAATATTGTACTTTATGCCGAAGTCGAAGGCCACGACCGTGCGCCGGTCCCCCCGATGGCGCCAGACACTGGAATCGAGCCGCCCGGCGTCCAGGGGCTCCGGCCCATTTTCCGTCCACCGGTAGGGAAACGGGCTCGTGACGCCGCTGGCCAGGTCGAGCCCCTCCATCCTCGGAATGCGGCGCGCCCGATCCACGGCTTCGTCCGGATCCAAGGATTCGGTGGACAACACCGCCCGCATCGCCCCACCGATGCGGATATGCCGGGTGAGCGCCCGAGTGTCGAGCCCTTCCACGCCCATCACGCCGTGGGCCGTCAGGTAGTCCGCCAGGGTCGAGGTCGACCTGAAGTTGCTGGGAAAAGCCTGGTACTCCCGGACGATGAAGGCCGCCACCTGGATGCGGTCGGATTCGATGTCCTCGAGGTTGACGCCGTAGTTGCCCACCAGGGGGTAGGTCATGGTGACCAACTGGCCCCGGTAGGAGGGGTCGGTCAGGACCTCCTGGTAGCCGGTCATGCTCGTATTGAAAACGACCTCGCCCGATGTATCGCCGGCGCCGGTAAAGGACCGGCACGGGAAGGTGCGTCCGTCTTCCAAGGCCAACAAAGCTTTCATATGCCGCGTTTCCGTTTGCCTCGCACCGAGGCCGGGAATCCGCAAGGGCGGACCCCGGATTTTCGATCCAGCTTTTTAAACGAATAGGACCTGCTGTTTAAACGATAGGACCTGTTTTTTCAATGGCCATGCCACCGGTTTCGCAGGTGGCGACCCCGGCCGTTTGCGGGCAGACGACCGCCCATGCCTCTTGCCGATCCGTCGAGGGTTCGGTCATCCCACGGGGGTATTTTCGACCAGGTCCCAGACGCCGCAAGGGCAGGCGCCTGCGCAGAAACCGCACCCGATGCACCGTCCGGCATCGACCACGTACTCCCACGCATCTTCGCCGCGGTCCTCCCGGCGGATCGCGGCGTACGGGCAGACCTCGACGCAGATGCCGCAATCCCGGCATGACCCGCAGGAGGAGCATTGGGAACCGCAGTGTTCGACGCTGTCGTAATCGATGACGCGGGGATCGAAATATTCCAGGTGCACCCGCTTTTTGTCGATCATGCGGCGTGTATCGCCCACCGGCCGTCGGCCTTCGATCATGTCACCGATGGCCGCGGCGGCTCTCCGTCCCGCGCCGATGGCGTCGGTCAGCAGCCCCGGTCTCACGATGTCACCGATGGCGAAGATCCGCGGATCGGTGGTCTGGTGGAATTCGTTGACCGAGACGAAGCCCCGCTCCGTGGCGACGGTCTCGGGGATGAAGTCGAGCTCGGGGGCGTCGCCGATGGAGATGAACACCGTATCGGCCGGGAGCACTTCGCCGTCGGCGAGGACGACGCCCTCGGCCGTGATTTCCTTCGTGTAGCAGGGCCACCGGAAGCGCGCCCCGGCCTTTTCGGCCTCCTCGCGCTCCTTGCCGAAGGATGCGGGCTCCTGAACATCGATGAGCAGAACGTCCACCGCGCCCAGGCGATGGGCTTCGGTGGCCACGTCGCATCCCACGTTGCCGGCGCCGATGATGACCACCCGCCGGCCAACACGTGCCGTGCCCGCCTTGGCCCCAGCCAGGAAGTCCAGGGCCGTGACGAGGCGTTCCTTGCCGGGAACGGGAAGAACCCGGGGCTTCTGCGCGCCTCCGGCGATCACGACGAATTCATAGTCGGCCTTGAGCTGTTCCACCTCCTCGCGGGTGAGTTTCTGCTGAAGGTGGACGTGGGGAATCGCCTCCCGTACCCGTTCGAGCTCGGCGTTCAACACGTCCTCGGGGATGCGGGTGCCGGGTATGACGGCGGCGATTTTTCCGCCCAGGATCCCGGATGTGTCGAAAACGGTTGCGGTGTGACCCATCCGGCGCAGCTGCCAGGCCATCGAAATGCCGGCGGGTCCTCCACCCACCACGGCGATCCGATGGCCGCTTTCCGGGGGCAGCTCGGGCATCCGGGCCTCGATGCTCGCCTGACCCAGCACCCGGATGTCCACCGGGGTCATGAAGGCGGACTGCCGCGTGCAGGACGTCATGCAGAGGTTGGGGCACAGGTAGCCGCACACGGTCGCCGGAAACGGCGTGAAGGCCAGCGCCAGATCCACGGCCTCGTCGATCCGCCCCTGCCGCACGAGCTGCCAGCGGTCGTGCACCGGAATTCCCGTGGGGCAGGAAGCCTCGCAGGGCGCCGCGTATTTCCGGTTCTCCCACACCGGGACGAACCGCCTCAGGTCCCCGGTCGTGATCACGGGGACCTGGCTGCGGTCGAGGTCGGTGAGATCTCCCACGATGCCGCCGCGTCCGAGCTCGACATCCCAGACCTCGCGGCGGAAATCGGCCATGGTCCGGACGGGGCGCGCGGCCTTCTCGTGGGGCAGGCGGGCTTCGATGAGCTGCCACTGGGTGCGGTCGGAGAGCGTGTCGGCGAGGTCCCGGCGATCGATCCTTTCCAGGAATATCGAGAGGTTGTCCCGCAGCCACTCCCAGTCCCCGTTTGAGATGGGGCTCATCTTGGCGTCCGCCTCGCTGTACCCCTTGTGGGGCCCGCGGAAGAAGCAGCGCCCTCCGACCATGCCCACGAAGGGCCGGTAGCCCAGGACGTTCCGGGCATCCTGCGGGTCGACGCCGCAGACGACGGCGATGCCGCCCGCCATGAACTCCCCGAAGTAGTCGCCCGCGGAACCCAGAATCCAGAGTTCCGGCGGCTCGAAGCGGGGGTTGCGCTTGGTCATGGTCATGCTGCGGGCGCCGACGTTGCCGGCCACCCGGACCTTGCCCTGGGCCATGCCGTTGCAGGTGCCGTTGCCCGCATTCCCATGGACCGTGATTTCGGCGCCGGCGTTGAGCCAGCCCGTGTCGTCCGACACCGGACCCATGACGTCGATGACCGTGTTGGGAAAGCCGAAGGAACCCAGCCGCTGACCGGGGGGGCCGCTGACCCGGATGTGGACCTTCTCGCTTCCGGCCTTCCAGAGCCGCCCACCGATGTTGTGCTGGCCGAAGGCCCGGACTTCCAGGTTGCGCTGTCCGTTGGCAACGGCATCCTGAATGCGTTCGTCGAGAATGCGGGACTCGATCCGGGCCCCCTTCTCCCTGCCCGAAATGATGTAGAACGTCTGTTCGTTCCGTTGTTGTTCATGTGTCATGGTGCGACTCCAGCCTAAACCACATATTGGATTCGCAGCCGCTCGGCCGCGTGATAGTCATCGATTCCCAGCGCGTCGGACATGCCGATGGGCAGCGCGGTGGACCGTCCCAGGGGAGCCACGATCTTCTTGAGCTCGGTGTCGAAGCTCAGAAAGACGTCCACCACGCGTTCGGCCACCTGTTCCACGTCCAGCCGACGGTAAAGCCGGGGATCCTGGGACGTGATGCCCTTGGGACAGCGCCCGATGTTGCAGATGTTGCAGCGGTCTGTTTCCGATCCAAGACACCCGGCGGCCGCCTGCATGATGTATTTTCCGATCTGGACTCCGCTGGCCCCCAGCATGATGAGCGCGGCGGCGTTGGCCGCGAGGTTGCCGGTCTTTCCGATGCCGCCGCCGGCAAACACCGGTATTTCGTTCTGCATGCCCACCTGGGACAGGTTGAAGTAGGCGTCCCGGATGTTGGTGGCGATCGGGTGGCCCATGTGGTTCATGGAGACGTTGTAGGCCGCGCCGGTGCCCCCATCCTCGCCGTCGATCGCCAGGCCGGCGGCGAAGGGGTTCCGGGTCAGGTTGTTCAACACCGCCATGGCCGTGGAACTGCCGGAGATCTTGGGGTAGACGGGCACCCGGAAGCCCCATCCCATGGACATGCTCTGGATCATCTTGGCCACCGACTCCTCGATGGAGTACATGGTCTGGTGAGTGGGCGGGGAGGGAAGGCTGATTCCCGAGGGGACGCCCCGGATCGCGGCGATCAGCTTGTTGACCTTGTGCCACATGAGAAGTCCGCCGTCGCCGGGCTTTGCGCCCTGCCCGTACTTGATCTCGATCGCGCAGGGGTCCTCCTTCATTTCCGGAATGGCATGGATGATCTCGTCCCAGCCGAAATAGCCGGAGGCCACTTGAAGGATCACGTACTTGAGAAACCGCGACCGCAGGAGGCGCGGGGGGCAGCCCCCCTCGCCGGTGACGATCCGCACCGGCATGTTGAGCGCTTCATTGAGATACGACACGCCGAGCTGAAGCCCTTCCCACATGTTGGGGGAGAGGGCGCCGAAGGACATGCTGCCGATCATCAGTGGATAGATTTCCCGGACCGGCGGGGCCCAGCCGTTTTCGGCGATGAATTTGAGGGTGTTCTCCGGGGCGAGCACCCGGCCCAGCAGGGTTCGCAGCTCGAATTCGTGGCGGCCCGCATCCAGTGCGGGGTCGGTGAGCATCGAGATCCGGATGAACTTGATCCGGTCCAGAAAGCTGCCGGGGGCGTTTCGCCGTCCGCCGCGCCTCCGGGGCTGGCCACCCCGGTCGATGTGCATCCGGAGCTTGTCGATCTCGTCCCCCCTGAATGGCATGATGGCATCGTTCGGGCAGACCAGGCTGCACATGCCGCAGCCGATGCACGCGTATGCCGGATCGGTTTTCTGGCGGATTCCGTAATACAGGCTGTAGGTGTTTTTGGCGGCTTTGAGCTCTCCGCCCACCGGGGGGGCGACATCCCGCCTGCGGAAGACCCCCAGCTCGACGGCATTGACGGGGCACACGGCGGTGCATCGGCCGCAGAGGGTACATTTTTCCTTGCTCCAGTGGATCTGCCATGGCAGGTCCTTCACGCTCAGTGAGAAAGGCGCAATGGCTCCATTTGGTTGCATATCTTGACCTCCTGACGGTCCGGGTCGACGATGACCGTATCGAGATGCATCGGCTGGAAATCGCGGTGCTTGTCCCTGTCCGGGATGGCGGCGTCGAGTCCGCAGATCTCCGAAGAAAAGGCATAGACCCCCGGCCGGCCGCCCACGACGCCGGGCCGAAGCTTCTTGCGGTCCTGAACCATGAACACCGAGTGATCCGGCAGGCAGCCGATCACGCAGTTGGGCCCGTCGATGATGAGTTTTCGACAGGCCTGTTTCAAGCTGTTCAGCAGGTGGGCGTTGGGATGCCTTCGAAGGTCCGCGTCCTGGAGCGGCGTGATGATGTGCTTGTAGGCTTCCACCCCCAGTCCAAGCCGCGTGGCGGCATAGTGCAGGATGTGGGTGAAGACCTCCGAGTCGGACTGATAGCCCATGTAGCCCGGGAATCCTCGCGAAAGCAGATACTCCTTGATCGGTACGAAGGCCGTGTTCTCCCCGTTGGTCATGGTGGAAAACCCCTGGATGAAGAACGGGTGGCACGCATAGAGGTTGATGGCGTAATTGGTGTTCTGGCGTCCCTGGGCCATGATGACGCGGGCCTTGAGCTCCTTCCGGTCGAGATTCAGGTGATGGGCCACGGTGAGCGGATCGCCGATCTCCTTGATCATGATGACATCCGGCCAGAAGGAAAACACGATCATGTCGCCCTTTTCCTCCCCCATGGCCCGCAGGGCGAGCCGGATCTCCAGCAGCCGCCGGCCGATATCCCCCTCGCTCAGCCCGTCCCAGTCCTCCGGGTATTCATAGGCCCGCACGAGGTAGACGTCGCGCTTGGGGACGCCGGGCGGCGGCGTCTTGGGCACTTTGATCGAAATCTTGTACTTGGTCATGAACCCGATATCCATCATGAAGGCGTCGAGTCGCTTGAGGCCGGTCTCGCTGAAAATGCCGGAAAGGATGGGCGCATCCTTGATATCCTCGAAGGGCCCGGCCAGATCCCTCAAAAACAGGCCGACTCCCGAGCCGTCATGACCTTCCCGCATGACGTCGAGGGCATCCACGGCCACGAGGGGGGACAAGGGTTCGGTACTGGTGATGGCGAACAATCGGCACATGGCCTTTACTCCTTCCTGCCGTAATGGTTCGACGGCGCCGCGCGGCCGCACCCCGGAGCGGTCCACTCGGGCCGGCGCCGGTCGGCGATGTTTCGTCTTTAACGATGGGCCGCCGCCGGATGTATCGGATGGTGGTCTGGAGATGAACCGGTGGCCCTGAAGAGGGGGTCGGCAGCCCTGTCGTCCTTTTCCGGACGCGCCTCGCGCCCGACAGGGCTCATCGCTGGAGATCCCTGATGGTATCAGCAATTTATGTGCCAAAAATAGGCTAAGACGCTTTTCCCGCGGATGCCGGGCAAAACGGGGCGAAACGATGCGAAGTGCTCGGAGCGGGAACATCGTCTTTTTGTCAAAAATGAAATAAATCGGGGCTGGCTGTTACGTTTTTGTATGGTTTGTTCCGTTCCTCAAAATCAACAGTGAAACAGGAATCTGCGGACCTCGATGGCGCACCGGGCGCTGCCTGTCTTGTATCCTTGCCGGCTCCGGAAATCACGTTGCCTCCGGTGCGGTGCCTCGGGCCAGGCCCCGGCCGGCGGATTTGATCTTCCACAGGGGATCCAGTATATTGATACCCGCTTGCAAACCAACCGGAGTTCCTCTCCATCGAAAGGCCGCCCATGACGCTGCAAACAGGGCCGGAACAGATGGCCGGCACTATGACACGCAGGGAGTTTGTGAGGGTGACGACGCTGGCCGCCGCCGGGCTCGCCACCGGGTGCGCTGCCAACCCGGCTACCGGCCGCCGCCAGCTCATGCTGGTTTCCGAGCAGCAGGAGATCGACATCGACCGTCAGAACTCTCCCCATCAGTTGTCTTCCGACTACGGCGAGGTCCAGGATCCGGAGCTTGCAGGCTACCTTCAGCGAACCGGCCAGAGTCTGGTCTCGGTTGCTCATCGACGGGAAATGCCCTACCGATTCAAGCCCGTCAATGCCACCTATATCAACGCCTATGCCTTCCCGGGCGGCACGATCGCAGCCACCCGGGGCATCCTGCTCAAGCTTCAGAACGAGGGCGAGTTGGCCTCCCTGCTCGGACACGAACTGGGGCACGTGAACGCCCGTCACACTGCCAGCCAGATGTCAAAAGGGATGCTGACCCAGGTGCTCGTAGGCGGCGCCTCGGTTCTCGCGGGCACCCAGTCCCAGGCATTCGGCCAGCTGGCCTCCCAGCTCGGAATGCTGGGGGCCGGGGCATTGCTCGCCTCCTACAGCCGGGACAATGAGCGGGAGGCGGATGCGCTGGGGCTTAAGTACATGGCTGACGCCGGGTACAATCCCGCCGGTTTCGAAGGCCTCATGGGCATGCTGCGCCGGCTCAACAAGGAGCGTCCGAGCTCGATCGAACTCATGTTTTCGACGCACCCCATGAGCGAGGAGCGCTACCAAAACACGGTCGACGCCATTCGAACCCAATATCCGGGCCGAGGGGACCGCCCTTTTTACCGGGAGCGTTACCTGGACCACACGGCCGGGTTGCGGCGCATCGGCGGGGCGATCGAAGCCATGCAGTTAGGCGAAAAGGAGATGGCAAAGGAAAATTATACCGCAGCGGAGGAGCGGTTCCGGCTCGCGCTCGACCAGGCCCCGGACGACTATGCAGGGCTTCTGATGATGACCAAGTGCCTGATGGCTCAAAAGAAGGATTCCCGCGCCGTGCCGTTCATCGAAAAGGCAAGGACGATCTATCCCCGGGAACCGCAGGCACTGCACCTGTCCGGATTTATCGGGATCCGGCAGAAACGGTTCGAGAACGCCCTCCGGAATTTCGAGGAATACGATCGGCTGCTGCCCGGCAACCCCAGCATCTCCTTCCTCGAGGGCTACTGCCAGGAGGGGATGGGTCGCCGCCGGGAGGCCGCCACCCACTATGACGCCTATCTCCGGAAAGTCCGCCAGGGCGACATGGCCAAGCATGCGTACACACGCCTCGTGCAATGGGGCTTTATCCGCCAATGATCGCCTCCGGCCGTCTCCTTCGACGGGATTCAGCCGCAGAGCGGCTCCATGGTCCTTTCCATTGTGAACCCCGCTTCCCCGCGTGCCGTCCATGACCGATTCTGATGAAATGAAAAGACAGACCGACCGGCGGTGGGAGGCCTTCCTCAAGGCCGCGGAGGATGCCGGGACAGCCTTCCCCGCCGCGCCGGAATGGCAGGATGAGGCCCGCCGAATCTTCTCCTGGAGCGGGTTCGTCGCCGAGGCCTTCCGGAAAACGCCATCCTTGGCCGGAGAGCTTTTCTCCGGAGGGGCCCTGAACCGCCCGCTGGGGCGCGTGGACTACCGGGATCGCCTCGAATCCGCGCTGGTCGGCGCCGGCCTCGATCCCTCGGATCTTGCGGCCGCACCCATCTTCCCGGACACCCTGATGAAGGCCCTGAGGCGCTTCCGCGAAGCGGAAATGGTGCGCATCGCGTGGCGGGACCTGTCGGGAAGAGGCAATCTCGAGACGGTGCTTGCAGAGCTTTCGGCCCTGGCCGACACCTGCATCGACGTTACGCTGATGGCGATATACGAGGCCTTCCGGGGGGAAACCGGGGCGCCGAAAGACAAGGACGGCTCCGACTTGCCGCCGGTGGTGATCGGCATGGGAAAGCTCGGGGCCGAGGAACTCAATTTCTCATCGGACGTGGACCTGGTCTTTGCCTACCCGGACTCCGGCCGTATGCCGGATGGGCGTGATGCCGCCGATTTTTTTTCAAGAGTCTTCCGAAAGCTCATGCGGATGCTCTCCAGCCAGACGTCCGATGGCTTCGTCTTCAGGGTCGACACGAACCTGAGGCCATTCGGCGAAGGCGGTCCCCTGGTCATGAGCTTTCCGGCCATGGAGCGCTATTTCCAGGCTCAGGGAAGAGACTGGGAGCGGTATGCATGGATCAAGGGGCGCCCGGTTGCGGGGGATCTCGCGGCCGGCGGGCATCTCATCGATTTACTGCGGCCGTTCGTATTCCGCCGCTACCTCGACTATGGGGCCTTCGAGGCGCTGCGGGAGATGAAGCGAAAGATCGCCAGGGAAGTCCGGCGCCGCGGGATGGAGCAGAACATCAAGCTTGGCGCCGGCGGCATCAGGGAGGTCGAATTTTTCGGACAGATCTTCCAGCTGATCCGGGGCGGAGTCGCCCCGGCCTTGCAGCAGCGGGGCATTCTGAAGGTACTCGATGTGCTGGCGGACGAGCATTATATCCATGTCGACGTGAGGGAGGAACTCGCCGGAGCCTATCGATTCCTGCGCCGCGTGGAAAATCGCCTCCAGATGGAAGCCGACCGGCAGACCCACGATCTGCCCGGTGATGACGCAGGCCGGCAACGGCTTGCCGCGTCGATGGGTTTTGAGGCTCCGGATGATTTCGAGGACACGTTGAAAATGCACCGGAGCCGGGTCCACGGGCACTTCTCGAAGCTGCTCGAGGGCAATGGCGGCGGGAGTCAGGCGCCTGATGAAAACCGACGGGAACGGGAAGTGGCGGGCATTTGGGCTGGCGCCGTCGATGAGGAGGCCGGCAGGAAGGTCCTTTCGGCTTTCGGATTCGATCCACCGGCCGAGGCGTGGCGCCTGTTGGCGGACATGCGGAACCAGTTGGCCCAAAAGCCACTGAGCCCGGACGGCCAGCAGCGTCTGGACCGGCTGATGCCCATGCTCGTTGTGGCCGCCGGCAAGGCCCGGGACCCCGTAAAGGTGTTGGGACGGCTTTTCGACCTGGTCAGAAGCGTGAGGCGACGGACCAACTACCTGGCCCTTCTGGCGGAGAATCCGGCGGCCCTCCAGCACCTGGTCCGGCTCTCGGAGGCGAGCTCCCTGATTGCGACGTTCCTGGTCAGGCGCCCGGTTCTGCTTGACGAGCTGCTCGATCCACGGACTTTGTACTCGCCGCCCGGACGCGCCGAGCTGGTCGAGGCGCTCCGGCGCCGCTTGGCCTCGCTGCCCCGGGATGATCTGGAGGTGCATATCGAGGAGATCTGCATCTTCCGGCAGGCTCACACGCTTCGGATCGCCGCGGCGGATGTGACCGGAACCCTTCCGTTGATGCGGGTGAGCGATCACCTGTCCGACCTCGCCGAAGTCATCCTGGCCGAGGTTCTCCAACTGGCATGGTCGCACCTCGAAAGGCGCCACGGCCGTCCGTACGACGGCGGAACCCGGCAGTGCACGCCGCAGAGCGGTTTTGCCGTGATCGCCTATGGAAAGCTGGGCGGATTGGAGCTGGGATACGGCTCGGACCTGGACCTGGTGTTCATCCACACGGCCCAGTCCGGGAAAATGACGAGCGGAGCGCAGCCCATCGACAGCTCCCAGTTCTTTTCACGCATCGGGCAGCGGATGGTCCACATCCTGACCGCGCACACCCGGGCAGGGAAAATCTACGACGTCGATTTGCGCCTGAGACCCAGCGGAAACTCGGGGCCGCTGGTCAGCCACATCAACGCCTATGAAGCCTATCTCGCCGAGAGGGCCTGGACCTGGGAGCACCAGGCCCTGATCCGGGCGCGGGCGGTGGTGGGGGACCAGTCGCTGCGCGAGGCCTTCGAGGCCGTGCGCCGCAGAGTGCTCGCCGTCTCCAGGCCGGTGGACCGGCTCCGGGAGGAGGTGGCCGGCATGCGGGAGCGCCTGAGGGCTGAGCGAGGAGGTTCCGAAGGCAATACGTTCGACCTCAAGCAGGGTCCGGGCGGCATCATGGACATCGAATTTCTCGTGCAGTATCTGGTGCTTTCCGGCGCGGGAAAGCACCCTCACCTCCTGAGGTGGTCCGACAACGTCCGGCAGCTCGACAGCCTCGTGGCCGCCGGATTGCTGCCCCGGGAAACCGCTCATGTGCTTCGGGAGGCCTATCTTTCCTACCGATCCGCCGCCCACCGGCTGAGCCTCCAGGAAAAGGAAGCCATCGTGCCCCGGGATCAGTTCGCTCAGATGCGAAACAGCGTGGTCGACATCTACCGCCAATTTCTGGCAACATCAGGTTTCTGACGCTTTTCGAAATTGCGGCCGTGGCAACAATTAAGTAATTTTTTGGGTAAGAATATGACAATTTTGTTAGTATAATTTGAATTACTCATCTTGGTAGAATTCTATAACCTATTGATAAATAAGTAGTATTCAGTGGCCTGATCCGATGGCATAACAATTGCTGGTTTATGTGATCCAATTTCGATGCCCAAAACCGGAATGGAAGATGAACACAGTCGAACATTTTGCCGCCGAACAGCTGAAGACGAACCGGGAGGAGTTGATCCGGAGTTTCCTCAAGGGGAGAACCGCCAGCTTCATGGAGCGGCACGCTCGTCTGATCGACGATTATTTCCAGAACAGCTTCGCCGGAAGCCTCGTCGGACCCCGGATGGATATCACCGCCAACCCGTATGCGATCATCGCCCTGGGCGGCTACGGGAGAACCGATCAGTGCGTGCATTCCGACGTGGACCTGCTGATCCTTTTCGAGAAACGCGTCCCTGACAGTGCGGAGCGCCTGATCCAGGAAATCATCTACCCGCTCTGGGACATCGGAATGGATGTCGGGCATGCCACACGTTCGCTCAAGGACTGCACCGTCCTGGCCGGGCGCGACTTCGAAGCGCTTACGCCGCTGCTCGACGCCAGATTCGTCTGCGGCATCTCCTCCCTCTACATCCGGCTGATGGATCAGATTCAGGAGAAGGTGGTCCAGCGGCGGGGAAAAAAAATCGTTGACTGGCTGGTTGCCGCCAACATGGATCGCCACGTCCGTTTCGGAGACTCCACCTACCTGCTCGAGCCCAACCTCAAGGAAGGCGTCGGCGGGCTGCGGGACTATCACACGCTGCTCTGGATCGCCAAGCTCAAGTCCAAGATCAAGGACCCGAGGGATCTCGAATACTACGGCTACCTGTCCCACGAAGAGTTCCGGTCGCTTTCCTCCGCCCTCGAATTCATCTTCAAGGTGAGAAACCATCTCCACCTTCTCAACGGGCGGAAGTACGATCAGCTGCATTTCGAAAATCAGCTTCGCCTGGCGGAGCGGCTGGGCTACCGGGCGACCGGGGGCCAGCAGCCGGTGGAGCGGTTTTTGGGCGATCTGCATCGCCACATGGAATTCATCAAACAGCTTCACCTCATGTTCCTGTTCGAGCAGGGCTACGAGAAGAACATCCGGCGACACAAGCGCCGATCCAGGGTGGCGAAGGTTGAGGGGATCGAAGTGGTGCGTGACGCGCTGAACTTCACCTCCTCAAACCTCATTCCAAGACGGCCGGAACTGCTCGTTCGAATCTTCGAGGAGAGCGCCCGGCTCAAGCTTCCACTGAGCGCGGAGGCGAGCCGCATCGTCAAGGAGTTCCGGCACCTGATCAACAGCCGCCAGCGGAACACCCCGACAGTGGTGCGATCCTTTGAAAAGATCCTCATGTCGCCGGCGCCGACCTTCAACGTGCTCAACGCCATGCTGAATACCGGACTGCTCGAGCGGATCCTCCCCCAGTTCGGAGAAGTGGTGGACCGCATCCAGTACGACGAATACCACCTCTATCCAGTGGACCGGCACTTGCTGAGAACGGTTCGCACCCTCAAGGCCTTTACCGGGGAGGAAAACGACGAGGCGGATCGACTGGCCGTGCAGCTGTTCGGTGAGATCCGGCAACGGAAGCTCCTGCTGTGGGCCGCTTTGCTCCACGATATCGGCAAGGGCGCCCCGGGCGGAAACCACTCGGAAATCGGTGCCAGGATGGCGCACAGCCTCCTGGAGGAAAAAGGGTATGGTCCGGTGGAAGTCGAAACAGTGGCGTTTCTGGTTCGGGAGCACCTCCTGCTGGCCAAGACCGCCACCCGCCGGGACATCAACGACGAGGAAACGGCGATCTCGCTCGCACGCACCGTCCGGGATGTGGAACGTCTCAAGATGCTCTACCTCCTCACCGTCGCCGATTCCATGGCCACGGGGCCCAAGGCGCACAACAGCTGGACATCGACTCTGTTCAAGAACCTCTTTTTCAAAGCGCTCAACATCCTCGAGCGCGGGGAACTGGCGAGCGGGGAAGCGATGGCGTCGGTCGATCAGAAAAGAGACGCACTACTGGCGACGGCCCGGACCGAGGATGAACTGCGTGAACTGGATAACCTTTTCAAGGTCATGTCTCCCCGCTATCTCCTGAACGTGCCGGTCGACGACATTCTCGGGCACATACGGCTGTTCAGGAGCAAGGGCGACGCGTCTTTCGTCTGGGACGTGACCGCGTCGGCGGATGCCGAAACTCGGATCGTCACCATTTGCGCCCAGGACCGGCCGGGCCTGTTCTCCCAGATTGCAGGCATCTTCACCCTGAACCGGATCAACGTGCTCGACGCGCAGGTCTTCACATGGCGGAACAATATCGCACTCGACGTTTTCAAGGTGACGCCGCCCCCCGACATCATTTTCGAGGCGGAACGGTGGGAGCGGGCGGAAACCCAACTGACCGAGGCTCTGAGGGGGCGGTTTGCCCTACGGGAAAAGCTCGATCGCCAGCTGGGATTGGGGCGGTCCATGGCGCCATCTCTCATGGGGCGCCCCCAGCACGTCCAGATCGACAACACATCCTCGAGCTTTTTCACCATCATCGAGATTTACACCTATGACTTTCCCGGGCTGCTGTTCAGCCTGACGGATGCGTTGTTCCGCTGCCGGCTCGATGTGTGGGTGGCCAAAATCGCCACGAACGTCGATCAGGTCGTTGATGTCTTTTACGTGAGGGACTTCGATGGACAAAAGGTCGATTCGCCCGAACATGTGGAGCGGATCCGACAGGCCGTCCTCGAGGCTCTGCCGGATCAATCCAATGCCAACGGACATGGGAGGACAGGTTGATGCTCCATCTGAACCGGGGTAGAAACACACGGTTGTTCTGGATGCTGGGTTGCCTCTGCCTGGCGTGCGCCTCGCCGGCGCTGGCCGAAGACCGGCTCGATACCGGCGACACGGCCTGGATCATCGTGTCGACGGCGCTCGTAATGATGATGACCCCGGCCGGCCTGGCGCTTTTCTACGGCGGAATTTCCCGCTATAAAAACCTTCTGAACACCATGGCCATGACCCTGGTGGCCTACTGCATTGCAAGCGTGATCTGGGTCACCTGGGGGTATTCGCTGGCCTTCGGTCCCAGCATTGGCGGCATGGTGGGAGGGTTGGATCATCTCTTTCTGAAAAACATCGGCGTCGATAGCCTCTCGGGAACCATCCCCACCTATGTCTTCCTGCTCTTTCAGATGACCTTCGCCTGCATCACGGTGGCGCTCGTACTGGGTTCCATCGTCGACCGGATGAAGTTTTCCTCCTGGATCGTTTTCACCGTGCTGTGGGTGACCCTGGTCTACGCGCCGATCGCCCACTGGGTCTGGGGCGGCGGCTGGATGGGATCGATGGGGGCCCTGGATTTCGCCGGCGGCACTGTTGTCCATATCAACGCCGGCGTGGCCGGCCTGGTTCTGTGCATGATGCTGGGCCGGCGAATCGGCTACGGACGGGAGGCCATGTTTCCCTCCAGTATTGCCCTGACTGCCTTGGGCGCCGCTCTTCTGTGGTTCGGCTGGTTCGGGTTCAACGCGGGAAGCCAGCTGGCCGCAGACGGCATCGCAGGCTCCGCACTTCTGGTGACCAACACGTCGGCAGCCACGGGGGCCCTGGCATGGATGGCCGCCGAATGGGTGCGAACCGGCAAACCCACCGTTCTCGGCATCGCCTCCGGCGTCGTGGCCGGGCTGGTCGCGATCACGCCGGCGGCCGGATTCGTCAGCATGCCCTCATCCCTGGTGATCGGGCTTGCCGCCGGACTGATCGGCTACTTCAGCGTCTCGGCCCTCAAGGGGCGGATGGGATACGACGATTCCTTGGATGCCTTCGGCGTTCACGGCGTCTGCGGCATCTGGGGCGCATTGGCCACCGGGCTTTTTGCCGACCCGTCGATCAACGCGTTCGGGACCGGGCTTTTCTACGGGAACCCCCGGCAGCTTTGGGTGCAGGCGGTCTCCATTCTCGCGACGGCCTCCTTCACGGCGGTCGCCACCTGGGTTATCGCCACCGTGACGAAAGCGGTGACGTCCGGCCTGCGGGTGGATCCGGAGGCGGAGATCGAGGGTCTCGACAGCTCCCTGCACGGCGAACGGGCGTTTGAAATCACCTTGTGATCGGATTTTATAATCAACGGAACGTTTCATTCACAGGAGGAAAGTCATGAAAAAGATCGAAGCGATCATCAAGCCCTTCAAGCTCGATGACGTCAAGGAAGCCCTGAACGACATCGGGATTCAGGGCATGACGATTACGGAGGTCAAGGGCTACGGGCGCCAGAAGGGACACAAGGAGATCTACCGGGGGGCGGAGTACGTTGTGGATTTCATTCCAAAGGTGAAGATCGACGTAGTCGTGCCCGCGGAGCAGGTCGAGCAGGTGGTGAACAAGATTCGTGAAGCGGCCCACACCGGCAAGCTGGGCGACGGAAAGATTTTTGTTTTCAACGTGGAGGAAGCCATCCGGGTGCGGACCGGAGAGACCGGGGAAGACGCCATCTGACCCCGCCCGGGCGCTGCCCTTTCAGTACGGTCAGTCAAATCAACCTTGTGATGTTCAAAGGAGGACAACGCATGACACCGAAAGACGTATTGGCATTTGCAAAGGAAAAGGGCGCACGGGTGCTCGACATTCGATTTCTGGATTTTCCAGGAGTCTGGCAGCACTTCAGCGTGCCGATCAGCGAACTGGCGGAATCGAACTTCGAGGACGGCTACGGATTCGACGGTTCGAGCATCCGCGGATGGCAGCCCATCAACGCCAGCGACATGCTCGTGGTGCCGGATCCCTCGACCGCCAAGATGGACCCCTTCTACGAGGTGCCGACCCTGGTGCTCATCGGCAACATCGTGGATCCGGTCACCCGCGAACCCTATTCCCGGGATCCCCGCTATGTGGCGACCAAGGCCGAGGCCTATCTGAAGAGCACCGGCGTGGGCGACACCGCTTTCATCGGCCCGGAGGCCGAATTCTTCATATTCGACGACGTCCGGTTCGAGTCGTCCCAGAACGGCGCCTTCTACGAGGTGGATTCCATCGAGGGTGTGTGGAACACGGGCAGGGACGAGGCGCCGAACCTGGGTTACAAGCCCAGGTTCAAGCAGGGCTACTTTCCGGTACCTCCAATGGACAAGTTTCAGGACCTGCGAACCGAGATGATGCTGACGCTCATCGACCTCGGGATCGCCATCGAGGCACAGCACCACGAGGTCGCCACCGGCGGGCAGGCCGAGATCGACATGCGGTTCCAGCCGCTGCGGCTGATGGGCGACCAGTTGATGTGGTTCAAGTATGTCCTGAAAAATGTGGCCTATCGAAACGGATACACCGTGACGTTCATGCCCAAGCCGCTCTACGGGGACAACGGAACCGGAATGCACACCCATCTCAGCATCTGGAAGGAAAATCAGCCGCTGTTTGCGGGCGACGGCTATGCCGGCATGTCGCAGATGGGGCTTCATGCCATCGGCGGTATTCTCAAGCACTGCAAGTCGATCTGTGCCTTTTCCAATCCCACCACCAACTCATACAAACGTCTCGTTCCGGGTTTCGAGGCCCCGGTGAACCTCGCCTATTCGAGCCGCAACCGAAGCGCCGCCATCCGAATTCCGATGTACTCGGATTCTCCGAAAGCCAAACGGGTCGAATTCAGGACCCCCGATCCCTCCTGCAACGGGTACCTGGCTTTCTCCGCGATTCTCATGGCTGCCCTCGACGGGATCCAGAACAAGATCGACCCCGGCGAGCCCCTGGACAAGGACATCTACGGTCTGCCGCCGGAGGAACTGGCGGAAATCCCCAGTGCACCGGGATCGCTCAGCGAGGCGCTCCTCTCCCTTCAGGCCGATCATGAGTTTCTGTTGAAGGGTGACGTTTTCACCAAAGATGTCATCGAAACCTGGATCGAGTACAAGATCGCCAACGAAGTCAATGCCGTCAACCTGAGGCCCCATCCCCACGAGTTTTTCCTCTATTTCGATATTTGACCCCTGCATGGCGTCGCCCCCTTCCGGCGCCATGCCTATCCGGTGCAATTCCGGGTAGAAGACCACGCACCGCCACCCGCCGGCGGCACTTCCAAAGCGCCGGCGGGTGGCGATCTTCTCCGATCCGGACCCCTTCTTATCTCGGCTGCCGAGGCCGCCCCGCGTTCGGTTCATCAGCCTGCCCTATCTCCTCAGGACCCGATGCCCGCCGCCAAGGTCACGGGTTCGAGTGATTTGGGAGGAAATGTCTCCAGACGCTCTTAAAACACGTAGATTATATCGGTATAATAATCGCATTTATACCGTATTGCCTTCAGAGTCGGATGCGGCATAATGGCGGCCAGACTATTGCCATTCGCGGGTGGACGAGAAGACGGCGTGTCGATATCCATCCATAGTTCCGCGAGTGCCCATCCGCGGGTGGACATTAGGGCGGATCTTCAGAATTTCGGTCGCGAGGAGTTGTTGCGATGACAAGTGAAGAGCTGAACCGTCTGCTGGCAGAAAAGGAGGGGATCTCCCAGAAATCGGCCAAACAGGTGGTGGATGCCATTTTCCACTGCATGGCCGAAAGCTTGTGCCGGGAGGATCGTATCGACATCCGCGGTTTTGGAAGCTTCAGGATCAAACACTACGCGGGCTACCGGGGGCGCAACCCCAAGACCGGGGAGCCCGTCGAGGTGAAACCCAAGAAACTGCCATGCTTCAGGGTGGGAAAGTCGCTGCGGGACCGGGTCAACCGCGGGGGCGAGAGTGTCCGAGAGACCCGATATCGAGGATAGTCTCCATTCGCAATGGATCCTTCGGACACCAGCGTCTCCGGTTCTGAAAAAGGCCAACATCGGCTTTTGTTGGATGGTCGTCAAAAATGGGTCCCGACGCCGAACCCGAAGGTGACATGGGGATAGCTCGAAGCGGCCTGGGGGGCCCACAGCTTGACTTCGATGGGTTCGATACGCGGCAGGGTCATCGTAAATTCGCCCACCTTTTGCTCGGCCTTGCCGGTAACCCTGCCCGCCACCGAGATGAGATAGGAAGTCCGGTAGATCTCTGGATCGAGAAATTCACTGGATTGCAGTATGAACCGTCCCTGCGAGCCCTTCTCGCTTTTCGGGCGATCCGACGAAACATCCAGCGGATGTTGAAGAACGATCACCTCGCTCGATGTCGTTTCCACCTTCACCTCGAGAATTCTTCCCCCGAGCAGCGCCACCTCGCCGATGTAGGCTTCAGGGTTTGCCGCCAGCATTTCAAAGGAACCCGAAAAGCTGACCTGTTTTTTGACCTCGTGGGACAGCCCGCCGGCACAACCCGCCACTAGCGGCAGCATGACAAGAATGACGGCGATCCGTCGGCACCTGAAACTCCTATCTCGATTCCGTGGCATCTGATCCTCCCGTCCTGTGGTGAAACCTTTCAAGCGACCAGCCGGCCCGACATGGAAAACCCATTGAGTACGAGCCAGGCCTTGGCATCGGTTTTGGAACGGCGGTCTTCACAAATCCTGGCGGCCTCGGAGCGTCCGACGAACCGGACGCGGATGTCTTCCGAGGCTTCGTTTGCGATGTTGCTCGGGACGCCGCGGCACTCGCAGAAAACCATGGTCACCGATTCGTCCGTCATCCCGGAGGACGAATAGATCGGAGGGCTGACGCTCTTTATTTGCACCAACTCGAGCCCTGTTTCCTCCTTCAGCTCCCGCGTCGCCGCCGCCTCGACCGTCTCCCCGCTGTCGACCAGCCCTGCCGGCAGCCCGAGCTGATACCCACCCAACGTGACCCGAAACTCCTCAACCACCACCAGCGCATTCCTTTCCGCGTGCAAAGCGGCGATGACCACCGCGTCGGGTGTCGAGAATTCGCCCGTCAAAATCTTGGGAGGATCGCATCTGGAAGCAAAAACCCAATTTTTCTCGTTTCCCCTCCGGTCGCGGTAGGCGGTTTTGAAAAGACTGAGAAATCGATGATGATCAAGCTTCCGGGTATCCAATATCTCCATATCCACTCTTTCCTTGGCGGCTTTCGCGACTATCTGTCAAACCAGATCCGGCCGCGGCGAATCAGATGCGCCGGCATTCCCCGGTTTTGCCCGTGTCATAGCCGCCCAGGGCCTGGACCCTGGTTTTGAACGGTTCTCCTGATATCGTTTCGAGCAGCACCCGAATCTTCGGGGTATCGAAGAAACGATCCGGAATCACGAGATCGTACTGCTCGGTGACGACGGGAACGAAATCCAACCCCAAGGCTCCGGCGGCCGCGCAGATGCCCAGACCCGTGTCCGCCAGGCCGCTCAGGACTGCCACGGCGACGGCCATGTGGGTAAACTCCTCGGTTGCGTACCCGTCGATGGATTCCGGATCGATTCCGAGCTCTGCCAGCCGGTAATCCAGCAGAATCCGGGTCCCGGATCCACCCTGGCGGTTGACGAAGCGGATGCCGCTGCGGGCCAGATCCTCGATCCCGTTGATGTTCTTCGGATTTCCGGAGGGCACGATGAGACCCTGCTGCCGCATCACCAGGTTGACCAGATGGACGGGGGTGCCAGGTAGATAGCGCCGGATGTAGGAATCGTTGTAGGTGCCGTTCTCCGTATCCAAAAGGTGGGCTCCCGCCAGGTGGCAGACCCCTCTTCGGATTGCCATGAGCCCCCCCATGCTGCCGACATGGCTCGATGAGAGGGTCAGGCCGGTGCCTGCCCTGCGAAGCTCGTCGGCCAGAACGTCCAGGGTATTGTCGTGGCTGCCCACGATGAGGATGGTCTGGTCGAGATAAGGCGCCGGGCGGATCAGTTCGGCTTCCACGCTTTCACCTTCGTTCAGCCCTTCCATGGCGGCGGGGATCCGAATGATGGCGTCGGCCTCCGTCAAGGTGGTGATGCAACCGGCTCCCCTCGGCAAGGGAGCGGCCACGACCCGGTCTCCTACCCGCCCCAGCTTGACGCGAAGGAACTCCTCTATCCCCAGCTTGGAGGGGACCTTCCGGCTCGTTTCCACGGCGATTCTCGGTCGAGGCTCTTCGGGCAGACCCAGCAGGCGAAGAATCAGTGGTTGGACCAACTGCTCGAAAGCCATGATCGCGGAAACCGGGTATCCCGGGATCCCGAAAACCGGCTTGCCGTGCACGGCGCCCACCAGCACCGGCTTTCCCGGCATCATGGTGACACCGTGAATATAGAGCTCTCCAATTTCCTCGATCACCTTCCGGGCGTAATCCTCGGATCCGGCCGAGGAGCCTCCGAGGGTCATGACAATATCGGCGTCGGTCTCCCCGATCGACTCCAAAGCGTCGCCAATGGCGGCAACGCTGTCCGGCACCGGATCGTGGCGTCGGACACTGGCGCCAAGTCCTTCGGCGAGCTTCCCCAGAACGGCGGAGTTGGATTCGATCACCTGGCCCGGCTGGAGGGATTTCGGATCCATGGTCTGCCAATCCACCAGTTCCGAACCGGTGGGAACGATCAGGATCCTCGGCTTGGATCGCACTGAAACGGAACGGATCCCGGCGGAAAGCAACGCTCCCACGCAGTAGGGCGTCACCCGGTGATTGCGGGGAAAGAGCAGTTCGGTGGCGACGATGTCTTCACCCACCCTTCGAACGTGCTGCCATGGAAAGGCCGGCGCATCGATCTCCACCCGTTGGTTTCCGAGGATCTGTACATTTTCGATCATTATCACCGCATTGGTGCCCTCGGGAAGCACATGGCCGGTGTTGAGCAGAAAGGCTTCCCGCCCGATTTCGAGCTGACGCGGCCGGGTTTCGGACGCACCGAAGGTGGCTTCGGCCCTGACGGCGATTCCGTCCATGGCGGCCGCGTGAAAATTGGGGGAGGAGATCGCAGCGTAAACGGGCTCGATCAGTACACGGCCGACGGCCTCGGGGACCGACACCGTTTCAGCATCATCCCTGGGCCTGGCGCCGAAGCGCTCCATGACGAGCGACCTGGCTGCCTGGAGGGATTTCATCTGGAGATAGATGTGGCGCTTGTTGGTCATAGGTGCTCCAGCGATGTTCTTTCCAGCCCCACGGGGCCAGCTTCATGATTGTCGGAGATAACCCGGCCGTATCGGCTGTTCACGACCCACTAAAAAGGCTCGATTTCCACGACGGTGCCTGCGTCCACTCCCTCGCTTTCGGCGTCGATGCGCAGCAACCCGTCGGCTTTGACCATGGTGCTGATGAGCCCGGATTTTCCCGGAATCGGTTCCGCCATCGTGGAACCGTTGTTCTCTGACAGGCGGACTCGGACGAAATCGGTTCGGCCCTGGGCCGAGGCCACATTCCGGGTGAGAACCGCCGTGATCGACCGGCTTCGCGTATAGCGTGAATCGACGCCGGCGATTCGGTCGATGAATGGCCTCACCAGCGCTGCGAATACCACCATCGCGGAAGTCGCGTGGCCGGGCAGTCCCCATATCATCCGGTGCCCGGACCGGCTGAGAATCGTCGGCTTTCCGGGGCTGATGGAAACACCGTGAACCATGATCTCGGAGTCGGGCAGCCGCTCCAGGGCGTCGATGGTGAAATCCCTTGTCCCGACGGAGCTCCCGCCGGATATGAGGACCGCATCACACGACGCCGCGGCCTTGGTGCAGGCATCGAGGATGGCATCGAAGTCGTCCTTGACAAGGCCGTACGGAACCGGTTCCGCTCCTTGTTGCCGGCAGAGTTCGAACAGGGTGGCCGTGTTGATGTCCCGGACCTGCCCCGGACCGGGGACCCGGCTTACCGGAACGATTTCGTCTCCGGTCGAGATGATCCCGATTCGGGGAATTCGGTAAACGCAGGCCTCTTCCCGGCCAAGAGCCGCCAGGAGACCGGTTTCCTGGGGTCGGATCCGCCGGCCGGGCAGCAACAGGCGGTCACCCGACCGGACATCCTCGCCACGCTGAATGACGTGTTGTCCCGGCGCAACGCTCTTGCAGACTTCGAGCGTGGTTTCGTCCAGCAGTTCGGTGTACTCGATCATGACGATGCTGTCGGCGTCCTCGGGGAGCATGCCGCCGGTGGCAATCCGGACGGCTTCACCGGGCCCCACGGTCATCTCCGGAATCTCGCCCATCGCGATCGATCCCTTGACGATCAGGTAGGCCGGATTGGCCTCCGAAGCGCCGAAAGTCGACGACCCCCGAACCGCGTAGCCGTCCATGGTGGATCGCGAAAACCCCGGAACATCCTCCTCCGCGGTAACGGTTTCGGCCAGTACCCGGCCCCCGAGGTCCCGGAGCCGGACCGTTTCGCTGTCAACCGGCGCAAAACCAGTGGACAAGGCAAGCACAGTTTCCAGGTCCAGAACGTTGAAAAAGGAGGTCTTCATCGAGATTGAACGCTTTCAGACACCGGTCGAATTTCCCGGGCCGACGTACGCCCCGTTTTCTGGCGCGTTGGGGCGGTGCGGACCGGTGACGGTTTCGTTGATCGACATCCGTTGAAGTGCCCGATGGGGGGATACAATTTTAGGCCTTTCGCGCCTGAGGATTCAGGCAGTTGGGCGGCATTGACCCTTCCAGCCCTGCCAGCAGGTTGTCGGCCGCCAGTGAGGCCATCCGTTCCCTCGTCTCCACCGTTGCGCTGCCGATGTGAGGCGTCAGGATGACATTGTCCAACCCGGCGAGGCCTGGTGAGAGCCGGGGTTCGTCTTCATAGACATCGAGCGCCGCGGCAAAAATGGTTCGCCGGCGAAGCGCCTCGACCAGCGCGGTCTCATCCACGACAGGGCCCCTTGCGGTATTGATGAGGCAGGCGGTCGGCTTCATCATCGCCAGTTCCCGCGGACCGATCAGATGGCGGGTTTCCGGGGTGAGCGGCGCATGTATGGAGAGATAGTCGCAGGTGGCGAGCAGCTCCGGAAGCGTGGCGTATCCGAGACCCAGCCGCTTTTCTTCCCCGGCATCCAACCGGCGGCGGTTGTGGTACAGAACGGTCATTCGAAAGCCTTTCGCCCGTTGCGCCAGCGCTTTTCCGATTCGACCCGCACCGATGATTCCCAGAACCTTCCCGGAAATTTCCCTGCCGAGAAAATGCTGCGGCGCCCAAAATTCGAACCGTCCCTCTCGGGTACGGCGGTCACCCTCCACGATCCGCCGTCCCGCGGCCAGCAGAAGGGCGAAGGCGAGATCGGCCGTGGCATCCGTCAACACGCCGGGAGTATTCGTTACCCAGATGCCCCGGTCGGTGGCCGCCTCCACATCGATGTTGTCATAGCCCACACCGTGATTGGCGACGATGCGCAGATGGCGCGCGGCTTCCATCAGTTCCCGATCCACCTTTTCGGTGATCATCGGCATGAGCCCTGCCACATCCCTGACGCGCAGCAGCAGCTCCGATCGATCGATGGGGTGGTCGTCCTCGTGCATGTCCACCTCATGCCGGGTCCGGATGCGTTGCAATACGGCCGCCGGCACCTTACCACTGATCAGGACTTTCATGGGCGTCCTCCCGGTCGGAGTTTTCGAGGCAGGACTATTTTTTAGACCGCTCTGCGCACGGAAATCAATAGCGCAGATGAAATCCCGGCCATGCCCGTCGATGGCCGGCATCGGCATCCGGGCCGGCTATCCCTGCGCGCACACCGGAACCGCGGACATTGGGAAATAAGCGGTCTTTTCCACACAACGGCTTGAAAATTCTTTATGAAATTGTATAATTGTTTATTTGATAACCCTATTACCCGGTTCGATGCCATCATCGGACAGAGAGGAACCCTATGACCGAAGCAGCGGATGCCGTGAGCCCATCGGAGCGCGCGACACAGCCGGCATTTCTGACCCAGACCCTTTTCGACGATTTCGAGCTTCCTCCGGAGGTTTCGGCCGGCCTGAGAGAAGCCGGCTTTATCAACTGCACACCGATTCAGGCCGAAGTACTGCCGGTGGCGTTGAAAGGCAAGGACGTCGCCGGTCAGGCGCAGACCGGCACCGGAAAAACGGCCGCATTTCTCGTCACGATCCTGACCCGGCTGATGCAGATGAAAGACCGCGAGCCTGGGGTGCCGGCGGCCATCATCGTGGCGCCGACCCGTGAGCTTGCCGCCCAGATTTACGAGGAAGCCTGTTCGATCGGCCGGCACAGCGCATTGACCTTCGTCCAGATCGTCGGAGGTGTCGACTACCAGAAACAGGCCGACATCCTGAAAAAAGGTGTCGACGTCGTGATCTGCACGCCCGGCCGGATCATCGACTACTACAAGCAGGGCATTTTCAAGACCGAGGACATCAAACTGGCCGTTATCGACGAGGCGGACCGCCTGCTGGACTTGGGGTTCGCCAAGGACATGCGGTACATTCTGAAAAAGCTTCCTCACTACGAAAAGCGCCAGACCATGCTTTTCTCGGCAACCTTGTCCTATCGCGTCCTGGAACTGACCTATGATTACATGAACCTGCCGGAGTTCATCTCGGTCACGCCCCAGGAGATCACCGTTGACCGGATTGAGCAGTCCCTGTTTCACGTCGGCAAGGATAAAAAGCTCTCCTTGCTGCTGGGGCTGCTGAGGCGGGAAGACTGGAACCGCATGCTGATTTTCGCCAACACCAAATCCGGCGTGGAATGGCTTTCGAGGAAGCTTCGCGGCAACGGCTTCCCCGCCGAGGGCATCACCGGCGACCTGCCCCAGCGGAAGCGCTTTCAATTGATGGAGAAGTTCAAGAACAACCAGGTCAAAATCCTTGTGGCCACGGACGTGGCTTCACGGGGTATTCACATCGAAGACATCTCCCATGTGGTGAACTACGATCTGCCCCAGGATGCGGAAAACTACGTCCACCGGATCGGTCGAACTGCCAGGGCGGGAAAAGCCGGGATTTCGATAGCCCTCGCCTGCGAGGATTACGTGCTGCATCTGGAGCCGCTGGAGCAGATGCTGGGTTACAAAATTCCGGTGGTATGGCCGGAGGACGACTGGTACGAAGAGGACAAGGCCGGTCCGGTCCGAATGCCGGGCCGACCGCACGGCAAACGCCCGACCTCCCGGAAGGGTCCGTCGCCGGATCGGGGCAGGGAAAAAGCCAAGCCCCGCAAGGAAGGCCCCCCTCCGATTCTCATGCCCAATGGAAAACCTCGACCGGCCGGCTATTTCCCGGGGACATTCTTCGGCTTCGGCCCACCGGGTGAATCGGCCGCCGCGTCGATCGAGCCACCGTCCGCCTCCGTGGACCTCGAGGCTGTGGACGAATCCGATGTGACGGAAACAACGGATACTCAAACCGAAGCGAGCGTGAAAAAGCGCCGGCGGAGGCGACGGAAGAAAAAATCTCCGGCGGCATCCGCCGTCGAAGCACAGGGCTCGTCGCCCGAACCCACCGTGGAGGAAGACGAATCCAAACCTGTACCGCGACGAAAGAGCGGCAGCAAGCCGCGGTCCAGATCGCGCGGCAGAACCTCAGCCGCAAAGACGCGCGCTGGGGAAGCGGGCGACGGCGGAACAACGGCCGACGTGCCGTCGGCTTCCGGAGGCCCCGAGGCCGACACCTGAGGATGCCTGGGGGGCGATGGGTTCAAGCCCGTCGGATGCCGCTCTTGCTCGTCCATTCTCCGCGGACGGCCGACAATAAATCCTGCCAGTTGGGTTGAAGCGGTGCGCTATGGGGTATGTATTCGATTTCCATGATGCTAAGGCTTACGAGCAGTGGCTCAACAGCCCGCAGCGCCGTTTCTCCGCGGAACTTGAAACCCGGTTGATGGTGAACATGCTTGCCCCCATGCGGGGGGAAAGCCTGCTCGACATCGGCTGCGGGACCGGAGCAAGCCTTTTCCCCTTCCTGGAAATGGGTCTTCAGGTTACGGGCATCGACCCCTCACCCTACATGCTCGATATCGCCATCGCCAATGTGATGAACCGCGTGGATTTCTATCGCGGTTTCGCCGAGGATCTTCCCTTTGACGACAATTCCTTCAATTATGCCTGTCTGGTCACCACTCTGGAATTCGTTGACGACCCCTTGAAGGCGGTCGAAGAGGCCTGCCGCGTCGCCAAGGACCGGATTTTCATCGGAGTTTTAAACCGCTATGCCATCAAGGGGCTCGAACGCCGCCTCAAGGGAATATTCGTTACGAGCATCTTCAACCGGGCCCGCTTCTTCAGCGTTTGGGAACTCAAGCAAATGGTGCAGAGCCTGATGGGAGATCCGCCCATTACCTGGAGAACCGTTTGCCAGCTTCCGAGGGCGCAGGGGAGGATTTTGCTCAAATTGGAGAGGTCCGCCCTGGTACAGCGATGCCCGTTCGGCGCCTTCGCCGGTATGGTGGTTTCCCTCGTTCCCCGGTTTCGAACCCGCCCCCTGACGCTCCGCTATCGGACCGGAAGCGGCGGCGAGGCGGTACCTGGGCTGCCCCTCACCCACCTCAATCGGGAGGGCTGCAACCATGAGTGAAGCGCTGCTTTACGAAAAGCTCGGGGAGGACAGGGTCCGATGCGGGCTTTGTCATCACTATTGCCGAATCGAACCGGGCCGACGAGGGTTGTGCGGTGTGCGCGAGAATCGGGGCGGGACCCTCGAATCCCTGGTTTATGGCCGGCTCATCGCCAGCCATGTCGATCCCATCGAAAAGAAACCCATCTTTCATCTTCTGCCGGGAACCCGGTCCTTTTCGATCGCTACGGTGGGCTGCAATTTTCTCTGCCGATTCTGCCAGAATGCCGATATCGCCCAACTCCCGAAGGACAGCCGGCAACGGATTGCCGGTGAATGGTGGACTCCCGAAAGGGTGGTGGACGAAGCGCTGAGGTCCGGCTGCAAGAGCATCGCCTACACCTATACCGAACCCACCGTCTTTTTCGAGTTTGCGTTGGACTGCTCCCGGCTGGCGCATGAAAAGGGGATTTATAACATTTTTGTCACGAACGGCTATATGAGCCCCGAAGCCCTGGAAATGGTAGCTCCATACCTCGACGCCGCCAACGTGGACCTCAAGGCTTACTCGGATAAGTTTTACCGGGAATTGTGCGGCGCCAGGCTCGAACCGGTCAAAAACACCCTGAAAGATATGGTTTCGAGAGGAATTCTCGTCGAGGTCACCACCCTGGTGATCCCCGATGCCAACGACGACCCGAACGAGATGGAGGACCTGGCGCGCTTCCTTGCCCAGGAACTCGGACCCGAAACCCCTTGGCATATCAGCCGGTTTCACCCCACCTACCTGTTGACCGATCGTGACCGCACGCCGGTGGAAACCCTGAGGAAAGCCTATGAGATCGGTCGGGCCGCGGGCCTGCGGTACGTCTATATCGGCAATGTACCGGGAAGCGACGGCGAGAACACGTTCTGCCCGGGATGCGGCAACATCGTCATCAACCGGTTTCACTATAACATCCGGACCAACCTCATCGAAGGGAACCGATGTGCCTATTGCGGTGAAAAGATTTACGGTGTTTACTGACTGGCGCCAAGAGCGGAAAAGAATTTACCCATAATTGGGTATTAGTTTATCTATCTATTGGGTAATCGGAGGGGACCCGCCGAGCGACGGGTTGAACGCGGGTTTAAAAGGATAAACTATGCTTAAATGTATGATTTCAATAGATTGTATCTTGTGCGGAGATCTGGTGAGATGGAAGTTCAAATTTTTGAACCAGCTTATTTTTTGAATTTTTTAATTTAAATCAATCGCTTCAACCACGTTCTCCGTCCAGCGGTTCATAAACGTGAATTCCAGCTCCGTGGGCTCAGGCCGAATTGGCCTGGAAGCGTCTGCCAAAAAAGCCTTTCATGAATAAAATAAGGAATGATTCGAAATAATTAGGATTGATCAAGGATTTGCTGCGAAAAGTTGGCAGGACCTTTGCAGTTGATCTCGGTGCCTCCGACAGGAGGCTGACCTAATCCTAATCCTTTATTTCCTCCTTAACGGTTAACCGCCTCCTACGGTTAACCGTTACCTTTTGGTGGCCCGGCATTCTCCGCAGTCCTTCCGAACCGGATCTCCCAGCAGGAATCGTTCACACGATCGGCAATGATATCGATCTCCAGAAATTGCCGGATGACCTCGATGTTGGTGATGGTGTGGGGACTCGGTTCCAGCGTCCGATACGCCCCTGCGCCCGAAAGGGCCATCGGCAGCAGCAATTGATCGGCCAGGTATCGCCCGACCGGCGCTTGGGACGAAAGATAGCGGCGTGCCGCCTCCACCGCATGGACCGCAACGTTCTCGGCCGAAAGTCCACGCCGGCCGAAGCCGGTAACGACTTCCGTGGCGTGCTCACTTCTCATCACCAGGGCCAGGACGTTCCCCGGGCCGGTGTCATCCCCGACATCGACGATGGCGAGGTTGTCCTCCGGCCAACCCAGACGGTCTCTAACCACCCGCAGTTCACGCTCGGCAATATGCCTTGGCAGACGTGCCAGGAGCGCCAGTGCACGGCAGTCCAGAAGTTTCCCTCGAACGGGCACTTCCAAGCGGCCGAGCCCTCCTGCTCGTTCGACCTTCATGCGAATACGACCGCCGCCGGACGGAAAAAATCCGTACCGCTCCAATGCGGCCTGAACCTGCGGGCCGATTCGGCGGATCATCGGCAGGTAAGCGTGTTCGAGAAACTCGAAAGGCGGCGCAAACGGGTTGTGGGTGCCGCCTTCGATCGCAATTTCTGATGGTCCGCCCGCACACCAAAGTGCCGGGAGCAACGTCTGAAGCACCAAGATGACGCTGCCGGCGGTACCCACGTCAAATGCGTAGCGCCCTGGGCGGATGCTGCCGGGTTTGAACGAGAGGGCGATAGAACCAAGACGGTCTCCACGGATTTCCGCGCCCGAGATCTCCGCGGCCGCCCTCACAGCGGCCAGGTGTTGATGGCGAAGCCCCGGCTTCCTTCGCCCTTGCCGGATGTGCTCGATACGAAAAGGCCTACCCGTGACAAGGGAAAGCGACAGTGCGCTGCGAAGGATCTGGCCCCCTCCCTCACCAAAAGCGCCGTCGACCTCGATCATCGCGCTTGTCCGGCTTTTCGTCATCGATATGCATCTGGTTTTCGGGCATAGACAAAAAGGTTCTCCGGTTGGGGCCGCCAGGTCCCGGAATTCCAGCTTGCCTTCACCTCCATCGCCAGCGAACGCACATCGCTTGCGGATTCAAGCGAGGCATTCGGGTAGAGGCATTGCGGATCGGGCGCCCTTTTTACAATCCTGCACCCCAGGGTCTCAAGAATCGCCTCCACCTGCGGCTGGGTGATTTCAACGACATTTTTTTCGGAATCGGAAGCTTTTTCGAATACGTCGAGCCACACCTTCCTGAGGCTGCCGGAAAGAAAGGGAACCCAGGGAATCTTGTAGTGACCCTCCCAGCCATTTCGGGCATCCTGCGCTTTCAGGGCGACCACGCCACCGGGCCGGAGTATCCGCACGATTTCGCTCAGGACGCCGCCGGGATTCCACACATGTTCGAGAACATACCATGAGCTGACGGCCGAGAACCGTTTGGAAGGGAAGGGCAGTTCAAAGCCGTCGCCCACGACGGCCCGGTGGTGCCACTTCATCGGTGCATCCAGGTGTTTCAGCATGTTGCGATACCGCAGAATTTTGCTGAGCCGGGAGTCCACGCCCCAGACATCGTGCCCCCTGCCAAGGCCTTCCGCGACAAAGTGGCCGATTCCGCAACCCAGGTCGAGGATGGGCCCCTCGAGAGCCGCCGGATGGATCCCGGAAAGGGTGCGGAAAAACTGGTCCCACCGGTTGCAGGCCTTCTTTATTTTCCGGTCGTCCATCAGGGCTTCCGGCAAAAAGCGCGGATCTCCAGGATCGACCTTCATACCGTTGTTTCCCGTGTCGGAGGACATGGATCCCCATTCGCAATCCTGCGCAGTTTCGATGCGATTTTCAGCTCGCGCGGTTTCCGGTGCTCGACATTCAGGCTTCGCTGGATCGTCGGGAGGACATCGACCTGCCTGACGCCTTCAGGACGCCCTTGCCGAATGCCGTACCGCCTCCCAGCCGAGGATCGCCTTTTTCCGGGAAGGCCCTTCACCATAATTGCCGAAAACACCTGTCTTTCGAATCACCCGGTGACAGGGAATCAGGAAAGGAATCGGATTGGCTCCGACTGCATTGCCGACGGCGCGAGCCGCCTGAGGCAGGCCGATGTGCCGGGCGATATCCTCATACGTGACCGCCTTGCCGAGAGGAATGCGGAGCAGTGCTTTCCAGACCTGAATCTGAAAGTTGGTTCCGCGAACGAAGAGATGCAAGGGCGCGGGCTCCTGATTCGAATCGAAGGGAAACACCAAGGGGACAAGCCGCCCGGTCTGGTCGGGTTCAGGGACGATCCGGGCCAGGGGCCATTTCGCCTGAAGCCACTGCACGATACCATTTTCATGGTTTTCCCGGATGAATCGCAACGCACAGATTCCTCGAGAGGTGACGGCCAGCAGGCAGCGGCCGAAAGGCGAGGAATGGATGCCGTAGACGATTTCCATGCCTTCCCCGCGGCGCTTGAACTCGCCCGGCGTCAGGGCTTCGCAGTTGACAAAAAGATCGTGCAGCCGTCCCGGGCCCGAGAGTCCGATGTCCTGCGCGGCATCGAGAAGGTTTTCGGACCCCTCGATCAGCTTTTTGGCGTATTCCGTGGTCAGATATTGCAAAAACCGCTTGGGGCTGATGCCAACCCAACGGCTGAAAAGCCGCTGGAAATGAAACTCGCTCAGGCCGACGCTGCGGGAAACTTCGGCAAGTGCCGGCTGCTCCCTGACGTGCTGGGCCAAAAATTCGATGGCCTTTTCCACGCGCTCGTAATCGACAGACAATTGGTCCAATTCCTTCATCGAGTTCCTCCGCTCAAAACCGATTAGGACCCAAAAGTCCCATTTTGTACGGACAGGACACCAATTCATGCGTTTCCACCATAAGCAACTCGGCATTCCGGAACAACCCGAATCTTGCGGCGGCAGCGGACACCACCGAGACCCTGCCACGGAACACGAGCGGACATCGGCGGCCTGCCGCCGGAATATCGCTGCAAAATCGGGCATAAAGAGAAGGCGGGAAAGTTGCTAGAAAAGACTTCATTCAAGTCATTTCAAATTTCATATTTAGCCTTGATTTCAAATAGTTTTATGTTAAGATGCGCTTCCAGTGTGATGGGTTGAGTAATTGACCGTGACGATGGATAAGTATTTCCCGACCCGCACCCGGGAATCGACCCGGCCTGATCGGCTGTCGGCAAAGGGCTTATTCCCGCCTCGAGGATCGCCTCTCCTGATGCGCCGTCGTCGACAACTCATTCACGGAGGACTGCGATTTCCAACCCGTTCCGGAATGCCGGCACCTTGCAGCTCCGGAGCCATTGGCACCTAGAACCCGGCTCAACGCCGATCGGGAGATTTCCGCCATGGGGACAAGCCGCCTGCCGCGCATTCTGGTCGTCGAAGACGACCCAACCGTCAGTGTTTTTCTGAAGAAGCTGCTTGGCCGTTGTTACGAAGTGCATCTGGCCGGCGGTACCCGAGAGGGGATGAGCCTGTTCGCAACTCAAAAAATCGACGTTGTACTGCTCGATATCATGCTGCCCGACGGAAACGGAATCGAGCTTCTCAAGGCCTTCAAAGAGAAGGACGAGACGGTCGAGGTCATCATGATGTCGGGTTTGGAAGAGGTCGAAACCGTTGTGGAGGCCATGAAGAGCGGGGCCTACGACTACCTGACCAAACCGCTTTCCGTGGACAAGGTTCAGGCCACGATCCAAAGAGCGGTCAGCAACTGGCGCCAGCGATATCGGATCGCCTATCTGGAGGGGGAACTCGGCCGGTGCCGCGCCGTGGTGGGCATGGTAGGGGAGGATCCGCGGATGAGGGAGATCTACGGCTGGATCCAGCGGGTCGCCGCGGCCGACGGAACGGTGCTGCTCCAAGGCGAAACCGGAACCGGCAAGGAACTGGTCGCCCAGGCGATTCATCGGCACAGCCCCCGGCGGGAGAACCCGCTGGTCGTGGTGAACTGCGGGGCCATACCCCCCACCCTGATGGAAAGCACCCTGTTCGGACACGACAGGGGCGCTTTCACCGGTGCGTTCAATACCCGGATCGGAAAGTTCGAACTGGCGGATAGCGGTACCGTCTTCCTCGACGATGTGGATTACCTCGAACCGACCCTGCAGGCGAAGCTGCTCAGGATCATACAGGAAAAGGAATTCGAACGGGTCGGAACGAACCGGACCATCAAGGCGGACATCCGAATCATCGCATCCTCCAACAAGGACCTGCCGGCGCTGATCCGCGAGCAGCGCTTCAGGGAGGATCTGTATTTCCGATTGAACGTTCTGCCGGTAGTGGTTCCGCCGTTGAGGGAGCGCAGAGGGGACATCCCTCTGTTGCTGGAGCATTTCATGCGGCGTCAGGCAGAAAGGAGAAAAGCCGAGCCCAAGAGCCTGACTCCCGAGGCGTTATCCGATCTCGAAGCCTATGATTGGCCCGGCAACGTCAGGGAATTGGAAAACCTGGTGGAACGGCTATGCACCGTAGTGCCTGATCGCCGGATTCGGCGGGAGGACCTGCCTCCGCCCATAATCGGCGCCCCTAAGGGCTTCCCGGCGGATTTAAAGGGGGCTGTCAGCGCTTTCGAACAACGACATATCGATTCCGTTTTAAGGACCACGGGTGGCAACCGCAGCCGGGCCGCGGAAATTCTCGGGATTCATCGCAACACTCTTCTGGCCAAGATCAACGGATTCAAATCCGAGACCTGCGGTCACGCGTTCAGCAGTCCCGAAGTCGGCGAGTCCTCTGTCGATCGAAGAACATGACAAAGCCCAAGGACTTTACACGAGGTTAAAAAAAACATACAGAATAGGCTGCTCTGCGTCGATTCAACCTGTTAGCCAAGGGAGGTTGCCATGGCCGTCATTACCATCGCCAGGGAGTTCGGGGCTGGGGGAAAGACACTTGGATCCATTGTCGCCGAAAAGCTGGGCTATGCGCTGATCGATGAGGAGATCGTCGAAATGGTCGCCATGGAGGCCAATGTCTCTCCGGATTGGGTCGATTCCGTGGCCCAGGAAACGGGTAGCGGAGGGATGCTCCCCCGACTGCTTTCAAAGCTGGGGCCGTTTCGGAAAGGCTACGTGCAGGTGGCGATGGAGAACAAGCCCGGCTACATCGACGGGAACCTGTACATCCATCTTCTTCACAAGGTGATTCCCCGAATCGCGAGTCAGGACAACGTCATCATCCTCGGTCGAGGCGGGCAGTATCTTCTGGCGGATCACCCCAGCACCTATCATTTCCTAATGATCGCCGATCTCGAGCACCGCATCAATTTCATGATGGAACATTACAACCTGAGCCGCAAACAGGCCCAGATCGTCGTGGAAAAACAGAGCCATCGCCGGCTCAATCTCTACCGGTATTTCGGAAAAACCGACTTCGACCATCCCAGCCTCTACCACATGGTTTTCAATATGCGGAAATTGAATATGGAGGAGGCGGCCGCTGCCGTCTGTCAGCTGGTTTCCGGCAAGGCGGCGCCTTCCTCGACATAAACCCGGCCATCCTTGAAGGCGACGACGGCCAGAAAGGACATTCCGGCGAGCGCTGACAGTATGCTCCCCGCGAGTACGCCCAGCTTGGAGTAGTTCAAAAACTGCGGCTCGACAAAGGACAGTCCCGAAATAAAGAGGGACATGGTAAAGCCGATTCCGCCCAGCATGCCGGCGCCGATGATGTGGGGCCACCGGACGTTTTCCGGCATGGCGGCTATGCCGCTGCGAACGGATGCCCATGAGGCCAGGGCGATGCCGACGGGTTTTCCGATCAGCAGGCCGAGAGCGCAACCGAGGGTCACAGGATGGACGGCTGCCGAGGAGACGGACATATCACCGAGCGAAAGGCCGGCATTGAAAAACGCAAAGACCGGAAGGATCATGAAGACGACCCAAGGATGCAGTCCATGTTCCAGCCGCTGAAGCGGCGTCTCGACGTCATGGCAGGCGATTTCCACCGAGTGTATCGCATCGAGGTGCCTGGGGTTGATGAAGATGGAAAACCAGTAGCCGTCGACGCGCCGGTTGGTTTTCATATTCTCGATGATGCCTTGCACCTTCTTAATGAAGAGAATGGTGTTGTATTTACCCCTCGCCGGCACCAGCATGGCCACCACCACTCCCGCCACGGTGGCGTGGACGCCTGATCCCATGACGCAGATCCATGTGGCGATTCCCATGACGATATAAAACGTCAGCCACCGCACCCAGAGCATGTTGGCGACAAGCAGGATGACCACGCAGACTCCGCTGGCGATCAGGTAATGGGTGGCGATGTTCTTGGTGTAGAAGAGGGCGATGATGAGAACCGCCCCGAGATCGTCGGCGATGGCAAAGGCGGTTAGAAAGATCCGAAGCCCGACCGGAAGCTTGCGGCCGAAGATGGCGATGGCCCCAAGTGAGAAGGCGATGTCGGTGGCCACCGGAATGCCCCATCCGGCGATACCGGGTTCGCCGGCGTTGAAGGCGAAATAGATCAATCCGGGGAACAGCATTCCACCGACGGCGGCGATGACCGGCAGCATCGCAAGCTTGGGCGATGCAAGCTCGCCGACCAGGACCTCACGCTTGATTTCAAGTCCGACGGTAAAGAAGAACAGCGTCATCAGGCCGTCGTTGATCCAGTGCAGCAGAGAGTGGCTGATCCGGAGCTGGCCGAAGAAAATCGAGATATCCACGTGAAGCCAGTGATGGTAGTTCTCGGCAAAACGGGAGTTGGCGATGATCACCGCACTGACGGAAGCCGCCAGCAGCAGTGCGCTGCCGAGAACTTCCTTGTTGAAAAACCACTGGTAGGGTTTGAATTGCTGCTTTTCCCCCGTTGCGGTCGATCTGGATTTCTCCAACATCTCCTTGCCCTCCTCTCGTCCCAGGCCGGATGGTTCCCTTCGTCACCCTGCAGGAGAAAGACCTGAAATGCACTTTAGCGAATAACAGTCGAAAAAAAACCTGTTCCGGCTGATACCTGCTTCCTGAAAGCCTTCCGCCATGAATCGCCCCCATTGTCCTCCGATGCCGACGGTCACATTTCCTTAGGCCGGCTATTCCCCCAGTTGAACAGCGAGCCGATGAGCTGGCTTTTTGCCAGGTCGCCCGAGACAATCAGTTTTCCGGATGTGAAAGCATCGATCGGGTCTAGGCGCCCGTCAACCAAGGCCAGGAAATCGTCGTCCCGCATCAGAAGGGTCGATGTGGGACCATCATGCACGCCCCGATGAACCCGACAAATATCGTCCTGAATGATGCAGTGCCAGTCCCCGCCGTCGGCCCCGGAAATTCGGAACTGAAAAATAGCTTCGACTCCGGCTCCCGCGTCCGCATTGAACGCTTCCGGTAGGCTTTGGAAAACGCCGGCGACAGAGGGTTCGGGCCCTGCCAGGGCCGAAGCGGGCTTGCCCTTCGACGGGATCCGGGCCCTGACGCCGGCGATTTCAATCAGTTGCTCCGACGCTTGTCGGAACTCCTTTGCTCCTTCGAGAGTGGAGATCCGGTCCATGGCCGCGGCGACGGCCTCGATCGTAGGGGGAGTCTTGCCATCCCCCAACATGGTACCCGGACCGGTGAGCACCGCGGCCCGGCTGAAATGGCCCATGCCCGCTGTGAAGACGAGTCCGGTGTCGTTGCAGGCATCGGAGCACAGGAAGAGGGTCATGGGGACGACAAACTCCGGCCGGGCCTGATCGTACAAATCCGTCGGCAGCACACCCTCCGTAAGACGCGAGGCCGCCAGCGGAATCAGCGTGTTGACCCGGACGCCGTATCTTTCTCCTTCGAGCTTGAGGGTGTTCATCAATCCCACCAGGCCCATTTTTGCCGCTGAATAGTTGCTCTGCCCGAAATGGCCGTAGAGTCCGGCGGCGGATCCGGTCATCAGGATCCGGCCGTATCCCTTGCCTTTCATGACTTCGAATGCCGGCCGGGTGACGTTGTAGGCGCCGTTGAGATGAACGTCGATGACCGGGTACCAGTGATCGGGTGTGAGCTTCGCAAAGCTTTTGTCCCGGAGGATGCCCGCATTGTTGATGACGATGTCGACCGTACCGAAAGCGTCCAGTGCGGTCTGTATGATTCCGCGGCCGCCTTCGGGTGTGGCGACCGTATCGAAGCTGGCCACCGCCTCTCCACCAAGTTCGCGAATTTCACGGACCACCTGCTCCGCCGGAGCGCTGGATCCTCTTCCAGCGCCGTCCATGGGGCCTCCAAGGTCGTTGACGACCACCTTGGCACCCCTGCGGGCGAGTTCGAGGGCGTAAGCCCGGCCAAGGCCTCCACCGGCGCCGGTGACAACGGCCACCCGATCGTCGAATCGGATCCGGATGGCCTCGACCGGCGCATCGTATTCCACGAAACCCTGATCGATCACGGCGTCTGCGGTTTCGGAGTTGATGACCCTCCATCTGGCCGCACCCTGACCGGTTTTCCAGATCTGGGTTTTAATGGAGACTCCCGGATACAGCGGTTTCGTAAATCGGCAATCCATTCGCCTGATCCGCTGGGGGTCGCCGGGAGTCAGTCCGGAAACCAGGGCCCGGCATGCATAGCCATGGGTGCAGAGTCCATGAATGATGGGCTTCTCAAAACCCGCGGCCTTGGCGAAGGATCCGTCGACATGAAGCTGGAAGGTATCTCCCGACAAACGGTAGAGCAGCGGCTGGTTCGGGCCGGGCGTGTCCGCGAATTCCATATCCGGAGGCCGGTCCGGAACGGAAAAATCCCTCGGCGGCGCGTCCGGGCCGCCGAACCCCCCGTCCAGCCTGGAGAAGAGCACGAATGTCGCGTCGAAAATCTTGTGGCCGTTGGAATGCCAGGTTTCGCTTTCTCCCACGACCAGGGCGCCGGTTTCCCTCCCCTTGTCATAGCAGTTGACGATCCGCCCCGTAGTGGTCAGGGTCCCGCTGGTGGGAATGGCCTGATGAAACACGAGGCGTTGTTCGCCGTGAAGGATGCCGGCCGGATTGACATTGGCCTCGGCTCCGAACAGAAAGAACATCTCGAATATCGCCGCAGCCGAGAAGCTTGGCAGGACTTTGAGGCCCTTTTCGTAACAGTAGTCCAGATCGTCAAATCCCGCCCCGACACCGAGCGCGTAAAGGACCACATCCTTCCATGTGTAATCCCGGGTAATCGGTCCTATGGGTTTGCCGACGGCATCCAGGTTCAAGGCCATGGTCTCTCCTGTCGATGGGTTGCCTGCCCGTGGATAAACGGCGCTTCAGGCCGAAATGCGGCGCTGCGGCCCTCGCGAAACTGCTCACAACCCTTTGGTTGGGGCGCTTATCGCGTCGGGCCGAACCTTCCGGGTTGTCATCGGGCTTCGCCGGGACCTATGCCTTTCGACCCGATGCTGGTTTATCCACAGGCTGTTGCGGGTGGCCGATCCGTTGCTCTGGCGCAGGACCGGGAGGAGAACGGAATGTCATGATGATGTTGGTATCGGCAGCGCCGGTTCCTGTCAAGCTTCGGGTGGGGGAATGCAGGAGGCGGTTTTCGTGTGCAGGTCCGGGCGGGTCGGGCGAAAAGAAAGGCCCGCCCTCGTTCCGGGCGGGCCTCGATACCCAAGGACGCTGCGGTCGACCGGCAATCAGTAGAGGTCTTCGTCCATGTCTTCAGGCGGCATGCCGGCCTTCTTTTTCTTCTGGGGTTTTTCGGAGATCATGGCCTCGGTCGTCAACATGAGGCCGGCGACCGAAGCAGCGTTCTGCAAGGCGAATCGAACGACTTTCGTCGGGTCGATAACACCCGACCCTATCAGGTTTTCGAACTGCAGGGTTGCGGCGTTGAACCCGAAATCGTCCTTGCCCTCCTTCACGCGGTTGAGGATGACGGAGCCGTCGTGTCCGGCGTTCCTGACGATCTGGCGCAACGGTTCCTCAAGGGCCCGCTTGAGCAGGTTGATGCCGCGTTTCTCCTCTCCGTACGCTTCGACTTTCTCCAGCACCTTGACGGATCGAAGCAGGGCAATGCCGCCGCCGGGGACAATGCCCTCCTCGACCGCAGCCCGGGTGGCGTGCAATGCGTCCTCGACCCTGGCCTTTTTTTCTTTCATCTCGGTTTCGGTGGCTGCGCCGATATTGAGAACGGCGACACCGCCGGCGAGCTTGGCCAGCCTTTCCTGGAGTTTTTCCCGATCATAATCCGAGGTGGTTTCCTCGATCTGGGTCCGGATCTGCCGCAGCCGCCCCTCGATGTCCTTCTTGGAGCCCGCGCCGCCCACGATGGTGGTGGTATCCTTGTCGATCTTCACTGTCGTGCACCGCCCCAGATCGTTGACGGTCACTTTTTCCAGTTGGACGCCCACCTCTTCGGAAATCACCTGCCCGCCCGTCAGGACGGCAATGTCCTGGAGCATGGCCTTGCGGCGGTCTCCAAAACCGGGCGCCTTGACCGCCGCCACATGCAAGGTCCCCCTGATCTTGTTGACGATCAACGTGGCAAGCGCCTCGCCGTCCACATCTTCGGCAATGATCAGGAGGGGTTTGCCCATTCGGGCCACCGATTCCAGAATCGGCAGAAGGTCCTTCATGTTCGAAATTTTTTTCTCGTTGATCAGGATATAGGGCTCTTCGAGCAGTACCTGCATCTTTTCCGGATCGGTGACAAAATAAGGAGAGATGTAGCCGCGATCGAACTGCATGCCTTCGACGACCTCCAGCGTCGTCTCCATGCTTTTCGCCTCTTCGACCGTAATGACGCCCTCCTTGCCGACCTTTTCCATTGCGTCGGAGATGATCTTGCCGACCATCTCGTCACTGTTGGCCGAAATGGTGCCCACCTGACGGATTTCGTTCTTGTCCTTTATGGGTTTGGATATCTTGCGGAGGTTTTCGACAACCGCCTCGACGCCCTTGTCGATGCCCCGTTTAATGGCCATGGGATCCACCCCGGCCGCGACGAGCTTCTGGCCTTCGCAGTAGATGGCCTGCGCCAGGACGGTTGCCGTGGTCGTGCCGTCGCCGGCGGCATCGCTGGTTTTGCTGGCGACTTCCTTGACCATCTGGGCTCCCATGTTCTCGAACTTTCCTTCGAGCTCGATTTCCTTTGCCACCGTCACGCCGTCCTTCGTGACCTTTGGAGAGCCGAAGCTTTTGTCCAGTACGACGTTGTTGCCTCTAGGCCCCAGCGTCACCTTGACGGCGTCGGCCAGGGTATTGACGCCCTTGAGCATCCGTTGGCGGGCTTCAGATCCATACACAATCATTTTCGCAGGCATGACCATCACCCCCTTTTCTACTCAATGATGGCGAGAATGTCGCTTTCCCGCATTACCAGATGCTCCACGCCGTCGATTTTGATTTCGGTCCCCGAATACTTGGAGAACAGAACCCGCTCCCCGGCCTTCACGTCCATGGCCAGTCGCTTACCTTCATCGGTGACTTTTCCCGGGCCGACGGCGACGACCTTGCCTTCCTGGGGTTTTTCTTTGGCGGTATCCGGAATGATGATGCCCCCGGGGGTCTTCTGATCTTCCTCAATTCGCAGAACCAGTACTCGATCGTTCAAGGGATTGAACTTCATCTGCATCTACCTCCTTTTGAAGATTCACCGACGACCGCAAGCCGGTCGGCGGGCTGTTGTGGCGTTCGCGTCCTCAGGCTCAGCTTGCTGCATGGGGTGAGGTCATGTGTCTATCGAACGCCCTGATCGTTCAAGCCAAAAGAGTCCCTGCTCCCGGAATCCGTGGAAGGCAGGGAAGGTGTCATTTCAACTGTTGGGTTCCGAAAGCGGCGCCTCGAAGCGATTGGCAGGTTCGTGCCGTTTGCCAGCGGAACCATCTCCAAGGGGTGAGGAGCCTGTCCGCTCCAAGGCGCAAGGTGAGGATCAAACCGGATACGGTTTTAAATTCAGTGCAATAATAACGCTGGATTCGCGGTTGTCAATGGTTGGAGGCAGGAATAAAGCTTAATGAAACCAGAAGTTTATTAACGAATCTCCCCGGAACGTCGCGAAGTGGCGGAAGCACCGGCTGCCCCGCGGCCGGCAGGTACGGAATCGGGCCGGAAAGCCGCCCTCTGCTGGTATGGAGCGCTCGATTTTCCGGGCAACGCCTCGAATTCGGTTTGGATGCCAACCTTCTCTCCCGATTGCCGGGCCAAGGCGCTCAGATCGGGCCTCGAATTCACGGGGTCTCCGGCTTCACAGAAGGTGGGAATATTCCCTCAGAATCCGACTTAGCAGTTCTTCTCCGATGGCGATGCCGAGGTCGATGAACTGTGGGCCGTAGCGTCGTCCCGGCCGGCTTCGAAAGGTGGAGCGGATTCGCCTCAGTTTGGCCATGCCGGATGGGTACCGGGAAACGAATTCCTTCAGGGGCGGGTTGGTAAATGCCACCATTTCCCATACCATGTCGTTGAAGTTGTCAGGGCCCCAGCGGAACTTGTCCGCATCGTAAAGACTGTCGGAGATCAGTCGGGCTTCCGAAAATGGGGAGGCGATGGGATCCCTGAATGCTTCATGGTTGGAGATGGCATGACATACGGCATCGATATCCCTGGGTGAAAATCGGAACCGATCCAGGATGGGAGCCGCGGCAGCGGCGCCCGCCGCGGCGTGATCGCTTACCTTGCGACGGATATCATGGAGCAGGCCTGCAGCCTGGGCCAACCGGACACCGGTAAGGACGTCCATGTTTTCGGCAGGGGTGACGGCATATTCGACGAGGACAATCGCACCGGCGTCCCGAGCCACTTTCAATGCGTGGTCAAGGCCATGGCCATAATCGTTGTCCAGCTGTCCGGCGACAAAGCCCGTCAATTCCGTCATCAAGGGATCGATCTCCAGGGACCTGCGGGATCGCTGGTATTCCCGCAAATGATCCCTGTAGAAATCCGGGACTGGAAATCGGGCGACGATCGAACGGGCCGCCCGTTTCAGGCTGGCGTAAACAGGATCCATTTTTGACAGGCGCCGGTGCCTCTCAGGAAATGAAAAAAGGGAACCTCTCCGTCGGATGAAGCGGTTCCCCCTGATCGCGTTCGAATCAGAACGGCAGCGGCGGCCGGTTCCGATCCTGCTCCGGTTCGCAGCCACTGGTTCAATGGCGACTCAGGCTGAAATCGGCGTTGCGGCTTTCGCAAAGCGGCTCACGATAGGTTGCAGGTCGACGACGACTACAATCTCTGGAAAATACCGTCGTCGCAGATCTTCCATCTGCCTTCCTCCAGAACCAACTCCAGGACAGCGTCCTCATGGTGGGTTTTGCCGATCTTCCACATTTTGGCGAAATAGGCGAATGCAGGATGAATCGCTTTCTTGCGTTCGTAAACCAGGCGAACCTTGGCGTTCGAGACATCCTTTTCAAGGACCGTGCTCTGAACATGGAAGAGTTGACTCTTCATGTAATTGATGTTGAATCCGCGTTGTTTGGCCTCGGCGGCGGCCAAGTGGATTCGATTGTCCACCGGGTTGCCCGCTGCCAGGAGTTTCTCGCAGATCCGATCGGCCATGGCCGGATCCAGCCGATAGTAGGCCTTGACGAAATCCACGGCAGCCCGGTCCGGAGCTTCCTTCATTTCAGCGGAAACCAAAAGCAGCTGCAGGAGCACTCCGAATAGAACGACCATTCCGATGGTGGACAGATCTCGAACCTTCTTCATCAATCCTCTCTCCTTTTCAACGTTCACCTATCAATTCCGGACATTGTTCGGCGCACATCCGATACCATGAATATCAGCAATTCTCAAGAGCTTCGGAGACGTCGGCCCGAGCCGCAACCCGGTCTCAAGCGCACAAGAACGGAACGATGCGAAACATAAATATTGCGCTATTTTGAGCTTGACATACAATATGTTGTGTATGTAGGAAGATGACTCGCTTTCTCCCCAGGACGAAAGCGGAGAGGTTTGTACGCTCCTCTCGCCCTATCAACCACGACATCCGCTTCCGCTTCGGGCAGATGGCGTCTTTCTGCCCGGATGGAGTCCGGACTTTCCATGGGAGACAGGCATGGGACAGCACGATAAATCAGTGATCACCGAAGATGGGCAACTGGATCTCGATGGGTATCGGTGGGACGATCACCGTTTCTCGGAAATGCTCATCCGTGCGAAAATCGTAGACTCGGATCAGGCCATGACGATCAGCCGCCAGCTCGGTAAGGAGATCGCGCGCATGGACTCCGGAAAGGTTACGATATCGCTCATTGAGAAAATGATCGACGAAAAGCTAAAATCGATTGGTTTGGGCAACGCCAGGCCGGTCCGGCTCGACCGTTCAGTCTTCAGCAAACAGAAGCCGATCCTTTCCGGCAATGCCCGGACCGTCCTGGAGCGGCGATACCTTCGGAAGGACGACAAGGGACGGTTGACCGAAACACCCGAGCAGATGTTCCGGCGGGTGGCCCGCCATGTTGCGAAGGCCGAGAGTCGTTACGGTGGAAAAGAGCGGGTTTCGGAGATGGCGGCGGCTTTCTACGACCTGATGACCGATTTCAGATTCCTGCCCAACTCCCCTACCCTCATGAACGCCGGCAGGCGCCTGGGGCAGCTGGCCGCCTGTTTCGTCCTGCCCGTCGAGGACAGCATGGAGGGCATCTTCGGTGCGCTGCGGAATGCGGCGCTGATCCACAAGTCGGGAGGGGGCACGGGCTTTTCCTTCTCCAGACTGCGTCCCAAGGACAGCCGCGTCGGCACCACCGGCGGCGTGGCCTCCGGACCGGTTTCCTTCATGAAGATTTTCAATACCGCGACGGAACAGGTCAAGCAAGGCGGCACTCGGCGGGGTGCCAACATGGCGATCCTGCGGGTGGATCATCCGGACGTGCTCGAATTCATCCATTGCAAGGACGATCCGAGCGCTCTCAACAATTTCAACATCTCCGTCGGGGTGACCGACGGCTTCATGAAGGCGGTGGAGGAGAAGACCCGCTATGATCTGATCAGCCCTCATGACGGGACCGTTGCCGGGAGCCTGGACGCCGAGGAAGTTTATCGTCAACTCGTCAGCCAAGCGTGGAAGAACGGAGATCCCGGCATCGTTTTCCTGGACCGGTTGAACCGGGACAATCCGACGCCGGCGCTGGGCGAAATCGAAAGCACCAACCCCTGCGGAGAGCAACCCCTGCTTCCCATGGAAGCCTGCAATCTCGGATCGGTCAACCTGGCCAGATTCACCTGTCTGCGGGACGGCAAGCCCTGCATCGACTACGAGGCGTTGCGGGAAACGATCCACCTGTCCATCCGGTTCCTGGACGATACCATCGACATGTCCAAGTATCCTCTCCCCGAGATCGATGCCATGGTCGAGGGCAACCGGAAAGTGGGGCTCGGCGTCATGGGATTTGCGGACATGCTCTACCAGCTCGGAATCCCTTACAACTCCGATGAAGCCCTGCGAACGGCCGAAGACGTCATGCGGTTTTTCCGGGATGAGGCCAGAAACGCTTCGAGGATGCTGGCCGAGGAAAGGGGCGTATTCCCGAATTTCGAAAAAAGCGTATTCAAGGATCAGGAAAACTGCCGGTTTCGCAATGCCACCACCACCACCATCGCCCCGACCGGAACGCTGAGCATCATCGCCGGCTGTTCCAGCGGTATCGAGCCGCTCTTTGCGCTCAGTTTCGTTCGGACGGTCATGGACAACGATCGGCTTCTCGAGATCAATCCCTACTTCGAGGCGGTTGCCAAGGAACAGGGGTTTTACAGCGATGCACTCATGAAAGAGGTGGCCGGGATCGGGTCCATCCGGGATCTGGAAGCCATTTCGGCGGCGGTTCGAAAAATCTTCGTGACCGCCCATGACGTTTCCCCCGATTGGCACGTGCGGATGCAGGCGGCTTTCCAGAAATACACCGACAACGCCGTTTCCAAGACCGTCAACCTCCCGCGGGAAGCCACGATCGAGGATGTCCGAAAGGTATACGACCTTGCCTACGGGCTGGGGTGTAAGGGCGTCACGATCTATCGGGACGGCAGCAAGGAAAACCAGGTGCTTTCCTTTGCCAGAAAGGAAGACCCGCTGTCCACCTTCCTGAGCGCCGTCAAGGATCGGCCTGAAACACTGGAAGGCTTTACGACCAAGATGAAAACCGGTTATGGCGCGCTGTACGTGACGGTGACCGAATACGAGGGGCGGCCGTTCGAGGTGTTTGCCACCATCGGAAAATCCGGCCGGTCCACGACGGCCAAGACGGAAGCCATCGGCCGGCTGGTGTCTCTGGCCCTTCGATCGGGAGTGACTCCCGATCAGATCGTAAAGCAGCTCAAGGGAATCGGAGGGGAATACCCGGTTTTCCAGGAAGGCGGGCTGGTGTTGTCCATCCCGGACGCCATCGCCAGGGTTCTCGAAAAGCGCTATCTCTCACGCAGCCAGAATGGCAGGATCCTCGAGAACAGCCTGATGGGCGAAAAATGCCCTGAGTGTTCCCAGACGATCAGCTTTGAGGAGGGCTGCATGATCTGTCATTTCTGCGGTTACAACAAGTGCGGCTGACGATGGAGGAGGCAAGCCGCACGGGAGGACCCGTCAGCGAACGATGCAGCGTTTGACCATGGGCGCCGCAGCCGATTGGAGTCCCCGCATTCCGGCATCGTCAAATCCGGAATCGCCGGAGGTGAAAAAGGCGGGATCCAGGACGGCGTCCGCCCGGAAGCGCTGGAGCGCGTAGAGCCGGGCGCCGTGAATCCGCCCGGCAATGGCGCACACGGTGTCGACGTCAACAAACGGACGGGTGCAGGTTGTCCGGAATTCGTATTCCAGGCCCGAGGTCATGATCAGATCGATGCTGCGGTGAAGGGCATCGGGCGCGACAGGCGGCCGGGCCAATTCACCATAGCGCTCCGGTAGGGTTTTCAAATCCATTGCCACATAATCGATGAGCTTCTCCGATATGAGACGGGAAAGATACCCGGGCCGGGTGCCGTTGGTGTCGAGCTTGATCGCGTAGCCCAGGCGGTGGACCTGCCCGCAGAAATCCGCTAGGCCGTGCTGGAGCGTCGGTTCCCCGCCGCTGAGCACCACACCGTCCAGAAACCCTGTCCGCGCTTTCAGAAACGTCAATAGTTCCGCCGTGCCGGTGCGGGAAACCCTGGACCCGGTTGCCAGGTCGGGGTTGTGGCAGTACGGGCAGGCCATATTGCATCCCGATAGGAACACGACGGCCGAAAGCCGGCCGGGATAGTCGATCAGGGATTGCTTCAGCATCCCGCCGATGATGAGCGTCATGACTCAGCGCCAACGTCGGCTCAGAGGCCGGCCGCCTGTTCGACCGTCACCGTTGCGCTTCGGTCGTCGGTCTCCGTCTTCACGCTCTGGAGGGAGATCCGCGGCGGCGCCTCCTGGGGCGATTTCCACCTCAGGCTCCGGCGAAGCTTGTATTCCGCCTGCTTGCCGTCATTCCACTGGTTGATGGGCCGCAGGTAGCCGACCACCCTGGAGTATACCTCGGTCTCCGCACGGCAGTCCGGACATGTGGCCTGCTCTCCCTTGAGATAACCATGGGAGGGGCAGACGCTGAAGGTCGGGCTGAGGGTGAAGTAGGGAAGCCGGAACTGGCTCGATATCTTTCTGACCAGTGACTTGATGCTGGCGATGTCGTCGACCATCTCTCCGAGGAAAATATGCAGAACGGTTCCTCCGGTGTACTTGGTCTGCAGGTCGTCCTGCAGTTGAAGCGTCTCGAAGAGGTCGTCCGTGTAGTTGACCGGAAGCTGGGTGGAGTTGGTGTAGTAGGGCGCTGCGCCGGCCAGGTAGTCGGCCTCGTTGGCGCAGACGATATCTGGGAACTGCCGTTTGTCGATCCGGCAAAGACGATAGGAGGTTCCTTCCGCCGGCGTGGCTTCCAGGTTGAACAGCATGTCGGTGGTCTCCTGGATGGAGGCGATCCGGTCGCGGATGAAATCCATTGTGCGCATGGCAAATGACCGCCCCGGGTCGCTGGCGATGTCCTGCCCGAGAAAGTTGAGACAGGCTTCGTTCATTCCAACGATGCCGATCGTGGAGAAGTGATTTTTCCAGTATTGACCCAGGCGCTCCCGTATGTCCCGCAGGTAGAAGCTGGAGTAGGGATACAGGTTCTTTTCGGTAAAGGTTTCCAGTATCTTTCGCTTGATGCCCAGGCTGTCCCGGGCCAGATCGATCAGGCGATCGAGGCGCGCGAAAAAGTCCTCCTCGCTTTTCGCCAGATAGCCGATCCGCGGCAGGTTGATGGTTACCACCCCGATGGAGCCGGTCAGCGGATTCGCCCCGAACAGCCCGCCGCCCCGCTTTTCGAGCTCGCGGTTGTCCAGCCGGAGCCGGCAGCACATGGACCGGGCATCGTCAGGGGACATGTCCGAGTTGACGAAGTTGGAAAAATACGGGATCCCGTATTTTCCGGTCATCTGCCACAGCACGTCCAGGTTGGGGTTGTCCCAGTCGAAATCACGCGTGATGTTGTAAGTGGGAATGGGGAAGGTGAACACCCTGCCCTTTGCGTCCCCCTCCATCATGACTTCCGCGAAGGCGCGGTTGAGCACATCCATCTCGGGTTGAAAATCACCGTACACCGACTCCCGATAGGCGCCGCCGATGATCACCGGGTGATCCTTGAGCGCTGAGGGCACCACCATGTCCATGGTGATATTGGTGAAGGGCGTTTGAAAGCCGACCCGCGTGGGGATGTTGATGTTGAAGACGAATTCCTGCAGCGCCTGCTTGACCTCCGTGTAGTCGAGCTCGTCGAACCGGATGAAAGGGGCCAGGAGGGTGTCGAAATTGGACAGCGCCTGAGCGCCCGCGGCCTCGCCCTGCAGCGTGTAGAAAAAATTGACGATCTGGCCCAATGCCGTCCTCAGATGTTTCGGGGGCGCGCTTTCCACCTTTCCCGAAACCCCCTTGAACCCTTGCAGCAGCAGATCCTTCAGGTCCCATCCGACGCAGTACACGGACAGGAGGCTGAGGTCGTGGATGTGAAAGTCTCCGTTCCGGTGCGCCCGCCGGATCTCAGGAGGATAGATTTTGTTGAGCCAGTATTCGGTCGTTACATCTGAAGAAATGTAGTTGTTGAGCCCCTGAAGGGAGTAGGACATGTTGCTGTTCTCCCGGATCTTCCAGTCGAGCTTCTGGATGTAGTGATCGACCAGGTCCACCCGGGCCTTGGTGGCGATGCTGCGGATTTGCGCATGCTGCTCCCGGTAAAGGATGTAGGCCTTGGCGGTCCGGTAGTACGGGGAGTCCAGAAGTACGCGTTCGACGATATCCTGGATGTCCTCCACTTCCGGTACGGCCCCCAGCCTGAGCTCGTGCGCCAGGGTCAGCACCTTCAGAGTCAGTTTCTTGGCCTCGCGGCAGGTGAATTCCCCGGTCGCCTCACCGGCTTTGGATATGGCCGTGGTGATTTTGGATGAGTCGAATTCCGCTATTCTGCCGTCCCTCTTCTTGATGCCCTCGAACACTTGTCCGTCCCTTTCCGTGGATGATTCCGGGTTGAGATAACCGATTCTCCGTTCAAAAAAGACCGCTGAGCCGTTGAACCTTCAGGGGAATGACCGGCCTGACCGAAGGCGGCCGGATCCGCTGAATCGTGAGAATGGGATTGAGTTGTCGAACTACTGGATGAATGAACCGCATCGGAAGATGCGTGCTGCAGATGACGAGACTATTAACCCAACATATTGTTGAGAGTCAAGGTAAAAAAACTATATGTTGGGGGAATTCCCCTTACCGGTGGTTACCCGTCGTGGGCCGGCATCCATGCACCCGGCCCCGGGTTCGATGCCTGACAGCCTGTGGATAAGAGGTGCCTCGTACCGAAGTGCGGCGTTGCAGCCTTCGTGAAAATGCTCACAACCCTCAAGGTTGCTGCGCTTGTCGCTTCGGGCCGCGCCTTCCGGCCTCGCCAGCAGGCTTCGCCGAGACACGCACCTTTCGCCCCGATGCTTGTTTATCAACGGGCTACTAAGGGGTGACCCAGAGGTAGTCGCCGTAATCGAGTTCGATCACCTGGCCGGCTTTGGCCAGATAGATCGTGCGGAAGGGGGTCCCGGACCGCTCATATGCCCGGTCGGGGATACCGAACTTCTTGATGATATGGCCGTTGCCCGCAATCACCACCATCGGTCCGTTTCCGCGTTTACCGGCCACCGACTCGGCCATTGTGTCTTCCCATACGCACTGTGCCTGGTAGAACCGCTCGAAGTCGTTTTCGGAGTTCATGGGGGGATGCCGACGAAATACCGCTTCTACATATTCCCGGTGAGCCTTGCGGTTCAGATCGACGGCCTGCGGCAGATACCGGCGGTCGTCTTCGAGCAGGGCCTCGATGCCCCCGATTCGGATGCGGCCGGGAATATGAAAAGGAAGGTTGAGGCCCACCAGACGGATGTTGCGCTCCCGAATCAGGTCGAGTACGCCGGCATACAGGTCGTAATCCCAGCGCCAATTGGCATACCAATGGGTCTGCCGGATAAAGGCATCCCGATCCAGTTCGCCTCCCGACCACTGGTCCAGAACCAGGTCATAGCGATAATCGAACATTTCCATTCCAACGGTGAGATTGGAAAGGCGTTGGTCCAACGCTTCGATGAGTTTGACCTGAATCTCATGGTGGGCCCGGTTGGGATGTTCCTCCCCGATATAAACGATCGGGACCGTCTCCAGGTCGGATAGAAGTTCCTGGAAGGTGACCGGTTCACCTGTCCTCCCGGCAATGATGGTTTCGACCGGAATCCGTCGATCCGGACTTTTCAAAACCGCATGACGGGGAGCCACTGCGCAGCCGGTCATGGGGATGATGAATGCGATCAGACAGGCGACGGCTGTCGGGAGGGGGCGAAAGCGGCGGCGGTCGGTCATAGAGGGCTGCTCCTGAGGGTCAAGGACACATTTGGGTTCGATGGCCGCCGCTCCCGGGTCCAGCGGCGTGGCGAGGCACCGCATGGACGTCCATGAGCACCAAGCTTGTGTTTTCAGAAGCCTTGTGACAGGCTCTGCCGAAAACATCCCACTAATGCCTCATGAACGTCCAGATTGGCAAGGGGGGAAGGGAGCGGACACGTGCGTCAGGGAAAAAACCCGGTTTTCAGGAGGGTGATCGTCCCGTGGTACGATTCGGATCGGGCTTGCTGGATCGTGATGCTGATCGGCGTTTCCGGCGTCCTTTTCGGTGCCGTCGGGATGCGGGTGGCACTCGAAAATCCGGAATTCGAAGGGCATCTGTGGATGCCGGCCCTGCTTTTCATCCTGTCCGCCGTCGTCGTGGTGTCAACGGCCGTAAGACTGATCCGGCGGCGCAAGGATGATCCGTCCTTCTAACGTCGAAAAACGTGCGCCCGTGGTTTCTGGCGGCTGCCCCGTGAAATGTGGCTGCAGGGCAGCCGGTTCGTGACGGCTCAGTGTTTCGCAGACGTCACGGACGCCTTCAAATGCTTTTTTCCGTTCTGGACCTGGTTCAGAACCGATTCCAGCCGATTGGCGTCCATGAAGCCCAGCTCCCTGAAGACGCGGCCGCCCTTCTCATCGAGAAACCAGTTGTCCGGAACCGGCCGAATGTTGTACTTGTACGCGATCTTGTACTCCTTGTCCGGGTTGACCCGGATGGCGACGAATTCTTCGTTGAGCATCTCCACCACTTCCCGGTCGCTGAAGGTGGTCGCATCCATTTCCTTGCAGTACTTGCAATAATCCGAGAAAAAGAGAATGTAGATCTTCTTTCCCTCCTTCTTGGCCTTCTCGAAGCCTTCTTCATAGCTGAACCAGCGGATATTCTCGATTTTCGCCGCCGTTGCCAGAGGGGCACCTGTCGCAAGAACCAGCAGCGTGATGAGGATGAGGGCGATGAGGCGTGCGTGTTTCATGACCATACCATGCTCCTTGTAGCTCCGAATTGCCGATGTCGCTCGATGGCGAACCCCTGCTGACACCCCTCAACTCGATCCGATCGACAAGGCGTTCCAGATCAGACCGAACCGATTGAGAATCAGCAACAGACCAATGGCCATCAGAAAAATTCCGGCCGCTACATTGATGTATCGGACAAAGCGCCTCATTCGATTAAGGGTTTTCAAAACGTAGTGGATGAAAACCGAAATCAGGAGAAAGGGGATCCCCAGCCCCGCCGAGTAGATCGTCAGCAGAAGCATACCTTCAGCCACCGTTTCGCTGCTGCTTGCGAGTATCAGGATCGAACCCAGCAGCGGGCCTATGCAGGGGCTCCACCCGGCGCCGAAAGCCATGCCCACGAGAAATGTTCCCAGAAAGTGAACCGGTTTGCGGTGGAAATGAATCCGGCGGTCCATCTCCAGGATTGGAATTCGCCAGAGTCCCGCCATGTGCGCTCCCAGAACGAATATGACGACTCCTCCAGCAATCCGAATCGCATGGTGGTAGCGGGTGGCAATGGTTCCCAGCGCCGAAGCCGTCGCCCCCAGCAGGATGAACACCAGGGTGAACCCCAGGATGAAGGCCGAGGTGGACAGCACGACCCTGGCCCGCGTGTCGGCCGTGGGTTCATGGGTGAGCTTGTCCAGGGAAAAGCCGGTAATGAAAGTAAAATAGGCCGGAACCAGCGGTACGATGCAGGGAGAAAAGAAGGACAGCATCCCGGCAATGAACGCCGTCGGGTAGGTGATGGCTTCATCGATCATTTTCTGTCAACTTTTCCACCTTGGAAGCCAATCGCTGGCAGTTCCCGTCGCCAATCGCAACGGATCCCGGGAAGGGAACACCCTGATCGCGGCCGACCGATGCCGATCGAAGATGGTCTTTCCTTAACACAGCATGACTCCGCGGCCCAGAGGGAAAATGAATCCCGAGACGGGCGCCGTCAACCCGAGGCATCCACCATGCCCGGATTGCTAAAGTCGAACGGCCCATGGAACCGAAGATTGAATTGGGGCGCGGGGAGGCGTCACGATCGGACAGCGCCCGTGCGGTGCCGCGGGATCGGCGATGTCGGGTCTCAAAACCCTTGACTTCCTCGATCAGTTGGACTTTAGTGGCTAAGATACTAATTTATCGAGGCTTTCGCAACATCCCATCGAACCGCAGCAAGACCCCCCAGGGGGCGACAAAGGGGAATTTATGCTGGTCATTGGAAACCTTCTGGCCGCGTTGGCTACCGTCATCAGAATCGTCCTGTCGCTTTACATGTGGATCATCATCGCAAGGGCGGTTCTCTCCTGGGTCAGCCCCGACCCTTACAACCCCATCGTCCGCTTCGTACACAACCTGACCGAGCCGGTGCTCTACCAGATCCGGAAACGCCTGCCGGTCAGCTACAGCGGCATCGACTTTTCGCCGATCATCGTCATCCTCGTGATCGTTTTTCTACAGACCTTTCTGGTGGGCTCCCTTGCGGATCTGTCCCGGCAGATGCTCTATCGCTGAAGTGAGAATACAAAAAAATGAGACTGACACCACTGGATATCCAGCAGCAGCGGTTCACCACCCGGTTGAAGGGCTTCGACTCCCGGGAGGTGGAGCTTTTTCTCGAACAGGTTGCGGCCGCCGTCGAGCAGCTCCAGAAGGACAAGGAGGAGCTGGCCCATGACCTCAAACGACTCCGATACGAGAGCAAGGGATACAAGCAGCGGGAGGAGACCTTCAAACGGGCGCTGATCTACAGCCAGAAGGTGATCGACCAGATGAAGGCCAACGCGGAGAAGAGCGCGGAGCTCATCATTGCCGAGGCCGAGGTCAAGGCGGAGCAGATTGTCGGCAGGGCGCAGAAGCGGCTGGAGCGCCTCCAGGACGACGTCACGGAAATCCGCCGGCAGCGGATCCAACTGGAAGCCGAACTCGAATCGGTGATCAACGCCCATTCAAGGTTGCTGGAAATCGGCCGAGAAAGCACTAAGGCCGCCGACGAGGACGACGCCAAGGTGAAGGTGTTCACCGGCTCCGCCTCGTAACCGGCCCGCCGTGTTCAGTCTCCTTTCCGGAACGGCCCTCCTGCCGGGCGCTCCGGCAGAAATCGCCTTTAAATCACTCAGGAATCCGCCGGAGGATGGATGGCCAGAATCGATGCGTTTTTCAAGCTCATGAATGAGCAGGGGGCTTCGGACCTTCACCTGGTCTCGGGGCAGCCGCCGGCCCTGCGCATTCGAGGCGATATCGAGCGAATCAAATACAAGCGCCTGGACAGCGACGATCTGAGGGCCATGCTCTACGAGATCGCACCGGAGGATAAGATCAAGGTCTTCGAGGAAACCGGAGACATCGACTTCGGTTACGAAATCCCCGGACTCGCCCGCTACCGCGCCAATTTTTTCATGCAGAAAAACGGGGTGGCGGCCGTTTTCCGCGAAATCCCGGACTCCATCATGACCTTGGAGCAGTTGGGGCTTCCTTCGGTTCTCGGAAAGCTCGCCGGGCTTCCCCGGGGCCTCGTCCTGGTCACGGGCCCCACCGGAAGCGGGAAATCCACGACCCTGGCCGCCATCATCGACCTGGCCAATCGAACCCGCAAGGATCACATCATTACCATCGAGGACCCCATCGAGTTCGTTCATCAAAGCCAGATGTGCGTCGTGAACCACCGGGAGGTCGGCCTGCACACCAAGACCTTCGGCGCCGCGCTGCGAGGCGCGCTTCGCGAGGATCCCGATATCATCCTGGTGGGGGAAATGCGGGATCTGGAGACCATGTCCCTGGCCATCGAGGCGGCGGCCACAGGCCACCTGGTGTTTGCGACCCTCCACACTTCCAGTGCCGCCAAGACCGTCGACCGGGTGATCGAGGTCTTTCCCTCCCACCAGCAGGCCCAGATCCGCTCCTCCCTGTCCGACGGCCTTCGAGCCGTCATCGCGCAGGTTCTCTTCAAGAGGGTCGATATCAAGGGGCGGTGCGCGGCCGTTGAGATCCTCATCGGCAACGCCGCGGTCCGCAACCTGGTGAGGGAGGGCAAGACCCACCAGATCAATTCCATGATTCAGACGGGAAAGCGCTACGGAATGCAGCTTCTCGACGATGCCATCATGGACCTGCTCAACAAGGGAATGATCGGCGTGGACGAGGCCTACATGAAAGCCAACGACAAAACCCGGTTCCGGCCGCTGCTCAAGAACCCGCCCGCGGATTTCACCGAGGCTTGAAAACCCGGGCGCATCCGCGAGCACCCCACCAGACCAGAGGCTAATCCATGAGAAGGCAGGAAATCGATCACATTCTCACCCGGATGCTGGATGCCCACAAGAACGTATCCGATCTCAATATCACGGTCGGGAAACCGCTCCAGGTGGAAAGCGACGGCGTACTCATGCCGGTGAACATCAAACCGAGCATCAAGGAGCTGACGCCTTTTCAGTCGGAGATCTTTGCCCTGAACCTTATCGGCGGAGATCGGCGGCTTGCGAAAAACCTGGTCGAAACAGGCTCCTGCGACCTCTCCCACAGCCTGCCCGGGAAGGCGCGGTTCCGCGTCAACGTTTTCTCCCAGACCGGGAACTTCTCCGTCGTGCTTCGGAAGCTCGAATCGAAGGTGCCCACTATCAAGACCCTGAACCTGCCGGAGAGTTTCAACGACATCGCCAAGGAAAAAAACGGGATCGTACTCTTCACCGGCGCGACCGGCACCGGCAAGACCACCTCCCTTGCGGCCATCCTGGACCAGATCAACGAGAATCTTTCCGTTCACGTGGTGACATTGGAAGATCCGGTCGAGTATCTCCACCCCCACAAGAAAGGCACCTTCAACCAGAGGGAGCTGGGCGTCGATTTCGACAGTTTCGCCCATGGCTTGCGCGCCGCCCTGCGACAGGCTCCAAAGGTGATACTCGTCGGGGAAATGCGGGACCGGGAAACGGTGGAGATCGGCCTGAGCGCGGCCGAGACGGGGCACCTGGTGTTCTCCACGCTCCACACGGTCGACGCCGGCCAGACGATCAACCGCATACTGGGCATGTTCAATACCGAAGAGGAGCGACAGGTCCGGATCCGCCTGGCCGATACCATCCGGTGGATCGTAGGTCAGCGCCTGCTGCCGAAGGTGGGCGGCGGACGGGTGGCTGCTTTCGAAATCCTCAGAGCCAATGTCCGGGTCAAGGACAGCATCCTCCACGGCGAGGCGGAAGGAAAGACCTTCTACGAGATCATCCAACAGGGTGCCGCCTTCGGAATGAGCACCTTCGATGATTATATCGTCCGGCTTTACGAGCAGGGCCTCGTCACCCAGGAAACCGCCATGGCCTATGCCTCCAGGAAGGGCATCGCAGGGAGGGGTATCGACATGGTGAAGAGCGCCAGGGGCGAATCCACGACCGACATCGATCGGCTGGAAATCGACCACCACTACAGCAAGGGCCGACCGATATGAGGGCGGAACCCCGTGAAACCCAAGAAAGCCGATTAAAAGATGGAGATCATCTGCAAATCCTGTGAAGCACGCTTCAGGCTCCCGGACGACAAACTTCCGGCTGGAAAGACGGTCAACATTCCCTGTCCCAAGTGCAAGCAGCCGATCACCGTCGGTCCACCGGACCCGGAGTCGGATCCGGATCGGAAAACGCCTGAAAACGAAGGTTACGATCCTTCCGAAAGGCCGTTTGATTTTATCGAGGAGGAGGGGAAGACCGCCCTGATCTGTGAGCCGGATCCGGCCGTCCGGGATGCGCTTTCGAAGACCCTGGCTTTGATGGATTATTACGTCAGGGATGCGGAGTCCACCCGCGAGGCGCTAAAACAGATGCGTTATCACAACTTCGATCTGGTACTGGTCAACGAGCGATTTGACGCGCATAACCCGGATGTCAACGGCGTGCTGGTGTTTCTCGAGCGGTTGGCCATGGCCGTTCGACGGAACATTTTCGTCGTGCTCATCAGCGACCGGTACCGGACCCTCGATCATATGACGGCTTTCAACCGGAGCGTCAACCTCACCCTCAATGCCCAAGATATTCCGAATCTCGAAAAAATCCTCAACAAAAGCATCGCCGATCACGAATATTTCTACCGTGCCTTCAAGGATGCCCTTCGAGACGCAGGGAACTTCTGATGGCCGTGCCTTCGAAGCCCGCGAAAGCCTCAGGCACTTATTCATGCAAGGACTACCGCCAGGAAATGATCCTGATCGGTCTTCGGCGGCGACTTCTGAATCCGGATCTCAGCGACCGCGAGCGGGAAGTACTGATGGAGGCGGTCCGTCAGGCGGAGGCATTCCTGGAGGAGTGAAGGGCTCCGAAACTTCCTGAAGTCCTGAGGATGCGGGTCGAAGGGGTGTTTCGACTGGCGGCAATCGCCTGAACGCTGGATCCCCGCCCGGAGCCTGCCCCTCAGGAGGCTTCCGCGATCAACCGAAGCCCTACCAGCGTCAAATCCGGCTCCACGGCTTCGATGGTTTCGGCCACATCCTTGAGGAGCGGAGCCAGCCCGCCGGTGGCGATCACTTTCGCATTCCCGTCAAGCTCCCTCCGCATCCTTCGAACCACGCCATCCACCAGCCCGGCATATCCGAAAATGATCCCCGATTTAATGCTGGCGGCGGTATCCTTTCCGATCACGGCATCCGGCGGCTGGAAGATTTCCACCCGCGGGAGTTTGGATGCCGCTATGAAGAGAGCTTCAGCGGAGATGCCGATCCCGGGGCTGATCGCGCCGCCCAGATATTCTCCACGCGCCGAAATGGCGTCGAAGGTCGTCGCCGTGCCGAAGTCGATCACGATGAGCGCGGAGCGGTACTTGTGATAGGCCGCGACGGCGTTGACGATGCGGTCCGCTCCGACCTCGGATGGATTGTGATAGAGGTTTGGAATGATGTCGGATTGCCGCGGGTTCACCCAGATCGGGCGATGGCCCAGATATTTTCCGCAGAAGGCGTCCAGAAGGGAAACCATGGGAGGGACGACGCAGGAGATGGCCGTGCGGTCGATGGCCGACGGATCGATCCGGTTGAGGGAGAACAGGTTTCGAACCAGAACGTTGAATTCGTCCTCGGTGGTGTTTCGCTCCGTTCGGACCCTCCAGCTGGTGACGAGCCGTTCCCCGTCGAAAACACCCAGCACCGTGTTGGTGTTGCCCACATCGATCACCAGCAGCATCGACATCACCCCTGTTTCCGATCCGAATGGCCCTGCGCATTGCGAATCGCGTCGGTAACGGCCACCGTCGCTCTGGTTTCCGCCACGTCGTGGACTCGGACGATGTGCGCGCCTCCGAGCACCGCCGCCGCCACCGCGGCCAGGCTGCCCACGGCAACCTCCGGGCTCTGTGGAGAAGGTTCTTCCCGATCCGGGCTCCTGAGAAGAGTGCGTATGAATTTCTTCCTGGAGGCCCCGATGAGAATCGGCGCATCGAGCGAGGCGAATCGGGGAACCTGCTGCAGAAGCGTCAGATTGTGCGCCATTGTCTTTCCGAATCCGAGGCCGGGATCGATGATGATCCTGCCGCGGTCGACGCCCTGTCGTTCCGCAGAGGCCATCGCCTCCTCCAGGAAGCGGATGATGTCTTCGACGACGTTTTCGTATATCGGGTTCACCTGCATGGTCTTGGGTGAGCCCAGCATGTGCATGAGAATGACCGGAACGCCGGTTTCGGCGACCAGTCCCGCCATGTCGGGGTCGTGGCGAAGGGCGCTGATGTCGTTGATGATGGCCGCGCCGGCGTCCAGCGATCGGCGGGCGACTTCCGCCTTCATGGTGTCAACCGAGATGGGGACGTCGATGGTTTTGGCGAGGGCTTCGACAACGGGAACGACCCGGCGGATTTCTTCCGCCTCTGAAATCATTTCCGAGAAGGGGCGTGTGGATTCGCCCCCGATGTCGATGATGTCCGCGCCTTCCGCGGCCATTTTGGTTCCCTGGGCGACGGCGACTTCATAGGAAAAGAAACGGCCGCCGTCGGAGAAGGAATCCGGGGTGATATTGAGGATGCCCATCACGGCCGTCTGGTGGCCGAACTCCAGGCATCGCCCGTTCGTTTCGATCCGGTAGTGATTCATGCGTCTCAGTCGGGTTTGTCGGAAGGATCGGGAGATTCGGGTGCCGGGTTCTCCGAAGCATCGGATGCGTCGTCTTCTGATTTTTCCTCGGATGTTTCCTCGGCGCCTCCTTCCGGGGGTTGGGGCGCCGGATGGACATCGGGCTCGTTGTGACGGGCGTGTTTGGATGGAAATTCAAATCCTGGCCGCAAAGATAGAATCAATGCGTCCAGCTCTTCACCCATGACCGTCTCCCGCTCCAGGAGTTCCTCCGAAAGCTTGTGGAGAACATCCAGATGCTCTTCGAGGACGGCCTTGGCGGTGGTATAAGATTTTTGCACCAGTTTGGTAACCTGCTCATCGATCTTCCGGGCGGTTTCCTCGGAATAGTCCCTGGGTTGGGCGATATCGCGCCCCAGGAAGACCTGCTCCTCGCCCTTGGAGTAGTTCAACGGGCCGAGTTCGCTCATCCCCCAGGTCCTGACCATTCTCTGGGCGAGTTCGGTGGCCTGCTTGATATCGTTGGAAGCCCCGGTACTGATTCGGCCGAAGATGATTTCCTCGGCCACGCGGCCGCCGAATGCAACGGACAATTCGCTCTCGAGCTGGTCCTTGTACTTGAAATCCCGCTCCTCAGGAAGAAACCAGGTCACCCCCGCCGCCCTTCCGCGGGGGATGATCGTCACCTTGTTGACCGCGTCGGTGTAAGGGAGGAACCGGGCGACCAGGGCATGACCCGCCTCATGGTACGCGGTGGTCTTCTTGTCTTCTTCAGTGATCACCTTGGATTTCCGTTCGAGGCCCATATACACCTTGTCCTTGGCATCCTCGAAGTCGACCATGTCGACTTTCTCCTTGTCCCGCTTGGCTGCAAGGAGAGCGGCTTCGTTGACCAGGTTTTCGAGGTCTGCCCCGGAAAAGCCGGGCGTGCCCTTCGCGAGGTTGAGGACGCTCACATTGGCGTCCACCGGCGTCTTCTTCATATGGACCCTGAGAATCTTCTCCCTTCCCCGGATGTCCGGCAGGGAGACTACGACCTGCCGGTCGAAACGGCCCGGCCGCAGCAGTGCCGGGTCGAGGACATCGGGTCTGTTGGTGGCGGAAATGAGAATCACGCCCTCGTTGGACTCGAATCCGTCCATTTCAACCAGCAGCTGGTTCAGGGTCTGTTCGCGCTCGTCATGGCCGCCGCCCAGGCCGGCTCCCCGGTGCCGCCCGACAGCGTCGATTTCATCGATGAAGATGATGCAGGGCGCGTTTTTCTTTCCCTGGACGAAAAGGTCCCGAACACGCGAGGCGCCGACGCCGACAAACATTTCGACAAAATCGGAACCGCTGATCGAGAAAAATGGAACGCCGGCCTCACCGGCGATTGCACGCGCCAGAAGGGTTTTGCCGGTACCCGGAGGTCCCATGAGCAATACGCCTTTCGGAATGCGGCCCCCCAGGCGTGTGAACTTCTTGGGGTCTTTCAGGAATTCGACGATTTCACTCAACTCCTCCTTGGCCTCGTCGATACCCGCGACGTCCTCGAAGGTGACCCTGGCGGCATTGTCGGTCAGCAGGCGCGCCCGGCTCTTTCCGAAACTCATGGCCTTCCCGCCGCCGGCCTGCATCTGTCTCATGAAAAAGATCCATACGCCGATCAGGATCAGCATGGGAAACCAGGAAACCAGAACGGACATGTACCAGGGAGATTCAGCCGGAGGTTTGGCGCTGATGGAAACTCCCTTGCGACGAAGGGTTTCGATGAGGTCGGCGTCCTGAGGCGCGTACACTTTGAAAATCCCGCCTTTGACGTCCGTCACCGAGAGCTCCTGGCCCTGGATGACGACGGAACTGATCTGCTCGTTTTCCACCATTGCAATAAAATCCGAGTAACTGGTCGGCGTCTCGGCCAGCTGGTGGTCGCTGAAGATCTGGTAAAGCATCACCATCATGACCGTGATGACGATCCACAATGACAGGTTTTTATAGAATGGATTCAACGAGGGCACCCTCCATAAGCAAAATTGAATTCATGTTTTTCCAAACTAACCACTCCGAATCTCTTAAACAAGCTGGAGTTCCACATGCAGAAGCCTTTGCGAGGCGTGATCCGGAGTTCCGATGCGGGACCTTCTGAGTCCCGCAATCCACAAGATGTCGTCCTGGTGCACGAGCAGCGGGAATCGCTTTCGTTCGGCCCGCGGTATTTTCCGGTCGATGAAAATTTTTTTTACTTTCTGGGTTCCTTCCATGCCTGAGGGGGAGAAGCGGTCTCCGGGGCGCCAGTTTCTGATGACGATGGGAAACCCCACCTGCTTCATATCAAAGAAGGCCTGGAACTGTCCACTTTCTCCGGGAATCCGCCCGGGAGGCACCTCCTGAATCCGGATCGTCCAGCCGGTCTCCGGGATACGGAATTCGCCCGGAGCCGCGAGCCGGTACTCGAAGTCGGGAACAAGCGCCATCGTTGCCGGGGTCTTGCGAAGCGGCAGCGGTTTCACGGCGATTCTCAGACCTCGATCGAATCGCTCGACGCGGAGGCGATCGGGTAGATCCACACTGCCGCCTGGGAGTTTCCGCGCGAGCAGTTCTCGTACCGCCTCGATGTGCGCGTACCCGATTCGATCCAACCCACCCTTCACCCGGCGGATTGCGGCGCGTAGGAATCGGCGCTGAAACGCCGGAGGCAGGCCTGCGAATCCGTCCGTCCGCAGCTCCAGATCGCCTCCTCGACACGTGAGGCGGCGCTTCGCCACTTCGGCATCGGCAAGGCTTTCGATCCACTGTTCCTCTGCCCGCAGTATGCCGGACAGGCGATTGAGCCCGGGGACGATTCCGGAATTGTAATCGGCCTCCAGCAAGGGCAACAGCCGGTGGCGGATTCGATTTCTTAGAAATCGGGGATCGATGTTTGAGGCATCGGTCACCGCATTCGCCCCCACTCGTTCGAGGTAATCCAGAATCGTTTTCCGGCGGATCTCCAGCAAGGGGCGAATGACCCAAACCGGCGGCGGCCCTTTGTCGAGCGTGCGAACCGGCGGAATGCCGGCAAGGCCGAGTGGGCCACTTCCGCGGATCAGACGCATTAGAACCAGCTCTGCGTTGTCATCGGCATGATGCCCCAGGGCGACGCGGTTCACCCCTTCCGATGCCGCGACTTGCCGGAAAAAACGGAATCGGACATGCCGAGCGGCGGCTTCAGGACCCCGACCGGCGGCGGCCTTGAAAGATGCCTGTGTTGCGAGGTCATGATGGAATGCAAGCCCGAACCGAGCGGAGAGGCGGCGGACGAAAGCCTCTTCCTGATCGGCTTCCCTGCGGAGACCGTGGTTCATATGGCCAACGATCAGCTTCAGGTTCCATGCCGGGGAAAGCGCCACCAGGGCGTGCAGCAAGGCGACCGAATCTGGCCCGCCGGAGACGCCCACCAGAATATGGTCGCCTTCGGACAGCATTCCATGCCGATGAACGGTCCGGCTTATCCTCCGGAGCAACGGGTCTGAGGTCTCGACAGAAGGGGGCATGGCGTCGTTGGCGGTCCTATCCCACCGGGGATCCGCAGTCATTCCCGTGATTCAGGAATCGGCCTGCTTCGCAACGGTTTCGGTCGTCCGCTGGTTGACAGCAGCGCATATCGATCGGAATTTATCCTTGAAATCAGGTGCGAATTATCAGATAAGGCCATGATTAACAACATCGATAACAACCCATCCGCCAGCCTCCGGCTGCGGATCCGCCCGATCGGTCTTCGCGCAACGGACGCTTGCGAACCTCGTCAGATCCGGAAGGAAGCAGCGATAAGCCAGAAAGTCCGTGTCGTGAACGGTCCCGGTCGGGCGGATCCGCAGCCGGAGCACCCACCCTTCCGCCGGACGCCGATCTTCCGGCGCGAATTCTTCGAATTTGCTTCACTTTCCACATTCCAGATTCCAGCAAATCCACCTTGACATCAGACCATCGCGCCTTATTTTCCGGACGGTTTTTTGGACAAAGCCTGCAGGGTTTTCCGGTGTTGTCACCAAGGCTTGCGTAGAGTTTGTTCAGGGGGAAATCGCACGACTGCCTTGATGCACATTTCGGATGCCGTGTTGCCGACCGGAGGGCCGCCGGACAAGATGGAAGGTGGCCGTTTTTTTATCGGAGAGCGGGAGCCCAGCCCATCCGACACCCAAGGAGGAAGCAGCGGCCGATGAGCAAAGAAAAGCAGAGTTCGATCCAGAAAGACGAAAGCCAGGAGCGTGAAGGCCCCGAACTTGAACCATTGGATCGAGAAGCCGCAGAAAGGACGGAGGCGTCGGGCAAGGCCGGGGAGATGACCACCCCCGCCGACGAAAGGTTGCCGGACTCAGAGGCTTCGGACAGGCCGGCCGGAATTGATGCCGACGAGACGCCGACTGGTGATGAACCTTTGGATATACGTTTGCGCAATGCCGAATCCGAAGCGGAAAAAAACTACGAGCTGTTTCTGAGGGTATCCGCGGAGTCGGAAAATTTCAAAAAGCGCACCCAGCGCGAGTTCGAGGATTTCCGCAAGTACGCGAACCAGGCTTTGGTCAAGGACTTGCTGATCGTGGTGGACAACCTGGAAAGAGCGTTGGAATCCTGCCGGAACGAGAACGGATCGTCTTCCCAGTTGATGGAAGGCGTCGATCTGACACTGAAGGAAATCCTCAAGGTCTTGGAGAAATACGGTGTGAAGCCCATCGAAGCCCTGGAAAAACCTTTCGATCCTGCCATGCATGAAGCCGTCATGCAGGAGGACGTCGAAGATGTTCCGGGCAACACCGTCGTCAGGGAGTTCCAGAAGGGCTATTGGATGCATGATCGCTTATTGAGACCTTCCATGGTCGCCGTTTCAAAACCCTGATCGCAGTCGAGCTGACCGATTAAGATCATCGCATATACCGTTACAGTTTAAGGAGGAACAGAGAAATGGGCAAAATTATCGGAATCGATCTCGGGACCACCAACTCCTGTGTGGCCGTCATGGAGGCGGGGGACGCCAAGGTTATCACCAACGCTGAAGGAGGCCGGACGACACCGTCCGTTGTGGCCGTCTCCGAAGGCGGTGAGCGTCTGGTCGGTCAGATCGCCAGGCGTCAGGCCATCACCAACCCCGAGAACACGGTTTTCGGTGTGAAACGGCTGATCGGTCGGAAGTTTGATTCTCCGGAAGTTCAGCAGGACATCAAAATCCTGCCGTACAAGATCGAAAAGGCCTCGAACGGCGACGTTCGGATCAACATCAGAGGAAAACAGTACAGCCCCGCGGAAATTTCCTCCTTTATACTGTCCAACATCAAGAAGACGGCCGAAGCCTATCTCGGCGAGACCGTCACCGATGCCGTCATAACGGTGCCGGCTTACTTCAACGACAGCCAGCGGCAGGCAACCAAGGATGCCGGAAAGATCGCGGGACTCAATGTCCAACGGATCATCAATGAGCCGACGGCGGCATCCCTGGCTTATGGCCTCGATCGAAAGAAGGAAGAAAAAATCGCCGTCTTCGACCTCGGCGGCGGAACCTTCGACATCTCCATCCTCGAGATCGGGGACGGTGTCTTCGAGGTCAAGGCGACCAACGGCGATACCCATCTCGGAGGAGAAGACTTCGATCTGAGGATCATCGATTACCTGGCCGATGAATTCCGGAAGGACCAGGGCATCGACGTCCGTAATGACAAGATGGCCCTCCAGCGGCTCAAGGAAGCGGCGGAAAAGGCCAAGATGGAATTGTCCACTTCGATGGAGACCGATGTCAATCTGCCGTTTATCACGGCGGATGCCAGCGGCCCCAAGCATATGAACATCAAGATCACCCGGTCGAGGCTGGAAGCCCTGGTAGGCGCGCTACTGGACAAGCTCGAAGGCCCATGTCGGACCGCCCTCAAGGATGCGGGGCTCAAACCGGATCAGATCGACGAGGTCATTCTGGTGGGAGGCATGACCCGCATGCCGGCGGTTCAGGAGCGAGTGAAAAAGCTGTTCGGAAAGGAGCCCAACAAGAGCGTCAACCCGGACGAGGTCGTGGCTATTGGTGCCGCCATCCAGGGAGGCGTCCTCAAGGGAGAAGTCAAGGACGTGCTGCTGCTCGACGTGACGCCCCTTTCCCTTGGCATCGAAACGCTGGGCGGCGTCATGACACGGCTCATCGAGAAGAACACCACAATCCCGACCCGCAAGAGCCAGATCTTCTCGACCGCCGCGGACAGCCAACCGGCGGTCTCCATCCATGTCCTGCAAGGCGAGCGGGAAATGGCGTCGAACAACAAGACCCTGGGTCGTTTCGAACTGGTGGGAATCCCGCCCGCGCCCCGGGGGGTCCCGCAGATCGAAGTTACCTTCGACATCGATGCAAACGGGATCGTCAACGTTTCGGCCAAGGATCTTGCCACCAACAAGGAACAGTCCATTCAGATCACCGCTTCCAGCGGCATGTCGAAGGATGAAATCGAAAAGGCCGTCAAGGATGCCGAGCTTCATGCCGAAGAAGACCGGAAAAAAAAGGAGCTGGTGGAGGCCAGAAATCATGCGGATTCCCTGATCTACTCGACCGAAAAATCCATCCGCGATCTGGGGGATAAGGTCAATGAGGAAACCAAGAAGCAGATCCAGGACGCCATCGAGCCGCTTCGAAAAGCCATGGATGGCGATGATCCGGATGAAATCCGAAGGCTCAGCGAGACTCTGACTCAGGCTTCGCACAAGCTGGCCGAGGCGATGTACCAGAAGGCTTCACAGGAGTCCGGAGGCCAGGAAGCGGCGGGCGGCGGCGCTCAAGGCACCGGCGGGACCGAGGATGATGTCGTGGATGCCGATTACGAGGAAGTCAAGGACGAGAAGAAATAAGATCCTTTGCAGATGTTCAGATGAAATGCCGCCCCGCCGTGGACGTCGATGGACCGCGGCGGGGCTGTTTTTTCCCCTTCCCTCCTTCCGGCCGCACCCCGGACGTACCGTTACGGGACAATTGGGAGGAGCCGGGCCGTCCATTCCCGACCGGGCGCCGTTGCGGTCGCAGCCACCATGGCCGGGATTCGGGTGGCGCTATCGGGTGAAGACTTTTTGAAGCAGATCGGTCACCCGGGCACTCGGGTCGCTGCGGATCTTGGCTTCCTCCTCGGCCAGCAGGTGAAACAGGCCATCCATGGCGCCTTCGGTGACGTACTGGTCCAGGTCGAATCGCAAGGAGTCCGAAAACGGCAAGGCTTGGAGACGCGTATCGAGGTCCTGATAGGCACGGGTTGCCCCGACTTCGCCCATCGCCTTTCGGACGACCGGCTTGAAGCGTTCCGACAACTTCTGCGAGGTTTTTTCCTCGAAATACACCGTCGCCTCGTTGTCTCCTCCGTTGAGAATGCGACGGGCGTCGGTGATCGACATTGCCTTGATGGCATCCCAGAAAATCGCCTTGGCTTCCGGAGCCGCCTCCTCCGCCGCGCGGTTCATGCTCGTGACAAAACGATCGACGGTTTCGCTGTATCCGGTCGAGCGCAGAAGGGATTCCACTTTCTGAACGGGGCCAGGCAGCGGTATCCGTATGGCGGGATTTCCCAAATAACCATCGGCTCGTCCCGCGCCGGCGACCGCGTTGACCGTGCCGATCTCGAGGGCTTCCTTGAGGCCCCGGACGATCTCGTCGTCGGTCAGGCTGCCCTTGGTGATGACGCCGCCGGCGCTTTTCAGGATGTCCCCGAAGCCGGCGGCACCGGCAGCCGCCGTCAGCAGCAAACTGATCCCCAGGAATATAACGATCCGTTTCATGACTTCTTCTCCCGTTGTTTCCTGCGGCGGATACCGCAGCAATGGTGAATCGCCGACGCTGATGGCATCTAGAGGGCACCCCGTCCGGTGATGACGGTCTTCCTTGATCGGCGGTGGTAAGGTCCGTGTTCCCCGGGCCTCAGCGGCGCGACGTCTGCCTGGCCGTCACCATGTCATCCCCGCTCCAGCCGGAGTCGTCGAGAGGATCGAACTTCCGGCTGGTGCATCCGGGTTTCCCGCACACCGGGCAGTCCCCGTCCCGACAGGCATCCATGTGAACCAGGACGCTGGCCGCGCCCGGAATTTTGTCGAGCAGCAGCTTTTCCAGGAAGTCGGCCTCGAAATGGGCGTCTTCGAGGCTCATGTCTTTCGGAAGTATGAGGTGAAGATCGATGTGAACTTCCGCACCGGATCGCCAGGCGCGAAGGCGGTGGACATTGATCCACGCGGGTCTTCGGTTTTCGACGATAAGGCGGGAGATGGCATTCATTAGCATCGGGTCCGCCGCGTTCATGAGACCTCGGAAAGACTGGCGAATCAGCCTTCCGCCGCTCCACAGAACGTTTGCTCCCACCAGAAACGCGACGGCGCCGTCCACCCACAGCCAGCCTGTCAGCCGGACTACCAGGAGGCCAACCAAAACGCCTGCCGAGGTATAGACGTCCGTGAGGAGATGATGCCCGTCCGCCTCCAGGGCAAGCGAGCGGGTTCGGCGTCCGATCCGGATCAGGGCGATGCCGAGAAGCAGGTTGACCAGCGCGGCGAAGAGAACGATCAGGGCGCCCGCCTCGAGTTGTGGGATCGGTTGCGGATGGACCAGATGTTGCCACCCCACACGGAAGATTCCAATGGCGGCCAAGATGATGAGGGCGCCTTCGAAGCCTCCTGAAAAATATTCGATTTTTCCATGGCCGTACGGATGGCATTCGTCCGCCGGCCGTGTGGCGATGAATATACTGTAAAGGGCGAAGACGGCCGCGGCGACATTGACGATGGATTCGAGCGCGTCGGACAGAATCGCCGAGGAACGGGTAAGGTGGTAGGCGTAGAACTTTGCCCCCAGAAGTCCCAGCCCCACGGCGACGGAGGCCGCGGCCATGCCCATGCGGAGACGGAGGTCGGCTCTGCGGGAGGTGGTGGGCTCGGAAGACATCAGGCCGGATTCTCCTGTGGTGGAAATACGGACCGCCGATTCTCAAGAAAGATTAGATGGGGACGATGAAGATGTCAATCCGGGTCGGTTGGGAAACATTGGAGCGGGATTTTGGGGCTCGAACCCTTTGCGATCCATTACCGGGACGTGGCCTCCAACTCGATCTTCAGGGGAATGGCGTGCAGGCCCCGTGCGATCTCCCGGGTCTTCCCCAACCGCCAGCCACTGAAGCGGGCGGAACCGTTGAGGCATTTGCCGATGGCCGCGACGACGCCCTCGAGATCGATAACGGGATGACGTCTGAACACCTCGGGCAGGCCGTAGGTCAGGCTGCAGACGAGGCATTTGCCGGGTCTTTCGATCAGGTGAAAAGCAAAATTGAGCTCCCCCTCGTTGCAGCCGTCGAAAACCAGCCGGATGTCGTAGGCACCGTCTTCGGCATCACCCAGCAGAACCTCGAAGAACCGGTCCGTCAGGTGCTCGGGGAAGATTCGCTTCAGTTGCGCTTCGGAAAACAGATTGTCCAATGCGGATTGCTGCATGGAGAATCCTTCTCTGGGGTGCGGCACCTCCCATCTCGACGCGGGTTCTCCCGGAGGATCGAGATCGGAGGGCGCAAAACGAATGATGAAAACGCCTATCATATGAAGGTCGGGATTGCAAACCGTCTGGGGCGTATTCCGCCAAGGCGCCCGAAGACCGCCTCGATACCCGTCCGATGGCATGGCCGGGAGGCGCCAAAAGCGATTGTCAGGACAATAGGCGGCGCGCCTTGACATGTCAAAGCCGCAATTTTAGTATCGTGATCCGTGTGCCCGCCGATGTACCGATCCACCCTAAAGGAGAAACATCATGAACAAGGCGCTCAAATGGATTCTGATCCTCGCCGGGGGGGTGGCGGTGATCGTGATTGCCGTCGTCGTCACGGCCGTCATGGTCCTGGATGCCGACCAGTTGAAGTCCCGGATCGAACGGGAAGTCGAACGCTCCACGGGTCGGACTTTCACCGTCGGCCAGGATCTGGACCTCTCCTTTTTCCCCTGGATCGGTGTGGCGCTTTCGGACGTCAAGCTGGGCAATCGGGAGGGCTTTTCCGAGGCCCATTTTATTTCCATGGAAGCGTTCGAGGCCCGGGTTAAACTGGTGCCGCTGTTCCGCAAGGAGATTCAAGTCAAGCGGTTCGTGGTGCGGAATCCGAGGATCGCCCTGGAGAAAACGGCCGACGGCAAGGTGAGCTGGGACTTCGGCGGCAGGCCTGATGAGAAGCCCAGCGATGGCGTGCAGAAATCTCCCGGCGGGGAAACGACCTCGCTGCCCCTTGCGGGCTTCGAAGTGGATGAGTTCGCCATCACCGGCGGTTCCGTCGTCTATATCGATCAAAAGGCCGGACAGCGGCACGAGATCGACGAACTGGATCTGGTGTTGACCGACCTTTCCGTGGACCGCCCGGTGGGGATCGACCTTTCGGCCAGTATGGATGGACATCCGGTGTCGATGCTGGGCAGCGTAGGTCCCGTGGGAAGGGAAATCGGGAAATCACCCGTGCTCCTGGATTTGACCGTCAAGCTGCTCGAGGATCTGCAGCTGCGGTTGAGCGGCCGGGCGGAAAACATTCCGACCGCGCCGATCGCGACCCTGGACCTGGAGGTTCCTTCCTTCTCTCCCCGAAACGTTGCCGGCCGCTTCAAGGAAGGCCTTATTCCCGCAACGGCCGATCCGGAAGTGCTCAACCGATTGTCCTTCAAGGGAAAAATTCTTGCCGGCACCGATCGTTTCGAGCTTTCCGGCGGAGAAATGATGCTGGACGATTCCCGGATCGGTCTTTCGGTGACCGCCAAGGACTTCAAAAAGCCCGATCTGCGCGCGGACATCACCATCGACGCCCTCGACGTGGATCGATATCTGCCGCCGAAAGATGAGAAAAAACAAACCGAGGAACGCCCCCCGACGCCGACGCAGGGGGCTGCCAAGAGTCAACCGGGTTCATCCGCCCCCGTGGATTACACTCCCTTTCGAAAGCCGGTTCTCGAAATCGCCGGCAAGGTCGGAAAGCTCATCGTGAACCACGCAACGATGGAGAACGTGGACTTCAAGCTGACCGGCCGTGACGGCGTCTTTCGATTCGAACCTTTCCGGATGGGGCTTTACGGCGGAGAAGTCGAATTGAACGGCACCGTCGATGTTCGAGGCGCGGAGCCGAGCTCCGAGGCGGCCCTCAACCTGGCCGGGGTGGCGGCCGGCCCCCTCATCCGGGATCTCACCGGAAAAACGGCGATCGAAGGAACCATGGCCGCGGATGTCAAGGTGAATACCCGGGGCGATGCGGCCGACGAGGCGAAACGCCATCTCAACGGCACGGGGAGCTTCGTGTTCACCGACGGTGCGATCATCGGCGTCGATCTTGCGGGAATGATCAGGAATGTCCAGGCGGCCTTCAAGGGGGCTGCCGTTTCCACGGAAAGACCGAAAACGGACTTTACAGAGCTCGCCGTTCCTTTCCAGATCAAGAATGGCGTGGTCACAACGTCGGATTCCCGGATGCAGTCGCCGCTGTTGCGGCTTTCAGCCCGTGGAGACGCCGACCTGGTCGGTGAAAGGCTGGATTTCCGCATCGAGCCCAAGGTCGTCGCCTCTCTGAAGGGACAGGGCGATACCGAGGACCGCAGGGGCGTGATGGTCCCGGTGCTGGTGACCGGTACCTTCGACAAACCGAGTTTCCGCCCGGACCTCGAGGGCATGGCCCGCCAACAGATCCAAGAGAAGGTCCTGGACTCCGGCAAGCTCGATGAGATCTTCGAAAAGAACGAGGAACTCAAGCCTCTCGAGGAGACCACCAAGGGGTTGATCAAAGGGCTGCTGGGGCCCAAGAAGCCTCAATAGAAAATCCGAGAAAATCAGCGGAAAGAAGAGAGCGTCCGTTCATAGCGTCGTGACAGGCAAATGGCTCGGCGAGGATCTACATGAATTTATTTTCTTTTTCTTTAAAGCTCCTCCGGGCCGGATTCCGTCTTGCTTGAGAGCCGTCTGCATTGAATAGGGCAAGGATACCGAGATCTTGGATCGGAGCCGCACAAACAGGCGGATCTCGGAAAATCCCAGGTAACCGAAGTTGACCCGAAGTGAACGATATCCTAAAAACCCCGCCGACAGGTGACCGCCACACTTCCGGAGATCGTTCATGCCTGAGACCAGCCTGCGCCCCAGAATCGCCGTAGTGGATGATGACGCCATGTTCAGAGACATGGCCTACCAGTGGCTTTCCTTTTCCTTCAATGATCGTGTCCTCGCTTTCGGAGACGGCCACTCGGCCTGGGAGTACATGAAAAACAGCGATTCCGCGGATATAGTGGTTTCGGATGTGAACATGCCGGAAATGAGCGGGTTCGATCTGGTTTCACGCATCAAACATCAATATCCCGAGAAAATCTGCATTCTGGTATCGGGAAATCCCGAAAACGCCATTGCCGCCCGGCAGCTCGGCGCCGATGGCTTCATGGCCAAACCGTTCAGCATGCGGCAGCTTGTCTCGACGCTGAACGACCTGTATTCCGGCAGACGGGAACGGGCCGCCTGAATCCAAGGCCTCCCGAGCCCACTGTTCCCGCTTCGCCCATTCCGAACCGGACGCGATTTCCCTCACCTGCATCCACAAGCTGCCCCCCCGGGATCCGGATGTATTCGCCAGCGAATCGAACTGGTCGCCCAAATAGGGAGGAAAATCAGATGACCCAGAAAGCGTTTCAGGACTACTACCCGGATTCCCTTGCCCAGTGCTACGGATGCGGCCGGCTGAATCCCGAAGGGCTTCGGATTCAGAGCTACTGGGACGGCGAGGAGTCGGTGTGCAGATACAAGCCGAGGCCCTGCCATACCGCCATCCCCGGCTATGTCTACGGCGGATTGATTGCCTCCCTGATCGACTGCCATTCCACCGGAACGGCGTCCGCCGCCGCCTATCGGGCGGAAGGTCGCGAAATGGACACCCTTCCGCCCCTGCGTTTTTTGACCGCTTCCCTCCATGTCGACTATCTCAAACCCACTCCAATCGACACCGAACTGGAGGTTCGGGGAAGGGTCCGGGAAATCAAAGGGCGCAAGGTCGTGGTCGAAAGCACTCTCTCGGCTGACGGTGTCGTCTGTGCGCGGGGAGTGGTGGTGGCGGTCCGGGCGCCGGAGCGGTTGATACAGGACTAGCTTTCAGCAGCCCACACCGGTGACCGGACGCCGACCGGTTTCGAATCGGCGATCGGGTGGGAGTGGCTTGGATTTTTTCGTCCTACGCTGCGGTTTCTGCCGCAGCGGGAGGGAAAATCTCTGCCGTGAGTTCCGCGCCACGGGTCGGGTTGCGGACGGCGGCTATGCCGAGTTCATGCGGTGGTTGAGGGGATGGGTCGGCCATGCTATTAAGGATGGCATTTTCCACCCAGGAGATCCCCGATGCCCCCCGACGCCAATCGGAACCTGTGTATACTTCATACCCTGGACGGGCTTCGCGACGGCTTGTCGCATTATTCGGGCTCCAGCCGCGCTGCCCTTCTGTTTGCCGCCCGTCCCGAAGACGCCATGCGGATCTACGACCCCCAGAATCTGCTGCGGGGCCATGAACCGAAATTCAAGGAGCTTTTTCTGGATTCGGATGAGTGGCGGGTCGGCGCTCCGGGGGCGGAACGGCTCTCGTGCTTCGGGTATCTCTACAAGGAAAAGAACCTTCAGCTGACCGGCCTGATCTCCTGCGGCGGCAGGTCCCGTTCCATTTTTTATCAGATGTGGTTTACCGAGCACCACCCGGACATGTGCTCGATCGGGCCAACCGAGCGATGGCTGGAGCACGCCGCCTGGCTTCTGTCCCACGACTTCTCGACCGAGAACACCCTATGCACGGATATATCGGGGTATGTTCTCCGCGGGTACGCCCCCCACGCCGTGCGGGACTACGTCGTGGACCGGATGAACGAAACCATCGGATGGGATTCCAGAATTCGCGTTTATCCGATTCTGGACGCGATCCTTGGAATCTCGAAAACCAAGGAGGAGGGGACCTGGCCGAGGGGGACGCTGGTTTTCCTGGAGCCTTCCCGCGCCGCCGGGATGACCTTTTCCGCCCGTTTCCCTTCCGAGGAACGGCCTCTGCTCAGAAATTTCAATCATGTTCGAAAGCTGCTCCAGGCGGTGGAAAACTCAGATCGGCATCTGGTTTCCGACGGCCGGTTCATCCTGGGCATCTCCGAAGGCGACATTCCCGACGACCGGGTCACCGCCGAGTTTCGCGGCGGCTACGGCTTTCTGGGATTCAACGAAGAAATCGTCTGCAATTTCTCCGACGGCAGCTTTCACTCCAGCACCCGGAAAGCCAACCTGGTTCAGGTGGAAGAGCTGCTCATCGAATATGCGGTGGCCCCGACCGCGAGCCACGATCTTTACCGCATCGTCAGCGCCGTGGTCCACTGTGCCGAGAACGAGAATTACGGGTGCACCGTGGTGATCGACCTCAACGCCGAACCGGCGCCGATTGCCGGCCAGACCCTGGAATCTCCGCTCGACCTTCAGAACCCCCGCCAGCTCGAACTGGCCACGTCGCTGGCGAAGCTGGACGGCGCCGTTCACATCGGCATGGACCTCAGGCTTCACGGGTTCGCCTGCCTTCTGGACGGCCGGCGGGTCGCTGGAGAAGATCGGGCGAGAGGGGCCCGTTTCAATTCCGCCCTACGATTCACCGCCGAGAACCCCAACATCATCGTGGTTGTCGTATCGGTGGATCGTCCCGTTTCCGTCATCCAGGATGGCGTGGAGCTGAACGCCCAGTGCGAACTCAAGGCCATGAGCGGTTACGCCTCGCCTCCGCCGCTGCTGGCGGAATGGATCGGATCGGACTGAATTCGGGCCGAAGGCCCCTTATTGTCGAGACATGCACCATTTTTTTTGACTTCCGCATTTCATCCTGCGTATATCATTCTAACTCTTCTTCCCCTCTACATCGCGACCTCCGCCCCAGCCGCCTCCTCGCGCCTTCTCGATCCGCCCTGAAGAGAAAGATCCTGTCTATCAATTCGTCTGAAGGGGGTGGTCGATCCGTTTTCGCATTCGCCGGTTTCGCGAGGAGTCCGCCACGGATGCCCCCTGATGGATCCGGTCTGCCTCCTCGTCGGCTCGAAGCCCGACTCCGGCCTCTCTATTCGTGCCGCGGCTCTCGAAAACGAAACCCATCCGAATTTTACCTACACAGAAAGGAGGAAGCGGTGAAACCCATTGCGCATCGTGTCGGCCTTTGTGGCATGCTGCTGGTCTGCGTCGTGTTCTGGGCTGGATTTCCGCCCTTTGCCCTCGGCGCTCAGCCTGGAGGCGGCCAGTGGTGGAACGTGACTCCGGAAGCGGAGAACCCTTCACCCTATTACGATTCTATCCTGTACTCCGAAATCCCCGCGAAGCTGCGGGAAATTCAGCAGAACAGCAACCGGGTCGACGTTCAGGTCCTCGGCCGGTCCGCCGGAGGGCGCAGTCTGTTCCTGGTGACGGTGACGGCGCCTGGCACCTCCGGACGCTTCGGCCACTACCAGTCCCTGCGGAAGACGATGATCCGGGATCCGGAAAAGGCCCTGGAAAAGCTGGACCAGTACAAGGACTTCAAGGTGCCGTTCTTCGTCAACGGCAGCATCCACGGAAACGAATATCCCGGAACCGACGCCTGCATCCGGCTGATCGAACAGCTTGCCTACGACGACAGCGAGGCGGTCCAGGACATTCTGGAAAACGTGATCCTTCTGTTCAACGTTGTGCAGAACCCGGACGGCAGGGTGCTCGGCACCCGCAGCAACGCCGCCGGTTTTGACATCAACCGGGACTTCATTTCCCAGACCCAGCCCGAGATCGCGGCGACTGCGGCCATCATCGCCGAGTGGAACCCGATGGTGTTTCTGGACTTGCACGGGTTCGTCTCCCCGATGCTGATCGAGCCCTGCAGCCCCCCGCACAACCCGAACTATGAGTACGATCTGTACATCAAATGGGCCCTGGCCCAGGCCGAGGCCATGGAAGCTTCGGTGCTCGCCAACACGGGTTTTTCCGCCCAGATCCCGTTCAGGGATTGGAATTTCGATGCGGCAGGCTATTACTGGGACGACTGGCCCCCGATCTACACCCCCATGTTCGCCATGTACCACGGCGCCTATGGTCACACCCTGGAAACACCCGCCAGGGACGAGAGAGGCGTCGACGCCCATTACTGGGCCGTCTGGGGCGCCCTCGAGTTCGTCGTGCAGAACAAGGAGGAGATGATCCGGGACCAGATCGAGATTTTCCGCCGTGGTTTTCTGGATCTGCCCCAGGCCGTCATCCCGGACGACATCCTGGCCAAGGCCGCCTACCCGGACTTCGAAACGCTGGATCTCTTCCTGAAGGAGTTTCCGGCGGCCTATGTCATTCCGCCGGACGGCCCGACGCAGCTCAGTCCCCACCAGCCTGCCAAGCTGATCGCGTTTCTGCTGCACAACGGCGTCCAGGTGGAGCGTGCCACGCGGGCGTTCACACTGGACGGGGCAGTCTACCCGAAGGGGACCTACATCGTCTGGATGGATCAGCCCAAGCGCGGGCTTGCCAACACCATTCTCGAGGACGGTCTCGACGTCTCGAACCTGGGCATCGAGAACCTGGTGTTCTACTCGCCGCCCACGGCCTGGAGCCATCCGCTGCTTTGGGGCGTCCACCGGGCGGTGATGCTGGACAAACAGTCCATCAAGACCGTCAGCGTCCAGAAGGTCGATCAGCCGAAGGGATCGGTGGAGAAGGGAACGGCGAGCGCCTATGTCTTTCTGCCGGTCAGCGTGCAGGCCTTTCAGGCCGCCAACACCCTGATCGACCGGGGGATCGAGGTGCGGCGGACCCGGGACGGCTTCGAAAACGGCGGGCAATCTTACGGGCCGGGCGCGTTTCTTGTTCCGCCGGACGCCGCCCTGGCTTCCGAATTGGCCAACCGGTGGGGCCTTGAACTATACTCGATCGAGGAGACTCCTTCATCGGCCGTCCTGCTGAAGAAGCCGCGGATTGCCGTATACGGGGACGAGGGTGTGCGCTTCTGCCTGGATACCCTGGGATTTGCTTTTACGGTAGTGTCCACGACCGATCTCAACGGCGGCGCCATTGCGGAATATGATCTTTTCCTGAATCGAAGTCGCACATGGAGACCGCTGAGCACGGACGGTAAGGCAGCCATGCAGGCCTTCTTCGCCGCCGGTGGAGACTATGTGGGGCTCACCGGAACCGGTGTCCAGTTTGCCCTTGATGCCGAATTGATAGCGGCGACGGTGGCCTCCGACTCTGACGCCGACGCCATTATCGAACTGGTCTACACTCCTTCGGACGAAATAGCCTCGGGATTTCGCGAGGATGACTTCGCTTACGTGCTGGGGGCGAACTGGTTCACCGGCCTGCCCGCCGCAGCGATGGTTACGGCATCCATAGCCTCCGGGGAATTTCTCGTTTCCGGTTTCTGGCCGGACTGGGAGGCCAGCGGTGCGGCCGGAAAACCCGTGATCGTTCATACCGAACAAGGTTTTCAGGACACTGTCCTGATCGGTGTGGACAGCACCTTCCGGGGGCACCCGGAAAACACGTTCCGGCTGGTCGGAAACGCGATCTTCAGCTGCATGGAGTCGCCATGACCTGAAACCGGGGGCTTGGGCCCACCCGAAGGGGAGGTAGGACCCCGCCGGGTGCGCCTCCGGAATGAATTCGGAGGCAACCAGGATCGGGAATCCGAAAAGCAAGGCCCGGTGCCGGGCAATCGCATTCATGCGGGCCGCCGGCACCGGGCTTCTTTCTTCGAACGGTCTTGCGTTCCGCGTTTGGAGGGTGGAGGTTCTTTTGGTATACAGGGCATTGTGAACCGGTATTCAAATGTAGTGGGCATCGACGACGCCCCCTTGCCGTCAGACCCGGCGGATCCGGTGCCCATCGTGGGGGCGGTGTTTGCCGGCCTCCGCCTGGACGGCGTGCTGGTGAGCTCGGTAACCCGGGACGGGTTTGACGCCACCGAGGCCATTATCAGGGCGGTAAGCCGTTCCCGGTTCCGGGAGCACGTGCGCCTGGTGCTGCTTCAAGGCATTACGGTCGGCGGATTCAACGTGGTGGACGGGATTGCGTTGCACCGGGAACTGGGCGTTCCCGTTGTGGTGGTGAGCCGTCGCGAGCCCGACATGACGGCTGTCCGCCGCGCCCTGCTGTCGCACATTCCGGAAGGCCGGGACAAATGGGAAGTGATCCGGCGGTTGGGGCCGATGGAACCGTGCGCCGGGGTATACGTCCAGAGGGTCGGCATCGGTGGCGAGGCCGCGGAGAGTGTGGTTCGCCGTCTGTCGGCGCACAGCCGCCTGCCGGAGCCCCTTCGCGTGGCGCACCTGATCGCCGGCGCGCTCGCGTACGGAGAAAGTCGTGGGAGGGTTTGATATCAATGGGTGGACAGTCGAGGAACGTCCAGAACTCCCGGACTGCCGAGGCACCGGGATCGATGCCTGATGTCATTCCTCGCTCCGGGAGTTTGAGCGCCGGCCGCCGGCTGCTGGTCCGGATCGCCGTTCCCCTGCTGAAGCTCTGGTTTTCGACCTGCCGGGTCCGGATCGTCGGGAAGCCTTATCACGACGCGTATATTCTCGGCGACCGGAGCATCGTCGGAGCCACCTGGCACCGCTACACCATCTTCCTGGTCTGGTTCTTCCGTCTGCAGCACCCCATGATCCTGTTCAGCCGGTCCAGAGACGGGGAACTGATCGCCCGCTTCGCCGAGCGCCTCGGGGTCGTTCCGGTGAGGGGGTCCTCCAGCCGCGGCGGTTCGGCAGCGTTTCGGGAGATGCTACAGTTTCTCGCCGGTCCCGGCCCGCGGAAGGTGGCGACCGTTCTCGACGGCCCGAGGGGTCCCCGATTTGTCGCCAAGAAAGGCATGATCCTGCTGGCTTGCAAGACCGGGCTTCCGCTCGTGCCGTTCGTGATGTCCGCCCGTCCGGCGCTGACGCTCAAAAAGACATGGGATCGAACCCTGATCCCACTGCCCTTCAGCCGGGTCGTGGTGCTTTACGGGAAACCCTGGACGCCTGTCGGGCAGGTCTCGAAGAACACCCTGGAATCCCTTCGCGAAGAGGTGGAATCCACTCTCAACCGGATGCGGGAAGATGCGGATCGCATGGCGGGCCGTACAGACTGAGGAGTGTCCGTCGTGAATGGAAGGGAGGCTATCGGAAATAGTGAATTCCCTTCCAGAAAAACTGTATCGCAAATGCGACGAGGAGCAGCCCCAGTATCTTCATGGAGGCGACATAGGTCCGACTGGAAAGGAAGTGCTTGGATTTCCCGACGGCGACGGCGGTGCCGATCTTTGAGCCGACGAGGCAGCCGTAAAAGATAAGAATGAATACCGCCGCAAGCGGGAGGCTTCGGGCAGCCGTTTCCATCAGCAGGGGGGTGCCGATCGTGAGCCAGAACAGGTAGGGGGAGGGGTTGAGAAAATTGGCCAGTATGCCCTTGGTGAGTGAGCTTAGTCCGACTCCCGGCGGGCCGGCATCCGCTCCCTGGAAAATCATGCTCTCGTAGCCCATCCAGGCCATGATGCCCCCTCCGGCGAGGGAAATCGCGCCCAGTATGAAGGTCTGATCGGAAAGCCGGGCGAGAAGAAAAACCGCCGCCAGAATGATCGGAAGATCGGTGATCAAGGGCGCGACCGCGACCCGGATGCCGCCCGCCACGCCCCTTTTCAGGGTTTCCGAGACGACCAGAGTCAACAACGGGCCCGGGCTGAGCCCGGCGCTGAGCCCGAGGATCGCGGCGGCGGCCAGCTGGGAGCGGATCATTGAGGCTTTCCCTTGCCGGGGCCGGAGTCGGGTTTCGAGTCGACCGGCTGTCGGCCGTCGCAATCCGGCCCGATTTTCGGAAGCCGGGCGAGAATGTCGATGACCTGCCGCCGGGTGGAGGCCAGGTCCCCGCTGTTGTCGACGATGAAATCGGTGCAGGCGCGTTTCGCCTCGATGGGCATCTGGGACCGGATCCTGGCCAGCGCTTCGGCTTCGGTCAGGCCGTCGCGCTCCATCAGGCGCTGCAACTGCATCCATTCGGGAGCGTAGACCAGAAGGGTCAACGGCAGGCGTCGGTGCATGCCGGTCTCGATCAGCAGCGGGATGTCCAGAACGATGCGGCGACGGGGGCTCGATCGATGCAGCCGGACCATATCGCTTCGGATGACCTCGAAAACACGGGGATGTACGATGGCTTCGAGTCGAGCCTTGGCGCCAGGATCGTTGAAGACGATGCTCCCCAGTCGACCGCGGTCGATCTCCCCGTCCTCCGAAAGGATCCCGGCTCCGAATGCCTGGACGATGTCATGCCAGGCAGGTCGCGGACGCCTGACAACCTCCCGCGCCACGACATCCGCATCGATGACCGCCATCCCCAACTCCGCCAGCATGGCGGCGACGGTGGATTTGCCGGTGGCGATACCGCCGGTGAGTCCGATCAGATAAGGCTGCGCGAATGGATCCATCGTCCTTTCCGAAGTCGGCACGGCTGTGAACCTCATGTTCAATGCCCGATCGGCTTCAATGCCTCCATCCCTCCCATGAGCCGAACCTGTTTCTGTATCCAGACGGCCCTGGAGATGACGTAGCCCGAAGGACGGCCGGGGTTCATGCGCCTGGGGTTGGGAAGCACCGCCGCCAGCCGGCTGCTCTCCCAGAGCGTAAGCTCGGAGGGCGGCTTGGAAAAATAGTGGCGGCTGGCAGCCTCGACGCCGTAAACATGGCGACCGAATTCGGCGATATTGAGGTAGACCTCCAGAATCCGCCGCTTGTTCCAGCAGGCTTCGATCAGCACCGTCAACCAGGCCTCGAGCCCTTTGCGCCAGAAACTTTTACCTTGCCACAGGTAGAGGTTTTTGGCGACCTGCTGGGTGATGGTGCTGGCCCCTCTCAACCGCCTGCCGTCCAGCCTTTCCTCGACGGCATCGGCGATCGCCTCCAGGTCGAACCCCCTGTGGTAGGGGAACTTCTGATCTTCGGAGGCCATGACCGCGAGCGCCGCATGAGGGGAGATGTCCTCCCAGTCCGTCCACCGGTAGTCGATCCGGCTTTTTTCACCGTCGCCGCCAAGGATCGTACCGAGCCGGTCCCAGACCATGACCGCTGAAACGGGCGGCGGTATCCATCGAAGCGGCAGGACCATCATCAGGTTGACCAGGGCCAACCCCCCCGCAAGGTAAAGGCTCCACCGGACCACCGCGGAACGGATCCATTTGCGCCTGCGCCGTCTCCTGGCCATGGCTTCCGTGTCCTCGTCTTTCCTTGCGGCGTTCAGGCCCGTGTCAGGCCGCGGTAACGTATCCGGTGCGGCCGGTCGGCGGCATCTCCCAGCCGGGTTCGCCGGTCCGCTTCGTAGTCGGAGTAGTTGCCGTCGAACCACACCACCTGGCTGTCGCCCTCGAAGGCCAGGATGTGCGTGGCGATACGGTCCAGGAACCACCGGTCGTGGCTGATGACCATGGCGCAGCCACCGAACTGGACCAGGGCGTCTTCCAGCGCCCGCATGGTGTTCACATCCAGATCATTGGTGGGCTCGTCCAGCAGGAGAACGTTGGCGCCGCGCTTCAGCATGCATGCGAGGTGAACCCGGTTGCGACCGCCCCCTGACAGCGTATCGACCTTCTGCTGCTGATCCGATCCGGTGAAGTTGAATCGGGCCACGTAAGCCCTGGAGTTGACCCGGCGTCCGCCGATCTCGATCTGCTCCTGTCCGCCTGAGATGGCCTCCCAGATCGTTTTGGACGGCTCCAGGCTTTCGCGTTCCTGGTCCACATGGGCGATCGCTACGGTTTCTCCCAACCTCACCGTTCCGCTGTCGGGGGCTTCGGCGCCCGTCGCCAGCCGAAAGAGAGTGGTCTTTCCGGCGCCGTTGGGACCTATGATACCGACGATAGCGCCGGGCGGCATCCCGAAGGACAGGTTTTCGAACAGAAGCTTCTCCCCGTATGCTTTTTTCACCCCGTCGAATTCGATCACCCGGTTGCCGAGGCGGGGGCCGGGGGGAATGAAGATTTCCATTTCTTCTTCCCGAGCCTCGTTTTCCCGGGACAGGAGGGATTCATAGGCGTTGATGCGAGCCTTGGATTTGGCCTGGCGGCCCTTGGGGGACATTCGGATCCATTCGAGCTCCCTTTCCAGAGTGTGCAGGCGCTTCTGGTCGGCTTTGGCCTCGTTTTTGAGGCGGTTTTCTTTCTGTTCGAGCCATGAGGAATAGTTGCCCTTCCAGGGAATGCCGTGGCCCCGGTCGAGTTCCAGTATCCAGCCGGCCACGTTGTCCAGAAAATACCGGTCGTGGGTGACGGCGATGACCGTACCGGAATACCGCTGGAGATGCTGCTCGAGCCAGGCCACCGATTCGGCGTCGAGGTGATTGGTGGGCTCGTCCAGCAGAAGGATGTCGGGCTCCCGGAGCAGGAGGCGGCAAAGCGCAACCCGTCGTTTTTCACCGCCGGAGAGCACCTTGACGGGTGTGTCGCCGTCCGGGCAGCGAAGGGCATCCATTGCCATCTCCAGCCGGGCGTCGAGGTCCCATGCATTGAGGGTGTCGAGCTTTTCCTGCACGTCGGCCTGGCGCTGGATGAGCCGATCCATCTCATCGTCGTTCATGGGTTCCGCAAACTGCTCGTTGATCCGGTTGTATTCGTTCAGAAGATCGACGGTTTCCTGAACCCCTTCCTCCACGACGGCTTTCACCGTCCGGGTCTCGGAAAGGAGGGGCTCCTGCTCGAGAAATCCGACCGCGTATCCCGGAGAAAGCACCGCTTTCCCGTCATATTCGGTGTCGACTCCCGCCATGATTCTGAGCAGGGTGCTTTTCCCGGATCCGTTGAGGCCCAGGACGCCTATTTTCGCTCCATGGAAATAACTCAATGAGATGTCACGCAATACGGTTTTGCCGCTGTGTCGTTTTCCCACACCCATCATGGTGTAGATGATTTTTTTCGTATCGGTACTCATTCAGACTCCTTGGTTTTCGTTTGACCGGGTACTCCCGGTCGACATTGCCGGCCGGACAGCGAGCGTGGATCATAATGGCGAAAAGGGGGCGGCGTCAACGTGGGAACTGAGGTCGAGGGATGGAAGGCGTCTATGCGGCTGCGGTCATGCCCCTGGCCGGGGGGATTCGTGAGATCGCTTGATATTCGACCGGGCCCGGCCCGGAATTGGGGCTATCGGCGCCGGTAGATGGCGAGAGTCGGCACGTAGTACACCAGGTCACGGGCGACGAGGAGTGCATTGAAGTTTTCGATCGGAATCGGGGCGCCGGCGGCATCCCATGGATGGCGAAGTGCGTCCTCCATCGCCTGGTGTTTTACATCGGCTGCCGGGAGTGGCCGCCCGCATTCGCAGCAGATGCATCTTCGTGATGACAGCGCGGTCGACAGCCAGAAAGGCAGCCACATGCCCGCCGTCAACAGAAAGAGGACGAAGTGAAGCCGGTGTTGGGTGTTCCGGCAGACGGCCATGACATCGTTGCCGCAATGACGGCACGGACCGGACGCGACGATCATTTCCATGGCGTTCATCCCCCAGCCTGTGGTGGCAACCCGAAATCGTCCCCTCTATGTTTCTAAATAATGAACCGTGATACCGATGTCAAAGCGTATCGATGCACCGGAAACGGCGACGAATCATTTCAGTCGAGCCTTGACGGCCTGGTACACCGCCGGATGCGTGCACACCTCGTAGTATCGGCTTCCGGATCTGCCCCGGACCTTCATGTCCTTGAGGGAGATCATATGAACCGGGGCTTCCCGGATGATCAGCGACTGGGTGGCTCCGCTTTGCGTCGGGAAGCTGCCGGCGTAAACGGTGATGGGATCTTTTTGAAGCGACTTCAAATGGAATTCCATACGCTTCAACTGGATTTCCCGCTTCAGCTTTTCGAAGCCCTCGGGATCGATTTCGATGCCGCCGACATTGTAGCGCACCATGGGTTCGGTCACCAGGGGTCGATCCTCGGGCACCGGCTCGAAAACATAGACATTGAATGGGGGTTTCAGGGTGGAAAACCGCTGGCGGATGGATTTGAAGCAACTGGACAGCCGGTCGGACCGGTTGATGGCCGGCGAAATCATAATGGGGATCTCGTCGTCGAAAAAATACGTGGGGGCGCTGGCGGAATAGCTGATCCCGATCCCGACTTCCAGATGGGGGAGGTCGGATTGTTGGTTTTTCCGGTTGTAGCGGCGGACGATCAGGAGGATGGCCATTGCCAGCCCACAGGCGCGGGAAACGCAATACCACTGATCCGGGCGGTTTTCCCGCTCCAGAATGGCGAGGATGATGGCGTCGCCCTCGATGAACACTTTCTGCGCCCCATAGCGGAGAAGGATTTCGGAAATCGGGTCGAAGAAGTTCATGCTGAAATTGGTGGCCGGATTGAGCCCCTTGTTTTTCATCCGGCTGACGATTCCCGTCGATCCCCGCACATCCGACTTCAAGATCACGTGACCCACCACGGGGGCGTCGTCGCTGCCGTGCTCGTTCGGCAGCAGGAATTCGTAAAGGCTCCCGTTGGCTCTGGAAAGCTCGAGATCTTTTTCATCGGCGGGAAAGTGCAGCTTGCCCATCGCCTCCTGAATCAGATCGAAGTCCGATCGATGGCAGTGATAACGGGACAGAGTCCGGACAAAATCCAGCAGCCGCCGTTGTCTTTCCGGGCGGCGCATCCTGCGCAGCCGCGTTATGGTTTCCCGCATCGGCGTCAGGTTGATCGGTTCACCGTAGCTTTTCTTGATGCGTTTGAGTTTGTCCCGGATCCGCCGCCGGCTGTTTCGATCCACCAGGTATCGGAGGATTTCGTGCGGGGTGAGCGGGGGCGCATAAAATTCGCAGAGGGCGCCGATCTCCTGCATCGCCAGGACGATGCGCATGAGATCCCTCCGTTGGAATTCCTTTTGTAGCAGTTCCATGCGCTGCCGTCGGATTCCGATAGCCTGCCGGAGCCGGCCCATTCCGCCGCGCCCCGCCAGAAGCCACCGTTGCCTGCGAATTTCCTCGGTCATCTCCAGGAAATTGAAGAGCGCGTCCATGTTGGATTCACACTTGATCCATCCGTCCAGATCGGCTTCCTGCGAGCTTGTGGACGTCGCGGATGCGGCGGCGGTCTCCGAGGCATTACCGTCGGTGTTCTGAAAAGCGATTTCCGGCGTCGTCAATTCCGCTTCGTCCGGGGTGGCGGCGAGTTCCCGCACGACAGACTTGATGGCGGCGAGGAATGCCTCGTATTGATGGATGTCCTCCCGCCGATGGCCGATCAGGAAATATTCCCGGATCAGAAACGCATCCTGCAGCGGATTCTCTTCATGCAGCAGGGGGTTGTCGAAAAACGTTTCGGGCAGCAGCACCCCGGGGCCGAAATGGATCGCGTAAAGGTCGTTGGCGCCTCCGGAAAGCGCGTCCGCGAGATAGCGGTAAAGACTTCGGTGGATCAGATTGAAGATGCGCTCCCGGTTGCGGGTCAGATTGAGCAGATCTTCCTGGAGCCGGACGGCGGTCTCATGGTTGTAATTGACTTCACTTCGCCAAATCCGGTGCTTGACGTGCTGCAGGCAGGTGTTGTAGCGGTCATGGACGCCCTCCTTGTACAGGGCTGCCACAGCGGCGACCGCCAGGTAGAGCACTTGGGGTTCGTTATCGAACTTGGCCCGGTTGACGGCATCTTCCAACACGGTGCGGAGCAGTTCGACGAAGCGTTTTTCTTCCTGCTGCCAGTTGAATCGCGGATCGAGTCCGGGCAACTCGACAACGCCCGACATCTTCGAGACGAGCTGGATGATCATCCGGCGGGTAGCCTCGGTCAGGGTGGGGCTGAGACGAAGGTCGTAATGCAGATTGTCGACGCCGTGGCGGATGCGATCGAGGCAAAACGGATGCCGGTAGGTTTCCAACCCCGGCGGTTCGTGTTCCTGCGGTATCGTATCGCGTCTGACGAGCATAAGTGGATTCCGGATCGATCGGGTAGCCGGTAGCATTTTCAAAAATTGCAATATCTTGAGCTGGTATTGCTGTCAACGGCTACGTGGGAATGGTATCCAGGAGTCGGAGCGGACAGCCGGATGCGGATGATCCAAAACCACACGACGGACGCAGCCCTGAACCTTGCTCTGGAAGAATACTGCCTTCTCCATCTGGAGCCGGATCCGGATTGTCTGTTGATGTACGTGAACGATCCTGTCGTGGTGATCGGCCGAAACCAGAATCCTCTTGAGGAGGTGGATTTCACCTTTGCCGCGGCGAGAGGAATTCCGGTCGTGAGACGTATTTCCGGAGGCGGTGCCGTCTTCCACGATCCCGGCAACCTCAACTTCAGCTTTCTTTCCCGACCCGAACGGGACCGGACCGCGCATTACCGGCGGATGACCCGGCCGATCCGAGACGCCCTCCGTGAGATGGGGGTGGCGGCGGACTGGAACCGGCGCAACGACCTGGTCGTCGCCGGATGCAAGATTTCCGGCAATGCCCATTACCTGACGCCGCGGCGCATGATCAGCCACGGGACGCTGCTGTTCGATTCGGATCTCGGCGCTTTGTCTTCGGCCCTCGGCGGGACCTTCAAGCCCATCGCAACCAAGAGTATTGCTTCTGTCCGGGCGAAAGTGGCCAATATCCTGCAGTTTCTGCCCGAACCGATGTCGATTGGCCGGTTTCGCGACCGCCTGGTCAATCGGCTGGCGGACGCCCACGGGCCCTTAAACGCTTTTCGTTTCGGGTCAACCGACTGGGAACGGATCCGGGAACTGGCGGATCGAAAATACCGCCGGTGGGAATGGACCATGGGGAAGACCCCGGAGTTCGTTTACCGGGTGCAGCTGCAACTGGGCGACGAGTGCGTTTCGCTGGAGATTCGCGTGGTGAGAGGTGTGGTCCGCGATGTCACGGCAGAGAGCGGAAAGGCCGTCGGCGGATGGATTGCCGAAGCGGTCAGGTCGTGTCGATTCGAGATCACGGCCCTGACGGACCGATTGACGAGCCTGGAGGCTTTCGCCGTGGGCGCCGGTTGGGCGCGGGCTGCCGCCCTCCGGATCCTGGGATTGGGGTGACCCCTCTTTCCGCGGGCGGAAACCGCAGCTCTTGCGCGCGCATGCCATGCCCCCCGGCGGGTCAGGACAGAAGCTTCTCGAGCAGTTCCCTGGAGAGAACGGATTCCTCCATCGCCACGGATTTCACGGTTCTTCCCGTGTCATAGGCCTTTTTGGCAATGGCCGCAGCCTTGTCGTACCCGATGTGAGGGACCAGAGCGGTGACGAGCGCCAGGCTATGCTCGATGAACGCAGCACAGCGCTCACGGTCGGCGGCGATCCCGGCCACGCATTTTTCGGCCAGAAGCGTCGATGCCCGGGCCAGAAGCGAGACGGATTGAAGCAGGTTGTAGGCAATGACCGGCAGCATGGTGTTGAGCTCGAAATTCCCTCCCTGGCCTGCCGCCGCGATGGTCGCATCGTTGCCGGCAACCTGGGCGGCGGCCATGAGCACGGCTTCCGGTACCACCGGATTGACCTTCCCCGGCATGATGGAGGAGCCGGGCTGAAGAGAAGGCAGTCTGATTTCTCCGATGCCGCATCTCGGTCCCGACGCCAGCCAGCGGAGGTCGTTGGCGATCTTGGCCAGGGCCGTCGCCAGGCTGCGAAGCACACCGCTGGCCTCGACCGATGTGTCCTGCGTGGCCTGGGCCTGAAAATGGTTGACCGCCTCGCGCAGCGGCAGACCGAGGTGAATCGAAAGACGGTCGATCACCTGTTCCGCGAACCGGGGGTGGGTGTTGATTCCGGTTCCGACGGCCGTCCCTCCGAGAGCAAGCTCCCCCAGCCGCGGTGCCAGATCCGACAACCGGTCCATGGCCAGCTCGATCTGGCGCGCGTATCCGGAGAACTCGTCCCCCAATGTCATGGGAACGGCATCCTGAAGATGGGTCCGTCCGATCTTGCGGATATCCGCAAAGGCGGCGGCCTTGCCCGCCAGCGCCGTTTTCAGTGATTCGAGGGCCGGGCGCAGATCCTTTTCAATGCCGTGGAATGCGGCGATGTGAATGGTGGAAGGGATGACATCGTTGCTGGACTGGCCGAGATTCACGTGATCGTTTGGATGCACGGGCGAACGCCCGCCCCGGACACCGGTCAGGATTTCGTTCGCTCGCGCGGCCACCACTTCGTTCATGTTCATATTGGTGGAGGTCCCGGAACCCGTCTGGAAGACATCGATCACGAACTGGTCGTCGAACCGGCCCTCGGACGCCTCCCCCGCCGCCTCGGATATGGCGTCGGCAATCTTCGGATCCAGCAGGTCCAGGCCGCGGTTGACCTCGGCCGCGAACCGTTTGATCAACGCGAGGGCGTGAATGAATGCCGGGGGCAGGCGCAGATCGCTCACCGGAAAGTTTTCCACTGCCCGCTGGGTCTGTGCTCCGTAATAGGCCGTCGCCGGAACCCGGACCGTTCCCATCGAATCCTTTTCTTTGCGATACCCCATCCAGTTGGATCCTTTACCCCGGGCCGCCGGCCGTCAGAGACGGCCGCGCTCGTCCTCCCGCTTGCGTTCGATGTTGGAGCGGAGCTGCGCGATTTCGATGCCGAGGCTGACGCACTGCTTTCCGAGCATGCACAGCTCCGCATCGGAGTCTTCCAGGTAGGTCTTCAATTCCTGGTCGCCCTGCTTGAGGTCCACCACCCAGGCCTTTTGTGCATCGTCGTATTCGACATCGACGTCGATGCCGCACTCTCCGATATCGGGGTAAATCTGACGGATTTTCTCGCAGAGTTCTTTTTTGTCGGTCATGGTGTCCTCCTTGGCTGGAAGGGATCCAGATGAATTGCCGCAGGCAGTGACCTCCGGAAAATGTACAGGGAACATAGGGCGCTTCGAGCGAAATGCAAGACATGCCTCGAATCCTGCGCGAATCGAAGGGTCGATGCGGGCAACCCCGGTCAGGCGCCAAATGGTGCCCCGTCGGGGCAGGCGCTCGAGCGCGCCATGGGAGGATTCGCGCTATTCCGGTGCGAGTCGGGAATGGATCCGGACCTCCCGATGAAGTGTGCGGTGAACCGGGCACTTGTCGGCGATTTCCATGAGGCGTTGGCGCTGATCCGCGTCGAGGTCCCCGGTCAACGCGATCTCCCGCTCGATCCGGTCGATGTAACCCTCTCGTGTTTCACAGTTTTCGCAGTCCTCCGCGTGGATTTTCTCGTGATGGAGACGGATGACGGCGGATCGCAACCCCCATTGCTTCCGTTCGGCGTACATGCGAAGGGTCATGGCTGTGCAGGCGCCGAGGGCGGCCGCCAGCAGGTCATATGGGGTCGGCCCCGCATCGTTCCCACCGGCCGAGGCCGGCTCGTCGGCTGTCAGCCGGTGGCCAGCCGCCAGGATCTCGGTTTCCAGGCCGCTTTCTCCGATTTTCGCCACGACCCGGCCGTCCTCCGGGACGTCCACCGCCCCCGCCTTTTCCGGAAGCTCCAGGTATTTCCGGGCCCAGGCGGCGATGACCGCGCCAACGTACCGGGAGTCCTCGGCCCGGCTCAGCAGATGGTCGGCATTGTCCAGGGACACGAAGCTCTTGGGGTGCTTTGCCGCCTGAAAGATTCGCCCTGCATTGTCGATTCCGACGATCCGGTCTATCGGAGAATGAAAGACGATCAGGGCGCGTTTGAGATTCTCGATCCTCTCCCGCATCCTGGTTTCCTCCAGGTCTTCCAGAAATCGACGCCTGATCCGGAACGTTCGGCCGTCGATCTCGATGTCGCCCTCCCCCTTCTCCCTGATGGTTTCCTGGGAGGATCCCAGGTGGCGGGTGACATGGGACGGGTCCGCCGGAGCTGCGATGACGGCCACGGCCCTGGCCGAGGGGATCTCCGATGCGGCCTGAAGCACCGCCGCGCCCCCCAGGGAATGGCCGATCAGGATGACCGGCGCCTGGAAATGCTGCTTCAGATAGTCGGCCGCGTCGATGAGGTCCTCCACGTTGGTCGAAAAGCTCGTGTCCGCGAAATCCCCTTCACTCTCGCCAAGACCCGTAAAGTCGAATCGCAGCACCCCGATGCCTTCCCGGCAGAGTGCCTTCGAGATGTTGAAGGCGGCCTTGAGGTCCTTGCCGCAGGTGAAGCAGTGGGCAAACAGGGCAAAGGTCGACGCGGCTCCGTCGTCCGGGAGATCGAGGCGGGCGGAGAGACGGTTTCCCTTCCGGTTCTGGAATTCGAGTCGGCGAAACGGCATGGCAGCCTCCGGTTTTCGGAAAACTGATGAGATGGAAGATCGCTCCGGCGGTCGGAACCCTTCCGGTGTTTATGGGTCCGTCTCCTTCGCAGGCAGGAACCGCTCCCGGATGCGATCGGCGGCCTCTTCGGCGGCGGTCTTCAGGTCTTCGTCGAGCGCTTCGGATCCGGCGGCGAGAACAAACGGCAGGACGTCTTCCCTCCCGGCTTCTCCGAGCAGATAAAGGACGTCCCCCTTGACCTGCGCGTCCAGGTTCTTGTAGCGCTCCAGAAGCTGAGCCGCCGCTTCGCCGGCGAGGCCCGGGTTCTCTTCGGCCAGTGTTTCCATCACCACCATCGCGCCAAGCCGGGTCGGCCATTTCGGATGCGTGAGCAGATCGAGGAGCGCCGGAAAGATGCGGCGGTGGGTGGACATCATCCGCGCCAGCCCCGCGGCCTGCCCCTCCCGGATGATGTCTTCCAGGGCGTCAGCGCCGAGACGGGCCGGGTCCTGGTCGGCGAGCGCCGGCAGCACCGCTTCGGGAAGCGCCTTTCCCGTCCAGCGAAGCACGTCGTCGAAAACCAGGGTCGGAACCGACCTCACCTTGTCCCGCTGAACGATTTCCGGATAGCGTTCCGCCTCGATGACGGACAGTCTGAGATGGGAGGTGGCAAGAGCGATCCGGGTCCACAGGGAGACCGCCGCCGGGCAGTGGGGGCATTTCCGCGAGATGTGCAGTCTGAGCGCGCAGGGCACGGAGAGGCGATCGAGCAGATTCCGGTGGGCGGATGGCAGTTTCTCACCCTGGCCGTTCGATGCGATCCAGGCCAAGGACTCGAGGAATGGCGGCAGCTCGGCCCCCCCGGGCACCGTCAGAAATTCCACACCGCCGGGGAGCTTCATTGCCGATGGAGAGCCCTCCGGCAGGTCTTCCCGGCGGAATCGAACGTGTTCCAGCCTGCGGCTCAGGGCACGAAGAAATGTCTCCATTTCTCCGGCCCGCCCGTCCCCTGAGGCCGCCAGGCGGATCTCCACCGGTGTGGTGATTCTGGCGGCAGCCTGATCGATGAAGCCTGTTTCTTCTGGGGTCATATGGAAGAAGGTCCGGATATAAGGGTGTCGGTTTCCCCGTACTATAAATGAAAAATCGGCGCTGTAAACATGTGATGGTTGAAGGCGGCGCCGCTCCTCAATTCTGTTTGACAACGGCAGACCCCTTTCCTATGATTTCGAGACATGGTCACCTATTCGGGAGCGGCGGGTCTGCCCGTTCCCCAAGTCTTCAACAATCCCGCATCCCAAGGACAAAGCCCGTGGAACTCTCCGAAGCGGTGAATGCCGGATACCTGGATGCCCAGTATCGGCGGTGGAAGTCCGATCCACAATCGGTCTCCGACGACTGGCGTTATTTCTTCGAAGGCGTGGAGTTCGCTGCCGGCGGGGCGCCGGGCGCCGAGGGTTCCGAGCCGGTGATTCAGCAGGTTCGGGTCGAAGCCCTCAAACATCGCTATCGGGAGATCGGCCACCTCCTGGCCTGCATGGATCCCCTGGAAGCCTGCCCCACCGAGCATCCGCTGCTCTCGCTGGAGGCATTCGGACTGTCCCGGGACGACCTGGACCGCCCTTTTCATACCCGGCGGTTTTCCGACAAGGGACAGGCGCCCCTGAAAGACATCATTCGTGCTCTCAAGGAAACCTACTGCCGCTCCATCGGCGTGGAATACATGCACCTCCAGGATCCGGAGGAGCGTCGCTGGCTTCAGGATCGCATGGAACCCGTCCGAAACCGGACCGATCTTTCCGGCCCCGAGCGGAAACGCGCCCTCGAACTGCTGCTCGAATCCGGCCGCTTCGAACACTTTCTGAATCGAAAATACGTGGGCGTCACCCGGTTCTCCCTTGAAGGGGGCGACGGGGCGATTCCGCTGCTGTACGAAATCGCCGGCCGGGCGGCGGGCGCCGGATGCGAGGAAATCATCCTCGGAATGGCCCACCGGGGGCGGCTCAATGTCCAGCGGCAGATCCTGGGAAAGTCGCTGGAGGACATCTTCAGCGAATTCGAGAACTGTTACGACCCCGAATCCCTCGTGGGCGCCGGCGACGTGAAATACCACAACGGATTCCTGGGGGAGATCGAGACCGGGGACGGGCGAAAACTTCGAATGCTCCTGGTCAACAATCCGAGCCACCTGGAAGCGGTCAACCCGGTCGTGGAAGGTCTTGCACGCGCCCGCCAGGAGACCGGTGGAGAGAAGGCCCGCACCCGGACCCTGGCCCTGCTCATCCACGGGGATGCGGCCTTCGCCGGTCAGGGGGTCGTGGCGGAAACGCTCAACATGTCCCAACTCGAAGGCTACGCTACCGGCGGGACCGTGCACCTGGTCATCAACAACCAGATCGGCTACACGACACTTCCCCAGGATGCCCGTTCGACGCGCTATTCCACGGACCTCGCCAAAATGCTCATGATCCCCATTTTCCACGTTCACGGGGAGGACCCGGAGGCGCTGATCCACGCAGCCCGGTTGGCGGTGGACTACCGGACGGCCTTCGGCAAGGACGTGGTCATCGACCTGGTTTGCTACCGGCGCTACGGCCACAACGAGGGGGACGAGCCTTATTTCACCCAGCCATTGATGTACGATCGGATCCGCAGCCGGCCCCCTCTCTATGAACTTTACGCCGAACGGCTCATCGAAGAAGGTGTTGCCTCGGCCGAAGCGGTGGATTCGATCAGGGATCGGATCGACGCCGAACTCGACCGGGCTTACGATGCCATCCACGGCAGCGAGTGCCGGTTCCCCGAAACCCGGTTCCTGGAAAACTGGGAGGGCTACACCGGGCGCTACAGCGACGAACGCGTCGAAACCGGGGTGGGCGAAAAGGCGCTGAGGGATTTCGCCGGGCGCCTGAACGACGTGCCGGAAGAATTCCACCTGAACCCCAAGCTCGTAAAACTCATGGAGCGGCGCCGGCAGGCCGTCGAGGAGGGCGGCGGCGTCGACTGGGCCAATGCCGAGTCGCTGGCCTTCGCTTCGCTGCTGGCCGACGGCTTTCCAATCCGGTTGAGCGGGCAGGACTCCGGCCGCGGCACTTTCAGCCAGCGGCACAGCGTCTGGGTGGATATCGAAACGGGTGAACGCCGCGTCCCGCTCAATCATGTCGCCGACGACCAAGCCGCCTATCGTGTATACAACAGTCTTCTGGCAGAGTACGGGGTTCTGGGTTTCGAATACGGCTATTCCCTGGCCCGGCCGGAATCTCTGACGATCTGGGAGGCCCAGTTCGGGGATTTCGTGAACAACGCCCAGTCGGTGGTCGACCTTTTCATCGCCAGCGGAGAGTCCAAGTGGCAGCGATTGTCCGGGTTGGTTCTCCTGCTCCCGCACGGATACGAGGGTCAGGGGCCGGAGCACTCCAGCGCGCGGCTGGAACGCTTTCTCCAGCTTTGCGCCGAGGACAACCTTCAGGTCTGCAACCCGACGACCCCTGCTCAGTATTTTCACCTGCTGCGCCGGCAGATGATTCGAAAAATCCGAAAGCCCCTTGTCGTCATGACGCCCAAAAGCCTGCTTCGGCATCCCCAGGCGGTTTCCAGCCGGAACGATCTGACCTCCGGCGCGTTCCAAGAGGTGCTGGGAGCCGCAGGCAAGACCGGGAAAATCAAGCGGGTGCTGATCTGCAGCGGAAAGATCTTCTATGAGCTGTCCGATCGACAAAACCGAATCGAAAAAGATGACACGGCTATCGTCAGGCTGGAGCAGTTCTACCCGTTTCCGGAAGCACTGCTGAAGGAGAATCTCTCCAGCTTCAAGTCGGCCAAGGAGTGGTTCTGGGTCCAGGAGGAGCCGGAGAACATGGGCGGATGGACCTTTGTTCGTCCCAGGATCGAAGCCGTGATCGACGCGCCGATCCGTTACATCGGCAGACCGCCGGCAGCCAGCCCGGCTACCGGTTTCCCGAAGATCTACCGGAAGCAGCAGGAGGCCGTTTTGACGGAGGCCGTCGGAGCGCTGCCGGATGGAAAAGACGTGAGCTGACCGCGGACAACCAATCGGGCCGGATTCGCGGTACCGGTGCCCGGGAAAAGGAGCTTGCATGGCTATCGATATCAAGGTGCCCAGCGTCGGCGAGTCGGTGAAAGAGGCCGTTCTGGCGGAATGGTACAAAAAGGACGGGGACCAGGTGAAAAAAGGCGAGCCGCTCTTCGTCCTGGAGACGGACAAGGTCACCCTGGAAGTCGAGGCCGAAGCCGCCGGAAAGCTGTCGATCAAGGCGGCCGAAGGCGAAACCGTCGCCGTCGGTGCGGTGGTGGGCTCCATCGACACCGATGCCGTGGAAGAGAAAAAAGCCGAACGACCTGAAAAGCCTCCTGAGAAAGAGCGGAAAACCGAAGCGCCCAAGCCTCCGGAACCGGAGGATGAAGAAGACCCGGAGGCCCGAAGGGAAGCGCCCGCTGAAGCGGAAGTTTCCGAGGGGCGGCCCGAGCCTTCCCGGGAACCGGCCGTTCCCAAGGATGCCGCTCTGCCTCCCTCGGTCCGCCGCCTGGCGGCCGAGCAGGACGTGGACCTGGAGCACGTCTCCGGCACCGGCCCAGGCGGGCGGATCACCAAGGGGGATGTGATTCTCTACCTCGAGGGCCGGAAAACGGAGGGCGAAGTTCCCCCCGACCGGAAGAAGGCGGCGCCGGAACCGGCGCAGGCCGAGCCTGCGGAAGGGATAAGACGGAAGGCCTTGACCCCCATCCGGAAGCGAATCGCCGAACGGCTCCTGGAGGCCCGGCGGAACACCGCCATGCTGACCACCTTCAACGAGATCGACATGAGCCGCAGCATGGCCATGCGCTCCCGATATAAGGAAGCCTTTGAGAAGAAGCACGGAATCGGCCTGGGCTTCATGTCCTTCTTCGTCAAGGCCTGCGTCGAAGCCCTGAAGGAAATCCCCGAAATCAATGCCTTCATCGAAGGCGGTGATATCGTCTACCATGACTACTGCCACATCGGCGTGGCCGTGAGTTCGGAGCGCGGGCTGGTGGTCCCGGTGATCCGCCATGCCGAACAAATGGGCTTTGCGGATATCGAAAAGGCCATCATGGACTTCGTGGCCAAGGTTCGGGAAAATCGCCTGGCGATCGCCGACCTCGAGGGCGGAACCTTTACTATCAGCAACGGCGGTGTTTTCGGTTCCCTGCTGTCCACCCCCATCCTCAACACACCCCAGAGCGGAATCCTGGGCATGCACAAGATCGAGAAGCGGCCGGTGGTCGTGGACGAGGAGATCGTGATTCGCCCGATGATGTACGTGGCGTTGAGCTACGACCACCGGATCGTGGACGGCCGCGAAGCGGTCACCTTTCTCAAACGGGTCAAGGAGTTCGTGGAGGATCCCGAGCGGATCCTGATGGAGGTTTAGCCATGGCAGAGGCCAATCGCTTCGATCTCATCGTCATCGGCAGCGGCCCGGGCGGATACGTGGCCGCGGCGCGCGCCGCCCAACTCGGCATGAAGACCCTGTGCGTGGAAAAGGAAGACCGCCTGGGTGGCGTCTGTCTCAACGTGGGATGCATCCCCAGCAAGGCGCTTCTCGACTCCAGCGAATTTTACCACATGGCCTCCAGCCGTTTTGCCGAGCACGGCATCGGGACGGGGAAGCTCTCCCTGGATCTCGCGGTCATGATGGCCCGCAAGGAGAAGGTGGTGGAGGCCCTCACCGGCAACGTCCGTTCCCTCCTGGAGGGCAACGATGTCGAAGTTGTTCACGGACATGCCAGACTCACCGGCCCGGATGCCGTGGAGGTGAAAAAGGGGAAGAAAAACCAAACCTTTTCCACCCGATACATCCTCCTGGCCACCGGCAGCGAGCCCGTCTCCATCCCGGACGTCAAGATCGACGAAAAGCGCATTGTCAGTTCCACGGGCGCCCTGCGTTTCGATTCGGTTCCCAAACATCTGGGGATCATCGGCGGCGGCTACATCGGGCTCGAACTCGGCTCCGTCTGGCTTCGGCTGGGCGCCAGGGTCACGGTGGTGGAAATGCTTCCGAAGATCGCGGCCACCCTCGACGGCCAGGTGGGCAGAACCCTGGACCGGATTCTCAGGAAGCAGGGAATGAAGATCCGCGTCGACACCAAGGTGACAGGAGTGAAGGCGACCTCGCGGACCGTCAAGCTCAGCCTGGAAGCCGACGGCAAGGAAGAGTCGCTTTCCGTGGATCGGCTTCTGGTCTCCGTGGGACGGCGCCCCCTGACCCGCGATTTGGGTCTGGATGCCGCCGGCGTCGAAACGGACGGGGATTCCGGCCGGATTCCCGTCGACGCGGCCTGCCGCACCAACGTCGAGAATATCTTCGCCATCGGAGACCTCGTGCCCGGACCGATGCTCGCCCACAAGGCATCGGCGGAAGGGATTGCCGCGGTGGAAGCCATGGCCGGCAAGGCCGCCGAGGTGAATTACGACGCCATACCGGCCATCATTTACACCTCGCCGGAGGTCGCCAGCGTCGGACTGACCGAGGAACAGGTCAAGGAGCGGGACATCCCTCACTGCGTGGGAACCTTCCCCTTCAAGGGGGCGGGCCGCGCCCGCTGCATGGGGGAGACCGACGGGTTCGTGAAGCTGATCTCCCACAGCCGAACCGACCGCGTCCTCGGCGTCCATATCATCGGCCCGCGTGCAGCGGACATGATCGCCGAGTGCGTCCTGGCGCTGGAGTTCGGTGCCGGCGCCGAAGACATCGCCCGGACCGTCCACGGACATCCGACCTTTTCCGAAGCCCTCATGGAAGCGGCCATGGGGGTACGGAAGTGCTCCATTTACGGCTCCTGATCGACAGGCGAGGCCGCGCCCAGGGCCGGAGATGAGCCCGCGCCGCGTTTGCTGTCGTGTCAAGCCCCTCCGGCAATACAACCGAGACGAGGTGGATCATGAACACAAAGCACACGGCAAGATTCAGCATTATCGCCGTCGTCCTGCTTCTGGGCCTGGTCTGGTCGCTGAGCCTGGCCGGTCGGGGAGAGGCGCAGTCCGGCTACCCCAATCCGGGCATCCTGGCCACGGCCGGCTGGCTCAAGGCGCATGCCGGCGATCAGGGGGTTGTGATCGTGGACGTCCGGGGGGACAAGCACTATGACGGACGGATCATTCCCGGGGCCGTTCGGCTGCCGTGGACGTCATTTCGCTACGACGACCGGGCCCACAACATCGCCGAGAAATTCTCCGGCCTGGAAGCGGCCCAGGAGCTGCTGGGGCGCAACGGCCTTGGCCGGGCGGACGAAATCGTCCTGTATGACTCGGTTAAGAGCGACGGAGGCGCGACGGCCTCCTATGTGTTCTGGGTGCTGGATGTGCTAGGCCATCCCAGGAAACGCATTCTGGAAGGCGGGATCGACGCGTGGGAGCGGGCCGGCCACCCCCTGGCGTCGGAGCCGAAGACGCTGGAGCCGATCCTCTACCAGGCCCCGACGAAGGAAATCCAGACCCACCGCCTGATCGACGCCCGCTGGATCTTTTCGCGGCTGGGGGATCCGATGTACCAGATCGTCGACGCCCGGTCCCGGTCCGAATACCTGGGAGAGCGCGGTGCAAAGGATCTCATGGGCAACCCCCTTCTGTTGGGGCACATCCCCACGGCGGTCAACGTCGATTACACTTCTGCCTGGCGGGATGCGGAAACCAAGCTTCTCAAGCCCTATGCGGAACTTCAGGAGCTGTACCGGGGGCTCGACCCCGACAGGGGGGTCATCGTCTACTGCATGTCGGGGCGCCGCAGCGCATTCAGCTATTTCGTACTTCGGCTGATGGGCATCGACCACGTCATCACCTACGAGCAGTCCTGGATGGAATGGGGCAACCCGGCCAATTTTCTCCCGGTGGAGACGACGGAGCGCCGCTTCGCCGGCGGGAACCTGCCGGGACGTGCCGCCACCCGCGCCGCCGCCAGCGCCCGGACCGCCGCCGGCAGGGACGCGGGCGAAAAATCCACCGCCCCGTCCGGCACCGCTTCGGGCGGCTACGTATCCTGCGGAGGGTGAGGCCATGAAACCGGAAAGCGACCATTCAGTCTATTGGAAGTGGATTCCCGCCGCATTCGCGCTGAGCGGCGTCATCGTTTTCGTATTCGCCACCTTCGGGCCGCCGGCCTCCTCCAGCGGGTTCGTAAGCCTTCTAAAGGGGTTCCTGCAGCCGCTCGTCCCGGACTACGTGGCGTCCAAGGCCCATTACCGAATGATCCCGGGCCCGGCGTCGTGGGTTTTCGCCTTTGTCCTCGGAATGGCCTTCGGGGGCTTCATCGGCGGCCGCACCCTGGGGCGGCCGGTGGACGACGTTCCCCCCATCTGGGCCCGGCGCTTCGGCCCCGGCAGAGTCAAGCGTTACGCCGCGGCCTTTGCCGGCGGCTTCCTGATCCTTTTCGCCTCGCGGCTGGCCGGCGGCTGCACCCTGGGGCTGTTCATTTCGGGTTCGACCCAGCTTGCCGTCAGCGGACTCTACTTCGGAGTCCTCATCTTCGCCGCAGCCATGTTGACGGCCCGGCTGGTCTACGGCCGGTCGGGAGAGGAGGACTGACGTCATGCTCCAGATATTTCTCGGCCTGTTTTCAGGCGTGGCCTTCGGGTTCATCATCCAGAGGGTGGGGGCAACCAGTGCGGACAAGATGGCCCGAGCCCACCTGATGCTGGAACCGGAAATTCCCCAGTTCATGCTGCTCACGGTGATCCTGTCGGCGGTGGGGCTCTACGGGCTTCAGAGCGTCGGCGTCGGGCGCACACTGGTGCTGCCCACCAGCCTGGTGGCCACCGGTCTTGCGGCGGTGATTTTCGGGATCGGGTGGGGCGTTTCAGGCTATTGCCCCGGCACCTGCTGGGCCGCCGCCGGGGAAGGCCGCATGGATGCGGTGTTCGCCCTGCTGGGGGGGCTTTTCGGCACGGCGCTTTTCGCTCACCTGCACGAGGTGCTGGTCCCGGCGCTCTACGCACCCACGAATGTCGGCGCCATCACCTTGTCCGATGCGCTCCCCGTGCCGGCGGCGGCGGTGATCCTGCTCGTTCTGGGATTCGGCGCAGGGGTCTGGGGGATTGGAAGGTTGTGGGGACGCCGGCTTCGATCGGCCTGAAGCTGTTCGTCACGCTTACCGGACCTGGGGAGAAGGGGTTTCGTCATGCCGCCGTCAGCGGTTCCAACGCCGGCAAGAAGGGGACGGTCGCGGTTCGGGCTCTTTGAGTGGCTCCTGGTACTGGCGGCGTTTGCGGTTGCCGGCTGTCAGGAGGCCGCTGTCCCCGAGGCTTCCGAACCGGCAATCCCCCACGGCTACGTCGAACGGATCGAAATCCTCCATGAGGGCCGGCTGCTGGGGTTCGGACCATTCGTGGGATATTACTTCCGTCCGCCGGATCCTTCGGACCTCTCCCGGCTGAAGTTCGTCTGCTTCAACATCGAGAATTTCTACACCCTCGATCTGCCGGCCCACGCGCAGCTTTTTCGGGGAGAGGCGCTTTTTCGCGTCCTTCCGGACAACGGAGCCGCCCTACCGGGTTCAGACCGGATCAATCCGGTATTCTTCGAGGAGGCCCCTCCGGAATGGCTGGCCACCCGTCCAACCCCAATGGAGGAGTTCGTCCACTTTCATTCCTGCTACGACGCCCAGGGTCCTTCACGCGCGGGGTACTGGCTGCGGCACGTGGGTCTCGCGGAATTCACCTATGACATGGGCGGCCGGGTGGGGCCGGGGAGCCCCCTCTACCATGCCGTCATCCCCGGTCCGGACGGCAACTTCGCCCGCATCGTAGAATTCGACCGGGGGCCGGGGGTGACGGGCCGATAGGTCGTCTCCCGAGGGTACACGGGAGCCGCTCGGCCCGATGCCCCGCTGACCGGGCCCGCTGGTTTTCGACTATTTCTCCAGAGTCACCGAAACGGGAACCGCCCGGGTGAACGTGTCGAAGACCGGGGAATAAGTGGGGCCGAGCCGAACGATCTCCTCGAGTTGCTCCGGCGGGACGTCGGCGTCCATTTTCACGAACATCCGGATCTCCTTGTATCCCCTGGGGACATCGTCCCTGATGCCGAGGAACCCCTGGAGGTCGATGTCCCCCTCCAACCGGGATTCCATCGAACGGATGTGAATCCCCTTTGCCGCCGCGTGATAGACGATCGAGCTGGTCACGCAGGCGGCCAGGGCGGTCAGGGCGTATTCAACCGGGTTAGGTCCGAGGTCCCGCCCCAGGAGCAATGGCGGTTCGTCGGCATCCAGGACGAATGGCGCCTTCCGCTCATGCTCCTGCTGGGTTCCATAGTAGTTTGTGATGGTCGTCCGGTTGTGTCCCCCGTTCATCCACTGGTTTTTCGCCCGGAACTTGAAGGTTGCGATCACGGGGGCCTTCTTGATGGCATCGATGGTTCCGAACAGTTCATCGACATTGACGCCGTTCATCATCTCTTTCTTTTCCATGGTATCTGCTTGCCGTGCCATTGCGGGTATCTCCTTTCGTCGGGTGATGGGCAACGGTTCCGGTTGCCTCGACCTGGAGATCAGCAGAAGGCATGCCAGAAGGTTCGGAACGCTTTAAAACACAAAAAAACCAAATAGTTATAGGTAGGATCGAGGGGCAGGCCGGGTTCACGAAATTTCGTAAATCACGAGATGTCGTCACCGCAATGACGAGAATTCGGAACCGGTCGGGGAACCGGGACCTCGATCGGGGCGTTTGATCCCCAGGGCTTTCATTCGGGATTGAAGCGTGGAAGGGGGCATCTTCAGGAGCCGGGCGGCGCCGTCCTTTCCGGAAACGCGCCAGCGGGCGGCCTCGAGCGCCAATATCAGATTGTCGCGTTCCATCTCCTGCATCTGCCGTACCGTTCGGATGGTTCCCCTGCGGGGCTGTGCATCCGGTGGAGAGGACGAAATGGACTCGACCGCGTGCGGCAGCGCGTGATCCAGGTTCAACCGCCCGTGGCGTGCCGTGATCACGGCACGCTCGATCACATTCTGGAGCTCGCGGACATTTCCGGGCCACTCGTAGGATTTCAGACGCTCGATCGCGTCGGGCTCCAGAGGGGGAACGACACGACCCATTCGCGCGGCAAAATAATCGACAAAGTGCCGTGCCAGCAGTGCGATGTCCTCCCCCCGGCCTCGAAGGGGCGGGACCGTGATGGGAAAGACATGCAGCCGGTAATAGAGGTCCGTCCGGAACCGGCCTTCCTGCACCGCCATAGACAGGTCACGATTGGTGGCGGCAACCACCCGCACGTCGACGCGCCGGGTGCGTGAACTGCCCACGGGAGAAAACTCGCCCTCCTGCAGCACTCTCAAAAGCTTCGCCTGCATCTCCGGGTTGAGTTCGGCCACTTCGTCGAGGAAGATGGTGCCGCCGTCAGCCAGGGAGAATCGGCCTTCCCTGCGCTGGGTGGCGCCGGTGAAAGCGCCTTTCTCGTGGCCGAAGAATTCGCTTTCCATCAGCGATTGAGGTATGGCTGCGCAATTCACCGTGACGAGAGGGCGGTTTTTGCGTCCGCTGGCGGAATGGATGGCGTGGGCGATCCTTTCCTTGCCGGTGCCCGTTTCGCCGTAAATCAGCACGGTCGAATCGGTCGGAGCCACCTCGGCCGCCAGTTCGAGCGTTTTTCGGAAGGGCATGCTTTTTCCGATCAGGTCGCCATGAAGCGAGATCGCCCGGATTTCCTGCCTGAGCGCCCTGGTTTCATCCCGGAGCGATTCAATGATCCGTTCGGCCTCGTAGCGTTCGTTGACATCCCTCAGGATCAGCACGTAGTGGGGGGTGACGCCGATGTCGATGCGGGAGATCGTCGCCTCGGCGGGAATCCGCTTTCCTTCGGAGGTCAGCAGGCGCAAACCTCCCGGAATCCACATGCGCCGCTTCCCGGTGGGTCGGACATTCAATCCGGATATGATCTGCCGGATTTTGCCCAGGTCCTCGGGGTCCAGCAAGGAGGTGAAGGGCCTGCCGGCCATCTCGTTGCGGCCGATGCCGAAGATGTCCTTGGCGGAGGGGTTGAGCATCCGCACGTTCAGGTCCGGATCCAGCTCGACGATGGCGTCGAGCGCACCGGCGAAAAGGCCGGAAAGCCTTTCCTCCCGAATCCGGATCTCCGTCTCCGCCCGCAGGCGAAGCAGTTCGGCCGTCGCCCTGGCGGCGAAGATGCGGAACAGCGCCAGGTTTCGAAACGACCCCGGCATGCGGCGGGTGTCGAGTACGGCGAGATTCCCCAGCACCCGGCTCTCCGGATCCAGAAGGGGAAATCCCATGTAGCTGACCGCCCCCATTTCGGGCAGATCCGGGTCGTCCGGAAAAAGCGCGATGACCCGTTCGGGAATGTGCAGATTGGTTTTGCGGTCGATCGTGTGCTGGCACGGGGTGCCGCGAATGTCGTACTCGTAATGGTCGACGTAACGGCCGTCCAGCCAGAACGCCAGCGCCCTGAGGCGCCGGCGCCGCGGAAGGTACTCGGTCACCCACGCACCGTGGGTGCCGAGCGCCAGGCTGAGGTTTTTCACCAGCGCCCGAAAAAAACCGGACCCGGTTTCGGAGGCGGTTCCGTCCACTATGGAGCGCAAAAGCGCATCGCCGTCGAATTGATCCGGATTCGAAACTGTTTTTCCATCCATGAGCGGCCGTGTCCCATCGAGGCAAGGTGCCATCGACCAGAAGTCTTGGTGCGCCCCGGGCGGTTGTCAACCGGTGCCCCCGACCGGCGGTTTTCTTCAGGAGATCCGCAAGCCGACGACCCGCTTTGTACCCGTGGTCGATGGTCGGTCGGCCGGATCCGGCTGCCCCGGCTTCATCCGTCGACTTGGACCGCTTCCACCAGCACCCTTGCCGTGCCTTTCCGGTGGAAGCCCAGCCGCTTTGCGGCGCCCGCGCTCAGGTCGATGATCCGGCCGTCGACGAACGGTCCCCGGTCGTTTACCCGGACAATGATCCGACGGTGGTTCTCCAGATTGGTGACCCGGACGAACATGGGCAGAGGCAGATGCTTGTGGGCCGCGCTCAGGCCACGGGGATCGAAGGCCTCCCCATTGGCGGTCATGTGTCCTCCCTTTTGGCGGTAGGTTTCGTAGCCGTACCAGGATGCGATGCCTTTCTGTCGATAGCTGGCGGCCTTCTCGACACTCATCGGCACATAGCGACGTCCTTTGACCACGTAAGGCGATGCCTTGACGCGGTCGCTCCGGATGGCGTCCTTCGGCGGCAAGCCGTCGATGGATTCGATGTCCTCGTGCGTCATCGGCCAGCTAAGGGGCGCCATGACCACCGTGAAAGTGAACTTGCCCACCGTGTAGACCGTTTTTCCGGAAAACTTCGTGACCTTGTAGGCCAGCTTCACCGTTCCGGCGGTGATGTCATAGGTGGTTTTGGTCGCGGTGTAGGTGGCCTTCAGGACGCCGCAGGAAAAAAGGACAAGGCAGGCGATCACCGGTAGCAGCCGGATCGGGAGCCGGTTTGCGCTTCGAGTGGGTGACATGGGTTTCGCCCGGGAATTCAACAGGCCTCCGTCTTCAAGCTGGGGGGCAAGCCGCAGGAATGCTTGCTCCAACGTCCGCACCGACCGCTCCTTTCCGCCGCGGGGAATTTCATTCCGTTCGGCGGCGGAGCGCCTTCATTCTGCGGTTCTCCTGTATCCTACTGCGGGAAAGCCTTCAACCGTTGCGGTTCCCGCCCGTCAGGTTCTCGCTTGTTCTTCCCTTCATTTCCCAGGGCGTATCTTTCCATAGGCAGCGGGGGTCTCCGGCGTCCGTTCGCTCCTTCTTGACGGCTCTCGGAAGCGGTTCAATATTGGTGACACGCGCAAATTGAGACTATGCCCGGATGCGCCGTCCATTGCCGAATTCCACCCGGACGCATCGGAATGTCGGGCACCCGCATCCCGAAGGAGCTGACCATGCCGAGAAAAACCATCGATATCGGGCAAAAGATCGAATACCTCTCCATCCTGGACGAGAAGGGAAAGCTGGATGAGAAGCTCGCCCCCGACCTTGACGGCGAATTCCTGCTCAAGCTCTACCGGGCCATGGTGATGGGGCGGAAATTCGACGAGCGTCTTTTGAACCTTCAGCGGCAGGGCCGGATCGGGACCTTCGCGCCGATCAGCGGGCAGGAGGCCGCCCAATTGGGAGCGGTGGCCGTTCTGAGGGAAGACGACTGGATGGTGCCGTCCTTCCGTGAAATGGCCGCGGAGCTGTGGCGGGGCAGAAGCCTCGAAAGCGTGATCCTCGCCTACGGCGGCTACAACGAGGCCGCCCGGGAGGGCGATGCCGGGCGTACGCTTCCGGTGGCCATCCCGGTTGGCTCACAGATCCTGCACGCTGCCGGCCTGGGGTGGGCCTGCCGCTACCGGGGGGAAGACAGCCTCGTGCTCACCTACTTCGGCGACGGCGCCACCTCGGAGGGGGATTTCCACGAGGGCATCAACTTCGCGGGCGTCTTTGAATCACCGGTCATCTTTCTCTGCCAGAACAACCATTGGGCGATTTCCATGCCGAGATCCCGGCAGACCCGGTCCGGGACGATCGCCCAGAAGGCCGTTGCCTATGGGATTCCGGGCATCCAGGTGGACGGCAACGATCTCCTGGCGGTCTATGTTGCCGTTTCGGAAGCCGCCGAGCGGGCACGCGCAGGCAAGGGCCCCACACTCGTCGAATGCGTCACCTACCGGATGTCCATGCACACGACGGCGGACGATCCCAAAAAATACCGCCCCGAGAAGGACGTCGAGGGCTGGCGGAAAAAAGATCCCATCGAGCGCTTCGAGAAATACCTGGTGAAAAAGAAGGTTCTCGACAAAAAGAAGATCGAGGCGACCGCCGAGAGCGTCATGGAAGAAATCCAGAAGGCCGTGGACTCGGCGGAGCGGAAGATGAAGTCCTTCACGGACCCGCTGCTCATGTTCGATCATGCCTATGCGGAAACGCCGCGCAGCCTGGAGCGCCAGCGAGAGGAACTCGTCGAAGAGCTCGACGCCGCCGGGAAGGAGAGCGCCGATGAATAAATTGACCATGGTACAGGCGTTGAACCTTGCGCTCAGCCAGGAGATGGAAAAAGACGACGGGGTGATCGTCCTGGGAGAGGATGTCGGCGTCGACGGCGGTGTCTTCAGGGTGACCGACGGTCTTTTCGACCGTTTCGGCGGGGACCGGGTCGTGGACACGCCGCTGGCGGAATCCGCCATCGTCGGCACCTCCATCGGCATGGCCATCCACGGACTGAAGCCGGTTTGTGAGATTCAATTTTCCGGGTTCACCTATCAGGCATTTCACCAGATCGAAAGCCACGCCGCGCGCCTGCGATGGCGCAGCCAGGGCAAGATATCGGTGCCCATGGTGCTTCGGGCGCCATACGGAGGCGGTGTGCGGGCCCTCGAACACCACTCCGAGAGCCGGGAGGCCTACTATGCCCACACCCCGGGCCTCAAAATGGTGATACCGTCGGGTCCCCGAAACGCCCGGGCGCTCCTCGTCAGCGCCATCAGGGATCCGGATCCCGTCATTTTCTACGAAGGGAAGGCTCTTTACCGTGCCTTCCGGGAGGAAGTCCCGGAGGAGGAGGAAACGCTTCCCATCGGCCGATCCCAGGTGGTGAGGGAAGGCGGCGACCTGACCCTGATCTCTTACGGGGCCATGATGCGGCCGACGCTCGAGGCGGCGCGCCGGCTCGAGGAGTCCGACGGCGTGATGCCGGAGGTGATCGACCTGCTGACCATCTCGCCAATGGACGACACCCTCTTCGTGGAGTCGGCGAAGAAAACCGGCCGGGTGCTCGTGGTCCACGAGGCGCCGCGCAGCTTCGGACCGGGGGCCGAGATCGTCGCCCGGCTCGTCGAGCAGGCTTTTTACTACCTGGAGGTCCCGGTGGCCAGGGTGACCGGGTTCGACATCATCATTCCGCTCTTCAGCAGGGAACAGCGCTATCTGCCGAACGCCGATCGAATCCTTCGAGCGGCCCGAAAGCTTTTGGAAACCGGATAGGGAGGACACTCCATGGCTCGAGAGTTCAAGCTGCCCGACCTGGGTGAAGGCATCCACGAAGGCGAAATCGTCGAGGTTCTGGTTTCTGTCGGCGACCGGATCCAGGAGGGGGATCCCCTGCTCGAAGTGGAGACCGACAAGGCGGTGACCGCCATCCCGTCTCCGTTCACGGGAACGATCGGCGACATTCGGGTCAAGGCCGGCGATACCGTCCATGTGGGGGATGTCCTGGTGACATTCGAGGATGCCGAAGGCGAGGAAGATAAAGAGGGGGAAGCGAAAGAGAAGGAAGGCGGAGAAGAGAAAGCGGAAAAGAGAAAAGAACCTCCCAAAGCACCCGAACCCCCCAAAGCGGAGGACAGGGAAGCCGAACGCGAGGTCGAGGCCGCGGAGGGGAAGCCCGACCGGAAGCACGAATCCCGGGCGGAAGCGGTGAGAGGCCGGCGCGACCGTCCGCCGGTCCCGGCGTCTCCCGCCACCCGTCGACTCGCCAGGGAAATGGGCGTGGATCTCTACGAGGTCGAGGCGACGGGGCCGTCGGGGCTGGTGACCGCCGAAGACGTCCGCCGTCATGCGCAGGAAGGGCCCGGGAAGGCGGAGGAAGCAGCCGGGGCGGAAGCCCGGGAAGAAGAGGGGGCCGTTGCCGTTCCGGGCCCGGATCTTCCGGATTTTTCGACGTGGGGGCCCGTCGAGGAGGAAGAACTCAAATCCGTCCGTCGTGCCACGGCGCGGCAAATGGCCCTTGCCTGGTCCCAGATCCCCCACGTTTCGAACCAGGACCTCGTGGATGTCACGGACCTCGAAGCCCTTCGGAAGCGGAAGGCGCCCGACGTGGAGGCCGAGGGCGGCAGGCTCACCCTGACGGTGTTCACCCTGAAGGCCGTGGTGACGGCCCTCAGGCTGTTTCCACGGTTCAACGCCTCCATCGACATGAAGAACGGCCGCATCATCGCCAAGCGCTATCACCATATCGGGATCGCCATGGATACGGACCGCGGGCTCATCGTTCCGGTGATCCGGGATGCGGACCGTAAGAGCATTACGGAACTGGCCGTGGAACTGAACGAGCTGGTGTCCCGGACGCGTGAAGGCAAAATCCAGCTCGAAGAACTCCAGGGCGGCACCTTCACCATTACCAACGCCGGGGCGGTGGGCGGCGGCTTCTTCTCTCCGATCATCAACTTTCCGCAGGCGGCCATTCTGGGGATGGGGAAGGCGAGGCTGCAACCGGCGGTTCGAACGGACGCGGACGGAAACCCCGAGATCCTGCCGCGTCTCCAGATGCCGATGGTGGTGAGCTTCGATCACCGCATCGCCGACGGCGCGGACGCCATCCGGTTCATGCGGGTCATCGCAGACTGTCTGGAGGATCCCGAGCGCCTGCTGTTGTCCATGATATAAGCGGTCACGGCCGCCGCCCGCTGACCGACACAGCGCCCGCCCGGGGGCTTGTTCGTCATTCTTCAATGAGAGGCACACCATGGTCATGGGGGAACTGGTCCAGGAGACCGACCTGCTGGTGATCGGAGCCGGCCCGGGCGGGTATGCCGCCGCATTCCGGGCAGCAGACCTGGGGATGGACGTCACTCTCGTCGAGACCTCGGACCGGCCGGGGGGCGTGTGCCTGTTCAGGGGCTGCATTCCCTCTAAAACCTACCTCCACCTTGCGGAACTGCTTCATGACGCCCGGCAGGCCAGGGAGATGGGGATCGACTTCGGCGATCCGTCCATCGACCTGGAAGGCCTGCGGAAATGGAAGCAGCAGGTGATCGATCAGCTGGCGAGGGGGCTGGTCAGCCTGACGGAGCGGAGGGGCATCCAGTATCTCCAGGGCCGCGCAGTGTTCGAGAGCTCCGAACGCGTGCGGGTGAAGGGGAAGGATACCGTTGGGATCCGGTTCCGCCATGCCATCGTCGCGGCGGGATCCCGGCCCACCCCTCTGCCCGGTGCCCCGTTCGGGAAAGGGGGGCGCATCATGAGTTCCACCGGTGCCCTCAACATCAAGGACATCCCCGAATCCATGCTCGTAATCGGCGGCGGGTACGTAGGACTCGAACTCGGAATGGTGTACGCCGCCCTGGGAACGCGCATCACGCTGGTGGAAATGACCGACCGGATTCTCCCCGGTGTGGACGGCGACCTGGTCGCGCCGCTCGGAAAGCGCCTGGAGGACACCTTCGAGGCGATGCACTTCAGCACCGCCGTCGAGGCCCTCGAGGAAGACGGAGACGGTGTCCTCGCGCGCTTCAAGGGCGATGCCGGAGAAGGGGAGAAACGATACGATCGGGCGTTGGTCGCCATCGGCCGGCATCCCAACACCGGGGATCTGGGTCTGGAGAACACGAACGTGGAACTGGATGACAAGGGCTTCATCCGGGTGGACGAGCAGCAGCGGACCTCCGACAAGAAGATCCTGGCGATCGGCGACATCGTGGGCGGCGTCATGCTCGCCCACAAGGCGATGTTCGAGGGCAAGATCGCCGCCGAGGTGATCGCGGGCAGGCCGGCTGCATTCGATATCCGGGCCATTCCGGCCGTGGTCTACACCGATCCCCAGATCGCATACGCGGGCTTGACGGAGGAAGACGCCAGGCGACAGAAGCGGAGTGTAAAAGTGGAGAAGTTTCCGTGGAAGTTCTCCGGCCGGGCGACGACCATGGGTGCCCCCGCGGGAATCACCAAACTGATCGTCGACGCCGACACCCAACGAATCCTGGGGGTGGGCATCTGCGGGCGAAATGCCGAAAGCCTCGTGAGCGAAGGAGTGCTGGCCATTGAAATGGGCGCGCTTGCCGAGGATCTGGCCCTGACGATCCACCCGCATCCCACGCTTTCGGAAACGGAAGGGGAAGCGGCGGAAATCTTCCTTGGCGCGGCGACCCACATCCTACCCAAGGCTTCCCGATGATGCGGCCGTCCTCCGGACCCCGCGCCCCCTGTCCATCGCGGCTAAATCCTTCGCCCCCGAAAATCCGGGGTCGACGGAATGCCTCCAATCGATTAAAATCCAGCTGAATTCCCGTCAAACCCAATTCGCAACCCATTTCCAAGGATTAGGGCCCATCATGATCGAGAACCTTGATCCCACCCTGCTGGCGCGCATCCAGTTCGCTTTCACCATTTCCTTTCACATCCTTTTCCCCGCGTTCACCATCGGGCTGGCCAGCTGGCTGGCGGTGCTCGAATGGCGGTGGCGGAGAACCGGAAACCCCGTTTATTCGGAGATCTACCGGATGTGGGTCAAGATCTTCGCCGTGACCTTCGGCATGGGCGTGGTGTCCGGTGTGGTCATGTCCTTTCAGTTCGGCACCAACTGGTCGGTGTTCTCGGACCGGGCCGGCAACGTGCTCGGTCCGCTGCTGGGGTATGAAGTGCTGACGGCTTTCTTCCTGGAGGCGTCCTTCCTGGGCGTCATGCTTTTCGGGTGGGACCGCGTCAGCCCGAAAATGCACTTCGCCTCCACCCTCATCGTTGCGGCCGGGACCCTGATCTCCGCGTTCTGGATCTTGTCGGCCAACAGCTGGATGCAGACGCCTCGGGGGTTTCGCATCGGAGCGGACGGCCTGCTGTACCCGGTCGACTGGATCGCACTGATTTTCAACCCGTCGTTTCCCTATCGCTTCGTTCACATGACGACGGCCGCCTACCTGACCACTGCATGCGTCGTCGGCGGCGTGGGCGGGTACTACCTGTTGAGGGGATTCCATGTGAAGCATGCACGGGTGATGTTCGGAATGGCCATGATCATGGCGGTTTTCGTCGCCCCGATGCAGTTGCTCTTCGGGGATCTGCACGGGCTGAACACCTTCGAACACCAGCCGGCCAAGGTCGCCGCCATGGAGGGGTTGTGGGAAACCCGTCGGGGGGCGCCGCTCAAGCTGTTCGGGTGGCCGGACCAGGAGGCCGAAACCACCCGTTACGCGGTCGAGATCCCCAAGCTGACCAGCCTGATCCTGACCCACAATCTGGAGGGTGAAGTCCGTGGACTCAAGGAGTGGCCCGCCGCCGAACGGCCACCGGTGGCGTGGGTGTTCTGGACCTTCCGGTTGATGGTGGGGCTGGGCGCGCTGATGATCCTGACCGGGCTCATCGCCCTGATCCTCCACTTCAGGAAACGGCTGTTCGACACCCGCTGGTTTCAGTACTGGTGCATAGCCATGACGCCGGCCGGTTTCCTTTCGGTGCTGGCCGGATGGTTCGTTACGGAAATCGGCCGCCAGCCTTATGTCGTTCAGGGTATCATGACCACGGCGGAGGCGGTGTCCCCGGTACCCGGGTCACCGGTCGCCATGTCCCTGACGGCCTTTGTCATCGTCTACGGCTTCATTTTCGGGGCCGGCGTCTATTACATCGTGAAGCTGATCGGAAAGGGCCCCGACGTCGAAGAGCCGGCGTACGGCGCCCATGGGATCAAGGAACCGCCCATCGTCACCGGCCTGGTCAGGGGGAAAGGGGGCCAGCATGTTTAGTTTCGAAAGCGTCCTGGATTTGCCGCTCATCTGGTTCGGCCTCATCGCCACCGCCATTTTCCTGTATGTGCTGCTGGACGGCTTCGATCTGGGCGTCGGCATTCTCTTCCCGTTCGCCCCGTCGGATATGTGCCGGGACCGCATGATGAACTCCATCGCCCCCTTCTGGGACGGAAACGAAACCTGGCTCGTTCTCGGGGGCGGAGGGCTTTTCGCCGCATTCCCGCTGGCCTATTCGATTCTGATGCCCGCGCTTTACATCCCGGTCATCCTCATGCTGCTCGGTCTCATTTTCAGAGGGGTAGCCTTCGAATTCCGGTTCAAGGCCGACAAATCCAGGCGGATTTGGGACTATGCATTCCATTTCGGTTCCCTCGTGGCGACGTTCATGCAGGGCAGCATTCTGGGCGCCTTCGTTCAGGGGATCCAGGTGGACGGCAGGAGCTTCGCCGGTGGGGCCTTCGACTGGCTGAACGCATACAGCGTCATGGTGGGCGCCGCATTGGTGTTCGGCTACGCCCTTCTGGGGGCCACCTGGCTCGTCATGAAGACCGACGAACTCACCCAGGAGTGGGCGCGTAAAAGCGCTGCATACGTACTGGGCTACGTCGGCCTGTTCCTGGCGATCGTGAGCATCAGCATGCCCATGATGAATCCGGACATCCGGACGCTCTGGTTCAGCATGCCCAATTTCTTCTACCTGCTGCCGATCCCGACGGCGAGCCTGGTCCTTTTTATCCTGATCTGGAGGGACCTGCACGCCGGAAACGAGTTTCGACCCTTTTTCCTGAGCTTTGGCGTGTTTTTGACGGGATATCTCGGGCTGGGGATCAGCCTCTGGCCATGGCTCGTACCTTTCGAAGTCACTTTCCGGCAGGCCGCCGCGGCCGGATCGTCACAATCGCTGCTCCTCGTCGGTACGGTGGTCATGCTGCCGGTGGTCCTGACCTACACGGCTTTCTGCTATTACGTGTTCAGGGGAAAGGCATCCCATGAGGCCATTTACTAACCGGCGTCAATGGCTGTGGTTTGCCGTCCTGTGGTGCGGAGGCCTCGCCGGAATGCTGCTGCTGGCTCAGCTGGTCCGATGGGTGATGTCGATTTGATCCCTGGCTTGATATGTCGTCTATACAAAGCGTCTTCAGTGGGTTAGAGCGCGGTTCCAACTTGACACGTCCTGAGGGGGTCCAGTATAGATGGAGCTTCCATTGCAGATTCATTGCATTTCTTCTGCAATACTTCCCCTTCAGCGGCGCTCCGGAACAGTCGGTTTTCAGAACGAAACTCACTTGTCGTCATCCATCAGGGGATGGAGCCTTCCATGAACCGTAGAACGTTTCTCAAGATTGCCGGAATGGGCAGCGTGGCATTCGCTGCCGGTTGTTCGGGAGATCCGGAGAAAAACCTGTTCGCCCTCGTCGAGGCGCCGCACGACATGCTGGCCGGCCAACCCACGTGGTACGCCACGACCTGCCGGGAGTGCCCGGCGGGCTGCGGTGTGCTGGCCAAGAACCGGGAAGGGCGTGTCATCAAGCTGGAGGGCAATCCGCTTCATCCCGTCAATCGCGGAAAGCTTTGCATGCGCGGCCAGGCGGCCCTCCAGGGGGTATTCGACCCGGACCGTCTTCAGACCCCCATGGTCAAGGAAGGCGGACAATGGAAGCCCCTGGGGTACGGCGATGCGATCGGGCTGCTGAAAACCAAGGCTGCGGAAACGGCCCGCAGGGGTCCCGGACGCATCCGCATGGTCACGGAAACCGTCGGGGACACCCTTTACGGGCTCATGAGCGAGACGATGGCCTTCTGGGGAAGCGATCCGCCGCTGGTTTACGAGCCCTATGCCTATGAGGCCCTCAAAACGGCAAACCGCATGGTTTTCGGGATCGACGGCCTTTTCTCCTACCGGATGGACGAAAGCGATTTCCTCCTCTCTTTCGGCGCGGATTTTCTCGAAACCTGGTTGTCACCGATCGAATATGCGTGGAAATTCAAGGCCATGCACCGGTATGAAAACGGCCGGAAGGGTGTCTTCGTTCACGTCGCGCCCTACCAGGGTCTCACCGGATCCAACTCGGACCGATGGGTCTCATGCCGGCCGGGCGGAGAGGCGGCGGTCGCCCTGGGTCTGCTTCAGATCGCGCTGGATGTGGGCCGGGCCGAACATCTGCCGGAAGATCTTCGCACGAACCTGGAACGCATCGTCCTTCCTTACGGAAAGGAGCGGGTGTTGTCCCTTGCCGGCATCCGGGCCAAAAGCTACGATTCCCTCGCGGCCCGGCTTTTCCAGGCCAGGAAGCCTCTCGTTCTGGGATGCGGCAACGCCGGCGCCGGGTCGAACAGCCTTCAGACCCATATTGCCTGCAACCTCCTGAACCTGGTTCTCGATCCGAAACTTTCCCTGATGGATTTCGAGCGCCGTTACCGCGTTGAATCGGCCGGATCCCGGATGGACATCCTCGACCTGTTCTCCGGGTTGGAAGGCGGCACGGACCTATTGCTGCTCAGCAACGTGAACCCGGTCTACAGCCTGCCGCCCGACAGCGGCGTAGAGGATGCTCTGGGCTCAGATTCGGTCTTCGTGGTGGCGATGGCCTCCGCGATGGACGAAACGGCGGCGCTCGCCGATTTGATCCTGCCCGTGCGGATGCCGTTGGAGTGCTGGGACGAATACGCGGGCCGGAGCGACGCCGTCGGTATCCTCCAGCCGGCGATGGGACGCATGAGCGATGCCCCTGCCGTGGGGGATCTGCTCCTGTCGACGGCTTTCGACGGGGGGCCGCCGGCCAGGACCTACAAGGACTATCTGGCGGGCCGGATGGCCACGGAGCGGGAAATTCTCGACGAAGCCGAATGGGTGAAAGCGTTCCAGGAGGGCGGCCTCCTTTCGGTACAATCCTCGACGCGGCATCCCCAGCACATCATCTCTGCCGCCGATCTCCAGCTCGCCTTCGACGGCATCATCGATCCACCGGTCGGGAATGTCCTGATCGCCGCCCCTTCGATCCGATTTTTCGACGGCCGCGGCGCCAACCGGCCATGGTTGAACGAGATACCGGACCCCCTGAGCCAATTGGCCTGGCAGACTCCCGCCATGATGCACTCCGAGACGATGACCGACTCGAACCTCTCCGAAGGGGACCGGATCCGGATCACGGCAGGGAAGTCCGAGGTGGAGCTGCCGGCATACGGCTGGGACGGCATTCGTCCGGGTGTGATCCTGGTTGCAGTGGGGCAGGGACACACCGGATACGGCCGGTTCGCCGACCGGAGGGGTGCGAACCCGGTACGCTGTCTTTCTCCGGCCACGGATCCCATCTCCGGAGGACCGGGTTTCTCGGCGGACGGAATCCGCCTTGCACCCGTGGGCCAGAAGGATGCATTGGCCTCCGCTTCGGGAAGCCGGCATCAATACGAGCGAAAGATCGCCATTTCCATTCCCGAATCCGACGTCGGAAAAAAGGCCGTGAAACCGCCGGGCCTCACCATGGACGACTTTCCACTCACCCTGCCGTTGCCGGAAGGCTATGACAACCGCAAAAGGGACATCTACCGGCCCCATCAACACCAGGGCTACCGGTGGGGAATGGTGATCGACCTCGACCGCTGCATCGGCTGCGAAGCCTGTGCCGCGGCCTGCTACGCGGAGAACAATCTGGCGGTGGTCGGGGAAAAGCGAATGACCGAGGGACGGGAGATGGCTTGGCTCCAGATCCAGCGATATGTGGAGCCGGAGCGGCCGGAACGGGTCGTCTTTCTGCCAATGCCCTGCCAGCACTGCGACAATGCGCCCTGCGAGTCCGTATGCCCTGTGTATGCGCCCCATCACAGCAAGGAAGGGCTGAACAACCAGATCTACAACCGATGCATCGGGACCCGGTTCTGCTCCCAGAACTGTCCCTACAAGGTGAGGCGGTTCAACTGGTTCACCTACACCTGGCCGGATCCGCTGCACCTCCAGCTCAACCCCGACGTGACGGTCCGGAGCAAGGGCGTCATGGAGAAGTGCTCCTTCTGCATCCAGAGGATCAAGGCCGGGCACAACGTCGCCAAGAACGAGAAGCGGGAGATCCGTGACGGCGAGGTGATTCCGGCGTGCGTTCAGACCTGCCCGACCGATGCCCTGATTTTCGGCAATCTCATGGATCCCGAAAGCCGCGTGCGCCGAATGGTGGACGACCCGCGCGCCTACCAGGTGATGGGATATCTCAATACCAAACCGGCCGTCATCTACCTCAAGAAGGTGACCCAGGAGGTCTGAACCGATATGTCCGAGCTCACGTTCGCCGCCATCGACCAGACGGTTCTGAACACCCTGGAGCGCCCCGGAAAAGGGTACTGGGTCCTGATCGGACTGCTTTTCGCAGGCGTTCTTTTGGGTGCGGGCTGCTGGCTCTACCAGATTTTCGTCGGGGTCGGCGTCGCGGGGATGAACAATCCCGTGGCATGGGGAACCTACCTGATCAACTTCGTCTTCTGGGTCGGTATCGCCCATTCGGGGACCCTGATCTCGGCCATTCTGCACCTGTTCCGCGCGGGATGGCGAAACCCCATCGCCCGCGCCGCCGAGACCATGACCGTATTCGCCGTCTGTATCGCGGGTCTCTTTCCCTTCATCCATCTGGGCCGGGTCTGGATGGTCTACTACATGTTCCCGCTGCCGAACCAGCGCAACCTCTGGCCCAACTTCACCAGCCCGCTGATGTTCGACGTGGTGGCGATCAGCACCTACCTGACGGTGAGCTCCCTTTTCTGGTACACGGGAATGCTGCCCGACCTGGCCATTATCCGCGACCGCGCCACCGGCGTCCGGAAGAAGATCTTCACAGTCCTGTCGATGGGGTGGGACGGGCGGTTCGAGCAGTGGCGGCACTACCTGCGGGGCTACCTGTTCTTCGCCGCGCTGGCAACCCCGCTCGTCATTTCGGTGCACAGCGTCGTCTCCTGGGACTTCGCACTGGGGGTCGTCCCCGGCTGGCACACCACCATCTTCGCCCCTTATTTCGTGGCCGGCGCCATTCATTCGGGGTTGGCCATGGTGCTGACCCTGATGATCCCGCTGCGGAAAATCTTCAGCTTCCAGAAAATCATCACCACCTCGGTGCTCGAGAACGTGGCCAAAACCATCGTCTTCACCGGCCTCATCGTGGGATTTGCCTACGGAACCGAGTTCTTCATCGCCTGGTACAGCCAAAACACCGTCGAGCAATACATCTTCTCCTACCGGCCCACCGGTGACTACCGGGTGGGCTTCTGGATCATGGTGATCTGCAATACGGTGATCCCGCTGGCCTTCCTCATCCGGAAGGTCAGGACCAGCATCCCGCTGCTCTTCGCGATCTCCATCTTCGTCAACATCGGCATGTGGTACGAACGTTACGTGATCATCGTCACGAGCGTCTCCCGGGACTTCCTGCCACACGCCTGGGGGCTCTACTCGCCCTCCCTGATCGAAATCGGTATCATGATCGGGAGCTTTTCATTCTTTTTCTTTCTGTACTGTCTTTTCGTGAAGCATCTGCCATCGGTATCCATGACCGAGATGAAAGAAACGCTTGTGGGAGGAGGCGGGCATGGCGGCTGAGATTTCCGTGATCGGGCTGTTCAGGGATGAAGACCAGGTGATCGGCACCATCCACGCCTTGCGGGACAGCGCATGGGCCCTCAAGCGCGTCCACGGCCCGGTCCCGAGCCACAGGATCCTGGATGCGCTGCGCCTGAAAAAGAGCCGCGTCGGGTACTACACGCTCGTGGGCGGGATCATCGGGTTCTTCACCGGTTTTCTGCTGGCCATCTATTGCGCGGGGCAATGGAACCTGGTGGTGAGCGGGAAGCCCGTGGCGGCGATGGTGCCCTTCTTCATCGTCGGATTCGAATTCACGATCCTGTTTTCGGTATTCGGCAATGTGATCGGACTGATCAACGAAGCTCGGCTCCCTGATTTCAAGGGCCTGGATGAATATCACCCCAAGTGCTCGGGGGAGTATTTCGGGGTGGTCGCCAGTTGCGCGGAGGAGAAAAAACACGCGCTCGTGGATTTTCTGCGAAAGCAGGGAGCGGAAGTCGAAGAACTCCGCGCGAAACCGGAAGACCGTGAACCCCAACCCTGAACGGCGAAATCAACCATGAAGCCATCGTCTTCGAAATGGATTTTTCTGGGCCTGACCGCAGTCGGTGCCGGCACGTTTCTGGTTCAGGCCCTCGGCGAACATCCGGAGCGGGCATGGCAGGCCTACCTGATCAATTTCCTCGTCTGGTCGGCCATCGCCCAAGGCGCCTTTCTCTTCTCGACGATCATGCACATGGCAAAGGCGCGATGGAGCGGTCCCCTGTCCAACCTTTCCGAGTCCTTTGTCGCATTCTTTCCGGTATCGATCGGACTCTTCCTGGTTCTCTATCTGGGGCGCGAGCACGTTTTCCCCTGGATTCACCAGGACCTTCATGGCAAGGAGGTCTGGCTCAACATCGATTTCCTTTTTTCCCGCGACCTCGCCGCGCTGGTCATCCTCTACGGACTGGGATTCGCCTATCTCACCCAGGCGCTGAGACTCAAGCTCGATCCCGCCCAAAAAGGCGCTTGGATCCGGCGGCTATTCGCGGGCGGCGGAAACCGGGGCCGGGAGGACCGGATCCGTTCCCGCAAAAGCATCCTGAGCTTCCTTTACATGCTGGCGTTCACCGTCGTATTGTCGCTCATCGGATACGATCTCGTGATGGCGGCGGACCCCCACTGGTACTCGACCCTTTTCGGGGCCTACAGCTTCGTGAAGGCCGTTTATATCGGGTTCGGCGGGCTCATCATCCTGGCTGCGGCGCTCCACCTTCAAAAAGACAACGGCTTCGAGCTTCCGAGCAGCCATTTCCATGACATCGGAAAGCTCTTCTTCGCTTTTTGCCTTGTTTGGGCGGACTTTTTCTATGCCCAGTTCGTCGTCATCTGGTACGGGAACATTTCGGAGGAGACCGCCTACATCGTGGAGCGCCTTTACTCGTCTCCGTGGAAGGTACTGGCGTGGGGGGTCTTTGCCGTCTGTTTCGTCATCCCGTTTCTGGTGCTGCTGAACCGGCGGGTCAAGACCATGCCGGGGTTCATGATGTTCTTCTGCGCCGTCATCATCGCAGGGATGTGGGCCGAGCACCTGCTGCTGCTGGGACCCGCCATGGGGCACCATGCCGAGTCGATCCCTGTCGGGGTGACCGACATCCTGATCACCGGGGGCTTTTTGGGTCTCATGGGCATCGCGATCACCGGTTATCTCAGCCTGTTTCCTGAACTGTTCCGGCTCAAACCCGAGGAAGCACACTGATGGATGCGATCAAAAACGCCTGGCGGTGGATGGCCGGCAATTGGGCCCCGCTCTCGCTGACCGGCGGTTCCGCCTTGCTGGTGGCGCTCTTCCTGTTCCTCTTCTATCACCCGCCCCAGGGCATGATCGGACCCGAGCAGCCGATTCCGTTCAGCCACCGCCTGCACGTCGGCGTCAAGGCCATCCAGTGCCAGTTCTGCCACCCGTACGTGGGGCAGTCCAACCATCCGGGGCTTCCGCCCGTGGAAAAGTGCCTCTACTGCCACAACTACATCATCACCAAACACTGGTGGATCCAGAAGGAACACGAGTATTTCAACACGAAAACGCCCACTCCCTGGGTAAAGGCCAATTACCTGGCCGAGCACGTACTGTTCAACCACGAACGCCACATCCGCTTCGGCCTTCAATGCGAGTCCTGCCACGGCAAGGTGGAAACGCAGGACCGGATCAAGGGAACGCATTTCTACATGGGCTTCTGCATCGACTGCCACACGAGGGAGAAGGTCAACCTGGATTGCTGGCTTGCCTGCCACAGCTGAAAGGATGCCGGACCCCGGCCGGCGCCTTCTGTAATCGTACTGGAAAGGAAAGTGCCGTTCATGGCTGAAACCGCCGCACCACGCCACTATACAGCGAAGGCTTTCACGCTGACCTCGGCCTTCTGGTTCGCCGTGGCGACCACCGTCGGCCTGATCGCCGCCGGGTATCTCATTGCCCCGGATTTTCTATCCAACATCCCTTATCTACAGTTCGGGCGGCTTCGCCCCATCCACGTCAACCTGGTCCTCTTCGGGTTCACGACACCCGGTCTTCTCGCGGCGGGCCACTACATCGTGCCGCGGCTGCTCAAGACCGAACTGTACAGCGACCGGCTGGGCGTGCTGGCCGTGCTGGTCTGGAACGTGGCCGTGATCTCGGGAGTGGTCGGGCTCTCCGCCGGATACAGCCAGGGCCGGGAGTATGCCGAGCTCATCTGGCCGGCGGATATGCTGGTCGTTCTGGCCTTTGCCATGGTCTTCGTCAACCTGGTGCTGACCATCCGCCAGCGAAAGGAGCCTGTGCTGTATGTTTCCGTATGGTATATCTCGGCGGCCGTCATCCTGACCGGCCTCACCTACTGCCTCGGCAACGTGATCTGGCGTCCGGATACCGGCGCTCTGCTGGGAATCCCGGATGCGATCATCCTGTGGTTTTACGGGCACAACATCTTCGGCCTGCTATTGACCCCGCTTTCCCTGGGGGTGGCCTATTACGTCATCCCGCTGGTCACCCGCAATCCGCTGTACAGCCATACCCTGTCCCTCGTGGGGTTCTGGAGCCTTCTGGTGGTCTACACCCATATCGGCACGCACCACCTGCTTCAGGTCCCGGTCCCCACCTGGCTCAAGGTACTGGCCGTCACCGACTCGATCGCCATGGTCATTCCGGTCATGGTTTTTCTGATCAACATCTGGTACACGGCCAAGGGGAAGCTGGGCGAGATCCATGCGGACGTCGCCGGGAAATTCGTGTTCACCGGCACGATCATGTATTTCATCGTCAGTATCCAGGGCTCCTTCATGGCCCTGCCCCAGGTCCAGCGGGTCACCCACTTCAACAACTGGACGGTCGGGCACGCCCACATCGGCGTCCTGGGATTTGCCGGGATGATCGCCCTTGGCGGCCTGTACTACGTTCTGCCCAGGCTCACGGGAAAACCGCTCTACAGCCGGTTCCTGGCCGATCTGCAATATTGGCTGGTGCTGATCGGCATCACCGGCTTCGCCATCGTATTGACCACGGTGGGCCTCATCCAGGGCAACGCCTGGTTCGCCGGCGAGACGGTTTACCGGGTGCTCCCGGAAATCCACCTCTATTACGTAATACGGGCGTCCCTCGGCCTTCTGATCGTCAGCGGCGCCTATATCGGCTTCTATAACGTGATCCGGACGCTTTTCTTCAACCCCTCAGGAGTTCGTCCATGAACCTGAAGATGACCCCCGCCGCCGTCACCCTGGGGGCGGTCACGATCCTCGCGGCCGTGACCTTCGTGGTGGTGTTCTGGCCTTATGCGCAGGCGGACTACACCCCTTCGGAAATATACCGGGACCGGACGTCCGAGGAAGCCGCGGGGCGGATGCTGTATATCGCCAATGGCTGCGTATATTGTCACACCCAGTCCATCCGGGCGATCGACTGGGGCCATGGCGCCACCCGCATCGCCCAGGCCGGCGACTACATCCAGGACGAACCCATTCTCTTGGGCTCCCAGCGCACGGGGGTCGATCTTTCCCAGGAAGGGGGAGAGCACCCGGACGACTGGCATATCGCCCATTTCATCAATCCACGATTCACCCGTCCTGCGTCCATCATGCCGCCGTTCGAGCACCTGGGGATGGAAAACCTCCGGAAGCTCACCCGCTACATCCAGAGCCTGGGGCTTCAGGCGGCGGATCAGCGGATGGAGCGGCAGGAACATTGGAAGAACGTCTCCATCGAGGCCTACGAGGCCGGCATCGAGGCCAACGCAAAGTGGCTGGCCGACATCATCCCCGAAGGCTGGCGCAACATCCCCAACCCCTACGCCGCGAGTGACTACAGCCTCGCGCGTGGCCGCATGATCTACCAGACGTTCTGCATCGGCTGCCACGGGCCGGTGGGCGACGGCATGGGGGACGCGCAGCCCTGGATCTATCCGCCACCGCTGAATTTCACCATTCTCAAGGGGCGAACCATATCCGGAGGGGCGATCTATTACCAGATCATGAATGGAATCACCGGAACCGCCATGCCCTATTTCAAGAAGGAGCTCGAATCCGAAAAAATCTGGGATGTCGGCAACTACATTGCCTACAACTTCATCGACGAGGTGGATTCCAACGGGCCGCCCAGGGGAATCGACGCTTCGTATGAACCTGTTTACGAGAAACCCTGAGGTCCCATGTACTTTCCCTATTTCATCGTTTACATGCTGGCTGGAATCATCATCAGTCTGATCGTGTTCTTCTGGGCCGTCAGAAATGGCCAGTTTTCCGATCAGCAGCGCATCCGGTATCTGCCGTTGGAAGACGGAGCTCAAACCGCGGGTACCGGGGCGGGCCGGATGCATCGCCTGGAAGCCGTGGTGCTTCTGGGGCTCTTCATGGCCGGACTGGCCGCCATGTCCGCGGTGCTTTTTTTTACGTTGTTCCGGTGGTAACCCCTCGCCCATGACCGGGAGGTCGATCCATGCACGGCAGATATTTCGAACTGATCAATTTCCAGCATTTCATGCTGTACTTCTTCCCTGCGCTCATTTTTCTGCTGCTTTTCGCGGCGGGTCTGGCCTACAGCCACTTCAGGCCCCGGCCCGGAGAAAAGCCGGAAGTCAAAGTGGTCCACACCTTCGTCGAGGGCATCGAAGACCGCGATGAGCCGTTTCCGCTGGTGGTGACGCTCATTATCGCCGGCACCGTCATCTGGGGGTTCTTCTATATCTGGTTTCACGGCCAATTGGGGGTGAGGGTCTGAAAATGGAAACCGCGACACACCGGGAATCGGCCGCTTATACATGGGGAGTCGTAATGATGCTGGCCTTGCTGATCTTGCTGAAGGGCGCATTTGCCCTGAAGTGGATCGGGGATCTTGGCCAGCCCGACTGGGATTTCCGACCGGTCAACGAGGTGCCGGCCGAATCGCCTGCCGCGATCTATCGGCCTCTTCCCTACCCGCAGCATATTCGCGGCCCGGAGGGCAGGTAGATGAAGAAGAACCTGATCCTGGTCTGCGCGGCGCTCACCGTTTTTTTTGCCGCCTACAGCGCGCTGTTCGTGTATGATCGTTACTTCAGACCCGGCCGAATGTGGGAGACGCCTGCCGTCAAACCTTACGAGAAGCCGATGCTGGTGATGGAAAAAGGCGTCGTGCCGGTATCGAGCGGTTCGGAAAATCCTTCGGTGGTGTTGATGAAGGCGCCTCGTGCAGACATCCGCGATGCGGAGGCGATTTATCTGGCCGCGGTTCCAGAGTCGCTCGTCTCACCCTATTCCGGTGCCGACCCACAGGTCCTCGAGCAGGGGAAAACAGGATATTTCCTTTATTGCTACATGTGCCACGGCCCCGATTACGACGGCCAGGGAACCGTGGGGCAGAGTTTCGCCCCACTGCCGGGAGATCTCCGGTCCGCCCGGGTCCAGTCCCTGGCCGACGGGACGATCTTTCACGAAATCAGTTACGGAATTCCGGGCGGACGCCAGCCGGCCCTGGCGACGACCATTCTCCCGGAGGACCGGTGGAAAATCGTCCATTATGTCAAGTCTCTGGGGGTTCGCCCCTGAACTCTTCATGAAATGCCGGTTCCGAAAGTTTCCGCTGGCCGGGTTGACGACCGCCAACCCGGCTTCGGATTCACCCCCGCGGCAATATCTCCTCCATGGATGACGCCAGCCATCGTTCCATGACACCCAAAACCGACCCGCTGCCCTGCGCGAGCCAAATCGACAGACCCTCCCCCGGCCAATGCGATCTCTGCGGATTGAACTTGCAGTCCGGAGACTTCCGGCTGGATCAGGCGGGGAAAACCTACCGCTTCTGTTGTCCCGGATGCCGCCAGGTGTTCTCCATGCTGGTCGAGATTTCCGGTGCGGTCGATCCTGAAGCCTTCCGAAAGACTGAGATCTTCAGAAGATGCAGGGAGGCTGGCGTCATACCGTCTTCAGAGTCGGACGTGCAGGCCCCCTCCGGGAGCCGGCAATCGGAGCGCCGCCGGGCCGAAGACAGCCATCCATCCGGAGAATCATGCGAGTCCGCCCTGACGGTCCATTTCGACGTGATCGGGATGTGGTGCCCGGCCTGTAGCTGGGTGATCGAGGAGGCTCTGCGCCGGAAGGGCGGCATTCTCGACGCCAGCTGCCTTTTCGCGGCGGATCGCCTCAAGGTGGATTACGATCCCCTGGCAGCCTCGCCTGCCATCATCTCGGCCGTGGTTGACTCCCTGGGCTATCAGGCCGTCGAGACGGGCACGGATGACGTCCGGAGAGAGAAGCGTCGAGAATTCCTCCGGTTCGGAATTTCCGCCTTTCTCGTCATGAACGTGATGATGCTCTCCTTCTCCCTTTACTCGGGCTTTTTTTTCGAACTGCCGGACGACGCCGTTTGGAAACTCTCCTGGCCGATTCTGATTCTGTCGACGGCGGTGCTGCTCTACGGGGGACGTCCGGTTTTCGTGCGAGGCTGGAAGGGCATCGTAATGGGATCTCCAGGAATGGAGTCGCTGATCGCGGTCGGCGCCGGCACCGCATGGGGCTACAGCGTCTTCAATTTTCTGCGCGGCAGCATTCATTTGTATTTCGATACCGCATCGATGCTGATCACCCTGGTTCTCCTGGGAAAGCTGCTCGAAAGAAACGCGAGAGAGCGGATTCATGAGGATTTGGGACACTTCTTCTCACTGCTTCCGCGGAAGGTCAGACTGTGCACTACCGGCTTTCCCAGGGGCCGGTACGTTGACGCCGGACAACTGGAACCCGGCGGCATCTTCCGTGTCGGGGAAGGAGACCGGATTCCGGCGGACGGTATCGTGGTGGAAGGCGCCGGGGTGGTCAACGAGGCCGTTTTGACCGGGGAGTCGAGACCGTTGCCCCGGTCGCCGGGAGACCGGCTGATGGCCGGTGGAACCGTTGAAGAAGGGGACTTCCGGGTTCGAGCGGAGAAGGTCGGCGCGGATTCGACACTGGGCGCCATGGTCACGATCATGGAAGGGACCCTGGAGAAGAAGACCACCATGGAGGACCGGACGGACCTCCTTTTGCGATGGTTCGTGCCGGTCGTTCTCGCGCTGGCGGCCGGGACACTGGCCGTCGGCATGGCTGCCGGTCTGTCCATCAACTCAGCGGTTGAGCGCGCCATCGCGGTCATGGTGATCTCCTGCCCGTGCGCATTCGGTATCGCTATCCCCTTGACCCGGGTGGCAGGGATCTCCCTGGCGGGCAGAAACGGCATCCTCGTCCGGGAGTTCGGCGCCTTCGAGTCGGCCGGGCGGGTCCGGACGGTCGTGTTCGACAAGACCGGAACCTTGACCGAGGCCCGATGGGCATTGCGCGGCATCTACGCATCCAACGGCTGGACCCCGGAGTCCGTGCTGGCCGCGGCCGCCGGCCTCGAGAAGGGGAGCGACCACCCCATCGCGGTCGAAATCCGCCGTGCGGCCCACGCCGCCGGCCGCCAACCGATGGTGGTTCATCTCCGGGAGGCCGCGGAAAACGGTGTGGCCGGCTTCATCGACGGCAGGCGCTGCCGAATCGGATCGGCCTCCTTTCTCGCGGACTGGATGCCGGAACGAACGGCGTTGTCTCCGGATGGGGCTGCCGACGGCTCGGATCTGCTCGTTTCAAGGGTTTATCTGGGTGTCGATGGCGTCGTTGCCGGCGTTCTGCATTTCGGCGACCGGATCAAGCCGGGCGCCGGGAAGGCCATCGAGGGACTGAGACAAAGGGGCCTGGGCACCGTATTGGTATCGGGGGACGATCCCGCCGTGACCGAGGCGGCGGGCCGCCGCCTCGGTATTGCGAAAGCCCTGGGCGGGCAGCTGCCGGCCGACAAGGCGAACGTGGTCGAAGCGCTCAAAAGGTCCGGGGGCGCAGTGGCGATGGTGGGGGATGGGGTGAACGACGCCCAGGCACTTGCCGCATCCGATCTCGGGGTGGCTGTCTTTGCCGGAAACCCCCTGGGCAGGGAGGCGGCGGACATCACGCTGATGGGGGGAGACCCTTTGCAGATGGGCGTATTTCTCGATCTGGCGCGGCAGGTGAACCGCAAGATCCGGCAGAACCTGGTGATGACTTTTGTCTACAATGTCGTGAGCATCCCGCTTGCCATGAGTGGAATGCTGAGCCCGTTGGTGGCGGTTTGCGCCATGCTGCTGAGCAGTCTGAGCGTCACCGGCAACACCCTCCGGCTCGTCCGGAGGAAAGGCTGACCTGCCCTTGGCCGGAAGGAGGTTTTTGCGCTATGGTGCCAAAGGGACCGCGGCAGGTTTCCTCGTCCGTATGCAGCGGCCCCTGGCGTGGTCGAGCACCGGTGACTCGGCTTCGGCCGGGGAAGGAGCATGGATGCCCGAAGGCTTTCCGGAAAATGTGGATCCCTGCGAATTGAACCGATTCGAGGCCCAGGCCGACCGGTGGTGGGACCGGACGGGAGAATATGGCGCCCTCCACGATATCAACCCGCTGAGAGCCGCCTACGTGGCCGAGCGGGTTCGTTTGAAGGGGGCGATGCTCCTGGATGTGGGATGCGGCGGCGGGATCTTCGCAGAAGTCCTTGCCGCTCAGGGCGCCATAGTCACCGGGATCGATTTGGGTGAAACCGCGCTGGCCGTGGCGAGACGTCACGCAAGACAATCACGGCTCGACATCCGCTACCTCGTATCTTCGGCGGAAGCGCTGGCATCGGCCGAACCCGCCGCCTATGACGCCGTGACTTGCATGGAACTGCTGGAGCACGTTCCGGATCCCGCCTCCATCGTCCGGTCCTGCGCGGACCTCGTGAAGCCGGGAGGTGACGTGGTTTTCGCAACCCTCAACAGGACGCCGCTGGCCGGGTTTCTGGCCGTTTTCATGGCCGAAGCCATCCTTCGCATCGTGGCCAGGGGCACCCACCGGTATTCTAGGTTCATCCGGCCCTCGGAATTGAGCCGATGGGGGCGGGATGCGGGTCTGAACCCGATGGATTATACCGGTTTTGGTTACCTTCCCTTTTTCAGATACACATGCCGGGTGCCCTCTACGGGAGTGAATTATCTGGCGCATTTCCGAAAGCGGCATTGACCCGGTTCCGGGATTTGATTATAGAATTCGACCTTGTGCTCGCCTGTTCAGATGCGGGCTGGGCGGCCTCCCCCGCAGCAGCGGCTGCGGCCGTTCCCTTCCGCTCCTCTTTCCGGAGTTGATTGAGCGAATGGAAATGACTAACCACCGAAGCCTCCTGATTCTGGCCGCCGGTGTCAAAGGGGCGATCGGCTCCACCATGACGCTGGCCTGTGATCTTTTATGGCACCGCCCCGAAGCCGTTGCTCCTTACCTGACGACCACGGGCCGAACCGGCATTCTGGGGGAGGCTGCCGACATCAGCGTCGCCGGATGGGATGTGTCGGCGCGCAGCATGACCGAGACCCTCCGGTTTCACGGTGTCGTGTCCGAGTCCCGGTGGGAGGACCGGGCCCGTGAGCTGGATGCCGTGACGGTCCTCCGCCCGCCGGGTCCGTTGCAGACGGTTGCGGACCAGGTCGACGCGCTGGTGCGCCAGATCGAATCGCTGACCGCGGATCATCCGGGCGCGGAACCGGTGTTCGTGAATCTCCTTCCGGCATGCCCCGACGGCGGTCTCGACCCAGGGATCTCCCTCCAGCGCCTTTCCGAAATGGAAAGCACGGCGGTATTCAGCGACCTGGTTTACGCCGTGGCGGCGATTCGCTGCGGGCTACCGGTCGTGAACTTCACCCCGAACGATCTTGCGCTGCCCGCGCTGGTGCGCGAGGCGGAAGCCAACGGGAGTCCGATGGCCGGACGAGACGGCAAAACCGGTCAGACGTATTTCAAGGTGGTTCTGGCGTCGGCGCTCAAGGCCCGAAATCTTTATGTGGATGGCTGGTACAGCCTCAATATTCTGGGCAATGCGGACGGGGAAAACCTGATGAATCCCGCCTGCGCGGCGGGTAAACTCGCCAACAAGACGGACCTGCTGGACACGGTCCTCGGATATCCGGTCGGCGAACGGTATGGGAAACCCTGCCACAAGGTCCACATCGACTATTATCCGCCGAGAGGGGATGCCAAGGAAGCCTGGGACGTCATCGATGTCAAGGGCCTTTTCGACCTGCCGATGAGTCTGCGGCTGAACCTGCAAGGCCGGGACTCCATATTGGCCGCCCCCATGTTGATCGATCTCGCTCGCTGGGTGGCGGCGGCAAAACGGGCCGGCCGGGGAGGCCAGCTTCCGGAGCTGGGCTTCTACTTCAAGAAGCCGGAAGGCCGCCATCCGCCGATCACCTTTCAGGAGCAGATGGACCGGCTGGCCTCCTTCGAGGGATTTCTCGCAGGGGCCGCCGCCGCCGGGAAGAAATGACGCAGCGAAATTCGGGAGAAGCCATGGTATTCGGATACAGCACCAACGCCTATGTCAAATGCACGCTCGAGGAGTCCCTGGAACGGATTGCCCGCCTGGGTTTCAAGGGCGTCGAGATCATGTGCGACCGCCCCCACCTTTATCCTCCGGATTTCGATGAAGCGTCCGTCGCGGGCATCAAACGAATTCTCGAGGACAACGAACTCACGGTCACCAATCTCAATTCCTTCACACTATTTGCGGTCGGAGACACCTACCTCCCGTCCTGGATCGAGCCGGAGGCGGAACGAAGAGAGATCCGGATCCGTCATACGATTCGATGCCTTCAGGTCGCAAAAGCCTTGGGGGCAAGGAACATATCCATTCCTCCCGGCGGTCCGATAGAAAAGGGGATGACGCGGGAGGCGGCTTTTCGGCTCTTCCATGCGGGCTTGGATCGCGTAGTCCCCGAGGCTGAGGCGCTGGGCGTCGCTCTTCTCGTGGAACCCGAACCGAATCTTCTCATGGAGAAAACCAGCGAATTCAAACCGTTCATCAAGTCCGTCCGATCCCCCGCGGTGGGACTCAATTTCGACATCGGCCACTTCTTTTGCGCCGGAGAGGACCCGGCTGCGGCATTCGAGGAATTGTACGAGTGGGTCGGGCACGTTCACGTGGAAGACATCGCGGACACCCGTGTCCACAATCACCTGATCGCCGGCCACGGCGCCATCGACTTCAATCGTGTCTTCTCCACCATGAAACGCTTGCGCTACGAAGGCCACATCAGCCTGGAGCTCTATCCGTACGTCGACTCCCCCGACGAGGCCGGAAGGGAGAGCCTGGCCTATCTTGGGCCGGTGTTCGAGGCTGCCGGTTACCGGTTGGGATAGCCTGCCATTCTTCCGGACGTGACGAGGGAGTCTCTGCCCCCGGACTTTCGTGTCGCCTCCTTGCGGATCCCCGACGAAGGGTTTCGATTCGTTCCGATCCTCCCGCCGTGTTTTGACTCTCCGGCCGGCTGGCCCTACTTTAGAGGCCGTGGCGCCTCGATACCGGCTGATGCATGCGGGCGGTCGGATCGCATGGGGCGCCCGTGGCCCGGAACGAAAACGGAAAGGAATGAAGCATGAAAAAATGGGTCGTGCTGGGAGTTGGCATTTTGGCCTTGACGGTAATCGGGTTGGATGTTTCGGATGCGGCCAGGCACCGGATGCGGCCGGATATGGGCGGAATGGGGGGCGGGCACCACGGCGGGGGGCATTTCGCCGGCCTGGTGAAAGCCCTGGACCTCGACCAGAGCCAGGTCGAGGCCTTCCGGACTCTTCACAACCGGCTCAGGAAGGACGTGATACGGAAAAGAGCCGAAATGGCCGTCGCGGAGGTGGAGCTGGAAGAACTCTTCGGTCAGAGCCCGCCGGATTTCAAGGCGGCGGAAGCCAAGGTTCGCGAGATCGAAGCCGCACGCGGCGACATCAAAATCCTGCATCTTCAAGCTGCCGGGGAACTTCGTGAAAAACTGTCGCCCGAGCAGCAGAAACGCTTCGATGAAATCGCGGGTCCCCGGTTGCTGAAGATGCACTTCATGGGGGGGCAGGACAGGGGAGGCCACGGCATGGGGGCGGGAAAGCGGGGGCAGTGCCCGATGATGGCCCAACCGTCGTTGTCGGAGGAGGCCCCGGCCGGTGAAGGTGAGGATGATATGGAAACCGGTGAGACCCACCATTGACGAACGATCGGGATGTCCACCACAGCCGGCGGTGCGGAAAATCGGGCCGCCCGCCGGCCAACCCGATCAACAGTGAAGGGGCAGTCCCACGGCCTTCAGAGCGGCCTCGTGGATGACCTCGGGCAGGGTGGGATGGGCATGGATGGTTTCTGCCAGGTCCTTCACCGTGAGCCGGTGCCGGACGGCGAGCGTCGCTTCGGCGATCAGATCGGTGGCGTGGGCTCCGATCAGGTGGACCCCCAGCACCTGGCCGGTTTGCTCATTGAATACGACCTTCGCTTCCCCGGCGATTTCATCGATGACCTGGGCCTTGCCGGTGGTCCGGAACAAAACGCTTTCCGCCCTCGAGGGAATGCTTTCGATCGCCGCCTGCGCTTGGGTCAAACCGACGAAAGCCACCTCCGGGTGGGTGAAGATGGCGCCCGGAACCCTGCCGTAGTCCATGGTCCTGTCGCCTCCCATTGCATTCTCCGCGGCCATTTCTCCTTCGGCCGTGGCCGCGTGGGCCAGCATGACGCGGGAAGGTCCCAGAACATCCCCGATGGCCCAGACGCCCTGCCTGCCCGTTCGCATCCGCTCATCGGCGATGATCCATCCCTTTCCATCCAGCGTGACACCCACCGTATCGAGTCCGATACCCTGGGTGTTGGGGACCCTGCCGACGCACACGAGGAGGCAGGCCACCTCGAGCACCTCGGGGCGGCGATCCCGCTCGGACGGATGTTCCAGGAAGGGGGACGGTCCCGTCGTCAATTCGAGGCGGCCTCCGGCGGTGCTCACATCCGTGACGGTTCGGTTCAGCATGAAACGGATCTTTCGTTTTTTAAACTCCCGCTGAAGCACTTTCGTTAGGTCCTCATCCACGGACGGAAGCGGCAGAAGCCTTGGCAGCGCTTCGATGACGGTGACCCGGGCGCCCAGCGAGGCCAGGAGCGAGGCGAATTCGCATCCGATGACTCCTCCGCCCAGAATGGCGATCGAGGCCGGAACTTCGGCCAGGCAAAGCGCGTCGTTGCTGGAGAGGATCCGCTTGCCGTCGAACGCCAGGCCGGGAAGCGCCTGGGGACGCGTGCCCGTGGCGATGATCAGGTGATCCCAGCCGACGATCTCCTCTTCGGCTTCAGGGGTCCGGATCCGAACGATCCCCTGCCCGTCCACTCGACCGCTTCCCTTGATGTAGTTGATTCGATGCCGATCGAACAGATGGTAGAGTCCCTGAATCTGGTCGTTGATGACCTTTTCCTTGCGTTTCATCAGCCAGTCCATCCGGGGGCGTACCCCGCCGTCGACCTCGATCCCATGGAGGCGCGCCTTTTCGAGGTGTCGCATGAGTTCTGCCGTGGTGATCATCACCTTCGAGGGGATGCACCCCCAGTTGAGGCAGGTGCCTCCGGGGTTCTCCTTCTCTACCAGGGTGACTTCAGCGCCCAGCTGCGCGGCCCTCACCGCAGCGGCGTATCCGCCGGGGCCTGCTCCCAGAATGCAGATTTTGGGTTTCATGGGGATCTCCCTTCCTGGATCGGATCGTTTGCACGGCCAACACGATACTTTTGGATTTACGGGAAACCGGAGGGAGAAAGCAATACCGGAATTGGCGGGGCGGACTTTCCCCGTTGTCGGAGCGGGCGATCGTCCCGCCCGGCCTCCGGCAGCGAGAGAGGAACCCGGGAAGAGTTAAAAACGCTGCAGAATCATTCAATCGAAATTTTGTGCTTGATTGTTTCCTTAAATTTCCTTACTGGTTTTAAGGTATTTTTCAAAAATGCCCTGCCTTTCACCCCTCATCGAAGGGAGACCCGAATGGCCGCCCAGCGCACGCCCCTCTTTCCCTGGCACCGTTCCCGCCATGCCGCCTTCGCCGAATTCGGGGGCTTCGAGATGCCCCTCTGGTACCAGTCCGCCAAAAGCGAGCATCTGTCGGTACTGACCCGCGCAGGCGTTTTCGATACCAGCCACATGTCCGCCATCCGGGTGTCCGGTGCGGATGCCCTGTCCTTGCTTCAGTACTGCTTCTCCAACAATATCGAAGCCTGCATGGGACCGTCCAAAAAACCCCTGACGCCGGGGCGCTGCGTCTATGGAATTTTTCCGGATGAAAACGGTCATGTCCTGGATGACGCCATCTGCTTCATGCTGGCGCCCGGGGATTTCCTTGTGGTGATCAATGCCGGGATGGGGGCGAAGCTGGCCGCGCACCTCGATTCCCGGCGAGGCGGCCGCAATGCCGTCGTGGAGTGTCTCGACGGTTCCTTCGGGAAAATGGATCTCCAGGGGCCGCTTTCCGGACAGGTCCTCAAGAAGATAGTGAAGGACCCTGACGAGGTCTTCAAGGCGATGCCTTATTTCTCCTTCAAGGGAGGGTATGCCGGGCTGGATTCGGAGACGCCGGAAGTCAGGCTCGATGACGGTACCCCGATCCTGCTTTCGCGGACGGGGTACACCGGAGAGTTCGGATTCGAGATCTTCACCACGGCCGATGCGATCGTTCCCGTCTGGGAAAGGATCCTCGCTGCCGGAGAGCCGCTGGGCATCGAGGCGTGCGGACTGGCCGCAAGGGACTCCCTGAGAGCCGGCGCGGTCCTGCCGCTTTCCCACCAGGACATCGGAGACTGGCCCTTTGTGCGGAATCCCTGGCCGTTCGCGCTGCCATGGGCCAGGGATGGAGAAACCTTTTCCAAGTCTTTTCTGGGAGACCGGGCGATTCTGGCGGCGGATGACGCGCCGTACACGCGTCCTTTCGTCGGATACGACCTGCGGAAGGTGTCGACGCCCGCCACCGTGATCGACGCCACCGGCAGTGTGGTCGGCAAGGTCTTGACCTGCGTCTCCGATATGGGCATCGGACGATACCAGAACCGCATTTACAGCATCGCCAGCCCGGACAAGCCCGGCGATTTTGCTCCAAAAGGTCTCTGCTGCGGCTTCGTGATGACCGAAATCCCCTTGAACGCCGGTGAAACCGTCGAGCTGAAGGATGAACGCCGGAAAATAAAAGTCGTCATCGTCGAGGATATCCGGCCGGACCGAACGGCCCGGCTACCTGTCAAGGACCTGCTCTAAACCCAAGGGAGGCAACATTATGAAGGCCATTGAGGAGCTGAACCTGCCCGAAGACCTTCGCTACACCAAGGACCACGAATGGGCGAAACCGGATGGAGACCAGATTCTGGTGGGCATCACCGATTACGCCCAGGATGCACTGGGGGATGTGGTATTCGTTGAACTGCCCGAAGTGGGGGAAACCTTCGAGGCCGGAGACGAATTCGGATCCGTCGAATCGGTCAAGGCGGTTTCCGAGCTCTTCATGCCGATCGGGGGCGAGGTGATGTCGGTCAACGATGAGCTTGCCGATTCCCCTGAACTCGTCAACCAGGATCCTTACCGCAAAGGATGGATGCTCAAGATAAAAGCCTCGGATCCCGGCGAACTGGATCGCCTCATGGATCATGCGGCCTATCTTGAAATGCTGAAAGGATTGGGCGAATGAGATACCTTCCCCATACCCCGGAAGACATTGCCGCCATGCTGAAGACCGTCGGGGTGGGAGACCTGAAGGATCTGTTTTCCACCGTGCCGGCGGACTGCCGCCGTGACCGCGAGATGAAGCTGCCGCAAATGACCGAGTGGGAGCTGGCCGCCCACATGGAGGAACTGGCGGGCGGGATGGCCAACACATCCGGGTACCGCGTGTTCCTGGGTGCGGGCAGTTATGCGCATTTCATTCCCTCGGCGGTTCAGTACCTTCTCGCCCGTTCCGAGTTTTCCACCTCCTACACCCCTTACCAGCCCGAAGTCAGCCAGGGAACGCTCCAGGGGATCTTCGAATACCAGACCCTCGTCTGCCGCCTGCTGGGCATGGATGTAGCCAACGCTTCGATGTACGACGGCGCCTCCGCCCTGGCGGAAGCGCTGCTCATGTCCCTCCGGATCCAGAAGAAAAAGAAGGCGGTGGCCGTTTCGAGCCTGGTGCACCCGCACTATCGCCAGGTGGTGGAAACCTACTTCCGCCCCACGGGTTTTGATATCGTGACGCTGCCCTTTCGTTCGGACGGCACGACGGACTTCGCGCCTCTCCAGGGACGCGACGATCTGGCCGGAGTGGCCGTCCAGTCGCCCAACTTCTTCGGCTGCGTAGAGGATCTGCCTTCAGTCGAGGCGGCCGTCCACGGCATCGGAGCCCTTTTCGTGACCGGTTTCACCGAGCCCCTGGCATTCGGTGTTTTCAGACCCCCGGGCGATTTCGATGCGGATATCGTCTGCGGCGAAGGCCAGAGTCTGGGCATTCCCCAGAGTTTCGGCGGACCGGGTCTGGGGATGTTCGCCGCCAAGAAGCAGTATGTCCGGAACATGCCGGGCCGGCTGGTCGGGCAGACGGTCGATGCCGAAGGGAAAAGGGGGTTCGTTCTGACGCTCTCCACCCGCGAGCAGCATATCCGAAGGGAAAAGGCGACGTCGAACATCTGCTCCAACCAGAGTCTTTGCGCCATGTCCGCGGCCATGTACATGGCCGCTCTGGGAGGAACCGGCTTCCGCGAGCTGTCGCACCTCAATCGCGACAAGGCCGAATACCTGAAGGACGCTCTGGGGGCGGCGGGTTTTCGCATTCCATTCCAGGCCCCCACCTTCAACGAGTTTGTCGTCGACTTCGGAGACGGTATCGACGGCAGGTGGCAGCGGCTGGTCCGGGACCGAAAGATCGTCGCCGGCCTTCCGATCGGCTGCCATTTCCCCGAATTGAAGAACCACTACCTTCTCTGTGTCACGGAGATTCATTCCAAGGCGGATTTGGACACCCTGGTCAAGGAGGTGCAGCCATGATCGGAACCACCGGACTGGTCCTCGACGAGCCCCTGCTCTGGGAGCGGGGTGGAGAGGGAAGAACGGGCTTCTCCTTGCCGCGCCGGGATGTCGAAAGAGCGCCGCTGGACCCGAAATTTGCCGGCGAAGGCCCGGATTTCCCGGATCTTTCCGAAGTCGAGCTGGTGCGCCATTACACAAGGCTTTCCTCGTGGAATTTCGGCGTGGACACCGGCATGTATCCCCTGGGGTCCTGCACGATGAAATACAACCCCAAGATCAACGAGCGGCTTGCCGGGCTCACGGGTTTTGCCCAGGCCCATCCGGTCGTTCCGTTCGAAGTGTGCCAGGGGGCGCTCCGGCTCATTCATGATCTCGAGCGGTTTCTCTGCGAAATCACCGGCATGAGCGCCGCTTCCGTCCAGCCTTCGGCGGGATCCCAGGGGGAGCTGGCCGGTATGCTGATGTTCGCCGCCTACCACCGGCACCAGGGCAGGCCGCGCTCCAAGGTCATCATTCCGGACACCGCTCACGGGACCAACCCGGCAAGCGCGGCGCTCTGCGGGTTTACCGCGGTACCGGTGGCCACCGGACCGGAGGGAGTACTGGTTCCCGAAGCCGTGGATGCGATCATGGATGAGGACACGGCCGGGATCATGATGACCAATCCCAACACCCTGGGCCTTTTCGAGGAGAACGTAAGGGCCATCTGCGATATCGTGCACGCCAAGGGAGGCCTTGTCTACGGTGACGGCGCCAATATGAACGCCATCATGGGCTATGCGGACATGGGCAAGATCGGACTCGACGTGCTTCACCTCAACCTGCACAAGACCTTTTCAACGCCCCACGGTGGCGGCGGGCCCGGCGCAGGGCCGGTGTGCGTGAGCCGGAAACTGGAGCCCTTCCTGCCGGTGCCGCGTGTCGTCAAGGAGGGCGATCGGTACCTTCTCTCCCACGACCACCCGGAGAGTATCGGAAAGCTTCACGCCTTCTACGGCAATTTCGGGATTCTGCTCAGGGCTTACAGCTATATTCTAAGTCTAGGCCCTGAACTCAAAAAAGTGAGCGAATGTGCCGTGCTGTCCGCCAACTACCTCAAGGAGCGGCTCCGGGGCGTGCTGCACCTGCCCTATGACCGGCCCTGCATGCACGAATGCGTTTTTTCGGACAAGAACCTGGAAGTCCACAAGACGACCACTCTGGATCTGGCCAAGCGGATGATCGACTATGGATTTCATCCGCCCACCATCTATTTCCCGCTGGTGGTACACGGTGCGATCATGATCGAGCCGACCGAGACGGAATCCAGGGAAACCCTGGACCAGTTCGTGGATGCGGTCAAGGCGATCGTCCACGAAGCCGAGTCGGACGCGCTCGCGCTCAAACAGGCGCCGACGAGAACCAAGGTCCGGCGCCTGGATGAAACCGGGGCGGCCCGCAATCCTGTTCTGCGGGGTTGAGGGGGGCATCGGCCGCCGGCCGTCCACCGGTCGGCGGCCGGCTTTTCTCCGAAGCACAATGCAGCCGACACACGAAACCTCACCCGCTCATGCGAGGCCGCCGTCGAGCCGACTCGGGGATTCGTCCCGGGAGGAAAACTCGTAAGACCGGCATGGGGTAACGGCATGAAAATCGACGATGCGACCCTGTCGATCATCAAACTGCTTCGAAACGGCAGGGAGTCCTTCAAAAAAATCGCAGAGCATCTGAACCTGGCGGAAAACACCGTCCGTTCAAGGGTTCAGCGCCTGATTCATCGCCATGTCCTCGATATATCGGGATTGGTCGATCCCGAAGCCCTGCCCGGTCATCAACTCGTGGTGATTGGCGTGAAGTTGAAAACCACGGACATGTTCAACAAAGGCATGGAGTTCAGCCGCCTCAAGGGGGTCGTCTCCGCCTGCGCCGTTACCGGCAGATACGACCTCATCCTCACTGTCCTTTTCAACAAGGATTACAACCTCGAAGCCTTCTACACGAGGGAAGTTCCAAAAATCGCCGATGTCCAGTCGCTGGAAACCTTCGTCATCTGCAAAGGTTACAATCTCAAGGTCCCGTACGTTCTTTAGCCGTACCGCCAAGGCCATTTACAAAGCCGTTTCCCGCTGATACCCTGAATTCAGGGTTTCAGATCCCTTTTCCAACCTGTTGCCGACAGCGGCCCGATCCCACTATTCGACCTTTCGCCGTCAGAACCTCCGCCGCGTAGTGGCACCAATGCAATTCCCGCCAGGATGCCCGACGGAGCCGATGATGATAAAGCACGGCGGAAGTTCTGAGAATCGCTTTCAACGGACGGCTGCCAGGGAAAAGCGGGTTCACGTCCGGGTCACCTGTGCCGAGGATACCCATTTCTCCGCCGACCGCCGGCTTTTTGAAGGCACCATCCTCAACGTCAGCAAGGGGGGAATCTATATCCGGACCCAGGGTCGATTCACGGTGGGCCAGGAAGTCATCGTTGCGGGCTCGTTTGATGACAGCGGAAGTGAGATCAAGCGGTACGGGAAGATTGTCCGTTCAGACGGAAAAGGGATCGCGGTCCAATTCATCACCAAGAATCTGCTGTGGCGGCCCTGATCCGCGCGGCCGGCCTTCGCCCTCCCTCGCCGGACCCGTAGGTCTCCACGAAGCTCCGCACGATGAAAATCGGCGATTCCACAAGGATTTCCATCCGGGAGACTTGTCGGTTTTTTTTTCAATGTGTCAGCAATTCGGACCTGCCCGTCAGCGCTTTTGCGGTAAAATAGCTTACAACTTATTGAAGTAAAAACATAAAATGCCTGCATTGCATGCGGCTGGAGTTGGCCCGGTCATTGCTCCTGCCATTCGGTGGGGGCCGGCTCTGGGGAGGCGAGAGGATTCCCGGAGCCGACATCTGTCCACGACGCCTTGGAGGAGGGAGGTACCGACATGCAGATCGAGAGGGAAGGAAAATTGCTGGTGGCCGTCGACGGATCGGAGCGGTCGCTCAACACCGCCCGCTATCTCGCTCAAGTGCCGGCTTTTCACAAAATGAAAATCCGGCTGTTCACCGTGCTCTCCGGGGTGCCCGAATTCTACTGGGACCTGGCCAAGGAGCCCTCGCCCCTGAAACCCGGCGAGGGGATCGTTGCATGGGCTCACCAGGAGCGGGAACGGCGGAAGGCCCATGTGGAGAAGTGCCGGGAGATTCTTCTCGAAGGCGGGTACGCGACCGAACAGATCGAATCCGAACTGCATGATCGAAAAAAGGGAGTGGCCCGCGACATCATTTCCGAGGCCCGAAGCGGCTACGACGCCGTCGTTCTGCGGCGCCGAGGGATGACCCAGATCGTCGGACTGGTGATGGGCAGCGTCGCCCAGAAACTCATTGGAGGGCTGGACTTCGTTCCCGTGATCCTGGCGGGGCTCACTCCCCAGACCAATCGGTTTCTCATCGCCTACGACGGGTCCGAATCCGCAGACAAGGCGGTTGATTTCGTCTGCCAAATGCTGGGGGGATCCGGAGCCAGGGTTCAACTGACCCATGTATTGAGATCCGAGCCGCATCTCGAAGCTTCCCCTGATTTCGCAGGACTGGCCGAGGCCTTCATGTCCGATGCGGAAAACGAGATGACCGCTCTGATGGAAAAGGCCAGGCACCGACTGGAGACGGCGGGGTTCGATCCCGCCAGCGTGATGACGAAGGTCATCCGCGGGGCGCTCAGCCGGGCGGCGGCGATCACCGATGAAGCCGAGACCGGAAATTTCTCCACCATCGTCGTCGGAAGAAGGGGGCTATCAAAGGTCCAGGAGTTCAGCATGGGGCGGGTCGGCAACAAGATCATTCATTTGGCCCGCATGCACTCCGTATGGGTCGTTACCTGAAATCCCGGATTGCCGTGGGAGCAGAGGCTGTTCGCACGGCCGATGCGCTGGGATACCCGGTGGCACTTAAAATCTCCTCCGAACACATCGGTCACAAGTCCGATGTCGGCGGCGTCATGCTCAATCTTCGCGATGCCGCGGCCGTCAGAGAAGGGTTCCGGCGGATCATGGAAGAAACGAAGATCTACAAGGTACTCAAAGGCTATCGCCATCTGCCGACTTCGAGCGGCTGGAAGAGATTCTGATTCGAACCGCCCAACTGGTCATCGATTTTCCCGAGATCGTCAGTCTTGACATCAATCCGCTCGTGGTGACGGCAAACGAGACTCTTGCCGTCGACGCGCGAATCGCGATCCGCGACAGCGGCGTAAGGTCTCCGGCCCACCTGGTGATCAGCCCCTATCCCAATGCCTACGAGGAGAACATCTTCATCGAAGGCGTCGGGCCCATCCGCATCCGCCCGGTGCGTCCCGAGGATCCTTCCGATAAACGTCGTAAGGCGAACCGTCGCCCGATCCAAAGCCCCGAAATCTCCGTAAGCCCTTGACAGCGACGAGCAGGTCCGTCATTGATCGGATCAACCTGTTGGATTCACTGTCACCTTCAATCATCTCCCCCAGCGCCGATCCCCGTCTCGAAAGCGGCAGTGACCCCGCGTCGTGGCCCAGGGCGGATTCAGGCGAGGGTCAGGGAGGCCGGAGAGCATCAAGGATGGAAGTCATCGTGATCGGCGGAGGTTGGGGCGGATGCGCGGCCGCGCTATCGGCCCGGCGGCAGGGCGCCGATGTCCTGCTCATCGAACGGACGGATATGCTGCTGGGGACCGGCCTGGTGGGCGGCATCATGCGCAACAACGGCCGGTTTACCGCCACCGAGGAACTGATCGCCATGGGAGGGGGGGATCTGTTCGGCGCTATCGACGGCAACCTGCTTCACAGGGATGTCGCCTTTCCGGGCCATGCCCATGCCGACCTCTACAACGTCGCAACCATGGAGCCGATGGTGCGGCGGCTGCTGGAGCGGTCGGGCGTGGAGCTGATGATGGAAACCCGGGTGACCGACGTGGAGACGGCCGACGGTCGGATTCGCGCGGTCATTGGCGCCGGGAATGGTCAGAAGCTTCATCACGAGGCCGCCGCATTCGTCGAGGCGACCGGTACCGCCGGTCCTCCGGCCAACTGCAGCCGTTTCGGCAACGGGTGCGCCATGTGCGTACTGAGGTGCCACAGCTTCGGTGGAAGGGTCAGCGTGGCAGCCAAGGCCGGGATTCAGGAAATGATCGGCCGCAAAGGGGATCAGGTCGGTGCATTCAGCGGATCGTGCAAACTTCACAAGGAATCCCTTTCATCCGATATCCTGAGCCGGCTCAATTCCAAGGGTGTGGCGGTGGTGTCGATACCGGAGTCCCTGAGGGTATCCGGCAAGCTCGAATTGAAAGCCTGCCAGCAGTACGCGCTGCCGGAATTCGAGCAGAACGTGGTGCTTTTGGACACCGGTCATGCCAAGCTCATGAGTCCCTATTTTCCCCTCGAACTTCTGAGACGGATTCCGGGATTTGAAAACGCCCGTTACGAAGACCCTTACGCGGGAGGAATGGGCAATTCGATCCGATACGTGGGCATGGCACCCCGGGACGACGCCCTGAAGGTCGAAGGGCTCCACAATCTCTTCTGCTCGGGTGAAAAGGCGGGCCTGCTGGTCGGGCACACGGAGGCGATCTGTACCGGCACCCTGGCGGGATACAACGCCGCCCAATTCGCCCGCGGTTCGGCGCCTCTTGTTCTTCCGGACGACCTGGTGATCGGCGATGCGATCCGGCAGGTGCGCATTGCCATGAGGGACCGTGGAGAGCTGGGCATGAAATTCACGTTTTCCGGGTCTGTCTTTTTCGAACGGATGAAGACCCGGGGACTTTACAGCACCGATCCCGGCGACATCGCGCAGCGGGTCGAGCACTCCGGGCTGAGTGACGTATTTGCCTGAAACCCAGGGCCGGCCGGACCGTTGCCCCCTGACTCCGGGAGAACAAATCGATGGTGGAACTGACGACGGCGCACTGGGTCTATTTGCTGGGGATCGTGTCGATTCTTGTGACCATGACGCTTCGGAAGGAAACGCCGCTGGTCTGCATACTGGCTGCCTTCGTGCTGGCCCTGGTCACGACCGGAAGCCTGGTCGGATCGCTCCAGGCGCTCTTCAACGCCGTCCAGGTCGCTTTCAGCGAATTGCTCGGCATCGTTCTCATCATTTCGATTATCGTGGCCATGGCCCGGATGCTGGAAGAGACCGGAATGGCCGAAATCATGTTCCGGCCGCTGCGGGTATTCCTGAAATCGCCTTCCGTCGCGTTTTGGGTGATGGGGGTTGCCATCATGATATCGGCGTGGCTCATATGGCCTTCCCCGGCCATCGCCCTGGTCGGCGCCCTGCTCCTTCCGGCGGCCATCGAGGTGGGGCTGCCGCCCATCTGCGCTGCCATGGCGATCAGCATGTTCGGGTACGGCGTGGCGCTGACGACGGATTTCGTCATCCAGGGAGCTCCCGGCATCGCGGCCAAGGCGGCGGGTGTTCCGGTGGACGCGGTGATGGCGAAGAGCGTCCCGCTCGTGATCGTCTGGGCGGCCGTCGCACTTCCCCTCTCCTATCTGGCGGTGCGGCGCGAGATCCGGGCGAATGCCGGCAGACCCATTTCATGGGAGCCATTCGATTGCACCCCGGAGGCCCGATGTGAGATGGACCGATGGTCGGTCCGGGCGCCGGTCTTCAAAAAAGTCATGGTCTGGCTGATCGGGCTGGCGTTTCTGATGGATATCGCCGCCATGCTGACATTCAAGATCCGGGGCGGGGACGCGACCGCGCTCCTGGGCGGCACCATCGCCCTCATCATGGTGGCGACGGCATTGGGCGTCTACGGGCTCAGGGCCTTCGAGAAGCTTACCGACCACGGCCGATCGGGATTTCAGTTCGGAGTACGGATTTTTACGCCGGTTTTTTTTATTGCGGCTTTTTTCTTCATGGGAGCCCCTGGAACCGCTTCATCGATATTCGGCGAGGGCGCCAAGGGGCTGTTGTTCGACATAGGGCGCGCATTTGCGGATGTCGTCCCGATCGGCCGAACGACCGCCGTCCTGTCCCAGGCAGTGGTGGGCGCCATCACGGGGCTGGACGGCTCCGGGTTTTCGGGGCTGCCGATGATCGGGTCGCTGGCCCAGGTGCTGGGCGCCCCCGCCGGCCTGGACTTGCCGACCCTGACCGCGTTGGGCCAGTTTTTCTGCATTTGTGTCGGCGGGGGATGCATCGTTCCCTGGGCGGTCATCCCGGCTGCGGCGATCACCGGCACCGATCCGGTGGAACTGGCGGGTCGGAACCTGCTGCCGACCCTCGCCGGCCTGGCCGCCGTCGCGCTGACCGGAATTCTGATGCTGTAAAGGCCTCTTGACCGCTTCGACTCCCCATTCTCCTTTCCATCGATGGGGCGGCCACAAGGAGCTCCGGCGAAGTCCATGACTTCGTGAAGTCCTCGCCTCCTCCGCTTCGCCCTCCGACCGGTATTCCTTACCCTATCGCCGCCTCTATCCGGCTGCGGCAGAGATCGATCAGTTCCTTGGTGGAGAGGCGGTCGACAGCTTCCTGGGGGATTTCCGGCAGAACCGTGAGGCTCAGGATCCTGCCCCTCGCGATGACCAGGCGGCCCTTGGGGATTGCCTTGGCTGTTCCGTCGATGGCGATCGGAAGGAGGGGAGCCTTGGCCTTTTTGGCCAGGATGAATGCTCCCGCCTTGAACGTCCCCAGTTTGCCATCGGCGGATCGGGTCCCTTCCGGAAAGAGAAGGACGGAGCTGCCGTTTTCCAGCGCGGTCCGGCAGTCGGCCATCATCTGGCGGATGCTGATGGTGTCTTCTCTCCTGAGTCCGATGTACCGGTTGAGCTTCATGTTCCACCCGACGAAAGGCACCCGGAAGAGTTCGGCCTTGGCCACCCATTTGAAATGAGCGAACAGGCGGTAGATCAGGAGGATGTCCAGCAGGGACTGGTGGTTGGAAACCATCACGTAGGCTTTCCCGGGCTCGATGTTCTCCCGCCCGGAAACGCGGACCTTCCAGAAGGGGTTGACCCAGAGGTAGAGCGACCCCCACAGGCAGGAATAAAGGTGAAGGATGTAAAGCCGTCGGTCCCACCAGGCGGTGCAAAGCCAAACCAGAAGCGCGATGGGGTACAGAATGGATGAGGAGAGAATGAAAAAAAGCAGATAGGCTGCCGAGAAAATCCGAAGCATCGTGATCGCCTTTCCTTGAAGGTGCTTCGTTGGTGCGTTGCCGTGTACCATAGCATTTCGGTCCCCGTCGGGACAGCACATGGAATGACGGGGCCGCCGGCCGGCCGCCGACGTGGCGATTTTCCCTCGGGCTGCTGTCGGCGGTCCCCGTGCGCTGAAGGTGAACGCGGCATCGGATGATGATGTATTAAAATGATTGTTTCGAATTATTAGTTGACAAATTTTGATCGGATATGATCGATCTCAGTCGATTCAACTCCCAACCCGGACCGGGCCATGACCGAGGTTTCAAGGAAATCCCCTCTCATCCCCGCCCAGCGGCGCGGCCTGATCCTGGAATTGATCCGCCAAAGCGGCATCATCTCGATGCAGGACCTGTCCGATGCCCTCGACGTTTCCCTGGCGACGATCCGCCGGGACCTCAACTGGCTGGCGAAAACCGGACAGATGCCTGATGGCGTATGAAAAATGCGGGACCTCCACTCCAACCGTAACGGTGATGCCCCAGGGGGCCAACACCTTTCCCATTCTCCGGGTGAAGTCGCAATGAACGGTGTACGAACGGATAGTCGACCCACCACCGACCTCAAGGAGCAGCAAAAGGAGGCGATCATGATCAGGCGATCTGCAGTGGCATGGATACTGGCAACAGCCCTGGCGCTGGCGTGGACGCCGGCATCGGCCAAAACGATTTTAAAACTCGGTACGTCCACACAGACCACCCACATCTACAACGTGGCGGCGGAGCATTTCGCCAAGATCGTCGCGGAGCGGTCCGGCGGCGAACTCGAGGTTCAGGTATTCCCGGCCTCCCAGTTGGGCTCCGAACGGGACATGGTGGAGGGCCTCCAGCTTGGCTCCCTCGAGATGACCCTCACCTCCACGGGACCGCTGGGCAACTTCGTTCCCCAGGTCAAACTCTTCAACCTGCCGTTTCTCTTCAAGGACCGGGAAACCTGCTACAAGGTACTCGACGGCCCGGTGGGCACATCGATTGCCGAGAGATTCACCAGGGTGGGCATCCGCTCCCTGGGCTGGTACGAGAACGGCTATCGGAACGTGACCAACTCCAAACGGGCAATTTCGACCCCCGCGGACATGGATGGCCTCAAGATCCGGGTCATGGAAGACGACGTGTTCATCCTCACCATGAGGTCCCTGGGCGCCAGCCCGCTGCCCATGGCCTTTGGAGAGCTCTATACCGCGCTGGAGCAGAAGACGGTGGACGCTCAGGAAAACCCTCTGGCCGTCATCCATTCCTCCCGTTTCTTCGAGGTCCAGAAGTATCTGGCCATGACGGGCCATTTCTACTCTCCGGCCATGCTCCTGATCAGTGAAGTCACCTGGCAGTCCCTGTCGCCGGAGCATCGGAAGATCCTAACGGACGCCGCCACACAGGCGCGCGACTTCGAGCGGCGGATTTCGCTCGAAGCCGACCAGAAGCTCGAAGCCGAACTCGATGCGGCCGGCATGACGGTCACCCATCCGGACAAGGCCCCCTTCGTCGAGGCGGTTTCCGATGTCTACGAAAATCCCTCGGTGCTGAAGGCCATCGGCGGCGGCAGCGAGGAGGAGGGTCGAAAACTGATCGAAGACGTTCGTAACGCTTCCATGTAGATCCGGCTCCAAAGCGATTGCTCGAATGGCCGTGTCGACGGTCCGGGAGGAGGACACCGACCGGACCGTCACCGCATCCACAGGCACTTAACCGAATCTCACTGCGAACTGCCGGGGACCTGAACCGATGCGAAACCTGCTTGACTGGATGGACCGGATCATCAACTGGGTGCTGGCGCTGCTCATGGCCGCCATGGTCGTGATCATCGCCGCCCAGGTCTGGTACCGTTTCGTGCTGAACGATCCGCTCTCCTGGTCCGAAGAACTGGGTCGCTATCTCTTCGTCTGGATCTCGTTTCTGGGCGCCGCTGCAGGCGTCCGCTACCAGGTACACCTGGGGATCGACCTGCTTCAGAAGGTCCTGCCGCCGAAACCCTACCGCATCGTGGTGGTCCTGATGAACCTCATCATTCAGGTTTTTCTGGTGGTCATCATCGTCTGGGGGTTCAGGATCCTGGCGATCGTCCGATTCCAGACCAGCGCTTCCATGAACATTTCCATGTTGTATCCGTACCTGGCGGTCCCGGTCGGCGGCATCTTCATGCTGATCAATTCGTTGCGGGTCTCGGCCGCCGCTCTCAGGGGAAGCCGCTTCGATCGTGAGGTGATGCTATGACCGCGATCCTGTTCAGCGTTCTATTCGTCTGCTTCGTCGTGGGCATGCCCATCGCATTTTCCCTCGGTGTGGCATCGGTGGCCGCCCTTCAGTTCGGCTCCAGCCTCCCGTTGACCCTGGCGGCGCAGCGGCTCTTTACGGGCGCCGATTCGTTCCCCTTGATGGCGATTCCCTTTTTCATGCTGGCGGGAGAGCTCATGGAATCCGGAGGGATTTCGCGGCGCCTTTTCGACTTCGCCCATGCGCTGGTGGGATTCGTCTACGGAGGCCTGGCCATGGTGGCGGTGGTCGCCGCCATGTTCTTCGCGGGTATTTCCGGGGCTGCCGCAGCGGATACGGCGGCAGTGGGGGCGGTCTCCATTCCGGCCATGATCCGGAACGGCTACCAGAGGGGGTTTGCGGCGGCCGTCCAGGCCGCCGGCGGGTCGATCGGCGTCATCATTCCCCCGTCCATCCCCATGATCATCTTCGGCGTGGTGGGTGGTGTTTCCATCGGCAAGATGTTCATGGGCGGATTCATCCCGGGCGCCCTGATCGGCGGCGGGCTCATGGTGAGCAGTTACTTCCTGGCCAAACGGGCGGGCTATCGAAAGGGAAGGTTCCTGGGATTCCGGGAGATCGGCCACACCTTTTTAGGCGCCATCTGGGCGCTGCTCATGCCGATCATCATTCTGGGAGGCATCCTTGGCGGGATCTTCACCCCCACCGAGGCGGCAGTGGTAGCCGCGCTCTACGGGCTCATCGTGGGATTTTTCGTCTATCGAGAGCTCCGGGTCAAGGAGCTTCCCCGGATTTTTGCCAAGGCGGCCATATCGACCTCCACGGTCATGCTGCTCATCGCCACCGCCAACATTTTCGGCTGGATTCTGACGGCCGAACGGGTACCCCAGAACGTTGCGGCATACCTCGTCACCCTGACCACCTCGCAGCATGTCCTGTATGCCCTGATTCTGGTCTGCCTGCTGGTGGTGGGCACTTTCATGGAGACCTCGGCATCGCTCATCATACTGACGCCGGTGTTCCTGCCCGTGGTCGAGCAGTTCGGCATCGACCCGGTTCATTTCGGCGTGATCATGGTCACGGCGCTGGCCATCGGCATGCTGACGCCGCCGCTGGGGATCTGTCTTTTCATATCGTGCAATATCGCGCGGATCGAGTTGTCGGAAATCATCCGGTACGTTCTGCCGTTTCTGGGCATCATGATCGGTCTGCTGGTGCTGATGACCTACGTTCCCGACATCGTCATGTTCATTCCCAATTTGTTAGGATCCTAAATCCCATGGCCACGGTTGCCATTCCATTCGGATCGAATGGTGGGATCCGGGGGTGCTGATCGATCCGGGTACTGCAGGCCGTCAACCTTGCCGCACTGATGGCCGGCTCGCGATGGTCTCCCGCGACGGGGCGGATCGATATCGGATCTTTTGGAATTGGAGGATGGCTGCGCTACCACCCGCGGTTCCTGCTCCTGCCCTGGCTCGGCCGCCGGGTCTCAGGAGATGTCCATTACCCTGACCTCCACCTCGCGCGTCCGGTCGCCCCTGCGAACCTCGAGCCGCACGGTCTGGCCGATTTCGAACTCCTGGAGAATGCGGGTGAAATCGACGAGATCCTCCACCGACTCGCCGTCTGCCGTCACGATGACGTCTCCCAGGACCCGGTTCGCGTAATCGATGCCCTCCAGACCGGCCCGGTCGGCCTCGGAGCCCGGCATAACCCGGTCGATCACAACGCCGACGACGCCGAGGCTTGCGGTCATCTCTTCGCTGAGAACCGTAATGCCGATACCGGGGCGCGGGACCTTTCCCTTTGCGATCAGTTGGGGGACTACCAGATTCACCACGTCCGCCGGAACGGCAAAACCGATCCCCGCCGAACTGCCGGAACCGGAAATGATGGCGGTGTTGACCCCGATCAGGCGTCCGGCCGAGTCGAGAAGCGGCCCGCCGGAGTTGCCCGGGTTGATGGCGGCGTCCGTCTGGATCACGCCGACCACCTCCCGGCCGGAGGCAGTCGGAAGCCGTCGATCCAGCGCGCTGATGATGCCGGTCGTCAACGTCCGCGAGAGCCCGAACGGGTTTCCGATCGCAAATACGGCCTGTCCGACCCGCAAATCCGAGGAAGATCCGATGGGAATGGCGTGGGTGGCCGCGGGTATCGACCGCAGGCGAACGACCGCAAGGTCGTGGTCCGGAGAAGATCCCACGAGCGTGGCGTCGATCGCCTCGCCGGAGTCGAGTCGCGCCTGGATTCGACGGGCGCCCTGAATGACATGATGATTGGTGACCACGTGACCATGGACATCCCAGAGGAATCCGGAGCCCGCTCCCTGCCGCACGTCGCGGGTGCCGAAGAAGCCGGATACGGCGTTTTCGGTGAAAATGTACACCACCGACGGCGCGGCGGCGTCGAAGATCGAGATCGTCGACAGTTCGAAGTCGGCCAGGCTGCCCCGGGGCTCCACCGCTCGCGGGGGGCTTTCAACCGGACGTCGGCCGCCGCTGGGGGTGTAATAGTAGGCCGCGGCTGCGATGAACAGGGCGATGACGAGCCACAGGTATTTTTTGCCTGGCATCGAAAGGGCTCCCTTTGCCGGTCCGTGGATCCAGCCGGTTCAACGGGTGGGGGTCAAGGTCGAATGACGATTTTACCCATTTGTCGGCCGGTCATCATGCGCTGGTAGGCTTCGCGGATATCGTCAAGAGCGAACACCCGGTCCACCGTCGGCTGGATCCGGTGGTCTTCGAAGAGGCGGATCATTCCGGCGAAGTCTTCGGGACTGCCCATGGTCGAACCCTGAAAGGTGATCTGCTTGAAGAAAAACCGGTAGATGTCGATGCCTTCGACGGGACCCGCGGTCGCTCCGTAGACCACCACCCGGCCCCCGGGATTCAGGAGATTCAGCATCGAGCCGAACTGCCTGCCACCGGCCCCGTCCACGATCAGATCGACGCCGCCCACCTTGTCCCGTATCTGGTCGATCCAGTCCTCCGACCTGTAATTGAAGCCGTGCTCGGCGCCGAACCGGATGGCGGTCTCCAGCTTCTCCTCACTGCTGGAAGTGACCAGCACGCGGGCACCGATAGCGGCGGCCATCTGTGCGGTCAGGGCGGCTACACCTCCGCCGGCGCCGGTGATCAGAACGGTGTCCTGACGGGAGGCTCTTCCCTGCGTGACCAGAGCCCGGTAGCCGGTCAGGCCCGCCAGCGGAATCGCCGCCGCCTGTTCGTCACTCAAATATTCCGGCTTCGGGAAAAGGTTGGCCACGGGAATCTTGACATACCGGGCAAAGGTACCGTTCGTCGGCATCCCCAGGATGTGGAAGTCCTTCCCCTGAACCCGGAGATTATCTCCCCAGTCGAGACTGGGGTTGAGCACCACCGATTTGCCGACCCAATTCTTTTGGCCGGGGTTTCCCACTTCCGTCACGACCCCGCATCCGTCCGAACCCGGTACCGCGGGAACGCGGATTCCGGGATACAGGCCTTGCAGAATCCAGACATCACGCCGGTTCAAAGCCGCCGCGTGGATCTGGACCACGGCCTCCTCCGGACCGGGTTGCGGGTCCTCGACCTCTTCCACGACAAGTTTGTCGAGTGCCTTCAGTTCGTGCAAGACTGCTGCGCGCATACGAACCTCCTATTCCGGCATTGGGATTCTTGCTTTCCAGGTGCCTTCCGCTGCTTCGAAGAGACCGGAATGCCCGTTTTGGACAGAGTAGTGGAGACTTCGCTCGACTTCAAGGCGGAGGCCGCATTTCGGCCCGTCAATTCAAAGGGACGACCCTGACTCTGACGAGTCCTTGGTGGAGCATGCCCAGTTTTACCGCTGCCGCATGGGAGAGGTCGATCACCCGGCCCTTGACATACGGCCCGCGATCGTTGATGCGCACGGTGACCGACCGAGCCCTGTCCAGACGGGTGACCTCGACGCGGGTTCCGAACGGCAGCCTCGGGTGTGCGGCGGTAAGGGCGTCTCGGTCATACCGCTCGCCGCTAGCCGTCAACCGGCCGTGAAAACGATCTGCGTAGTAGCTCGCCAGCCCCACTTCCGCGGGCGGTGACGACATCCTGGAGGGAGGTTTCAGGCTGCAGGCACCGGCGAGCACCAGGAGCCCGGCCGCCACCAACAGAAACCGCCGTCTCATTTGCCCCCCTGGTCGGGGGAATCCGCAGCCGCGCAATTCATCCGGTTATACACCGAAAGTCGCGGATCAATGCATGGCGCCGTTCCCCAAAAAAAAAAAGCACGCCCCGGAATGCCCGCGGCGTGCTTTTGTAAAGATACGGTTTAAGCGACAGTGACGTTGACTGCCGATGGACCTTTTTTGCCCTGCTCGATGTCGAAGGTCACGCGGTCGCCCTCTTTGAGGGATTTGAAGCCGCTGGCATTGATGGCCGAATGATGGACAAAGACGTCCGGGCCGTTTTCCTGTTCGATGAATCCGTAGCCCTTCTGGTCATTGAACCACTTTACGATTCCACTCGTCATTGTGGCACCTCCTTTCTAAGAATTTTCTCATCGTTTCAAACTTCGGGGTACCACTTTGACAAATGGAATGACCTTGGTAACGAAACGGGCTCGCCGCTAGGGCGGACCTTTCATGATTGAAGTCACTATAACAGTCTTTTTTAAAAGCGCAAGATGCTTTCCAACCATCATTTGCCGCAGGATTGCAAGCGGTACTAAAGAAAATGCCCCATTCGACCGATGGGTTCTTAAAGTGAGCAGACGGATCCGGCCATGCGCAATGATTTTCCGATCAGGGACCGATTCGAAATGAAACCGATGATGCTTCGTTATCCGGTCACCCTTCCGGACCGAAGCGTTCTGCTTCCCAAAGGGGAAATGCTGACCCCCGAAACGATGGACCGCCTGGTCCGGAGCGCCGGATCGCATCGTACCGCATCCGTCCGGCTGTTCGAACACGGCACCGTGTACCGGGATGTCCGGCGCTTTTGCAGCGCCCCCCCGTATCACCGCATTTTTTCGGATTCACGCCGTGTCGAGGCGCTTTACTCGCTTATGAGCCAGGTCGAGTTGACGTCGCCGCTGCTGGGCTTCCTGGACTATTTCAAAGCCCACGACCTCTACACCTACCGGCACATCCTGATTGTCTTCGCCCTGTCCACCCTTCTCGCCCAGGATCTCATCAGCGATCGACAGGAATTGATCCGCAAGGCTGTTGCCGCCCCTACCCATGACTTCGGAAAAATCTGCGTTCCACCGGCTCTTCTCCAGAAGGCGACGCCTTTGCAGGATTCCGAAAGGCGCCTCCTGGAGCACCACTCCGCTGCCGGATACGTGTTGCTGAGCCGTTTTCTGGGCGATCCCGAAAGCGCGGCGGCTGTCACGGCCAGAGACCACCATGAGCGCTGCGACGGATCGGGGTATCCCCGCGGGATTCGGTTGAACAACCCTATCGTGGAGATTGTCGCCGTCTGCGACGTTTTCGACGCCCTGATCGCCGATCGCCCGTATCGGCCCGTTGCCTACGATGTCCGAACCGCATTGGAGGAAATTACCGAGATGGCCGCGACCGGCCGGTTCAACTGGGGAGTGGTTCAGGCTTTGATCGCCTACAACCGAAAGCCCCAGCCTCCCTATCTCCGATGCCGCGTGTCCATGGAAAGGCGGGGCATTCCGCCTGGGGACAACCGGTACTCGGGCGTTCCGACCCGGCCGGACGACGACTCCGGCTGATCCTGGCATTCCGTCCGCATCCTCTCTATCCGTCACCTGTTCTCCATCTCTTTCAACCGATCCCCTGGAAGCCTTTGGGCGGGTCTCCCGAATTATGATATCGATTCCGGAAACAGGACTTCCATTTGAGACAAAGAAACTTATATTTATCGACTTGCCGACTTCCTGAACCCGGCGGACGTCGGCATGGGGAACGGCTTCTCGCGATGGTTCTTTTGGATGCGCCGCCGTGCAAAGTGGCTGCTGCTTCTACCGGTAAACCCGATCAGGCCAGGGGAAACGCATATGGAAAAAGATGAGTTGCAGGAGTTCGAGCTGCTGCTGAAGGATGAGCTCAAGGAGCTTGCCCGGAAAGCCGGTCTAACCGTCAGTGACCTGTTGGAATCCTCCGTACAGGCCAACGATCCGCTGGATCTTGTCTCCATGGACAATGACCGCGCCGTAATGCTGAGGATGCGTGATCGGGAGAGCAAGCTGATCCGCAAGATCGAGGAAGCTCTCGAGCGCATCAAGGACGGCACCTACGGTATTTGCGAAATGTGCGGCGAAGACATCGCACCGGCCCGGTTGAGAGCAAGGCCGGTGACCACGTTTTGCATCCAGTGCAAGACCCGGATGGAATCCGCTGAACGGGCCAGGGTCTGAACCGCCGTTCCCGTCCCGCAACCACATCATCACACATGCAGCGCCGTCAGGTCGGATGGATTGAAGGGATGCGCCCTCATGGACCGACAGCGGCGCGGTGACCGACCGGAAAAAGCGGTTGTTCCGGGGGAAAAGTCTTGCCGCTTACGCCGTGGGCTCTCCCCTGCTGATGAAATGGCTGGACCGCAATCCCCGTGGTGTGAAAAAATTTGCGCTACCGCCATTCACGGCCCGGTGCCTCCATCGGTCTGAATTGCTGATGCTGTGGAATGAATAAGTCAAACCGCAAGTTGAACCTTTTAACTTCATTACGAAATCCAACCTACCCATCCGTGGCTGAATAGCTAGGAAGCGTTTGACAACCGGACCGGAAAGCGGTATGCGTGGGTCGGCTTCAGACGAACCAGCCGGGTTGTCCGTTTTCCCCGATGAACCGAGATGAGTTGAACGCATGCCCGACGGGCGGCGGCCCTCAAGGGCATCCATCCGACCTGCGTCCGCGGGAATCCCGGCTGCAGGTCGGTCTATTTTCAGAAGGTGGAGGAAGATATTGATGGGCTTGAACATGATTGTCACGGTCAAGCAGGTGCCGGACACCCACAACGTGACCTGCGATGCCATGAAGGAGGACGGCACTGTCAATCGTTCGGCGCTGCCGGCGATTTTCAACCCCGAGGACCTGAACGCACTGGAAGAAGCCTTGAAAATCAAGGAGCGCGCAGGGGGGCGGATCACCGCCATTTCCATGGGTCCCCCCACCGCCGTGGATGTCCTGAAGGAATGCCTCTACCGGGGCGCGGATGATGTCATCCTCATCTCGGACCGGCGGTTTGCGGGTGCCGATACCCTTGCCACTTCATACGCGCTTTCCTGCGCGATCCGCAAAATCGGCCACTACGACCTGATCCTCTGCGGGCGCCAGGCCATCGACGGGGACACCGCCCAGGTGGGGCCCCAGATTGCGGAAAAGCTCGGCATCAACCAGATCAGCAGCGTTTCGGGCATCGAATCCGTGACCGAGGAAGCCATTACCGCCAGGCGCTCCGTCGAAAGCGGCCACGAGACCGTCCGCTCACGCTATCCCGTCCTGCTCACCGTGACCGCCGATGCCAATGAACCGCGTTCGCCCAGCGCCAAGCGGGTGATGGCCTACAAGAACATCGGCCGCAAGGAGTGTGACGGGTCCTACGATGACGCCTACCTCGACCCCGGCGTCTGCAACGCCGCCCAGTACATCCGGGAATGGAATGTGGACTCCATCGATGCCGATCCCGAATTGTGCGGGCTGTCGGGATCTCCCACCAAGGTCAAGAAGATCCAGAACGTCGTTCTGACCGCCAGCGGTGTTCAACAGATTCCGAACTCCCCGGAAGGAATCGCCGAGCTCATCCAGGAATTGATGGACGACCGGATTATCGGTTGACGGCAACCCGGTCCCCTCGGGATCTTCCCTCGAGGCACCGTCAGGGTGTTTTCGGATCCCGGGGCGACCCTGACCCCTCAGCGTTCAGGAGCAGAGATCAGATGCAAGCAAAACCCAACGTGATGGTATTCATCGAACAGACCGACAACCGGATTGCCGACGTGAGCCTGGAACTCGTCAGCAAGGCCGGAGACCTGGCCCGCCAGCTCGGCGGCGCCGTCGAGGCGGTGGCCCTCGGGCACGATATGACCGGGTCCCTCGAGGTCCTGGGGCATTACGGCTGCCGGACCGTTTATTATGTCGAGGACCCGAGGCTTGCCCGGTTTACTTCCGTTCCCTATGCGAAGCTGGTGGTCGCCGCCATCCGGCGGCACTCCCCGCAGATCGTGCTCTTCGGCGCGACGACGACCGGAAGGGATATCGCCCCCCGGGTCGCCTCGGAGCTCCGATGCGGCCTGACGGCCGACTGCACCGATTTGCAGATCGGAGAACATCGGATCAAGGACCGGGTCTACGAAAAGATCCTGCTTCAGATCCGGCCCGCTTTCGGCGGCAATATCGTGGCGACGATCGTGTCACCGGAAAGCTTTCCCAGCATGGCCACGGTCAGGGAGGGCGTCATGCCCATGGCCGAACCCGATCCGGAAGGGGTCGCCGAAATCGTCTCCGAGCCCTGTACGCTGTCCGACGAGGATTTCATGACCGAGATCCTGGAGGTGGTCCGGGAAGCGAGAGACGTCAACCTCAAGGCCGCCCACATCATCGTCTCCTGCGGAATGGGGGCGGTGGACGCCATCGACCATGTGCGGGAGCTTGCCAGGACGCTGGGAGGCGCGGTGGGCGCGTCGCGGCCCGTCGTCGACGCCGGTGTTCTTCCCAAGGCCCACCAGGTCGGGCAGACCGGAACGACGGTGCGGCCCAATCTCTACATCGCCTGCGGGATTTCGGGTCAGATCCAGCATCGGGCCGGAATGGCCGAGGCCAAACGCATCATCGCCATCAACAAGGACCCTGAGGCGCCGATCTTCAGCATCGCCCACTATGGCATCGTGGGCGATGTGGCGGACGTCATTCCCAAGATGATCAAGGCCTACAAGGCCAAACTGTAAGGGGAGGCACTCGTGGAGAATTTTTATCGAGACAACCCTGACATCGGGTTTCACTTGAACCACATGGATCTGTCCCGGGTGGTCGAGCTCAAGGAGGACGGCTTCTCCGAAAAGGACGACTACCTGGAGGCGCCCAACGATCTGCCCGACGCCATCGACAACTACGACCGGGTGCTCGATATCGTGGGGGAGATTTCCGGCGCATTCGTCGCTCCCCGCGCCCGGGAAGTGGACGCGGTCGGTGCCCGTTTCAGCAATGGAGAAGTCATCTACGCACCGGGGACGGCCGACGCCCTCGACCGGCTGAAGAAGGCCGACCTGATGGGCTTCACCCTGCCGAGGCGCTACGGCGGCCTCAACATGCCCAAGACCATCTACTCGATGGCCACGGAGATCGTCTCACGCGCCGATGCCTCGCTTATGAATCTCTTCGGCCTTCAGGAGATTTCGGACACCATTTACAAGTTCGGCTCCGAGGAGCAGCGGGGCAGATTCCTGCCTCGCTTTTCATCCGGAGAAGTCTCGGGCGCCATGGCCCTGACCGAACCGGACGCCGGGTCGGATCTACAGGCCGTCATGCTCAAGGCGCGCATGGACGATCAGGGCCGATGGCGGTTGAACGGCGTCAAGCGATTCATCACCAACGGGTGCGCGGACGTCTCGCTGGTCATGGCCAGATCCGAGGAGGGCACCACGGGCGGTCGGGGCATCTCCCTGTTCATCTACGAGCGGGACGAGCGGATGAAGATCCGGCGTATCGAGCACAAGCTCGGGATCAACGGATCCCCCACCTGCGAACTGCAATTCAACGATGCCCCGGCCGAGCTGCTGGGCAAACGCAAGTTCGGACTGATCAAGTACACGATGAGCCTGATGAACGGGGCCCGGCTGGGGGTGGCCGCCCAGGCGGTGGGTGTGGCCGAGGCCGCCTGGCGGGAGGCGGCCGGATACGCCCGGGACAGGATTCAGTTCAACCGGCCGATCCGGAACTTTACAGCGATTACCGAGATGCTGGCCGAGATGAAAATGGAAATCGAGGCGGCGCGAAGCCTGCTTTACGAGACCTCCAGGATCGTCGACATCAAGGAGGGCATCGAGGAGAAGATCGAGGTGCACCCGGAGACCGCTTCCGATCTCAGGGAGGCCGCCAGGCACTACGATCGGCTGGCGGCGCTGTTCACCCCCATGGTCAAGGCGTATGCCAGCGAGATGGCCAACAGTGTGTGCTATCGGGCCATCCAGATTCACGGCGGGGTGGGCTACACCAAGGAATTCGACGTGGAGCGTCTGTACCGGGACGCCCGCATCACGAACATTTACGAGGGGACCACCCAGCTCCAGGTGGTGGCGGCCATCGGCGGCGTGGTCACCGGAGTGCTCTTCGAACGGCTCAACAGCTATGAAAACGAGGCGGACTTCAGCCCGGTCTCGGACCTGTTCGATGCGACCCAGCAGTTCAGAACCCATCTCGAAAAGGCGGTATCCTTCATCAAGGACCGGCGCGACCCCCAGCTACAGGAATTCCACGCCGGCCGGCTCGTCGGAATGGCCACGGACACCACCCTGGCCTATCTCTTGTGCATCGACGCGCTGAAATCCGACCGAAAGAAGAAGGTCGCCCGGGCCTTCATCTCCCGAGCCGCCCACCGCATACGCGGCGCCCTGGATTACATCCTTTCAGGGGACACCAGCATCCTGGAGTTTCAGGAAGACATCATCGACCTGGACGACAGGGACCAGTGCTTCATCCGGGTTCAGTAGACCGAGAAGCCGTCGCCGGGGCCGCCCCGGCGACGGCTTCGTGACCCACCCGTTCGCCGAAACCGATCGGCCGTCGAGGGCGGCGGCCATCCATTTGCAGCGCGACTGCCCATGGCCGATATCTCCCATTTCCGCCTCCAGACCATCGTTTTCGCCCTGGTGTCGGCTTCCATCGCCAATCTTTACATCACCCAACCGGTGCTGCCCGTTCTGCAGAGCGAATTCGGGACGGACATGGTGGTGGCGTCCTTCAGTGTGTCCGCCGTCATTCTCGGGATTGCCGTTTCCAATCTGCCGTTCGGCCTTCTGGCGGATCGAGTGCCCATCCACCCCATCATCCTCACCGGCGGGATCCTGGTGGCAGCCGGCGGCCTGGTCTGCGCCGTGACGGATCAGATCTGGGTCCTCATCGGGATGCGCTTTCTACAGGGTCTTTTCATCCCCTCGCTGACGACCTGCCTGGCCGCCTATCTGGCCAAGACCCTTCCCGTGGAAAAACTCAATGTGGTGATGGGGTCCTATGTGTCCGCCACGGTTCTGGGCGGCCTGGGGGGACGGCTGCTGGGCGGATTCATCCATCCTCCCCTCCACTGGCGTTATGCCTTTGTGTCCGCATCGGGGCTCATCCTCATCGCGACCGTCATCGCATTCCGGGGGCTGCCCCGGGCCCCCTCGGATGTCCGCCAAGAAAGAGCCGCGATCGGCTTCGGCGCATTGCTCGGCCAGTGGGCGTTCGTGCGGATCTTCTTCTGCGCCGCGGGAAGCTTCGCCGTGTTCTCGTCGGTTTTCAACTACCTGCCTTTCCGGCTGGCCGGGGCGCCCTTTCATTTTTCCACCCATCTGACGACGCTGCTGTATCTCGTTTATGTCGTGGGCATTTTCATGGGCCCGACCGCCGGTCGCCTGAGCAATCGCTTCGGCAGCGGCGCCACCCTGATCGGCGGCGGAGCCGTCCTCGGAGCCGCCCTCGTGCTGATTCTGCTGCCTTCCGTTCCGGCGGTCATCCTCGGACTACTCGGGGTGTGCGCCGGCTTCTTCACGATTCATGCGGCTGCCGTCGGCGCCCTCAACCGCCGGCTTTCCGGCGGTCAGGGTCGGGCCAATGCGCTCTATGTCCTATTTTACTACGTGGGAGGATGGCTGGGAATCACCGGAACCGGCCTCGCTTACAAGCAGGGCGGGTGGAGCGCTGTCGTCGCCGTTTGCGCCTGTCTTCTGGTCATCCCCCTGTGGGTGGGAGTCGCCGAGCGCCGCAGGCACGATTGAGCCCCCTGCCGGGCTGTCGGCGGGTCGTCAATCCGGCCGGCGGTGGTGGACGCGGTGGGCGATCCAGCGGCGCGGACCTGAAAGTCTTCCACTTCTTCCTGATCCCTGCCGTCAGATGATCTGTATGGATTCATCGTAGACGGTCAGCTGCTCGAGTCCTGCTTCGGTGACGAGATGGGTGTTTTCGATGCCGACCACGCCCTTTCCGGGAATGATGAGTTTGGGCTCCAGGGCGATGACCATTCCGGGCTCGAGCGGCATTTCCTGCCCTCTCGCCAGGAAGGGGTACTCATCGAGTTCGAGCCCGATACCGTGCCCGACAAACCGGATCCGGCCTTCGTCGGCCCCCATGAACCACTGGCCGAACCCCCTGGACTCCGCCGAGGAAATCGCCAGGTCGTAGAGATCTCCGGAACTGACGCCGGGGCGTGCCGCCGATTTGACGGTTTCCTGGATCTCCAGCATGGCGCCATGGGCATCGAGCAGTTCGGGGGGCAGGCCGCCGATGGCGAAGATACGGGTGTGATCGGCGATATAGCCATTCCAGGCGAAAACATAGTCGAGAAGAATCGGCTGACCGGCCCGTATGGGTGCAAATCCGGGTCCCTGCGCGACGGCCGGGCTGAGCCCCCTCCCCCCGGTCGGCGAGGATAGGTAGCTGGGCACCGCAGCAGGCGGTCCCGTCATCAGGTGACCGTAGAACAGCTCCCCGCCCCACATTCGCATCCTGACGATTCCCTGGTGGCCTCGCTTCCGGGCCTCCGCCTCCATCAGCCCGGCCAGTTCCACCTCCGTCATCCCCTCCCTCAGGTGGGACTTGAGCGTGCCGGCCACCTCGTCGGCCTTTCGGGCCGCCTCGCGGATGAGGCCGATTTCGTAGGCGGACTTGACCGCGCGTACCGAGCGGATGTCATGGGAGACATCCTGCATGCGGCAGTCGGGAAACAGGTTCGTGTAAGCCAGGTAGTGGCTGGCAGGCAACACATCCAGCTCGAGACCCAAAACGGAGGGAAGGGGCAGGCCGGCGCTCCTCAGAAGTTCCGGGATCTGACGGGGGCTCCCGACAGGCTCTATGCGTTTCAGGGAAGACTCCTCCATTGCCCGCCGAAGGCTTTTGCGGGTCATGAGGAGCGGTTCTCCTTCCACGGGGATGTAGAGATGGGACTGCTGTATGGTGCCGGAGAAGTAGAACAGATCGGCATTCTGAACGATCAGCGCGCCTTCGAGGCCCCCGGCCTTCAGTCGGCCCTGAAACCGACGGATCCGGTGTTCCAACTCGGCTGAAGGGGTCAATGGCTGAGAGGATGGCATGATCGGTTCTCCTTTCGGCGGCGGTGACAGGCCTGGTCTATGGATCGCTCACCGATGCCGGGCCCAGAAAGCGGCGACGGTTCCGGCGATGACGCCGGGCTCCGATGCAGTGACTGGCCGCCATTCCCTTGGGAAAAGGTCGCGATAGCGGGCCGTCCGGTATCGGCAGTCGATCAGAAGGACGACTCCCCGGTCCTCGTCGGACCGGATCACCCGTCCCACGGCCTGAAGCACCCGGTTCATTCCTGGATACTGATAGGCGTATTCGAATCCGGAGGCAAGTTTTTCGTCAAAAAAGGAGCGGATCAGATCCCGCTCCGCGCACAGTCCCGGCAGGCCGACACCTACGACGACCGCCCCGGACAGCCGGTCGCCCACCAGATCGATCCCCTCCCCGAAAATGCCGCCCATCACGGCAAAACCCACGAGGGTTTCCGGGTTTTCCTGGTCGAACCGGGACAGAAACCTCTCCCGTTCCTCCTCCGTCATCTCGGGGTTTTGAACCAGGGTCGTCCACTCCGGGTGGAGGGCCCGAAACATTTCATGGACATCGTCCATGTACTTGTAGGCGGGAAAAAAGCATAAGTAATTTCCCCGCCTGCCGCTCACGAGTGCGTGGATGGCATCGGCGACGCGGGGACCGGTGGCGTCCCGCTCCCGGAAAAAGGTGGAGGTCCTGTCGTCGATCAGGAGATGGAGCCGCTCGGGCGGATAGGGCGAAGGCAACCGCAGTACGGGGGTTTCCTGTGCGCAGCCGAACATGTTCAGGAAATAGGCCGGCGGCGCAAGGGTGGCGGAATAGAACACCACCGTGCGCGCCCTTCCGATGGCCTCGCGCATCCGGGCGGCGGGGTCGACGCAGAAGAGCTTGATTCTCAAGCTTCGCTCTTCGGCCCGGAGGCAGGTGGCATAGCTGGCATCGTACCCTTCCATGACCCGCAGGAAGTTGGTGCCCTCGAAATAGAATTCCAGCAACGGCTCCCTCCAGGATGTTTTCTCGTTGCGAGCCAGGATGCGCTCGGCCTGGATCAGAACCGAGCGAAGGAGCGGTTCCATACCGGCGGGAGCCTCGGGACGCCAGTGCTCCCCGCCAGCGGCTTCGGCAGCCTTTCGCTCCGCCAGCAGCCAACGGTCGAGCCGGCCAAGGGAACGGTGCAGTCCCGGAAGATCGCTGCGAACACTGCGTCGGAGGTTCCGGACCGCCTGCTGGGTCAGTTCGGCGGAGAACATTTCCCGTGAACGGTCGACCAGGTTGTGTGCTTCGTCCACGAGAAATGTGTAGGCTGCGGGGTTGTCCTGGAAAAAGCGGCGCAGGTGAACCCGGGGGTCGAAGGCATAGTTGTAATCGCAGATCACGGCATCCGCCCACATTGCCAGATCCAGGGAGAACTCGAACGGGCAGACGTGAAACCGTCGTGCCAGCTCCTCCACCCGGCCGCGGGTCAGGGCCTCGGCTGTCATCGCGTCCCGAAGGGCGTCATTGAGGCGATCGTAGTGCCCCCGGGCATAGCTGCATTCTTCCGGAACGCAGGCCGACTCGGGCAGAAAGCAAATCCGGTCCTTGGCCGTCAGGGTGAGCGCTCTGAACCGGAGCCCCGTTTCCCGCATTTGCTGAAGCGCGAATTCGGCCGCCGATCTGCCGGTAGTGCGGGCGGTCAGATAAAAGCTCTTGTCGGTGTGGCCTTCGGCCATCGCCTTGAGAACGGGAAACAGGGCGGCCACGGTTTTGCCGATCCCGGTCGGGGCCTGGACCATGAGGTGCCCGCCGTCGCGCACCGCCCGGAAGATGGCGACGGCCATTTCGCGCTGACCGGGGCGGTAGGCGGAATAGGGAAACGACAGATCCCGGATCGACGTATTCCGCCGCGCCTGCCATGATTCCAGAAGGTCGGCCCAGGACAGGTAGCGTTCGATGAGATCGGCGACAAATTCGCCCAGATCGTTTGTCTGGAAAAGGCGTCGGATCTCGAGGATTTCCCCGGTGGAGTGCCGATAATAGGTGAGGAGGCCTTCGACCGTTTCGAGTCGCAGCGGCTCCGCGTACAGCCAGGCATAAACCTTGAGTTGGCTCCAGTGGAGGTCGTTGCCTTCCGGCCGGAGGGTATCGAGATCCTTTCCGGTGGTCTTGATTTCCTCGACGACGGTTTTCCCGTATTCCGACCAGACGCCGTCGATCCGGCCGCTGATGACGAGGCGATATCGATCCGTTTCGAAGTCCCGCTTCACCGGCACTTCGGGATGGTAGCCCTCGGGCCTGGAGCTCTGGATTTTCCGGTGTCCCCGGATGCCTTCGAGAGCCGAGGCCGACTGGTGAAAGGTCCGGTCGAGATCGCCGTTGCGCTGGGTGAACTCCACCAGCGTTCGGACTGCGATTTGGAGGACTGGCTTCAATCTGGTTCTGAATGCTCCACGTCAGGCGGGTGTCAACGGGGCGAAGCGTAGAAAGCCGTTCCTCAAAAGTCAAGGCGGCCGGTTGGCAAGCCGGTTGAGAGCGGTCTTCGTGCCGGTCCTTCTTTCAGGGTTGATCCTTTCACATCGAACCCGTAGTATAGCAGGGATCTTCCCACGCAACCCGGAGTCTACGTGTTTGAATTGGAGCTTTCCCATGAGCGAGGCCATAACCTACGACGACGTTCTTCTGGTCCCCTCTTATAACCACTGGGAATCCAGGCGTATCGTCGACATCTCGATGCGCGACAAGACCGGAAAGCTCACCCTGCGGCTCCCGCTCATGACCGCCAACATGGATACCGTCACCGAAAACGAGATGGCCGACTTTATCGGTGAAAAGGGGGGCATCGGCGTTCTCCACCGGTACCTGACCATCGAGGACAACATACGGATCTTCAAGGCCTGCCGTTCCCCCGTTTTCGTTTCCATCGGCTGTACGGCCAAGGATCTGGAGCGGGCGGAGGCATTGAAATCCGCCGGCGCGAATCACTTCTGCGTCGACGTGGCCCATGCCCACGCCCGGTATGTCGGCAATACGCTCAAGCATATCCGGGAAATGCTGGGCAAGGAGGCCTGCATCATGGCGGGCAACGTGGCGACGTATGCCGGCGCCGACTATCTGGCCTCGTGCAGCGCCGATATCATCAAGGTCGGCATCGGGGGCGGATCGGTTTGCACGACCCGGATCAAGACCGGTTTCGGCGTTCCGAATCTGACCGCCATCCGCAACTGCGCGCGCGTGGATCGCTCGATCGTCGCCGACGGCGGCATCCGGACGCCGGGCGACATCGTGAAGGCGCTGGCTTTCGGCGCTGACTTCGTCATGATCGGCAGCATGCTGGCCGGCACGCGCCCCACACCGGGGCCGGTGATCGTCCAGAAAAGTGAGGACGGAGCGGAAATCCGGGTGAAGATATATCGAGGCATGGCCAGCAGCGAGGCCCAGGACGATTTCCACGGCGGCATGGGAGAGTGGAAGACCGCCGAAGGCGTTGCCGCCACGGTCGCCTACCGCGAGGACGAATCCGAAATTGTCGCCGATATCGTGGGCGGATTGCGCTCCGGGCTTACCTACGGAGGCGCGATGACCATACGCGAGCTGCAGCGAAAGCTCGATTACATTCGCATTACGCCGGCCGGGAAGACGGAAAGCCAGGCACACCGGCTACTTTAACAACCTTACTCGATGGGATCGGCTGGCCGCCATGAGGGACCCCGCTGAATTGAACGAGCGCCGAACCTACCAGGACCTTGACCTTGAAAACCGCCGGTTGAAGGAATCGTCGAGGGAACTGGAGGCGGCGCTGTCCGAGTATCGCCGCGCCGTCGACAGCGCTGAGGACATCATCTGGAGGTTCGATTCCGGCTGGCGCATCACTTTTGTCACACTGTCGGCGGAGCGCCTGCTCGGATACCGGATTCAGGAGCTGGTGGGCAGGGATCTTCGCAGCTTTCTCGTCCCGAAATACTGCCGTAAAATCGAAGAGGCGGGCACGGCCCTGATGTCAGGCGGCGGCGCGCGGTATGTCGACGTGGAGCTGCTCCACCGGGACGGCTCCCGGCTGGAAATGGAAACCTGCCTGACAGCGGTGACCGACCCGGAGGAGGGGATCAGATCCTACCTCGGCGTTTCCCGCTCCATCAGCGACTATCTCCGGGCGACCTCCGCCCTTGAAATGGCCAGCACGGTTCTGGAGACCGCTCTCGAGACAAGCCCCGACGCCATTTCCATCAACCGCATGGCGGATGGCGCCTATACGATGGTCAACCAGGGTTTTACCGATCTCACCGGCTATTCAGGTGAGGATGTCATCGGAGAGACGCCGGACCGCCTGAAACTCTGGGCCAACCCGAGGGACCCGGTCCGAATCATGGCAGCGATCCGCAGGCGGGGCGCCGTCAAGGATTATGAAATCGTGTTCAGGCTGAAGGACGGCGAGATCCGGACCGCGTTGCTTTCGGCCAACACCATCAACTTGAACGGGGAATCCCACATTCTCTGCGTCGCCAAGGACATCGATCCGATCAAGAAGGCGGAAGCGTCGCTGAAGGAGTCCGAGGCCAAGTACCGACTCCTGGTGGAACATGCAAGGGACGCCATCTTCATATTTCAGGACGGGATAGTGAAATTCCCCAATCCCTGCGCCCGGGAGCTTGCCCGCTATCTCGGCATCGACCTGGCCACGCAGTCGTTTTTCGATTTTATCGACCCTATGGATCGGGACATGATCCTGGTCCGCAACGGACGGCGATTTCGGGAGGAAAAAAACGCCCCCTCCTATCCATTCCGCCTCATCCTGAACGACGGTGAATCGTTCTGGGTGCAGCTGACCGCCATCCCCATCACTTGGGAGGGGAAGACCGCCACCCTGAATTTTCTCCGGGACATCAACGAGCAAAAGCAACTCGAGGCCCAGTTCCGTCAGGCCCAGAAGATGGAGGCCGTGGGGACTCTGGCGGGGGCGATCGCGCACAATTTCAACAACCTTCTCATGGGCATCCAGGGCAGCGTTTCACTGATGCTCCTCGACACCGACGAAAAGAGTCCCAATGGCGAGGAATTGAAAAAGATCCAGGAGCAGGTCGCCAGCGGCGCCACGTTGACGGCGCAGCTCCTGGGGTACGCCCGAAAGGGCAGAATCGAAATCCAGCCCACCGACATGAACCAGATGGTGGAAAAGACGGTTGAAACCATGAGCCGCACCCGGGAGGACGTTTCGATCCACTACAGCCTCTACCGCGGGCTTCACGCCGTTGCCGTGGACCGGGGGCAGATCGAGCAGGTGCTGCTCAACATCCTCTATAATGCGGCCGACGCCATGCCGGACGGGGGAAAGATCTTTATCCGAACCGGAAACACGACCCACAAGCAGGTCCGTACGGAAGACGACGTGGTGAAGCCCGGACACTATGCCATGGTCAGCATCTCCGATACAGGCATCGGCATGGATCCCAAAATCCGATCGAGGATCTTCGAGCCTTTTTTCACCACCAAGGACCTGGGCCAGGGTACCGGGCTGGGGCTCGCATCGGTATACGGCATCGTCAAGGGGCACGAAGGGTATATCGGCGTCGAAACCGAGATCGGCCGGGGAACCACCTTCGAGATCTATCTTCCCGCATCCGAAGGCCGCATCCCGGGCCGCACGGGAGCGGCTGAAACCGTTGTCCGGGGCAACGGATGCATTCTGGTGGTGGACGACGAGCCGGTCGTCCTGAAGGTGACCTCCAGGATTCTCAAACATCTGGGCTATACGGTGCTCGAAGCCGACAACGGCCGTGACGCCGTTCGGATCTACAAACGCCACCATGGTTCCATCGATCTGGTCATACTGGATATGATCATGCCGGACATCGGAGGCGGGGAGGTTTACGATCGCCTCCGGGACATTCATCCGGAGGTCAAGGCCCTGCTCGCAAGCGGCTACACCCTGGACGGTCAGGCCTCCCGGATCCTTCGAAGGGGATGCAACGGATTCATCCAGAAGCCGTTTTCCATGAGCCAGCTTTCCCACAAGATCAGCAGCATCCTGAAAAATGAGGACTTGTCCGGCTGATTCGGCGGGACCGGCTGGAAAGCCACGGCCGATTGACATCCGCACGGCTGTTTCGTAAACGATAAGCCTTGCCGTCTTCCCTGCGGGAAGGGAAAGCCCTGCTGATAACCTCTCCCCCATTCCGGGAAATGAGGGCGCCCCGCCATAGGAACCCGCGGGATTGGACCCAGTGGAGAACACTTTATGTTGAAGACAGGAGCAGAACTTCGGAAAGCCGCCAGAGAAGGCCGTTTCTCGGGACAGACCAGCGGTCAGGCCGTGGGATTCATCCAGGCCAATCTCGCTATCCTGCCGAAGGACTGGGCCTATGATTTTTTGTTGTTTGCCCAGCGAAACCCCAAGCCCTGTCCGGTGCTCGAGGTGGGGGACGTCGGCGACCCGACGACACGGTTCGTGGCGGATGGCGCGGATATCCGCACGGACCTGCCGAAGTATCGCGTGTATCGTCACGGGGAATTGGAGATGGAAACTCCGGACATCAAGGACCTGTGGCAGGATGATTTTGTTTTTTTCCTGCTGGGCTGCAGCTTTACCTTCGAGCAGGCGCTGATGGACGCCGGACTGAAAATCCGCCACATCGAGGAAGACGTCACCGTCCCCATGTATCGGACATCCATTCCCTGTCATTCCGCCGGAAAGTTCGAGCCATCCCCCATGGTGGTGAGCATGAGGCCGTTCCAGGGGCGGGAGGTGATTCGCGCCGTCGAAGTGACGCGCGACTTCCCGGCGGTTCACGGCAGCCCCGTGCACATTGGGGATCCTTCGAAAATCGGCATCGCCGATCTCACCAGCCCGGACTGGGGAGATGCGGTGACGCTCCAGCCGGATGACGTTCCGGTCTTCTGGGCCTGCGGAGTCACTCCCCAGATGGCGGCCATCGTGGCCCGCCCGCCGCTCATGATCACCCACGCACCCGGCCACATGTTCGTCGGCGACCGAAGGGACAGCGACTACCGTCTCTAAAGGGAACCCTCTTCTCCAATCAAATGGGAGAAGGCGATAAAAATCTGAACGAACGCCATCCGGCGCTTCATAACGTTCCCAAAGGAATATGCTATGGACATCTACTTCATCGACGGGCAGTTCGTCGAAACTTCCAAGGCGGTCGTCAGCGTCAAGGACCTTGCGGTCCTGCGGGGCTACGGTGTGTTCGATTTTCTCAGGACCTACGGAAAGCGGCCTTTTCATCTCGAGGATCATCTGATTCGGCTGCAACGCTCGGCCCGGTTGATCGGACTTCCGTTTCCGTGGAGTCGTTCGGAACTGGCCGCCGTCGTTACGGAGGGGATCGAGCGCAGCCCCCATTCCGAATGCAATGTCCGACTCCTGGTCACCGGGGGCTCCAGCGATGATTCCATCACCCCCGGAGAAACACCTCGCCTGATGGTGATGGTGACGGATCTGCATCGACTGCCTTCCTCCTGGTATGAAGAAGGGGTGAAAATCATCACCTCGCACATCGACCGGTTGGTGCCCGAAGCGAAAAGTATCAACTATATTCCGGGCATCCTTGCGCTCCGGGACGCCAGGGAGCAGGGGGCCGTGGAAGCCGTGTACGTAAACTTCCTCGGTCAGGTGCTCGAAGGGACGACGTCCAACTTTTTCGGGTTCATGGGCGATACCCTCGTCACACCGGAGCGGGGAATTCTTCCCGGCATCACCCGGCAGGTGGTACTGGACCTGACGCGGGACGTCTTTCCGGTGGAAGCACGCCCTCTTCACCGGAACGAGCTCAGACTGCTCGACGAGGCCTTCGTTACGGCTTCGAACAAGGAGATCCTGCCCGTGGTCAGGATCGACTCAATCCCCATGGGTGACGGAAGTGTCGGCGACCGGACGCGTCGGGTCATGTCGATTTTCAATGAGTATACGCGCCGTTATGCTTCATCCGCCTCCGGGCAGGCGCCGGCGGCCGAATAGGACGACTGAAATTCGCAGAGCCGGTGCCCTGATCCGTTTGGCTTGACCCGATAGGAGGGCTGATGGGACTCTACAGGCACGGAGAAAAAAGCCGCCGGGCCTTGCACGACCCACAACGAAAGGCGATCCTGATCCCTGCAGAAGCACTTTCCGACACCCGGTTCCAGCCGGGCGACCGCTTCTCGATTCACCGCGGCCGACAGGAGTTCTTTGCGCTGAAAATCGTTCTGGACCCCCGTGGGGCCATACTCTTCGACAGGCAGGGCATTCTGATCGAACGGACCAGGCGGGTCGATATGCTGATGGGCGGGATATTCGACGAGTTCATCGTGGAACTTCCCGAGACGTCGGAAGATTGTCTGCGAATCCGGCCGGCAGGTCGGCTGCCGGACCTGGGCGCCGGGTGATGGTTTGCTTTTGACAGCATTTTCCGGCTTGCGTATAGTTTCAGCAGTTGGTGAAGGCGTTCGATCCGCCGGATCCGATCACCGGAGCATCCGACAGGATCCCCGCGCGATAGGGAAATCCGATGGAACTGAAGAAAATAGACGGGATTGCTTTCGCAGCGGGCAGGTGGCCGTTGTCGCCGGATTTGCCGACCCTGGTCTTCATTCACGGCTCGGGCGGCACCGGCGGCATGTGGAGGGATCAGGTACGAGCGCTTTCCTTTCTGGTGAACACGCTGGCCATCGATCTTCCCGGGCACGGCCGAAGCGATGGCGATGGAATGGACTTCGTCAAAGGGTATGCCGAAGTCGTATCGGGGTTCGTCGGCAAGCTGGAGCTTCCCAAACCGGTCGCCTGCGGGTTGAGTCTGGGGGGCGCCATCGTACAACAACTCCTGCTCGATTACGCGGATCCGCTCCAGGCGGGCATTCTGGTCAGCACGGGCGCCCGCCTGAAGGTGATGCCGGAGCTGCTCGAGACCGTCGAATCGGATTACGGCCAATTCGTGTCGCTCTATGAAAAGATCGGCTTTTCAGGCAAGACGGACCGCGAACGGCTCAAATCGGTGCTGGCGGAAACGTCAGCCTGCAGGCCCGCTGTGACCGCCGGCGATTTCAGGGCCTGTGACCGGTTCGACGTCATGGATCGACTTCGGGAAATCGATCTGCCGGTGCTGGTCATCTCCGCTTCCGACGATCGCCTGACCCCTCCCCATTACAGCGACTACCTCCAAAAGCACATTCGACGCTCCGCCCGCACCCGAGTGAAGGATGCCGGTCACATGGTCCCCGTGGAGAAACCCGCTGCCGTCACTTCGGCCATCGTGGATTTTCTTGACAGCGTCGCCGCGGGATTCTGAAACCAGCGCCACCTCGTCCGCCCTATCCGCACCGGGTCGTTTGAGCCGACCTGATGAAGCGGCACTATCGGTCCGATTCGTCCGATGATCCATCCGAATCCGATTCGTCAGCCCCGGTTGCCTTGAAGAACATGTCGAAAAAGGGCTTGAGGGGATTCAGCTCCGGCTGCCCTTTCCGGGTAAAGTCCGTCAGGTTCATACCCAGCTCCAACCACTGCTTGAACTGTTGATCCACCGCCGAGCGATATTTGAGGTAGGCCTTGAGCACCTGGTGGAGATAGTTTTCGAAGAAATCCACCAGAAGATTGTCTCCGTAACGGATGATGAGGTGCAGGAGGGGCGGCGGCAGAAGGACGTTCTTGTTGCGAGCCTCCTCCATGACGACCTGGGAAAGGACAAAGGACGTTACGTCTTCTCCTGAACTGGCATCGACGATCTCCACCCGTTTTCCGGCGCGTATGCGTTCGGCAAGCTCTCCAATAGTGATGTAACGGCTCGAGTCGGTGTCGTACAGGCGTCGGTTTGCATATTTCTTGATCCGGATGGGCTTGGACATCTCTCATGCTCCTGGGGTTTTTCGGCGTATATCGGCCGCCGGTCAAAAACGCGGAAAGCCGCCGGGTCCAGCGGACCGGAGAAATCACCATAGCCCCTATGGTCTGGCTTGACAATGACTGCAAGCCGTATAATAGTTGTTGCATTGCAACAAAATTGGCGTGAAAGCCTTGCGCCGACACCAGAACCCAGCATTCAAAAGGAGGACTCGCCCATGGAAGCCACGAAAATCACCCAGCAGATGATCGAATTTCAGAAGGCCACTTTCAACAACGCCTTTACGGCGCTCGTGGTGGTGCAAGACCAGACCGAAGCGTTGTTCAATTCGATGATTTCACAGATTCCGGGAGTCCCGGAAGAGGGCAAACGCATGCTCAAAGAGTGGTCGGATACCTACAAGCAGGGCCGCGAGAACTTCAAGAAGTCGGTGGACGAGGGATTCGTGAAACTCTCTGCCTACTTTAGCGAAGCCCAGGAAGCGTCGGCCAAGAAAAAGGTTTGATTTGTCGCATTGCAAATGCAGGCGCAAGCTCTCAGGATTCTGAACTTCTTTGAGCAGGCGGCGAAGTCGCCATCATCACAAAGGAGGGACGTCATATGGCGGACTCGATCCCGCGATTCGAAGACTCGAGGATTCCCGTGCCGGAGGTTCCCGTCGACCGGATGGCGGAGTTGATCCGCCTCGCCTCTCTGAACTGGCTGATCGCGATGCGGTTTGCAGAAGGGCTGTCTTCCTATACATCGGCCTTTGCATCGCCCGCCCTTATTGCTTCGGCTATTTTTGCCGGGCAAAATCGCCCCGCTGCAGGCAAAGTTCTCACCGGCGAATGGCTTCGGGACCAGCTCGATCTTCTGGGCATCAATTTCGATCTCGCGATCCGCGCCGCCAGATCCGGACTGGAAGCGGCCAGCGCATTCCACAGCCGGCGCTGGCCCGAAGAAGTGGAGGCCTGGACCCGATGGCTTCTCTTGCTGGAATCCGAGGACAGCAAGGATCTCGTTCAGTTGCTTCAGCATCGATTCGAGCAGATCGATACCGTCGTTCGCCGCTATCCGGAAGCCATCCGGGAGATCGGGAAAGACTTCGGTTTCCATTTCGACGACGGGGATTACACACTGAAAGGTGAAACGGAGCGGTTCTACTTTTACCAGGTGCTCCCGAAACGGCCGGGTGTCTCCGTCCGCAAAGGGGCCAAACCCATCCTGGTGATCCCGCCGGCGGTTCTGGGGCCGAATATCCTGGCGTTTCTTCCCAGGGACAACAGGAGCTTCGTTCACGCATTCGCGAACAAGGGGTTCCCCACCTACGTGCGGATCACCAAACCCATTGCCGACCATCCCCCCGTCCAGTTGATGAGCATGGAGGAGGATGTCACCGATACCCGCCGTTTCTGCGAAAACCTCCTTCGGGAGCACGGTCGACCGGCCACCTTGTGCGGGTACTGTCAGGGTGGATTTCTCGCTGTGCTGGCCGTGTTGTCCGGGGAACTCGACGGACTGGTGGATGCCCTGATGACCTGCGTCTCTCCCATGGACGGGACCCGCAGCAAGGGACTTACCGACTACCTGAGTCTTCTGCCGCCGAGGTTCCGGGAACTCGGGTATGCCCTCAAGACACTCCCCAACGGGAATTCCGTCGTGGACGGCATCCTGATGAGCTGGATGTACCGGCTCAAGAGCATCGAGGCAGACAATCCTGTCGGAACCTTCTACCGTGATCTCGAAATGATCGGCCGTTTTCCTTCCCCCCGAAGAGGGATCAGCCGGACGGCCGCGGGCGTAAGCCACTGGCTGATCTACGAGCGGGTCGACCTTCCCGAGGCCATTACACGATTGAGCCATATTTCCTACACGAACCCCGTGTCGCCGGACGGAACACTGCCCATCCGTCTTTTCGGCCGCGCGTTGAATTTCACCCGGATCAAGGAAAAGAAGATCGACTTCCTGATCTGCTACGCCGAGAAAGACAACCTCGTGGAGCCCCCTTCAGCGCTCGCGCCCGCGGATTTTATGGAGGTCCGCACCGCCGCCTATCCAAAGGGGCACGTGGCGATCGCCACTTCCTGCATCGATCCGGAGGCCGGCGACAGCTCTTACCTCTGCACCAGCCCGGGCTGCATCGGCCCGGTGGAGTTCCAGATGGAAATGGATGCGAAAGAAGGGAAGGATCCGTCATGATGGACAGGAGGTTTCTCGAATTCCTGGGGCACACCTTTCTGAATGCCGCCCGGGGCCAGGCACGGCTGGAGGAGATGGCGGACTGGTTCGAGCGGCATGCGCCGGCCACCGGGCCCATGAACGAATGGTTTAGGAAGTATTACGGGCTTCCCGCCCGGTCGGCGGATGACGCCCGCCGGGATGCCGACGCCGGTTGGACGGCGGCTATCAGGGATTTTCAGGAGCATTACGGCCAATGGGTTCGTCTAATGGGTGCCGTACCGCTGTCGGAACATCTCCGCCTGAAGCAGGAGATCGAGGACCTGAGGAAGGAAAACGCCGAATTGAAGCAGGCGGCTGGATACCTGCAGAGCCTGGTTTCCGGTGAAGGCGGCATTCATGCGGAGACGCTCACCACGCTGAAGGCATTGTCCCGCCAGCAGTCCGAACAGTACGGTGCCCTGGTGCGCAGCTTCTCGGATCTGATGCAAGGTCGAACCGCATCGTTTCCCGACGAAGGCGGCTCTGCCGTCAAGGATGTAGATGCCGACCCGGAGCCCTGAAGGCCACCTATGTCAAAAATGGGTGGTCGTCGTCATCCGGTCCGGGAAGCGCTGTCCGACGCTTGCATACGCCATTGATCCACAGGCGGCTATCGCCGTGGGCGGCGGGGCGGGCTTACAACGGCCTCGCCTTCGATGACCGCGGTTCCGTCCTGGTTGGTGCAGATCGTCTTCAGCCGCACCCGCTTTTTATCCCGATCCACTTCGATGACTTCGACGCGGGCGGTGATCGTATCTCCGATCCGCACCGGAGCGGTGAATTTCAGGGATTGGCTGATGTAGATAGTCCCGGGCCCGGGAAGGCGGTTGGCCAGGACCGCTGAAATGAGGCCCGCGGGCAGCATTCCGTGGGCGATGCGGGTGCCGAAGCCTGTCTGACTGGCATAGGCTTCGTTGATATGCGCCGGATTGAAGTCTCCCGTTATTCCGGCATACAGGTAGACATCACTCTCGCCGATGGTTTTGCTGGTTTCAGCGGTCTCGCCGATCTCGATGGTATCCAGCGTTTTTCCTGTGATCATGTTCCGGCCTCCTATGGTGAATTTCGGGTTTGCACCCCCATCCGGCGTAATTCCTGCCGGCAGCAGGGGTGTTCAATGTCTATCCAGTCTGGTCTCGAATGCTCGTTTGGGGCCTGATCCTGTTTCGTGGCCGGCTTGCGCTGGCGGGGAGGGTGCGATTCAGGGCGTTTCGGCAGGAGAGCGGGGCGCCGGATGAAATGGAACGGCGAAAGCAGGCGCCATCCGGATGGCAACGGTGATCCGGAGGGTGATCGAGGTCGTGACGCCGATTCCAGCCTAATACAGGTGATTTTACATTGCAACGCGGAAAGCATTCAGGAGCGGATCAGATGACGGTGTTATGGGTGTACATGACCGCGGGCAATCTCGAAGAAGCCCGGCGGATCGGGGAAGTTCTCGTCAAAGAACGATTGGCGGCCTGCGTCAACATGATCGACGGCATGCGCAGCCTCTACCTCTGGAAGGACGAGCTCCAGGACGACGCGGAGACGGTTCTGATCGCCAAAACCACCAGCGAGCGTCTGGATCGAATGGTGGAGACGGTCAAGCGCCTGCACAGCTACGAGTGCCCGTGCATCGTCGCACTACCCTCCCAGGGCGGCAATCCGGAGTTCCTCGACTGGGTGCGGTCTTGCGTCGAGGCGCCGGGTGACTCATAATTTAAGACATGTCCGATGTATTGCGGATTTCGAAACCCACCCCGCCGGACCGGGCCGATCGCCGGCGGCATCGCAAACCCATCTGCCAAGGAGGAAAGATGAAGGTTTCTACGTGGACTCCCGTCAAGTGCTTTGTCGTTATGCTCGCCGTCGTCCAGATGGTGATTCAGGTCGCCGTGCCGGCGGCTCAGGCTCGAATGATCGGTTTGGATGCCTATCTCCCCGCTTCGCCGATGCTTCGAGAGGAACGCGCCAGACTCCAGAATCTCCTGGAGCGGGAAGACGTTCGGGAGGCGCTCTCCGCCCAGGGCATTTCCGCAAACGAGGCCATGGCCAGGGTGTCCGCGCTGACCGATTCGGAAGTTCGGCAGCTGGCCGCTCAGCTGGACCGGATGGAAGCAATGCCGGCGGGTGGTGATGCTTTCGGAGCCATTGTCGCCGCAACCGTCATTGTTTTTATCGTTCTGCTGATTACCGACATCCTGGGCTACACGCACATTTTCCCCTTCGTCAAACGGATGCAGTAATATGGATCCGGCAGTCTCCGGACGCACTGCCAAAGCGGGAATGCTTTCGGTTGGGCTGGCGGTGATCCTGGTGTTGGCCGGCTGCGCCGTTCTCCCCGAACGGACGATTCTGGGAGAGCGACCGCCGACCGAAGTCGGGAACGTTCCCGTTTACATGCAGAGCCGGTATCAGTGCGGTCCTGCATCCCTCGCGATGGTGATGGCCTGGGGCGGAGCGGAAACGACTCCGGAAGCGCTCGTGCCGATCGTCTTCTCTCCCGGGCTCAAGGGGTCTATCCAGCCGTCCATGATCGCCGCGGCCCGGCGCCAAGGCTTTCTCGCGGTCGAAATATCGGGCCTGGAGGCGCTGTACGAGGAAATGGCGGCCGGACACCCGGTCATCGTCCTGGAAGATCTGGGTGCCCTCTGGATGCATCGATGGCATTATTCCGTGGCCGTCGGCATCGCGCCCAGCCGCAACCGGATCGTCCTTCACACCGGCAGGGATGCCCCGCAGGCCAGGGATCTCGACCGCTTCCTGAAGTCCTGGAGCGCCAGCGACTACTGGGGGCTGGTCGTGCTGCCGCCGGGGCGGCTTCCTTCCGGAAGCTCGCTGGGGGCAGTGCTGAACGCGATTCTGGGGTTGGAACAGTCGGGCCATCCGGAGGGGGCGGCCGCAAGCTATCGGACGGCCCTGGCCCGATGGCCGGAGAGCCCGGAGGTGCGTTTCGGCCTCGGAAACAGCCTGTATCAATCCGGCGACCGAGCCGGCGCGCGAAAGTCCTTCCGGGAGTTGTGCGATCGAGCACCGGCATTTGCGCCGGGATGCAACAACCTGGCCCATGTCCTGATGGAGGACGGGCGCCTCGATGAGGCCCTGTCCGCCGCCGAGAAAGCCCTGGCGGCCGGAGGGGCGCAGGACGAAATTTACAGGGAAACGCTCGAGGAAATCCGTTCCGCCATCCAATCCCGGAAATCCCGACCGGGCAACTGATTCTCATCCTTCCCGCCCGATTCACGGCGTCGACCGCGCCGATCCGGAAGCCGCATGCTCCCGGTTTCAGGTGCCGAAACCGTCGTGGGCGGTTCGGCGGATGATTTCCTCCTGCAGCTCCGGGGTGAGGTCGACGAAATAGTCGCTGTATCCGGCCACCCGGACAATCAGGTCCCGGTAATTCTCGGGCTCACGGCGTGCCAGGCGCAGAAGGTCCGCATCCACTACGTTGAACTGGATGTGATGGCCGTCCATCCGGAAATAGGCGCGGACCAGGCTGGCCAGGCGGGTGAGCCCGGCTTCGTCCCGCAGGATCTGGGGAATGAATTTCTGGTTGAGAAGCGTGCCGCCGGTCCGAACGTGATCCAGCTTGGCCGCGGATTTCAGGACGGCCGTCGGCCCCCTGCGGTCCGCTCCCTGTACAGGAGAGATTCCCTCGGAAAGCGGCGCTCCGGCTTTTCTGCCGTCCGGGGTGGCGCCTGTCACGCTGCCGAAGTACACATGTGAGGTGGTGGGCAGCAGGTTGATCCGGTGATGCCCGCCCCTCGTGTTGGGCTTTCCGTTGACGGCCTGGTAGAAGCATTCGAACGCGAACCGCAGCAGATCGTCGGCCCTCTCGTCGTCGTTGCCGTATCGCGGGGTGTCCTCAATGATGCGGAGGCGCAGGGCCTCCCGCCCCTCGAAGTCGGCATCGAGCAGGGCAACCCACTCCCCCAGCGACATCAGTTTTTTTTCAAACACGTTCCAGCGGATGGACGAGAGGCTGTCGGTCAGCGTGCCGATCCCGACGCCCTGGATGTAGGAGGTGTTGTACCTCGCTCCGCCTGCGTTGTAATCCCGGCAGTTGGCGATGCAGTCGTCGATGAGAAGGCTCAGGAACGGCACCGGCATGTACTTGGCGTTGATCCGTTCGATCACATTGTTGCCCTGGATCTTGATGTCGATGAGGTGCCGCAGCTGACGCGAAAAGGCTTCCAACAACGCTTCGAAGCAGTCGAAGTCCGTCGGTGAACCGGTCTCGATGCCGATCTGCCGGCCGGTTCTCGGGTCCTTCCCGTTGTGCAGTGTGATTTCGAGCACTTTGGGAAGATTGAAGTATCCGGTCAGAATATAGGCCTCATTACCGAAGGCGCCGCTCTCGACACACCCGCTGGCGCCGCCGCAACGGGCATCCTCGATGGTTTTCCCCTGCCGTACGAGCTCCTGGACGATGGCATCGGTGTTGAAGATGGACGGCTGGCCAAAACCCGTTTTGACGATGTCCAGGGCGCGTCGGAGAAGCCGGTCGGGATTTTTCTTGCTGAGCTGGATCATGGCGCTGGGCTGCAGCAGCCGCATCTCCTCGACGACATCCAGAATCAGGTAGCTCAGTTCGTTGACCGCATCGGATCCGTCCGCCTTGACGCCTCCCACGTTGATCAGGGCGAAGTCCACATAGGTGTTGCTTTCCTTTGCGGTGATCCCGACTTTTGGCGGCGCCGGGTGGTTGTTGAACTTGATCCAGAGGGCCTGAAGGAGTTCCGCCGCCCGCTCCCTCGACAGGCTTCCGTCGTCCATTTCCTTTCGGAAGAAGGGGTAGAGGTGCTGGTCGAGGCGGCCGGGATTGAAGGCATCCCACGGGTTGAGCTCGGTGATGACCCCGACGTGAACGAACCAGTAATACTGAAGGGCTTCCCAGAAGGTGTCCGGGGCGCGGGCCGGGACCTTGCGGCAGATGGCCGCCAAGGCGCGGAGCTCTTCGACCCTGCCCGGATCCGCTTCCACCGCCGACAGGTTTTCGAGGACCTCGGCATGCCGTTCGGCATATCGGATCAAGGCCTTCGCGGCGATGCGCATGGCGCAAAGCGTTTCCTTCCGGTCGAATGCGGCGGGATCGTCGATATAATCCAGGGCGGCTTCGGCCGTGTCGATTTCAAGGAGAAGATCGGTGAATCCCTTGTGGTAGATCTTGTCCCCCAGAGCCGTGTGGCCCGGTGAACGCTGCTCCTGGAATTCGGTGAAGACGCCTGCCTCGAAGGCGGATATCCATGGCCTCGACACCGATGAAAAGATTTTCTCTCTGACGGTTCTCCCCTGCCAGAACGGGATGATCCGGTCCCGGTACGCCTCACGCACCGTTTCGTCCACGGCGAAGCACACCTTCGGCCTAGACGCCAGGACATCGAGGTCCTCCAGTGTGTGCAGACAGACCTCCGGATAGGTCGGGGTCGCCTTGGGGGCGGGGCCCCGCTCTCCCACGATCAGCTCACCTTCCCCGATCCAGATGCGCTTCCGCTCCAGGATGTATTGAAACAACCTGGCCCGCCGAACCGGAACGGCGTCGCCCGCCGCCACCCCGCTTTGCATGAATTCGGTGGCCAGCAGCGCCCGCTCGGCGGTGATCGAAGGGATGGCATCCATGCTGGCCCGCCGCATTCTCCGTATTCTAGGTGTCATTGTCATCCTCCGACCGTGACGGAAAAACCTCTGGACCTGAAAAACGCCGCCACGGCATCGATCTGCTCCGGTTCCGGCGGCAGGACATTCTCCATGAGGTCTTCCCGCCCGAGCCGACGGTATTTTTCGGTATGAAGATGATGAAAGGGAAGCACATCGATCCTTTGGACCGGGTTCCGAAGGGATTGGACGGTGCGAACGATTGCCTCCAGGTTGGTCCGGCTGTCCGTCATCTCGGGGATGAGCGGAAACCGGATGACAACGGCGCCGGACGCCTCCGAGATCATCGCCAGGTTGCGGAGCACCGGGCCGACCGGCACGCCGGTGAGCCGGCGGTGGCCCGCCTCGTCGATCACCTTGAGGTCATAGTGGAAGAGCCCGACCATGCCCATGATCCGCTCCACCGTTTCCGAAGGTGCATAGCCCGTCGTGTCCAGAACGGTATGGATGGCGCGCGATCGGCATTCCCTGAGCAGGCTGGAAAGAAACGCCGGCTGCATCAGGGGTTCGCCACCCGAAAAGGTCGCCCCACCGCCGCTTTCATCGTAGAAAAGCCGGTCCGACTCGATTTCCGACAATACCTCCTCAACCGTTGCGCGGCGGCCGATCACCCCGGTTTTCGGCCGGGCGGCCGTGGTGCCGTATCCCGGCGCCCTCATGCGTTCCTCCTCCGCCCGCTGGCCTTCCGGGTTGTGGCACCACCCGCAGACCATGGGGCAGCCTTTGAGGAAAACGGTGGTACGTATGCCGGGTCCGTCGTGGAGAGCGAACTTTTTGATGTCGAAAATGATGCCGGAGGGTTCGGTCATGGCTTTCTGATTCGATGTTGCGGCCGGGCGGCGAGCTTGAATTTCACCATATCATAGCCAGGGACGCCGTTACAATCGCCTCAGACCGCGATGGGACGGGCTGCCACGCCGACAAGCCGGCAGAGGCCGCCGGAAAGAAACGGCGGACGATTCTGACAAAAAACTATTAATTGAATCCCGTTCAATTGTTGACAGTCTATCAAGTCGTATATATACGAAGATCGGGATTCTTTCCTGGTTCTCCACCCCCTGGCGCCGGTATCACCGATATCTCCACTCGACATTAAAGTTGGCAATCCAGATCTTCTGGAGCGAGCCGCGGGCGAATGCCCCACTCCCCCCGGTCGGCGGGATGCGATTGTGGTTCCTCCGTCGATTCGGAAAGGTTGATCGGAAAAGGCGGAGGTAGAAAAACCCATGAACTGGCTGTTGCGGATCAGTCGAGGGATCGACGCTCTCAATACCTGGATCGGAAAAGGGGTGGCCTGGACCACCACGCTTGTGGTCATGGTGGTATTCGTGGATGTCGTCATGCGTTACGCGTTCAAGACCAGCTTCGTTTTCACCCAGGAACTGGAATGGCATCTCTTCGCTTTCATCTTCCTGATGGGGGCGGGCTACACGCTTCTGAAAGACGGGCATGTCCGCGTCGATATCTTCTACCAGAGGCTCGGTCCGAAGGGGAAGGCCTGGGTCGACTTCCTGGGCGTGATCTTCTTCCTGCTGCCCGGTTGCTATCTGATCCTGGCCACCTCCTGGAGCTTCGTCGCCAACGCGTTCCGGGTGATGGAGGGATCTCCGGATCCCGGTGGAATCCCCTACCGTTTTATCATCAAGGGATGCATTCCGGCCGGCTTCCTCCTGGTCACTCTCCAGGGTATTTCATTGGGCATCAAGAGCTTTCTCACCATCATCGGAAAAAATCCCGAAACGGAGGCGGAGTCCTGATGGAATACCTGCCCGGCTGGATGTTTCTGGCGCTGACGATTCTGTTGATGGTGGGATTCCCCGTGACCTTCACCCTAATGGGAACGGCCCTGGTCTTCGGATTGATCGGATTCGGGTGGGGCTTTTTCAATCTGCTTCCGCTGCGCATCTGGGGAGTGATGACGAATGTGACGCTCCTCGCCGTCCCGCTCTTCGTGTACATGGGCGTCATGCTCGAGCGCTCCGGGTTGGCGGAGGACCTTCTGGACACCATGGGACTTCTGTTCGGACGGATGCGCGGGGGGCTCGCCATATCGGTGGTGGTGGTCGGCGCCCTGCTCGGCGCGTCCACGGGCATCGTGGGCGCAACGGTCGTCACCATGGGGCTGCTGGCGGTCCCCACCATGCTCAAGCGCGGCTACCAGAAGGAGCTGGCCACGGGAACCGTATCGGCCTCCGGCACATTGGGGCAGATCATCCCACCGAGCATCGTGCTCGTTCTGATCGGCGACATCGTCGGTGTTCCGGTCGGCGATCTCTTCATGGGGGCCGTACTGCCCGGTATGGTACTGGTGGCCCTCTACATCGTCTACATCGTCATCGCCTCCCTTGTCTTTCCAAATGCCGCTCCGGCCATCCCGCGCTCGGAGCTTGCCGCTCTCACTCCGGCGATTCTCTTCCGCAAGATCACACGCGCCCTTTTCCCGCCGCTCTTTCTCATGCTTGCGGTGCTGGGGTCTATTTTTGCCGGCATCGCATCCCCGACAGAGGCGGCCGGCGTCGGCGCTGTGGGCGCCACCTTCCTCACCATCGTCAACCGGAAGTTCAGCATGAAGATCCTGAGGGAGGTCATGGATTCAACCCTGAAGCTCACCTGCATGGTGTTCACCATCCTGGTCGGAGCGGCGGCTTTCGGGCTGGTGTTTCGCGGCATGGGCGGAGATCAGCTGGTCAGGGAATTCCTGGGCGGCATCGCAGAAGTTCACGGGCAGTGGTTCGTCCTGGCTTTTGTCATGGGACTGATCTTCGTGATCGGCTTTTTTCTGGACTTCATAGAAATCACCTTCATCCACGTGCCGGTGCTGGCTCCGATCATGCTCGAATTCGGCTTCGACCCCGTCTGGTTCTGCATCCTGATCGCGGTCAATCTCCAGACCTCGTTCATGACCCCGCCGTTCGGGTTTTCGCTTTTCTACCTCAAGGCGGTCACGCCGCCGGAGGTCCGGACCGGGCATATTTACCGCGGCATCATCCCTTTCGTCTTTTTTCAGTTGATCGGGCTGCTGATCGTGGTGTTCTTCCCGGACTTGGTGACCTGGCTGCCGAAGGTCGTCTTCGGGAATTGAGTCCTTGGAAAAGCTGTCGCAACTGCTGCTTGGAAGATCGGCTTCCTCGCATGGATTCTTTCGAGATGAATCCTGTTCAGGAAAAGATTCTATCCATGTCTGAAGAGGGTGTCCAACGGTTCACCACCCTTGACGGACATTCTGCCCTCAACCCCGCAGGGACGAAAGGAGACCCGGCATGAAACGACGTGAATTCCTCAAAAAAACAGGCACCGCCGCCGCGGCGGCGGTTGCGGCTTCGGCGTTGGCGGCACCGGCGGTCATCGCCCAGAAGAAGTACCAATGGAAGATGGTCACCACCTGGCCGCCCAATATGCCGGTGCTTCAGACCGGAGCCGAACGGTTCGCCAAGCGGGTCGGTGAGTTGTCCGAAGGCCGGCTGACGATCCAGGCTTTCGCAGGGGGGGAACTCGTTCCGCCTTTGGGGACTTTCGATGCCGTGTCCGAAGGCACGGTCGAGTGCGGCAGCGGCGCCGCCTATTACTGGGCCGGGAAGGTACCTGCCGGCCAGTGGTTTTCCGCCGTTCCCTTCGGCTTCAACCCCCAGGGAATCAATGCCTGGTTTTACAGCGGGGGCGGGTTGCAGTTGTGGGAGGAAGTCTATGCCCCCTTCAACGTGATACCGCGACCGCAGGGGAACACGGGCGTTCAGATGGGTGGCTGGTTCCGGAAGGAGATGAAGTCATTCGAGGACTTCAAAGGGTTGAAGATGCGGATCCCCGGACTGGGAGGGAAGGTGGTGGCCAAGGCCGGCGGGACCGTGGTTCTGCTTCCCGGAGGCGAGATCTTCACTTCCCTTGAACGCGGCGTGATCGACGCCACCGAGTGGGTCGGGCCATTGCACGATCTCAGGCTTGGGTTCTACAAGGCCGCGCAGTACTACTACTACCCGGGCTGGCACGAGCCGGGGACCTGCCTGGAAGTCATCTTCAACAAAAATGCCTACGAGTCCCTGCCGAGGGATCTCCAGCTGATCCTGGACGTCGTTGCCGCGGAAACCAATCTCTGGAGCCTTTGCGAATTCGAGGCCGGCAACGGCGCGGCCCTCCAGACCCTCATATCCGAGCACAACGTCAATCTGGTACAGTTCCCGCCGGACATGATGGATTCCCTTCGCAAGCTGGCCGAGGAAACCCTCGAGGAGGAAGCCGACAAGGATGCCTTGTCGAGAAAGGTGCATGACGCCTACAAGAAATTCAAGGCCCGGGTGGGAGTCTGGGGAACCGTCTCCGAAGATGCCTACTACAACGTCATTGCCTCCAAGTATTCATTGAAGAAGTAGGTTCGTCCGGGCATCGACCAGACCCGGCGCCTGCGCCATCGGAAGGGCGGATCGATCTCCGCCCTTCCGCCGCCTTTTGGAAAACCATCGGGCCCGCCATTCCGAATCAATCTGTTCACGCCGATTCTTGAGTATTTTCCCTTCATCTTCTGGGAAAACCGTTCTTCGGTTTTGGGAAAAGAGCAGGTGGATGCAGGACGCCTCCCTGTGGGCGGCGCTATCCGTGATAGTAAGCAATTGCTTGGGGTTACGGACCATTTCCTTTGGCATTTCCGCGGAGGAACGCTATTTGCTTCCATCCATTGAGTTCTCAATTCAGAGAGCAACAGCAGGAGCGGAAATGTCGGGCATCCCTTCAGACAACGGGGGCAGGCGCTCGGGGATCGAGAGGCGAAGCTACTCCTACAGCGGGCACATACCGGAGCGGCGCAGTGGAGAGGATCGTCGAAAGGACGGGGATCGCAGATCCGGTATCCGCCTCGGACCCGAGTTTCGAAAGGAGACCGACAGCCCTTCCACCGCAACCTGTTGATTCGTGTCCATCCACAAGGGATCATTCGAGCACGAAGGCGTCCGGTTCGACACATCCCCGAGTCGGCCGTCGAGCCAATCCCGGCGATCGGCGATATTGCGGATCGAAGGGACGCCGGCTCGTTTGCGCCGATTCCTACAGCCAGACCCCGCTTTGGATCCGCCACCAGAGCGCCGGCGTCGTAGAGAGCAGTCCGAACAACGCAACGCCGACAGCCGAACGTATTGCCGAAAGCCGGATACGCCGGCTGGCCGCCGCCTCCAGATCCGGCTGGCGGCGGACGGCAGCGGCTGCCGTGCCGGCCGCCGCTGCTTCCAGACCCACCCACAGCCACACGCCATAAAACGCGAATCCCGCAAAATGGTGCTCGGGCAGAAAGAGGCACCAGGGGCAGGGATGGGAAAGGACCTGATAGATGTAGGCGGCGAGCACGTGGACGAGAGCACCGTTCGAAGAAGCCATCCATGCCAGGATCAGCGCTGCCAGGAAAAGCGCCGCTGCCGGAGATGGCCTGGTATGCCGTGAAACGAACAGCGCCCATCCAAAAACAGCCAGGCTGACGGCGACGAAGAGAATGAGCCGGACGGAATCCGGCATCACGAGCAGCGGCGTGGACCCGGCGGTACGGCCGAAGGCATCGTAGACGACGGCGCAGCAATTCACCGGCTGCGCGACATCGAGGTTCCGGAAGGCGGCGGCTGTCTGGAGTACGGCACCTGCCATGAACGGAAAGCTGAAAAGGGAGAGGCTGGCCCACCAGGGCGTCAGGGGGGCGGCCGGATGGGACCCGTTCAAGCGCCTGGCGACATTGGCGGCAAAGAGCGCGACAAGGGCCGCCATGCGAAGGGCGATGGCTTTCCAGCCGTCGTCGCCCATGGCCTGAAGCACGCCGGTGCCGCACATGGCGCCGGGGACGATCCCGGGCAGGACATGTGTCAGTGCCGCCGTCGACAACACAGTGGCGGCGGTGAACGTCCAGAGCTCCGCGCCCGCTGCAATGGCGGCGGGTTCGACTCTCGACTCCAGGCGAAGCTGGCGTTCGGACGTCTCTGAAGGGCGCCAGCCGAGGAGGGTCTGCACGGCGATCAGCGCGACGACGGCTCCGATGACGAAGGTCAGGCCATCGACGGTCAGTATTGCAATGACCAGCGGGTGGGAGATCACCGGATCGACTCCAGCCGGCCAGAATCCAGCCGGAATGCCCGATCGGCCCAGTCCATCACTTCCTCATGGGAAGCCACGACAACGGTGGCGCCTCCAGCGGCAAGCGAACGCAAAATTCCGACCATCCGCTCGCGCCCATCGAAGTCCTGGTGGGAGAACGGCTCGTCGGCGATCAGATACCGGGGTGTCGAAGCGACGGCCCTCGCTACTGCCGCCTTCTGGCGCTCCCCGCCGGACAGTTCGAAGGTCCTTCTGGAAGCCAGATCCACAATGCCGAGGCGCTCAAGGGCGTCCATGCCGGCCCGCCGAAGCATCCGAATGTCGGAGTTCATCGGTATGCCGGGTAGCATCACGTTTTCCAGGACGGTGAGATCGTCGATCAACCTGAAGTGTTGAAACACGATGCCGACCCTCCGTCGCCAACGGTCCCGGTGAGGACCGCTCCAGCGCGACACCGGTTCACCTTCCGCGCGGATCTCTCCACGATCGGGCCGCAGCAGGCAGGCCAGCAGATGAAGAAAGGTCGTCTTGCCCGCGCCGTTGGCGCCGGTGATCAGGCTGATTTGGCGGGAGGGGAATCGAACGTCAACAGAGTCGAGAGCCGGTCCGTCTGCGGCGGCGTGTCTGGCGTGGGCGAATCGGAGGTCGATGACATGGAGTCCCATCGGATCAGTCTCCGTTCCGGGCCATGAGCCTGTCCGGCGGGCTCGCGGCATGAAACAGGACGGGTCCGAGGGAAGCCGCCAGAAAAGGAAGCACCACGATGGCCGAAATTTCGACCAGCGCCATGACCAACCCCGATGGATCCAGCACCATCGCCGGCAGCCGCCCTTGCCAGCCGAAAACGGCCGCGGCGAGCCAGGGGGATCCGAACCCGAATGTCACGGCATAGGCCAGCGCCGCACCCGGTATCGCCGAAGCCGCTGCCAGAACCCCCGAGCGGATGAGCTCCAGGCGGGCAATGTCGGACGGCGTCCATCCAAGGGCTTTCATGAGGCCGATTTCCCGCCTCCGGCGGAGTCGCTCCCTGAGCGTTGTCGCGACCACCAGGCAGAGGCCGAGCACGACCGGAATGTATGAATACAGGCGAAGACCGGCACTGGCGCCGAGGAGGGCGCGATAGTGCTTCATCGTCTCGTTTCGGGAAACCATCCGCACCGGCCACGGGAAGGCGCCGGTCAATTCTCGCCGCATGGCCTCCACCTCGTCGTCGTGAAAGACCTCGACGGCGAGGTCGCTGGCGCAGTCTTCCGGAATGTCCAGCAGCAAACGGGCATCCGACGGATGCAGGAGAACCACGTCGAAGGCCGCCATGTCAGCGGCCACGGGCAGTATCCCTTTGATCTCGAATGCCGCCGTCCGCCCGGAGCCCTCGAGATCGATGCGATGCACACCGGGTTGCGGATCCAGCGCCCTGCCCACGATTGCCTCGCCCTGAACCAGTGCCTCGTGATTCCGCAGCGGCGGGATCGCCGCCAGGACGTCGGCGTCGGCTCCCACTATCGTGACGGGTCCGTCCGGCCCTCCTGCCATACCCCAGATTCTGCCTCGGACTTCGAGGACGCCGGGCACCGATGCGGCGCAGGCGATCGCCTCGCGTAATGGAATCGGCTCCCACCCCAAAGGGGAGACCTTCCGGATCACCGCCGCGGGCCCCTCCCGAATGAGCCGTTCGGCCGTATTGGTCAATCCGCCGGCTGCCAGGATGGGGATTCCCATCACCGCCACCAGCAGCATCAGCGTAATTCCCAGGCCAAGGGTCTCCAGAGGGCGGCGGATCAGGTCGCGAACGGCCCACAGCAGAAGAGGGTGGGAGAGAAGGGTCATTGAACCGTCCGGGAGGTCATTTCAGGAATGACGGCGCCCGCGTCCCCTTCCGAATCAGCCAGGAAGGGCGTGAATCCCAGGGGGACGCCTCGATGCCTTCCCCATGGCAGCCGAAGCGGGCGGCCGCTCGGGGCGAAAGCCGGTTCGGACAACCCGATCGCATGCTGCGCGGCCAGGGCCGCCGGCAGATCCACCACGGTTCTTCGGATCCAGTGACCGGCCGTGCCGGCAGCGAGCGCCAGGCACAACGCCGCCAGGCTCAAGGCGACCCACCGCGAAAGGTCCAGGCTGTCGGCACGCTGGTACCCTGTCCGGTATCCCGGTTGACATGCAGGGAGTGGGGTGGAATTCGTCACGGGTTCGGCCGGGTTTTGCGAAATGTCTGCCACTGTTCGTCCGTCAATTTGTCGAGAGTGAACACCGCCGACCCGCCGTGGCGCCGGCGGAAGGCCTCGATTTCCTCGCGGGTTCGCAACGGGACGACGGCAGGCCCCATGGGTCCGATGACGTCGGAGCCGGCCACCCAGACCAAGTCCCGGCAGTCGGTATGTTTCCCGGTGAAATAATGGGTTGCCACCGCCCGAAGTCGCTCGCCGGAGGGCGCACCAAGGTAGGCCTCCGGATGAAGCCATGCGGTGATCATGCAGCCGGGGCAGCAGAAATAATAGGTCCGCAGATTCTTCAACTGGATCGCGGCCGCGAAGTCGGGATACTTCGAAGGAAACATGGCGCATACCGGGCAGCGGTCCGATTCGGCGATGACCATCTGCCCCGACTCGCTCAACGGGCTGTCACCGGCGCGGGGAGATCCGCCGAACGCCGGCAGGATGCCGGCACCGAAGCCGATCAATCCGGCGAATATCCAGCAGCGGACCCAGCGATCGGCCATGTTTTTCTCCTTTGCTCCATGAGTGCCCATCCATTCGATTCTTAGGCAAGTAAAGGGCCACTGTCAACGCAAAGGCAATGGACGTCCGGTCGGAGGAGACTTCCGGAAATCCGCGGCAGATGGTATGCATGCCCCCGATGGCGTCTTTGGATCTTACATCGATGGTGCTTCTGGGCCTTCTGGGAACCGGCCACTGCCTCGGCATGTGCGGACCGCTCGTCATCGCATTTCCCGGGCGGGCCGAACGATTCACGCCCCATCTCTGGTACCATGCCGGACGTCTGACCACCTACGCCGTCCTTGGCGGGATCATGGGCGCCATCGGCCAAGGAGTCGAACACATGGCCGGACTGACCGGCGGCAATCCCGCCTTATGGGTTCCACGAACGCAGATCGCCTTGTCCGTGATCGCCTCGCTGTTTCTTTTGCTGTTCGGTATGGCTCGGATCGGACTGATTCGCGAGCCTGACTGGCTTGCCGTTGCCGCGCCCTCGCACATCCCGGGGTTCAACCGGGTGGCGAAAGCCGTCAGCAGGTCTCCCGACAGCATTGGACTCGCGGTCGTCGGATTGGCGATGGGGCTTCTTCCCTGCGGTCTTTCCTATGCCGCATTCGCCCGTGCGCTGGCCGTCTCCGGTCCGGCCCATGGCGCCTTGATGACTTTTGCCTTCGGTTTGGGTACCCTTCCGGGGCTGCTGATCCTGGGAACCGGGATCTCGGTTGTCGCCCGTCGGTATCGGCGCCATTGCGATCTGCTGAGCGGCGTCCTCATGGTGGCGATGGCGCTCAATCTCGGACTGGATGTCGCGGCCGCCATCCGATGACGGCGCTGGCGCAGCGGTGTTCTGCTCCTATCAAACGGAAGTTCGCGCCGTTCGCGCGCCGTCTCCAAGGTGGCCATCTCGGCGGTCATCTGATATGAAGGCCACCGGGTTCTCGAATGAAGAGGGAGGCATGATGGTGGAGTGGAAACGACCCAACTGGTTCGACCGGTCCATCCGGCGTTCGCAGCTCGACGACATGGTCGATCGCACGGCCCGGGCCCATTTCGGTTACCGGAGCATACCCACGCGGGAAAAAGCCGATTGGGTCCGCCGGCATTTCGACCGCGTGGCCGCGCGTTACGATTTCATGAACACGCTGCTGAGCTTCGGCATCCAATATGCCTGGAAGCGGCAGGCGATCCGAATGATGGCGCCTTCTCCCGGGGCCCGCATTCTGGACGTATGCGGCGGCACCGGCGATCTGGCCATCATGGCCGCCCGGGCCGCTGGCCCCCGAAGCCGGGTGGTGGTGTATGACATCAACTGGAAGATGCTTCGGGCCGGGCTCCCCAAGGTCCTGGGAACGCGTTTCGGGAACCAGATCCGGTTTGTCCAGGGAGACGCCGAACGGATCGCATTCCCGGACCGGTGCTTCGATGCCGCGATGGTCGGGTTCGGAATCCGCAACGTGACCCACATGGTCAGGGGCTTCCAGGAAATGTTCCGGGTGCTCAAACCCGGAGGAACGTTTCTCTGCCTAGAATTTTCCAAGCCGACGCAGCCTCTGTTCCGGTGGCTCTACGACGCTTACTCCTTCTATGTCATGCCGATGCTGGGTCAACTCATCGTGGGATCCGCCGAATCCTATTCCTGCCTTCCGGAGACGATTCGGCTCTTTCACCTGCCCGAGGAAATTTCCGAAATTCTGGAAGAGGTCGGGTTCAGGACGGTTCGATACCGGCGAATGACCAACGGGATCGCGGTGGCGCATCTGGGCGTGAAGCCGTAACGGCTCCTCCGGTTTCGAATTCCCTGAAATGGCGTAGAACGGCCGCGCGACCCGACGGCCGAGGCCCACACCGGTTCGGGATCTTCAGAAGACGATCGCCAGAAGCGTGACGATGAGCAATGTCAGGGGATAATAGCTCGCCCGGTTGAACAGCACCATTGCATCGGCCGCCCGCCGGGAGCCATGGAGTCTCCAGGCGGGGGCCAGCAGCAGGTAGACCGCGGCCATTCCCGCGGCCAGGTAGATGACCGGTTCGATGCGGGCCTGGGACAGGGTCAGAAGCAGAAGACTCGTCACCACCGACAGGAACAGGCTGCCAAGAATGATGTCGGCCGTCTTGTCGATTCCCAGCCGGACCGGAATGGTCTTCCCGCCGAACCGGCGGTCTTCCTTCAGGTCGGTCCAGTCGTTGGGCGCATTCTGGCCGCCGATTTCCCAGAGGAAGATGGCCAGAAACAAGACCGCGACGTAAACCGGAGACGGCGTTGAATCGACGGCAAAAACCGCGGCAACGGCGCCCGCGGTCTTGACGGCTCCGCTGACCAGCGTTCGGAAGGGGCTGATCCGCCACAGCAGGCAGTAGACCGCTTCAAGGATACATCCGAAAAGAAAGATCACGACGCAGACCGGATTGAGGTAGGCGGCTCCCGCGATGGCGACGGCGCCCCATGCCGCCGACCAGGCCAGACCCTCCCCGAATCCGAGCGCCCCCTGTGCCATGGGGTGACGCATCATCATGGCGTCCAGATCGCCTTCGCCGACCGCTGCGCTCAACGCTCCCCCGCGGATCTTCTCCTGGTCCGACCGGAACCCGACCACATCGTTCAAGGCATAGACGGCGGTATAACCCGCGAAGACGGTAATGAGGCCGATGGCCAGGACGTCGGCCGACGGAAAACGGCCGAGCCACAGAAGGGCGGCAAAACAAGGGGCGGCCATGTCGATCAACCCGTGTGGGGTCCGGGAGAGGGCCAGAAAGAGTTTCAGTTTGTGGAAAGCCCCGGATTGGGCAGGTGGTTTCGGCATGGTCATCGGTTGCATGAAGGGTCTGTCGGGGGCGGTCGACGATCGGTCGGCCGGAAGGCATCCCGCTGTTCCGCCCCGAATGCCCAACTTCCGAAGGTCGAGCGGGTGAGCCGAGACCTGCCTATAGCATGGCGGATGCCGGGGGTCAACGAACCTCCTTCGCTGCCCTCCGGTCTCATGGAAGGAACGGTTCCAGCCAACGGTCCGGGCAGTGGCGGGCATGGTCCCTGATGGCGTCGGAATAGCGTCCTGCGCGATCGACCGCCGTCATGGCGACAGGCCATCCGGCCGGCACGTGGATGCCAGCCAACGCCAGGATACGGGGAACCAGAAGCGCGTTGATGTATGGGATGCTCCGGGACCGGCAGTAGCCTGCCGCAGGGCCGTCGTCGATGAGGATGAAGGATCCCGACCCATTCAGAAAGGCCATGATAGTGTCCCGCTCTCCGGCGCCGAGCCTTTCCAGTTCGGGGATCCGGGGAGATTTCCGGGTCGGGGTTCCAATGGCGCCCAGTCGACCAGCCGCCAGCATCCCGCCGAACTCCGGTGTGCCCGGCTGACCGTCGACCATGAGCTCTTCGACGACGGCCGGCACCGCCAGAAGACGCCATGCGTCGGCGGCCGTTCCGATCAATCCGGTTTTGTAGAGCAGGATGGCCGAAGATGTGTCGATCAGTAGGGTGCGCATCCGCTGTCGACGCAACCCCGATGCTTTCCCGGGCGCCCTCGCCTCCATGGTCCAATCCACATCCGTTCTTGTCAACGGAACAGCTCGGTACTGATATACCGTTCCCCGGTGCTGGCCATGATGGCGACGAGCACCTTGTCCCGGGATTCCGGCCGCGACGCGACCCTGAGCGCCGCAGCCATGGCCGCCCCGGAAGAGATGCCGCAGAGAATTCCCTCCTCGGCGGCCAACCGTCTCGCCATGGTGAAAGCTTCCTCGTTGGTGACCGTTTCCACGGAGTCCACCAAGTCCGGGCGGTACACATCGGGCACGAATCCCGCCCCGATGCCCTGGATCTTGTGGGGGCCCGGCGATCCTCCGGACAACACCGGAGAGTCCGCCGGCTCCACGGCGACGACCCGGAGGGACGGTTTCCTGGGCTTGAGCGCTTCGGCCACACCCGTGATGGTCCCGCCGGTGCCGACCCCCGCGATGAGAAAGTCGACCCGGCCATCCGTATCCCTCCAGATCTCTTCGGCCGTGGTTTCCCGGTGAATTTTGGGATTTGCGGGATTGGAGAACTGATCCGGCATGAATGCACCCGTGGTTTGTTCCACGATCTCGTTGGCCTTTTCGATGGCGCCCTTCATGCCCTGGGAGCCGGGCGTCAGAATCAGCTCCGCTCCGAGATGGGAGAGCAGTTTTCGGCGTTCGACGCTCATGGTCTCCGGCATGGTGAGGCACAGGCGATATCCCCTGGCAGCACACACGAAGGCAAGGGCGATACCCGTGTTTCCGCTGGTCGGCTCCACGATGAGCGTATCCGCCGAGATCTTTTTTTCGTCTTCGGCGGCTTCGATCATGGAGGCGGCGATGCGGTCCTTCACGCTGCCGAGGGGGTTGAAGAATTCCAGCTTGGCGTAGATTTGCGCCTGAAGGCCCTTTACGATCCGGTTGATTCGGACGAGGGGTGTTCGACCGATGGTCTCTACGATGGAAGGATGACGGTTCATGGGCACTCCTTTTAGTGGGACGGAAAATGACCGCTGTCGGGGTCTTTATCTCCGGTAAACGAGCTTGGGGGTTTCCAGGAGGACGGTGGTCCCGGGCGGGACCGACGTGGTCAGCCAGACGTTGCCGCCGATGGTCGCATTCGCCCCGATGACGGTGTCGCCGCCTAGAATCGTCGTGCCGGAGTAGATGATTACGTTGTCTTCGATGGTCGGATGCCGCTTCTTCTCCCTGAGCTTGGCGCCGGCGTTCCTTGGAAGCGAAAGGGCCCCAAGGGTCACCCCCTGGTAGATCCGCACGTTGTCGCCGATAACCGTGGTCTCTCCGATTACCACGCCGGTTCCGTGGTCGATGACGAACCGTTTGCCGATCCGCGCGCCCGGATGGATATCGATTCCCGTCAGGCTGTGGGCATGCTCGGTCATGATGCGCGGAAGTAGCGGAACATCCAGCTCGTAGAACCGGTGGGCCAGCCGGTAGACCAGAATGGCGAAGATTCCCGGGTAGCTGAAGATGATTTCGTCATAGCTCTTGGCCGCCGGGTCGCCGTCATAGGTGGCGCGGACGTCTTCGCAGAGCGCCTCCCTGATTTCCGGGATGGCATTCAAAACGGCCAGCGCCACTTCATAGCCTTTCTCCTGCCCCCGTGAACAGGGCTGGTTGTAACGGAAACAGTCGTGCCGGATAGCCAGTGTAACCTGCTGGGAAATCATGTCGAAGACGTTCGAAATCGACTGGCCCATGGTGTATTTGAGATTGACCGGATCGAGCTTTTCCGCCGAAAAGTACCCTGGAAAAAGAATTTCCCTGAGAGCCTTGATAATGTTCATGACCGACTGCCGGGACGGGATGGGGTCGTATTCCACGTGGGTGAAACATGTTTCTTCATCGCATCCCTGAATGATGCCGTCGGCGATGCCGGGGATCTGGCTCCGGTAGCAGGAGAGCACTTCGACTTCACGGCTGCAGGCCGCCTTTATGTTCTTCAGTTTCTCGTCCATTCTCGGGTCTCGTGTCCCTTTCCCGGCGCTCGGGTGCCTCGAAGCCGGCAATCAATCGCGCACGGGTTTCAGATCGGATTTAAGATCGATGCCGTATTTTTTGATGCGTTTCCATATCGTGATGCGGCTGACGCCGAGCCGGCGGGCGGCCTCGGATTGATTTCCACCGGCCCGTTCAAGCGCGTCCAGAAGCGCTTCCCTTTCAGACCGGGCAGGTTCGCCGTCGTTGTCATTGGGATGCGCTTGGGGACGGTTTTGCGCATCGTCCCCGCCGGCTTCCCTGATTTTCGGCGGCAGATGCATCGTGTCGATCCAACCGCCCGGGCAGAGCACAAATGCGTATTCGATGGCGTTTCTCAGCTCTCGAACGTTTCCGGGCCATGAATGCCGGAGGAGGCGGCTCATGGCTGGCGGCGTGAGGCCGTTCAATTGTTTGGCACTCCTGGTGTTGTTCTGTTCGATAAAATGTCGAACCAGAAGCGGTATGTCCTCCAGGCGCTCCGAGAGCGACGGAATGGCCAGCGGGAAGACGTTGATGCGGAAAAAAAGGTCCTCCCTGAACTGGTCCATGCGGATCAGGTGCTCCAGGTGCTTGTTGGTGGCGGAGATGATCCGCACGTCGACCGAGATCGGGCGGTGGTCCCCGACCCGTTCGATTTCCTTTTCCTCCAGGACCCGCAGCAGCTTGACCTGCGTCGATACGGGGATGTCACCGATTTCATCCAGAAAGATGGTGCCCTGATGCGCCGCCTCGAATCGGCCGATCCGGATTCGATCGGCGCCGGTATAAGCGCCCTTGACGTGACCGAACAGCTCGCTTTCCAGGAGGTTCTCGTTGAGCGCCGCGCAGTTGACCTTGATGAAGGGTTTGTCTTTTCTCGGTCCGCTTTCGTGCACCGCCCGCGCCACCAGCTCCTTGCCGGTGCCGCTCTGGCCGTGGATCATCACGGGGGCCTCGGTCATGGCCACGCTTTCGATCAGACTGAACAGTTTCTGCATGTCGGGAGACCGGCCGATGATGCCGTGAAACCCGTCGTCAAGGCGGCAGGTCTGCCTCAGGGTCTGGATTTCCTGCTCGCGCCGGACCAGTTCGGTGATATCCGTCAAGGTTTCGACGGCCCCGATCACGTTGCCGTTGTCGTCCCGAAGCACGGTTGCGTTTTTCAGGATGTTGACCGTGCGTCCGCTCTTGTCCATGATGAGGCATTTCTTGGATAGAATACGCCCCTTCGAATAGAGACCGCACCACTGGACGCCGGGGCCGGTTCCGAAGATCTTGCACCCGGTGCAGTTGAGGACCCGGCAGTTTTTCCCGATCAGCTCCTCGGCGGAGTACCCGGTCAGCGCTTCCGCGGCCGGGTTGACCGTGAGGATCGTGCCGCTGGCGTCGACGATCATCAGCCCGTCATGCAGGGTCTCGACGACGGTTTTCCAATAATGGGAGAAATCCATGGGATTCGCAGCCGTCTGGTGAATCGGATGATTCAGGGTTAACAGCGGTTAACATAATGGGGGGTCGCCCCTTTGGCAAGGGACCCGGCGTTCCCGCGACGACCGCCGCCTCCGGGCAATTTGCCACGACCCTTTGTTTCAGGGAAAAGGTGATTAGATTCAAGACGCTTTGGCCCGAAACGCCAACAACCAACGACTGTGAGGAGGACCATCACATGTGGGAGTATTCAGACAAGGTCAAGGACCACTTCCTGAACCCGAGGAATGTGGGTGAGATCGAGAATGCCGACGGCGTCGGAGAAGTGGGTTCGCTCGCTTGCGGCGACGCCCTGACCCTATACTTCAAACTGGATGAGGACGGCCGGATCAAGGACGCGAAGTTCCAGACCTTCGGCTGTGCGAGCGCCATCGCGTCATCCTCGGCGCTTACGGAGATGATCATCGGCAAGACCATCGAGGAGGCCGAAAAGATTACCAACGAGGATATCGCCGACTACCTGGGGAATCTGCCGAAGGAAAAGATGCACTGCTCGGTGATGGGCAAGGAGGCCCTGGAGAAGGCGATCGCCCGTTTCAGGGGGGGGGCGGAAAAAAAGATCGAAGGCAATATCCTGTGCGAGTGTTTCGGCGTTACCGACCGTGAAATCGAAGACACCGTTCGCGAGCACCGCCTGACCAGCATCGAAGACGTTACCGGCTATATCAAGGCCGGCGGCGGATGCGGGAAATGCCACGAGGGAATCCAGGCCATCATCGACCGTGTCCAGGGCAAGCCCGCTCACCTCCAGCCCAGATCCAAACGGCTTACCAATATCCAGAAAATCCGAATGATCGAAGAGACGCTCGATCGGGAGATCCAGCCTGCGCTTCGCCAGGACGGGGGGGACATCGAACTCGTCGACGTCGAAGGCGACCGCGTGCTCGTCAATCTGCGGGGCACATGTGCCACCTGCTCCGCGTCTCAGGTCACGCTCAAGAACTACGTGGAGGCCAAGCTCAGAGAACTGGTGGCTCCGGAGCTGATCGTGGAGGAGGTCCGACCATGAAGACGGTTTATGTCGACAACAATGCGACGACCCGCGTCGCCGACGAAGTTCTCCAATCCATGCTGCCCTATTTCACCGAATTCTACGGGAACCCATCGAGCATGCACAGCTTCGGCGGAAATGTGGCCTTGAAGATCCGCGAGGCCAGGACCCGGGTCGCCGACTTGCTGGGGGCCAATTCAGAGGAGATCGTCTTCACCAGCGGCGGTACCGAAAGCGACTTTACGGCCATCAACGCCGCTGTCCGATCCAACCCCGACAAGCGGCACCTGGTGACCTCACGCGTAGAGCATCCCGCCGTCAAGACCCTGATGGAGCGTTACGCGAAAGACGGCTACCGGGTCACCTTCGTCCGGGTGGATGGCAAAGGTCATCTGGATCTCGACGAGCTCTACCGCAGCCTGTCAGAGGACACCGCCGTCGTCAGCCTGATGTGGGCCAACAACGAGACCGGCGTCATCTTCCCGGTCGAGGAGGTTGCGCGGGAGGTCAATGCCCGGGGAATCCTGTTTCACACCGACGCCGTCCAGGCGGTCGGGAAGCTGCCGATTCGTCTCTACGATGCCGATATCGACCTCCTGTCGCTTTCCAGCCACAAGCTGCACGGACCCAAGGGAGTGGGGGTCCTGTATGTCCGCAAGGGAACCAAGTTCACTCCGCTGTTCGTCGGCGGTCACCAGGAGCGGGGGCGCAGGGCCGGCACCGAGAACGTGGCCGGCATCATCGGTCTGGGGAAGGCGGCGGAACTGGCCAAGGAGCGTCTCGGAGACATGGCCGGCCGCGTTGCCGGTCTGAGAGACAGGCTCGAGGCGGGGCTGTTGGAGCGCGTCCCGGAATGCAGGATCAACGGGGACCCGGATAAGCGGCTCCCCAACACCTCGAGCATCGCTTTCGAGTTCATCGAAGGCGAGGCCATCCTCCTGCGGATGAACGAGTTCGGCATCTGCGCGTCGTCCGGTAGCGCCTGCACTTCAGGCTCCCTGGAGCCGTCCCACGTGCTCCGGGCCCTGGGGGTTCCGTTTACGGCCGCGCACGGCTCGATCCGGTTCAGCCTGAGTCATTACACCACGGAAGCGGAGATCGATTTCATCATCGAAAAATTGCCGCCGATCGTCTCCCAGCTCCGGAAGATGTCGCCCTTCTGGAAACGCAAAGACTCCGTCGCCTGCTAACGGCCCTTGGATCAATGGCGCCTCCTTGCGACTCCGCGTTGATGGCCGCAACCATCAAATCCTCCGACCAGCAGTTCTGGCTGAATGGCATTCATCACGGTTAGGGTGGCATTCTTGGCGAA
>JBMNCP010000020.1:0-21126 GCA_049366795.1 Desulfobacterales bacterium
TGCGGACTCGAGACGGGTGAGCCGGTCCGTCTGGGCCGAAAAATGTCGTTGATGGCATGGGCACTATCCATATTTCGTCAGGGCGATACGGATCCTTTAGGAGAAAGTGGTCTGTCAACCTCCTTGGCGGGAAGGCCGAAAGCAACTTTGAGCCCGAAACAAAAAAGCGGCTCCCCCCTTGTGGGAAGCCGCTTGATTGTTTAAGAAGATTTGGTCGGGGCGAGAGGATTTGAACCTCCGACCCCTTGAACCCCATTCAAGTGCGCTACCAGGCTGCGCTACGCCCCGACACAGAAGCGGCTTTTACCTTCTCATTCCCGGCCTGTCAAGGACAAGATGCAAAAACGGGTTTCGCATTCGGTCGGAAGCCCTTTGAAAGGTGGAGTTGTCAATGCCCCGTAAAACCTTGATACCCGCGCCGCTGAAGCCCGGGGATCTCATCGGTATCGCCGCGCCCGCGAGCCCCTTCGAAAGGGCGGCTTTCGACCGGGGCGTCGATGCCATCCGGCGGAAGGGCTATCCGGTTCGGATCCCGGAGGGGGTCTTCCGGGATTCCGGGTTTCTCGCGGGAACCGACCGGCAACGGGCGGATATTTTGAATTCGCTCTTTGCAGATCCGCAAGTCAAGGCTATTCTATGCGCCCGTGGAGGATACGGCAGCCTGAGGGTGCTGCCCCATTTGGATTACGACAGCGTCCGAAGCCGCCCCAAACACGTCGCCGGCTTCAGCGACATCACCTTCCTGCTCAACGCCCTCTATTCCGAATGCGGATTGGCGGGGTTGCTGTCTCCCCTGGTCACCACTCTCGACGGCGAAGAGAGCTCGGACGCCCTTTTCTCGGCATTGGCAGGAAACGGACCGGAATGCATACGGGCCGAGTCGGGCGCAGTGATTTCCCCGGGAAAGGCGGCGGGGGTCGTGCTCGGGGGCAATCTCACCTGTCTCTGCCACATGATCGGTACCCCGTGGCAGCCCGATCTCAGGAGGCGTATCCTCATCCTGGAGGATATCGGGGAAATGCCGTATCGGTTGGACCGGATGCTGACCCAGATGCGGCTGGCCGGATGTCTGGAGGGGCTTGCCGGTGTCGCGTTGGGAGGGTTCGACGACACGGGTGTCATCGCCGGACCGCTGATGGAGGTTTTCCAGGACGCGTTTGCAGACCTGGGAATCCCGGTGGTGACCGGTTTCCCGGTAGGGCACGGGCGGCGGAACCTCACGGTTCCCATCGGAAGGAAGGCGGTGCTGGACGCGGAGTCGATGTCCCTTTGCTGGTCCAGCCCCCCTAAGGGATGGAGTGGTTCGTCGGGGAGCCCGCCGTGAACCATCTGGATCGGCTCCTGAGCCTGGCCGTCAAGGGGCGGGTTTTCCCCGGAGCGGTGCTGCGGGTGTCGCAGCGCGGGCAACCGAGATATTCGGGAGCCTGGGGGACCGCCGATCTGACAACGGGACAGCCGGTCGTCGCCGATACGGTCTTCGATCTGGCGTCCCTAACCAAGCCGCTGGCCACCGCACTGGTCTTCATGCGGCTCTCCCAGCGGAACGAGGTGGATGCCGGGCAGCGGCTGGCCGACTTCTGGCCGGAGCCTTTTCCGTCCGACAAGTCGGACATTACCTTCGGGCAGGTGCTGGCCCATGCCGGGGGGTTTCCAGCCTACCGCCCGTATTTCGAGCGGCTATGCAGAGTGCCCCCGCAGCAGCGGAAAGCCAGACTGGCGGATTGGATCCTGTCGGAGCCCCTCGAGGCAGCGCCGGGAACCCGGACGATTTACAGCGACCTGGGTTTCATACTCGTTCAGCTGGTCCTGGAAAGGGCCACCGGAAAAACCCTGGACCGCCTGTTTCGGGAGGAGATACTCGAACCGCTTGCGATTTCCGGGCTTTACTTCTCGAACGACCGCGAGAAGATGCGGGAGAGGCGGGTGGCATCCACCGAACGCTGCCCCTGGCGTGGTCGGGTGCTGCATGGGGACGTCCATGACGAAAACGCCTTCTGCCTGGGCGGGGTCGGCGGTCACGCCGGACTTTTCGGGTCCGCTCCGGCGGTGGAGCGCCTGCTTCTGGAACTGCTGGCTTCGTGGAAGTGCCGCCGCGAATCCAGGGTGTTCGACCATCGGACGGTTGTGTCCTTTCTTTCGAGACCGGCCTGCGGGGGGCGCCCGCTGGGTTTCGACTTTCCAGGGCCGGGGCCTTCCAGCAGCGGGCGCAGGTTCTCGGCGAATTCGGTGGGGCATCTGGGCTATACCGGAACTTCCTTCTGGATGGATCCCGACCGTGAAGTCGTCGTCATACTTCTGACCAACCGCGTGCATCCCAGTCGACGCAACGAACGCATCCGGGAATTCAGACCCCTGATCCACGATGCCGTCATGGACTGGATTGGCGGCTGACAGCGCGCCATCCGGTGGATGGCCGCGAATCTACACGGGTTTTAAGCGGTCCAGAATAATTGGATATTGTATCGATCATCGGAGTCTGCTACAAAATCCGTTTAATCTCAATGCGGTGCATGCCGATAGACATTTCAGGCGGTCCGGTTTCCGCCAGGACAGGCGGGTGTTCCGTCGCGAACCGCTTCTGTCACAACCCATATCCATCGATGAGGTCATATGAACTTGATACTAGACGGGCTTCTGGGGGTTTTCTCCAACGACCTGGCGGTCGACCTGGGGACAGCCAATACGCTGGTGTATGTAAAGGGTAAAGGCATCGTCCTGAATGAGCCCTCGGTGGTGGCGGTCAGCACCGACAACCGGACGAAAAGCAAGGTGCTCGCCGTGGGCTCCGAAGCCCGTAACATGCTGGGAAAGACACCGGGCAACATTGTCGCCATCCGCCCCATGCGGGACGGGGTGATCGCGGATTTCGAAGTGACCGAGGCCATGCTCCGCTATTTTATAAGGAAAGTGCACAACCGCCGTTCCTTTATCCGGCCGCGGATTATCATCGCTGTGCCCTCGGGGATCACGCAGGTCGAGAAGCGGGCGGTTCGGGAGTCCGCGGAATCGGCGGGCGCGAGGGAGGTCTTTCTCATCGAGGAACCGATGGCCGCGGCCATCGGCGCCAATCTGCCCATCACCGAACCGACCTGCAACATGGTGGTGGATATCGGCGGGGGGACCACCGAAGTGGCAGTCATCTCGCTTGCCGGCATCGTTTACAGCATGTCCGTCCGGGTCGCCGGAGACAAGATGGACCAGGCCATCATTCAGTACATCAAACGGAAGTACAACCTGCTGATCGGCGAACGCACGTCCGAAATCATCAAGACCACGATCGGAAACGCCTATCCTGACCCACAGAATCTTGAAACCATCGAAGTCAAGGGCCGCGATCTGGCATCCGGAATCCCCAAGATACTGACGATCGACTCCGAGGAGGTTCGTGTCGCGATTTCCGAACAGATCGATGCCATCGTCGAAACGGTCAAGATCGCTCTGGAACAAACACCGCCGGAGCTGGCAGCGGACATCGTGGACAGGGGCATCGTGCTGACCGGAGGCGGTGCATTGCTAAAAAATCTCGACAAGCTGCTCAGGGAGGAAACCAGCCTGCCCATCATCGTGGCCGAAGATCCGCTGACGACGGTGGCCATGGGTTCGGGAAGGACGTTGGACAACATCGAAACCCTGAAACGCGTCATCATACAGTAGCTCCATGTTTTCCAGACGGACGGTGGTGATCCTGGGCGTCGTCGTTCTGATCATCGCCAACACACTGATCCTCTCGGTGATCGGCAACCGATTCCCGGCGTCCGGCACCGGTCGCTTCGCTATTTCCGTACTGGCGCCTTTCCAGGAGGCCTTCTCCCATTCCGTCCGTTTCATTCGGGACACCTGGAGCGACTATTTCAATCTGGTCAACGTATCGAGACAAAATGCCCTGCTGAAGCGGCGGCTCGCCGAATCCAGCCGAATTCGAAACCGGTTGATCGAAACCGAATTGGCCAATGAGCGTCTCCGGCATCTTCTGAAATTCCGGCAGACCGTTCCGATGGAGGTCGTGGCCGCGGAAATCATCGCGAAGGATCCGTCTTCGTGGTTCAAGACGGTCGTCATCGACAAGGGCGAGGCGGACGGTGTCGTGGCCGGGCTGCCGGTGGTAGTTCCCGAGGGAATCGCCGGGCAGGTCGTGGAGACCGCCAAGCATTATGCCAAAGTCCTGCTGACGAACGACCCCAACAGCGCTGTGGACGGCCTCGTTCAACGCAGCCGGGTGAGGGGGATGATCAAGGGCGGAACGAGCAGTGAGTGCCGCTTTCACTACGTACCGGGAAAGGAGGATGTCCAGGTGGGGGATGTCATCATTTCCTCGGGAATGGACGGTGTCTATCCGAAGGGGTTGCGCGTGGGCGAGGTGATCGGTGTGGAAAAAGGGCCGGCGGACATCTTCCAGGACATCAGGGTTCAGCCTTTTGTGGATTTTGAAAAGCTCGAAGAAGTGCTGGTCATACTTCACGACGGCGGCATCAAGGCGGAGGGCGGTTCGTGACCCACGCATTTCATCTGGTGGCCGTCATTCTGCTCGTCACCCTCCAGACCGCCCTTCGCCTCCATGTCCCCGGGCTGGACAACTTCTTCGATCTTCTGGTCGTCTATGTGGCATACCTCGGTCTGTTCAGGCGATTCAAGGAAGGGGCGCCCATCGTGATCGTGACCGGGCTCTGCATGGACAGCCTCTCGGGGGGAAGCTTCGGCCTTTTCCTGACGAGCTACATCTGGTTCTACGCTCTGATGAGGTGGATCGTCCGCTTTCTGGATCCCGCCAACCGGATGCTCATTTTCTTCTCTCCTGCAATGGGAGTGGTTATCGAAAATGTCGTCCATCTGGGAACGGCGTTCATGCTGAACGACGGTTTTCCGGTCCTTCAGGTCATCCGGGACCGGACAGCCGCCCAGCTGGTGTGGGCGTTGGCGACGGGTCCCGTCTTTCTCCTTCTGGCCCGACGAATTCATCGGCAATGGGACAAATGGCTCGGTGCGGTGATGGTGAGGGAATCCTCCTCCAGCCGCTGACTGGACAATTCCGGCGGAATTTCGTCTATTGAACGAATATATCAACACGATCGACAGCGAATGGTTCAGGCCTCGCCTGACACGAATGGCGATCTGCGTCGCCGCTGCCGTCATCGCCTTGATGCTGAGGCTTTCCTATCTCCAGGTCATTCGGGGCGCCGAATACCGTGAGCTGTCGCTGAACAACAGCATCCGGCTGCAGACGCTCGACGCCCCTCGAGGCGTCATTTACGATCGCAATGGTCGTCTGCTCGTGGACAATCGACCTTCCTTCGACTTGAGCATCCACCTCAAGGATGCCAGGCCGCTCGAAGACACGCTTCAGAAACTGGGGTCCCGGCTGGCCCTGCCGCCGGACGATCTCATGACGAAAATCCGGGAGGCCGGGTCGGCTGCATGGCTCAAACCCGTTCAACTGAAAAGGGATATCGGGCGCGACAACCTGGCCGCCATCGAGGCCAGGCGCTACGAGCTGCCGGGCATCGAAGTGGGAGTTCGCCTGCTGCGGTACTACATCGAGGGCAGCAGCGCCGCCCATTTGCTGGGGTACCTGGGGGAGATCAGCCCCTCGGAATTGAAAAGCCCGCAGAACCAGAATGCCCGCGGCGGAGATCTCATCGGAAAGTTCGGCGTTGAAAAGGCCTTCAACCAACATCTGACGGGGAAACGGGGTGGAAGGCAGGTTCAGGTCAATGTCAACGGTCAGGTCGTCCGGGTTCTCCAGACCGTGCCCGCGCAACCCGGCAACAATCTCTACCTGACCATCGACTGGACTTTGCAGCGCCGGGCCGAGGCGCTGCTGGAAAACGAGGCGGGGGCGGTCGTGGCCATGGACCCGTCCAACGGCGAGATACTCGCCTTCGCCAGCAGTCCCGCTTTCGATCAGAACGAGTTCATCACCGGAATGTCCAGGGACACGTGGACGCGATTGATTACCAACACGGACCGGCCCCTGGAGAACAAGGTCATTCAGGGCGCGTATCCGCCGGCGTCGACCTACAAGATCATCACGGCGGCGGCCGGGCTCGAGGAAGGCGTGATTCGTCCGGATGAAGTCATCTACTGCCCGGGGCATTACCGGTTCGGCAACCGCACGTATCGTTGCTGGAAGCGGTGGGGCCATGGGGATGTCCACCTCGTCAAGGCCATTGCGGAATCCTGCGACGTGTATTTCTACCAGGTGGGGCAGCGGTTGGGAATCGACCGGTTGGCCTGGTATGCCAAGGCCTTCGGCCTGGGCACGCCCACCGGCATCGATCTGGATCACGAGGAGGGAGGATTGATTCCAACTTCCTCGTGGAAACTGCGTCGCTTCGGAGAGCCCTGGCAGCCTGGAGAGACGCTTTCGGTGGCCATCGGTCAGGGGTTCAACCTGGTCACGCCGCTCCAGATGGTGACGCTTACGGCCGCGGTGGCCAACGGTGGCACGCGGTTCCGGCCCCACATCGTCCGGCGGGTGGTCTCCCCCGATCACGAGGTGATCTCCGGGATGGAGCCGGAGGTGGTGGGACAGCTTCCGATCAGTCCCCAGACCCTCGAATGGATTCGAAAAGGCATGTGGGAGGTCGTCAACGGCAACCGGGGAACCGCCAGAGTCGCCAAGCTCAAGGATGTCGATATCAGCGGTAAAACCGGAACGGCCCAGGTGGTCAGCCGCGAGCGGATCGAGGAGGAGGACCCGAAGGCAGAGCTCGTCAGAAAATTCAAGGACCACGCCTGGTTCGTGGCATTTGCGCCTGCCGAAAGGCCGCAGATCGCGATTGCGGTGATCGTCGAGCACGGCGAACACGGGAGCAGCACGGCCTCGCCCATTGCAAGGGAATTGGTGAAGACCTACCTGAATCTGGAGGAGACCCCTTCCGAGGCCGACGTCCAGGCCTCCCGGACTTCGCCCCGAGCCGCCGGAGGCCGCCATGACGGTTGATCGACGCAACCTGCAGAATATCGACTGGGGGCTGCTGTGCCTCACCTTGATCCTGGGTACATTCGGTCTGGTCGCGCTTTACAGCGCCGTATCCGCCAGCGCCCCCACGGCCCAGAAATCCCTTTTTACCAAGCAATTGATATGGTTCGCCGGCGGGCTGGCGATCGTCGGAATCTGTCAGCTCTTGAGCTATAAGCTTCTCGAGAAGTATGCTCATTTCATCTACGGGGCGTGCATATTGATGTTGGTCTGGGTGATGACTTTCGGAAAATATGTCGCCGGATCACGCCGGTGGATCAGTATCGGCCCCGTTTCCATCCAGCCTTCGGAAATGGTCAAGATCGCCGTCATCATCATCCTGGCGCGGTTTTTCGCCCGATGCGCCACCACCAAAGGATTCAACATCTGGGGCCTGCGCTATCCAGTACTCTACGTGTTGGTCCCCTTCGTACTGGTGCTCAGGCAGCCGGATCTCGGTACGGCGGGATTGATCGGTCTCATTGCGGCTTCGATGACCCTTTTCGTCAAGATCGAGAGGCGGTCCCTGTTCATCATGGTCGGCGGCGGGCTGGCCATGGCGCTGCCGGTCTGGTTCTTTCTGCTCAAAGACTACCAGAGGCAGCGGATCCTGACCTTCATCGATCCGGATCGGGATCCGCTCGGTACCGGATATCACATCATCCAGTCCAAAATCGCCATCGGATCCGGCATGCTGAGCGGTAAAGGTTTTCTTCAGGGGACCCAGAACGCCCTGTCCTTTCTTCCGGAGCAGCACACCGACTTCATTTTTTCCGTGCTGGCGGAAGAGTGGGGCTTTATCGGTTCGGCGGCGCTGGTCCTGGTTTTCCTCATTTTCCTGTTCTGGTCTCTCAACATCGCCCACGGGTGCAGAGACCCGTTCGGCACCATCCTGGCGGTCGGTCTGACGGCAATGATTTCATGGCAGGTGTTCATCAATATCGGAATGGTCATGGGGCTGATGCCGGTGGTCGGCGTGCCCCTGCCCTTTATCAGTTATGGGGGTTCTTCGATGCTCACCACCTTGATCGCCGTGGGCATTCTGATGAACATCAGCATGCGCCGGTACCTCTATGAATGACGACCCGGGCTGTACCCGAAACCTTCCCTGTGCGGGCATCAAAGGAGTCGATCGATGAAAAAGCGAAATGGAAAAGAGACGTCACCGGATTCCATCACCACCTTTCTGGGCAACGGCGCCCGTATCGAGGGATTGCTCAATTTCGAAGGGACGGTCCGGCTCGATGGAAAGGTCGACGGTCAGGTCGACGGCCGGAATGGCACCCTGATCGTGGGTGAAAACGCCCTGATCAAAGCCGATATCACCGTCGGAAAGGCGATCATCATGGGCGAGATCCAAGGGGCGGTGAGCGCGGCGGAAAAGATCGAGCTCCATCCCCCGGGGAAGATCACCGGAGACATTCAGGCCCCGATCATTACCATCGAAGCCGGCGCCGTTCTGAACGGCCAGTGCATCATGAAAAGGGAGGCGCCGACCCCCCAGAAAAGCAAGATTTCTTCCCCTTCTCCGACCGCGCCCAAACCGGATGTTTCCACCCAGGGCTGACAGGTAAAAACCTTTTGACAACGATAATTAGCAAATGCTATAGACCGCCGCAGTTGCGAGAATGGCCAGAAGTAAACGGCATGATTTATAACCCGTTGTAACCATTCAGAGTTTTTCCAGGAGGCCTTCCTATGATCAACCTCAATGAATCGGTTCTGATTCAAATCGTCAACTTCCTCGTCCTGATCTGGCTGCTCAATATGGTTCTTTACAAGCCCATCCGAAGAATCCTCGCCGAACGGCGGGAGAAAATCAGCGGGCTCGAGCAGAACATCGACAAGGCGATGGGCGATGTGGAGACGAAGGAAAAAACGTATTCCGAGGGGATCCGGGAGGCGCGCCTGAACGGAGTCAAAGAAAAAGAAGCCCTCATCCAGGAAGCCACCAGCGAAGAAAAGCAGATCATTCAGCAAATCAACGAAAAAGCGGCGGCTAATCTCGCCGAAGTCCGGGAACGCGTAGCCAAAGAGGCCGAAACAGCAAGGGGAATCCTGCTGAAACAAGTGGATGGGTTTGCGAGTGAGATAGGACAAAAAATTTTGGGGAGGGCTGTTTAATGAGAGTCGCTGAAGTCTATGGAATGCGCCGCCCTCGAATGGCCGGAAAAATCATGATCTGTTTTCTGGCCATTTTGCTGGCTTGTTCCTTGGGAGCCGCATGGTCGGCGTCTGAAGGCGGGCAAGGGAGTGCAGCCGAAAGCGGAGACCACGGCGCGGCAGCCGGCGGAGAGCATGGCGGCGAAGGCGATCATGGCGGAGGGACCAAAGGCTGGGTGGCCACCGACACCTACCGGGTGATGAACTTCCTGGTGCTCGCCGTCGGTCTCATTTTCCTGTTGCGGAAACCGGCATCCCAGGCGCTCAACGCAAGGATCCAAGGCATCAAGGATCAGCTGAAGGAGCTGGAGGCGAAAAAGGCCGACGCGGAAAAGAAACTTGCCGAATACAACCGCAAGTTCGCGACGCTCGACCAGGAAAGAGAGAAAATCATCGCCGAGTATATCCAGCAGGGCAACGAGGCCAAGTCCAGAATCCTGGAAGAGGCGAAATCGGCTGCAGAGAAGCTTGAAGGCCAGGCTCGAAAGAGCATCGAAAACGAATTCAAGCGCGCCCGGACCGAGCTCCAGGCCGAAATCCTCGACAAGGCCATGGCAAGGGCGGAGGAACTGATCCGAAGCAGGATTTCGGCCGAGGACCAGGAAAAGCTCGTTGACGACTACTTAGCGAAGGTGGTGGCATAGTGAAGAATTTGGCGATAGCAAGGCGTTATGCCAAGGCACTTCTGCTGATCGGCAAGGAGAACGGCCAGGCGGATACCTATCGGGAGGAGCTTCAAGGTTTTGCCGGCCTGATTGCTTCGGAAAAAGCCCTGGAGCAAGCCATCAACAACCCGCTCTACAATGCCCGGGATCGGAAGAAGGTGCTGACGACCATCGTGGACAGAACGGGTGCGTCGGAGGTGATGCGGGCCTTCCTTCTGCTGCTGTTCGACAAGGGCCGGTTCGGCTTCCTTGAGCAGATCAACACCTTCTACCAGAATCTGGCGGACGAGTTGAAGGGGATTGCGCAAGCGACCCTGGTTTCAGCCACGGAGCTGTCGGCTGAAGCCGTCGAAAAGATCCGTTCCACCCTGTCCCGCAAGACAGGTAAGGATATCATCCTGGATGTCCAGCAGGATCCCGATCTGATTGGTGGCATCGTGACGAAAATCGGGGATCTCGTTCTGGATGGCAGTATCAAGACTCAGTTGCTCAATATGAGAGAAACTTTAAAAAGGGGTGAGAGTGTCTAATGGAACTTAGAGCCGAAGAAATCAGCCAGATCATCAAAGAGCAGATCACGGATTACGACAAACAGGTCGAACTGAGCGAAACCGGCATCGTGCTGTCCGTTGGTGACGGGATCGCCCGGGTCTACGGACTCGAAAAGGCCATGGCCCTCGAGTTGGTCGAGTTCCCCGGAGGCATTCTCGGCCTCGTTCTCAACCTGGAAGAGGACAACGTGGGTATCGCCGTCATGGGCGAAGACATCCACATCAAGGAGGGCGACCTCGTCAAGCGAACCGGGCGAATCGCGCAGGTTCCCGTCGGCGAGGCGGTTCTCGGCCGGGTGGTGGATGCCACGGGTCAGCCCATCGACGGCAAGGGGCCGATCGATGCCAAGGAAACCCGGCGGGTGGAAATGGTGGCGCCTGGCGTCATCGCCCGGAAGAGCGTTCACGAGCCCTGCTACACCGGCCTCAAGGCCGTCGACGCCATGACGCCCGTTGGCCGGGGACAGCGGGAGCTGATCATCGGCGACCGCCAGATCGGCAAGACAGCCTGTGCGATCGATGCGATTCTGGCCCAGAAGAACACCGACGTCTATTGCATCTATGTCGCCTGCGGGCAGAAGAAATCGACGGTCGCCCAGGTGGTGAACGTGCTGGAAAAGCACGGAGCCATGGAGTACACGACTGTCGTGTCCGCCTGTGCCAGCGACCCGGCGACGCTCCAATACGTCGCTCCATATGCGGGATGCGCCATGGGCGAATATTACCGGGACAGCGGCCGGCATGCGCTGATCATCTACGATGACCTCTCCAAGCAGGCCGCCGCTTATCGACAGGTGTCCCTCCTGTTGCGGCGTCCTCCCGGACGCGAAGCCTATCCGGGTGACATTTTCTACAATCACTCCCGGCTGCTGGAACGCGCCTCGAAGCTCAGCGATGAACTGGGTGCCGGCTCGTTGACCGCGCTTCCCATCATCGAAACCCAGGCCGGCGACGTCTCCGCGTACATCCCCACTAACGTTATCTCCATCACGGACGGGCAGATCTATCTCGAGCCGGGCCTGTTTTTCGCAGGCGTCCGGCCCGCCATCAACGTCGGCCTCTCCGTGTCCCGCGTCGGCGGTGCGGCCCAGGTCAAGGCCATGAAGCAGGTGGCCGGCACCTTGCGGCTGGACATGGCCCAGTTCCGGGAACTGGAAGCCTTCGCCGCCTTCGGCAGCGACCTCGACGCCTCTACCCAGCGGCAGCTCACCCGAGGCCAGCGCCTGGTGCAGATTCTCAAGCAGCCGCAGTATCAACCGCTTCCCATGGAGAAGCAGGTCACCATTCTGTTCGCGGGTACCCGCGGGTTCCTGGACAAATATCCGGTGGACGTCCTCGCCAAGTATGAAGCCGGCCTCTACAAGTTCGTCGAAGAGCGCTATCCCCAGTTGTTCGAACAACTCCGGGAAAAGCAGGCTTTCACGGACGAGATCGAAAAGCTCGCCCGCGAGGTCCTGACCGCCTACGACGAGGAGTTCAAGGACACCATCTGAATCGGGGGCAGAAAACCGCATCAACCTCATACTGGAATAAGGGCTTATTGGTATGCCAACACTCAAAGACGTCCAACTGAAGATATCTGCGGTTAAAAAAACCAAGCAGATCACCAAAGCCATGAACATGGTGGCGACGTCCCGGCTCCGCGGTGCCCAGCAGAATATGGAACGGTTTCGTCCCTATGCTTCAAAGTTCGGAGAAGTGCTGGGGAGTCTCGCGGAACGCGCCGGCGGAGAAGCCAACCCGCTCCTGGTGCCCAAAGCCGAGATCCGGAACATCAACGTGGTGCTCTGCACATCGGATCGCGGGCTCTGCGGCGGCTTCAACGCCAATCTGATCGACAAGGCCGAGGACTTTATCGATAGAAGGTCCGCAGACGGCATCTCCTTTTCGCTGACCGCTTTCGGCAAAAAGGGCCGGGATTGGGCTCGAAAGGAAAAACTCCCCATTGCCAAGGAATATCTTGGGGTCGTGGGGGGGCAGATCGGGTTCAATGTGGCCGCCACCGCCGGGAGGGTCTTGGTGGACGCTTTCCTCCAGAACACCTACGATGAGGTCTATGTCGTCTACTCCCGATTCGAGAGCACGGCCAGGCAGGTTCCAGTGCTGCAGCAGTTGCTGCCGATTCCGGCGATCGTGTCCGAGGTGGAGGCAGAGGATAACCCGGATGCAGGTTATCTGCCGGAGCATATTTGCGAGCCGAGCGTAGATCAGCTTCTGGGCGAGCTGCTCCCGAGGAACGTTTACGTCCAGATCTACAGCGCGTTGCTGGAAACCACCACCAGCGAGCACGCGGCCCGAAGGATGGCCATGGACAATGCCACAAAGGCATGCAACGACATGCTCGAACGGCTCACACTCGCGTACAACAAGGCAAGACAGGCCGCCATTACCGCAGAACTGATGGATATCGTCGGTGGCGCCGAAGCCCTCAAAGGGTAACGGCCACTCGCGAATACAGGGGATAATGATAGGAGGATTAGATGGCTGAAAACATTGGTAAAATCACTCAGGTCATGGGTCCTGTAGTGGACGTTGAATTCGAGCAGGGAAAGCTGCCGACGATCTACACTGCTCTTCTGATCACCAACAAGGCCATCAACGACGAGGAGGACAACCTGGTCGTTGAGGTCGCCCAGCATCTTGGCGACAATGTTGTGCGAACCATTGCCATGGACGTCACCGACGGCCTGGTGCGCGGCATGCCGGTCAAGGATACCGGCGCACAGATTCAGATGCCCGTCGGCGAGGCCAGCCTTGGGCGGGTGCTCAACGTCGTCGGACGTCCCGTGGACGGATTGGGACCGGTGAGCCAGGAAAAATTGATGCCCATCCACCGTGAAGCTCCCAAGTTCACAGAGCAGGACGTGGAGGTTCGCGTTCTGGAAACCGGTGTAAAGGTGATCGACCTGCTGGTGCCGTTCCCCCGGGGCGGCAAAATGGGAATGTTCGGCGGGGCCGGCGTGGGGAAAACGGTCATCATGATGGAGATGGTCAACAACATCGCCATGCAGCATGGTGGTATTTCGGTGTTCGCCGGCGTGGGAGAGCGAACCCGCGAAGGGAACGACCTGTATCACGAAATGAAGGAATCGGGTGTTTTGCCCAAGGCAGCCCTGGTATACGGCCAGATGACCGAGCCGCCGGGGGCGCGCGCCCGGGTGGCCCTGTCCGCTCTGACCTGCGCGGAATACTTCCGTGATGTGGAAGGTCAGGACGTGCTCATCTTCATCGACAATATTTTCCGTTTTACCCAGGCCGGCTCCGAGGTTTCCGCGCTTCTGGGGCGCATGCCCTCGGCGGTCGGCTATCAGCCGACCCTCGCCGTCGACCTCGGTGAACTCCAGGAGCGGATCACCTCCACGGACAAGGGATCCATCACCGCCGTTCAGTGCGTTTACGTCCCTGCAGACGACCTGACCGACCCGGCGCCAGCGACCACCTTCGCCCATTTGGACGGAACCGTCGTTCTCTCCCGACAAATTGCCGAGCTCGGTATCTACCCGGCCGTGGACCCGCTCGATTCCACGAGCCGTATCCTGGATGCCAACTACATTGGTGAAGAACATTATCAGACGGCGCGCCAGGTTCAGCAGATGCTTCAGAAGTACAAGGAGCTTCAGGACATCATTGCAATTCTCGGGATGGAAGAGCTTTCCGACGAGGACAAACTTACCGTTCAAAGAGCTCGAAAAATCCAACGATTCCTGTCCCAGCCGTTCCACGTGGCCGAGACCTTCACCGGCAAACCTGGCAAGTATGTCAAGATCGAAGACACGGTCCGGGCTTTCAAGGAGATCTGCGAAGGGAAACACGACAGCATTCCTGAGCAGGCCTTTTACATGAGAGGCGGCATCGAAGAGGTCCTCGAGGCAGCGAAGGAAATGGCCTAAGACAACGAATCGAGGTACATCATGGCTGGAAACATTATGCTTGAAGTTGTCACACCTGAAAAAGAGGTGGTCAACGAGGAAATCCAGACAGTGGTGGCACCCGGCATCGAGGGCGAATTCGGAGTCCTGGTCGGGCATACCCCATTTATGACGGCCCTTAAGCTCGGAAGCGTTCGATATGTGGACGCGAAGGGGGCTGAACGCTGTGTTTTTATCAGCGGTGGATTTGCCGAGGCTTTGCCGAACAAGGTGACCATACTGGCTGAATCGGCGGAACGGCGATGCGATATCGACGTCGAACGCGCGAGATCTGCCTTGGAACGGGCCCGGAAGCGAATGGAACAATCCAAGGAAGATATCGACTTCATGAGAGCCAGAGCCGCGCTCGAACGGGCGATCCAGCGTATCAAACTGGCGGAGAGCCGACGGAGTTCCTGATCTCTGGCCTGCGCCGCTAACGGCAACGGAGCAATGAACCGAATAGAGAGGCAGCCTGCGGGAAATGACGGCAGGCTGCCTTTTTTTCCGGCGCGGGCGACCGGGAAGTCTCATGAGGACTGCCGTGGAGGAAATTTGATCGAAATGACGAATGCGCTTGGTGTAATCATTTTGGCCGCGGGGCTTGGGACCCGAATGAAGTCCGATAAGGCCAAGGTGCTTCATGAACTCAACGGGCGGCCCATGGTGCTCTATGTGGTGGACGTGGCCAGGAAGCTGGCGGGAGACCAGGTGATCGTGGTGGTCGGATACCAGGCCGATCGTGTCCAGCAGGTGGTTACGGCTGAAGCCAGGGTCCGATTCGCGATTCAGACCGAACAACTGGGCACGGGACACGCGGTATCCTGCGCCATGGACGCGGTTCCTCCAGAGTGTGAGCGGCTGGTCATTTTGTGTGGCGACGTTCCCTTGCTCGAACTCGACACGCTTCGAAAGTTTGTCGCTCATCATGACCGCAGCGGAAGCGACGTGACGGTGTTGGCCGTCGAACTGGACAACCCGAAGGGGTACGGGCGCATCCTCGTCGACGACTCCGGCGGTGTGAGCGGGATTGTCGAAGAGGCCGACGCCACCACGGCGCAAAAGGGCATCCGCCTGGTGAACACCGGGATATATTGCGTCAGCCGAGCCTTTCTGGAATCGGCGCTCGAACAAATTCAAACCGACAACGCCCAGGGCGAGTTCTATCTCACAGATATGATCAGCATCGCCTACCGTGAAGGTCGGAAAGTCGAAGTTTCGGTGGGAAAGGATCCTCTCGAATTCATCGGGATCAACAGCAGGGAGGACCTCGAAGCGGTTGAGCGTTTCATGCAGCGGCAACGCGCCAATATTGCTTGACTTTATTCTTGTCTACATATATTGGTATAGGTGAACTGAAGAGGTGGGACGTGGATGACGAACAAATACTGAAACAATTTGAGAGTATCGAAAGCAAGGTTGGCCGGTTGATAGATGTCTGCAGGGCCAAGGATGCCGCAAACGTCGAACTGACCCAGAAAATCGAACAATTGGAGGAGGAGCTTCAGAAAAAGGCTGAGGTGGAAATCCAGTACAAGACGGAAAAGGATCAGATCCGCTCTCGGATCGATCAGTTGCTTTCCAGGCTTGAGGAATTTACAGGGGCCTGATACCCGGCTAATGCTCCAAATTTCGAAAAGGTGTTACACATTTAAAGTTGGAACAGCTTGTTACCATAAATCTTTTTGGCCAGCCTTACACCTTCAGGGCGGATAAGGGATGCGCAAGTCCGGTTGAAGTGGCCAACTGCCTGATGGAAGAGGTGCGGAAGGTGGAAGCGCACCGGTCTGACAATCAGGGAGACTTGAGTAAGTTCACGATGCTGCTCGTCGCCGCATTGAACATCGTCAGCGAACATATCAAGCTAAAGAAGGATTTGGAGGAAATCACGGCAAACGTCAAAAAGAGATCAGATGAACTGAGTGATCTTTTGGATAACAGCGTTCGCCAGCTGACCGGGATTTCCAACTCCGCATGCTCCAGCAGTGTTTCACCTTTTTCGACGGAGATCGACCAGCAGGCGGGCTGATGGATTGACCAGCCCGCATGGGCAAGCCGAAAATTCGACCCCTGCCGTGCTCGTGATTGGAAGATTTCCTTTGACCCAACACTTCTAAATCGGGAGCCGTCGCTGGTTTCGGTGTGCAAGTTCTGCTCGACAGAAAAGCCTAAAGAAACTAAACGGATCCCACTTTGAACCCATGGTTCAAAGGCCTGCCAACACGGCACAGCGCAGGGGCCCTTTTCCTCGAACGCCTCAATAATCGGAAGCACCGTTGCCTGAGTCGATGCCCATGGAGGGCATCGGGCTCGTCTGACCCGCCGCCGGACTTCCCACCCGCTTGACTGACATCTGCTCAGCCTTTCCGAGTCTCCCTCGCGCCATCCTTGCGATGGGGGAGAATCAAGGTTACGAGAAACGGCCGCGTGCGCATGCAGGCGGCCTGCAGGATCTGGCAGGTCCCGCCTGCTGCACGCTGGAACCTTTGTGCGTTCAAGATTCGATTACACAGGCTTCCTGCCCGCGGCGGTGCGATATCCAATGACTTTTCGCCGGGAGCTAGGTGATGAACGGATATACCGTATTGATCGGCATAGCATTATTTGTTGCCGGGTTTGGTATTGCATTCTGGGTCAAGGGGTTGTTGCTCGCCCAGAAGATCAAGGCCGCGGAGGATCAGGCGGCGATGGTGATCAAGGACGCCGAACACCAGGCCGAGACCATCGTAAAGGAAGCCAGGATCGAAGCAAAGGATACGCTTTTCAAAATGAAAAGCGATTTCGACGCCGAGACCAAGGACACCCGCAGCGAGTTGAAGAAGCGGGAATCCCGACTGGTCCAGAAGGAAGAAAATATCGATCGAAAGATCGATCAATTCGAAAGTCGCGAGCAGGATTTCTTCAACAAGGAAAGGCAACTCCTTGAAAGGGAGGAGCGGATTGAAAAGTCCGAGGCGGAATACCGGAACCTGATTCAGGAGCAAAAGGCGCAACTGGAAATGATATCCGGGCTTACCGCCGAACAGGCAAAGGAACTGCTCCTCCGCGCCATGGAAAATGACGCCCGATATGAAGGAGCGAAGCTGATCAAGCGAATTGAAAGCGAGGCGAAGGAGGAAGCCGACAAGCGTGCCAAAAAAATCATATCGACGGCCATCCAGCGGTACGCCGGCGATTATGTTGCCGAAAGGACGGTATCCGTCGTTCAGCTTCCCAGCGACGAGATGAAGGGCCGGATCATTGGACGTGAAGGCCGAAACATCAGGGCCCTGGAGGCGGCGACAGGGATCGACCTGATCATCGATGACACACCGGAGGCGGTGATCCTATCAGGATTCAACCCCGTAAGGCGCGAGGTGGCAAGACTTTCCCTCATGCGGCTGATCGCAGACGGTCGGATCCATCCCGCCCGGATCGAGGACGTCGTGAAGAAGGTCACCCAGGAAGTAGAACAGACCATCAAGGAGGCCGGAGAGCAGGCTGCCTTCGAACTGGGCATCCACAACCTGCACAACGAGCTGATTCGTCATATCGGTATGTTGAAGTTCAGGACCAGTTATGCGCAAAACGTTTTGCAGCATTCGGTGGAGGTGGGATTCCTCAGCGGAATCATGGCAGCCGAACTGGGACTCAACCAGAAGCTGGCGAGGCGCATGGGGTTGCTGCACGATATCGGAAAGGCCATCGATCACGAGGTCGAAGGTCCCCATGCCCTCATCGGGTCCAAGCTTGCCAAAAAATACGGTGAAGCACCGAAAGTGGTCCATGCCATTTCCGCCCACCACGAGGACGTCCCTCCCAATTCCGTTTATGCCTATCTGGTTCAGGCCGCCGACGGGCTTTCCGGAGCCAGGCCGGGTGCCCGGAAAGAACTCCTCGAAAATTATATCAAGAGACTGGAAGATCTCGAAAATATAGCAAATTCATTTACCGGAGTCGCGAACACCTATGCCATCCAGGCGGGCAGGGAGCTTCGGGTCATCGTTGAAAGCGAAAAGTTGTCGGATGAAGATGCCACACTCCTCAGCAAGGATGTCGCGCGCAAAATTGAAGAATCCCTGACATTCCCGGGACAGATCAAGGTAACGGTGATTCGGGAAACCCGGGCCGTCGAGTACGCCAACAAATAGCCTGTCATGCCCCTTGGCGGGGAGGCTCAGACAGTCGCCCTGTTGCGCGTATTCCACTTTCCAGATGACAAGGGTATTGCAATGCAAAACGCCATCGACCTACTCGAAGAACGCGGATTCATCGAAAACAAGACCCACGAGGAGGAACTTTCCGCTTACCTGGCATCCGGTCAGGGGACCTGCTACGTCGGATTTGATCCGACCGCTGACAGTCTGCACATCGGCCATCTGGTTCCCATCATGAGCCTTGCGCATATGCAGCGGTGCGGCCATCGGGCAATTGCGCTGGTTGGGGGCGGGACGGGTCTGGTCGGAGATCCCAGTGGGAAGACGGAAATGCGGCAAATCCTGAACCCGGAGATTATTCAGCAGAATGCGGAGGCCCTGAAAGGTCAGCTGTCGCGGTTCATCGACTTTTCCGAGGGTCAGGCACTGCTTCTGAACAATGCGGACTGGTTGACGCAGCTCGAATATATTCCCTTTCTCAGGGATGTGGGCAGACACTTCAGTGTCAACCGAATGATCAAGGCGGAGAGCTATCGCATGCGGCTTGAATCCGATGAAGGCCTGAGCTTCATCGAGTTCAATTACATGCTCTTGCAGGCTTACGACTTTCTGAAGCTCTTCGACCAGACCGGGTGCCGTCTTCAAATGGGAGGCAGCGACCAGTGGGGCAATATCCTGGCTGGCATCGAGCTCATCCGGAAAATACGGCATGAGGCATCGTACGGGATCACGTTCCGCCTGATCACGACCGCCAGCGGAGCGAAGATGGGCAAGACAGCCGCCGGGGCGGTGTGGCTTGACCCTTTAAAAACCAGCCCCTACGAGTATTATCAATACTGGATCAATACGGATGACAAGGATGTAGCCCGCTTTCTGGCCCTATACACCTTCCTGCCAATGGAGGAAATCCGGATCGTCGGCACGCTCGAAGGAGCGGAACTCAACAGTGCAAAGACTGTTCTTGCATACGAAGCCACTGCCCAGGTTCACGGCCGTGAGGAAGCCTTGAAGGCGATGAAGGCTTCCGCCAGCATGTTCGGAGCGCGCACGTTAGCGGCGCGCCTGCTGCCCTCCAGCAGGATTCCGAGAGACGGGGAGAGGATCGGCGAGGCGTCGGTGCCGAAATCGTCGCTTGGCATTGAAGAACTCACCAAAGGAATTCCGCTTTACAAGGTGTTTCAAATGGTTGGACTTGCCGAGTCGAGCGGGGCCGCCCGACGGTTGATTCTGCAAGGCGGTGCCTATGTCAACGGCAATCGAATCGACAGCGTCGACTACATGCTGACCGACCAGGATGCCGACAACCGGGAAATCGTCCTGAGGTCCGGAAAGAAGCGGTTCCACAAGCTTCTGATCCGTTGATCCGCAGAGGCTGTCAAACCTTTTGCTCTCACCTCTTGAAACCGGTCTTTCCAGGAATTAGTATGAAGATGGTCACGCTTTTGAAGAAAAGGGCCCGCCGGGGAAAAAATCCGTTGACAAGGCGTGGCCGATGGGCTAAAAGCCCGGTTTCGTCAGCGCGGAAAACAGCGCTGACCACCAGGTGGGAATCTGGTGCCGCTCTTTAAAATCTGTTCGACTCCTCATCAACCGGAAAATTTTTCAGACAAACGAAAATAAACGGTTGACAAAGGGTACTCGGATAGAATATAAGCCTGTTTTTGTCAGCGGATGAAATCTTCCGCTGAACGCCGCCCGACACAGGGTGGCGCCTTGATCTTTGAAAACTAAATAGTGACAGCTTGTGAGACAGGGTTTACGAAAATGAGCTGTGTGTGACACGGTTCGTATAGTTAAACTGGAGAGTTTGATCCTGGCTCAGAATGAACGCTGGCGGCGTGCTTAACACATGCAAGTCGTACGAGAACGCTTCAGCTTGCTGAAGCTAGTAAAGTGGCGTACGGGTGAGTAACGCGTGGGTAATCTACCTCTAAATCGGGGATAACATTGCGAAAGCGATGCTAATACCGGATGAAATCTATCGGACTTCGGCCCGGTGGATCAAAGGTGGCCTCTCCTTGGAAGCTACTGTTTGGAGATGAGCCCGCGTACCATTAGCTTGTTGGTGGGGTAAAGGCCCACCAAGGCAACGATGGTTAGCTGGTCTGAGAGGATGATCAGCCACACTGGAACTGACACACGGTCCAGACTCCTACGGGAGGCAGCAGTGAGGAATTTTGCGCAATGGGGGAAACCCTGACGCAGCAACGCCGCGTGAGTGATGAAGGCTTTCGGGTCGTAAAGCTCTGTCAGAGGGGAAGAAACTCGTGTGGTCGAATAGGTCACGCGACTGACGGTACCCTCAAAGGAAGCACCGGCTAACTCCGTGCCAGCAGCCGCGGTAATACGGAGGGTGCGAGCGTTATTCGGAATTACTGGGCGTAAAGGGCGCGTAGGCGGTTGCGTAAGTCAGATGTGAAATCCCGGGGCTCAACCCCGGAAGTGCATTTGATACTGCGTAACTTGAGTATGGGAGAGGGAAGTGGAATTCCTGGTGTAGAGGTGAAATTCGTAGATATCAGGAGGAACACCGGTGGCGAAGGCGACTTCCTGGACCAATACTGACGCTGAGGCGCGAAGGCGTGGGGAGCAAACAGGATTAGATACCCTGGTAGTCCACGCAGTAAACGGTGATCACTAGGTGTAGCGGGTATTGACCCCTGCTGTGCCGCAGCTAACGCATTAAGTGATCCGCCTGGGGAGTACGGCCGCAAGGTTAAAACTCAAAGGAATTGACGGGGGCCC
>JBMNCP010000021.1:0-1690 GCA_049366795.1 Desulfobacterales bacterium
GCCACCCGGGCAATCAGTGCGCTCACCTCGAGGCACCTTTAATTCTAAAGTAGAGTGAAGGATCCTGTCTTGGATCTGTTCGTTCGGCGACTGACGCTCAGGCAACGATGAACTCGGCAGCGGTAGCCTGCTGAATATCCTCCAAGGAGAAGCCGGGCATGATCTCTTTCAGCTCCAGCCCCTTGTCTGTCACCTCAAAAACGGCCTTCTCGGTAATGATCATGTCGACGCACTTCACGCCGGTCAGCGGCAGGGTGCACTGCTTCATGATCTTGGCAGTCCCTTTCGCCGTGTGCTGCATGGCCACAATGACCTTCTTCGCTCCGGCCACCAGGTCCATCGCTCCTCCCATCCCCGGCACCATTTTCCCCGGCACCACGTGACTGGCAATGTTCCCCTGCTGGTCAACCTGAAGGGCGCCTAAAATCGTCACATCGACATGACCGCCACGGATGATGGCAAAGGAGGTGGCGCTGTCAAAGAAGCTCGCCCCGGTCAGGATATGCACGTGCTGGTTCCCGGCATTGATGATGTCGCTGTCCTCTTCCCCGGGCGCACATAAGGGACCCATCCCCAGGATGCCGTTTTCGGCATGCAGGGTGATGTGCACCCCGTCCGGAACATAGTTGGAGACCAGGGTCGGCAGGCCGATGCCCAGGTTGATCACGTCGCCGTCTTGCAGTTCCTGCGCGGCGCGCTTGGCAATGATCTCTTTATCACTCAGCTCAGCCATGGAGCACCTCCTGCAGTTTCTCTGCTTCGATCCGGTATTGTGCGTCCGACAGCACGACGGCATCGACAAATACTCCGGGGGTCATGATCTGCTCGGGGCCCAGTTCGCCCACTTCGACAATCTTGTCGGCTTCGACGATGACGTAATCGGCGGCCATCGCCATGACTAGACTGAAGTTCTTGGAGGTGCCACGGTAAAAGACGTTTCCGGCCCGATCACAGATGGTGCCTTTGATGATCGCGACATCGGCATGCAGCGGCAGTTCCAGCAGATACTCTTTGCCACCCACGGTCAGTTTCTGCTTCCCCTTTTCGACTTCGGTCCCGATTCCCGTCGGGGTCAGCACACCGCCAAGACCGGCCCCCCCGCAGCGAATCCGTTCAGCCAGGGTCCCCTGCGGCACCAGTTCAACCTCCATCTCACCGGCATTCATCTGGGCGCCCGATTCCGGGTTGAGGCCGATGTGGGAGGCATAGAGTTTCTTGACGCGCTTGTTGCCAATCAATTTCCCCGTGGCGACACCCGGTACAGCGGTGTCGGTGGAGATCAGGGTGATGTCGCGAATCCCCTGCTCGACCATGGCGTCGATGATGGTTTCGGGACTTTTGACCCCCATGAAACCATTACTCATGATGGTCATGCCGCTGCTTATATGCGTCATGGCCTCGGCGATTGTCACTTCTTTGTTCATGATGGTCTCCCTTAGCGTTCTACGCACATGGCGATGCCCATGCCGCCGCCAATACATAAGGTCGCCAGACCTTTCTTGGCATCGCGCTTGTGCATCTCGTACAGCAGCGTGGTCAGGATCCGGGCCCCGGACGCACCAATGGGATGGCCAAGGGCGATGGCGCCGCCATTGACATTGGTGATGGCCGGATCAAGCTCCAGCTCTTTCATCACCGACAACGACTGGGCGGCAAAGGCTTCGTTGGCTTCGATCAGGTCGAGATCGCC
>JBMNCP010000022.1:0-2001 GCA_049366795.1 Desulfobacterales bacterium
GGTACACGATTCACGATTCACGGCTCACGGCTCACGGTTCACGGCTCACGGTTCACGGCTCACGGTTGATGGATCCACCCCATGCCTGCGATCGTACCCGTACTCGTACTCGTCGCCGTACTCGGCTGTTTGTCCTATTCTATTTTCACTTTTGGATTTCGAGTACGAGAACGAGTACCGCCCCTTTGGGGCTGAGTACGAATACGCTGGTTGTTTGCTTGCCGCACGTTGGTTATTCGCAGCTCGCGTCTCGCTGCTTTCTACTCGCTGCTTTCTGCTCGCTGCTTTCTGCTCGTTGCTTTCTGCTCGTTGCTTTCGCCTTTAGCCTTTCGCCTTTAGCCTTTAGCCTTTAGCCTTTAGCCTTTAGCCTTTATCTTCGATCTCGCCGTTCTCAGCATCCGGTTGAGGGATGGGGCGTCGAGATAGCCGTTGTTGCGCAGGATTTCGTTTCCCGCCGGGTCCAGGACAATGATGTTCGGGGTGCCGTCCTGGCGGAAGCGGGCCTTGAGATCGGGGTCTTCCCCCGTGTCCACGCTCGCCCAGACGAACTGATCGTGAAAGCGTTCCACCCGGGGATCCACCATGGTCTCGTCGAAAAGCTTGTCGCACCAGGAGCACCCTTCCCGGTGGAGCACCACCACCTGGGGAAGGTCCTCCAGGAAGGCTTTCTCCTGGGCGGCATCGGGGTCCGTGTGCCAGTCGATGGACGAGGCTTCGACCGTCTTCGCATCGATTCGGTCCAGCACCTCGAGGTCGAGCACCAGGAAACGGCCTGCCAGCGGGTGGTTGAAGTCCACTGTCATGGCATCTCCCTCGACGGCGGTGATCCGGCCGTTCCGCCCGTTGATGTCGATTCGGGCCCCGATCCGCGGTGTGAGCTCCCTCCAGATTTCCCGCTCGCCGACCGTGATCCGGGTGGTCCCCAGGTCGTCCTCGAACACCGCGCCGTTTTCGACCACCGCTTCGAGCTCGACCTGTCCGTCCTCGACGCTTTCGACCCGATGGGAAAAATGGGGGACCAGTCGAACCTGCTCTCCGGGTTGAGGTGGCGCGTGGAACCGGCTCTGGTAGTAGTCGGCCGGCATCCGCACCCGGCGGGGCATACGCTGGATCCTCGAAAAGACCTCTCGGCCGTCGGGGTCGATGTCGCCGAAACCCGCATTCGGCGGAATTCGGATTTCCCGTCGCTCACCGACGCGCATCCCGACCAGGGACCGGTCGAAACCGTCGAAAAGCCCCGAATTGCCCACCACGAAGTCCTCGGGGAGCGGGCTCTCGGGAAACGAAAACAGGTCCGACCTCCGGCGGCCGGGATCGGAAAGATCCTCGGCACGCGTGGTTCCCACCAGGGTGCCGTCCTCGAGCGAGACGGTGTAGTGTACCGTCACGAGATCGCCCACCGATACGGGCTCTCCCGGATCCGGAGCAACGGCGTCAGGTTCCGAAACCGTTGCGCTGGAATCCGGGGAAGCGGCGCATCCGCCGATCCAGAGACCGGCGACGATGAAAACGAGAGGTACCAGTAAAAGGGAATTGCGGTTCAGGATTTTCATGGAAAATTTTCCTTTGGAACGTGAATCGTGGAGTCGTGAACCGTGAGCCGTGAAGCGTGATCCGTGAGTCGTGAATGGTTATTGGTTATTCGTGAATCGTGAACCGGGAAGCGTGAACTTTGAACTCGCTCCCATGCTCCTGCGTGGGAGCGAACGCGGACTACCGAGTACGCAAGATCCCGGGGTCGTATTCGTACTCAGCCCCGCAGGAGGCGGTACTCGTTCTCGGACTCGAATTGCGACCTTCCGCTTTCCATTGATCTTTGATCTTGAATCATTGATCCCGCTTCTTTCGCTGTTCGCGCCTCGCTGCTTTGATCCTTGATCTCGCCGTCAGGCGGCCTCGAGCCTCGCTCCTTTCGCCTTTCGCCTTTCTGCTCGCTGCTTTCTGCTCGCGTCTCGTTACTGGTTATTCGTTATTGGTTATTGGTTATTCGTTATTGGTTAT
>JBMNCP010000022.1:2101-4498 GCA_049366795.1 Desulfobacterales bacterium
CGCGTCTCGTTACTGGTTATTCGTTATTGGTTATTGGTTATTCGTTATTGGTTATCGGTTATTGGTTATTGGTTATTGGTTATTGGTTATTGGTTAAAGGTTAATGGTGTTGTCGAGGAGCCAGGAGCCGAGGGAAAGGCCAAAGCTGAGGCTCGAGGCTCGAGGCACGGGGCCCGAGGAAAAGCATCAAACAGGTCCGTGAGCCGTGAACCGTAAGCCGGAAGGCGTGAACGCCATGAGGCAGTCTGGCCTACAACCCTGATCCCTAACCCTCTAATCCTTTCGTCTTTCTCCTCGGGCCTCGAACCTTAATCCCGCTACTCGCTGCTTTGATCTTTGATCCTTGATCTCGCCCTTTCGCCTTTCGCCTTTCTGCTCGCTGCTTTCTGCTTCGCGTCTCGTTACTGGTTATTCGTTATTGGTTATTGGTTATTGGTTATTCGTTATTCGTTATTCGTTATTCGTTATTGGTTATCGGTTATTGGTTATTGGTTGTTCAGTACTGGCGTCTTGTTATTCGCTGCTCGCTACTTTGAACTCGCCCCTGCTTTTCCTTTAGCCTTTTGCCTTTCGCCTTTCTCCTTTCTACTCGCTGCTTTCTGCTCGCGTCTCGTTACTGGTTATTCGTTATTGGTTATTGGTTGTTCAGTACTGGCGTCTTGTTATTCGCTGCTCGCTACTTTGAACTCGCCCCTGCTTTTCCTTTAACCTTTTGCCTTTCTACTCGCTACTTTCTGCTCGCTGCTCGCTACTCGCTGCTTTCGCCTTTCGCCTTTCGCCTCGCGCCTCCCATCCAGCCCTATCAAAACATCGCGTCGCCTTCAACCGCGACTCCCGTTGACCGCCTGGGCTGGCTGTGGGATATTCTTCGGCCATGGAAACGACTCTCCACCGCGTGTATTACGGCGATTCCAGGGATCTCGGGCATCTTGACGACGGTTCGGTCGATTTCGTGCTCACCTCGCCGCCCTACCCCATGATCCCGATGTGGGACGCATCGTTTGCACGCCAGGACGATGAAATCGGGCGCATGCTCGACAATGGCGACGGCGCCGGAGCCTTCCGGCGAATGCATGCCCTGCTCGATCCGGTCTGGCGGGAGTGCTTCCGGCTGCTCCGGCCCGGCGGGATGGCCTGCATCAACATCGGCGATGCGGTCCGGACCCTGAACGGCCGCTTCGGCCTGTATCCCAACCACGCGGCCATCCTGACGGCCTGCACCGGCATCGGCTTCACCGCGCTGCCGCTGATCCTGTGGCGGAAGCAGACCAATGCGCCGAACAAGTTCATGGGTTCCGGGATGCTGCCGGCGGGGGCCTACGTGACGCTCGAGCACGAATACGTTCTGATCTTCCGCAAGGGCGACAAGCGCGAATTCGCATCCGAGGCGGACCGGCAGCGGCGGAAGGAGAGCGCGATCTTCTGGGAGGAGCGGAACGCCTGGTTTTCGGATGTCTGGCTGGACCTCAAGGGCACGGGACAGGGGCTTCCGGATGCCGCCGTGCGGCGTCGAAGCGGCGCCTTCCCGTTCGAACTCGCCTACCGGCTGATCCAGATGTTTTCCGTCAGAGGAGACACGGTTCTCGACCCCTTCGCCGGTACCGGCACCAGTGTCTTTGCCGCCATGGCTTCCGGCCGCCACAGCATCGGCGTGGAGCTCGAAAGCGGCCTCCACACGGCTGTGGCTTCCGGTGTCGGGACCGTCCGGTCAACCGCGAACGCCAGAATCAGCGCCCGGCTGTCATCTCACCTGGCCTTTATCCGGGAACGCTTCCAGGACCCGGAAACGATCGCCCACGTCAACCGACCCTACGGATTCGCGGTCGTCACCCGCCAGGAAACCGACCTGGTCCTCTTCCCGGTCCACCGTATCCGCAAAACCGGCGAGCACACCTTCGAGGTCGATTACGTGCCCGAGGCGGTGATCGATCCCAAGGGGTATGAGCAGCGGATGCTCTTTTAGAAAGGCTAAAGGCTAAAGGCTAAAGGCCCGAGGCGCGGGGCTCGCGGCCGCCTTACGGCGAGATCAAAGATCCGAGATCAAAGATCAAAGCAACGAGCAGAAAGCAGCGAGGCCAAAGCCGGGAGATGGATTAGAGGATTAGGGATTAACGGATTAGAAAAACAACACATTTTGCCTTTCTTCATGTGCTTCATGTTCTTCATGGTTTCTTTTTTCCTGCTCGAGCTCGTCCGTGTCCACCCGTGGTCAACTACCATTGATTTTGCTTTTCCCGGGCCTCGAGCCTCGCGCCTGTTTTCTACTCGCTGCTTTCTGCTCGTTACTCGTTACTCGTTATTGGTTATTGGTTATTGGTTACTGGTTATTGGTTATTGGTTACTGGTTATTGGTGATTGGTTATTCGTTGCTTTTGCTTTTTCCTCGCGCCTCGAGCC
>JBMNCP010000023.1:0-6291 GCA_049366795.1 Desulfobacterales bacterium
CGCTTCCACCACCAGGTTCACCGGCGTCCCCGGCAATACCCGCGTGCCGGCTTCGGGCGCCTAGTAAAACACGACTCCGACGGGATTGTTGCCGGTGATCTGCCGGCCGATGCTTCCGGCAGGAAGTCCGATACGTTGCAGGGCATTGACGGCATTGCCTTCCATCATGCGTTTGGCGTCGGGAACCAGCACGGATACCGCCTCGAGGACCAGCATGACCTCGGTGCCGGGTCGAACGCGCTCGCCGGCCGGTGGATCCTGACGCAGAATCGTACGGGGTGGTTGCCGACCTGTAATTTCTTCATGAGACACCCTCTGCACCAACCGCCGCTCCGCGAGCACTCTCTCGGCCGCTTCCGCATTCGAACCGATGACATTGGGAACGACAACCGACTCCTCTTCCACGTCGAGGTCCACGCGGATGCCGGTTGGAACGATTTCACAGCCTCAGGACCGGTGGCCCAGCACCCTCTCCGCCGGGACGGAGCCGGTGATTCTCCAGTGGACCTCACCCGGGACCAGCCCTCTTCTCTGGAGGATCTGCCGCGCCTCCGAGAGCGGCCGGTTCCGGAGATCCGGCACCTGGACGGGCTCCACTTCCACGCCGATGGTCACCGCGGTTCCACGGCCGACGCGGCTGCCGGGCTCCGGCTTCTGGTCGACGACCGTCCCCAACGGCTGGGGAGGTCTGGAGATTTTTGGTTGGATCTCGCCGATGCGAAGGCCTTCCCTCTCAAGAAGCGCCTGCGCCTTTTCCTTCGGAAGCATCCGCAGATCCGGGATCAGGACAACCGGCGTTTCCGGACGCACCTTGTTTTCGACCCGGTTCGCCCATTCGACGATCCCGTTGAACTCATCCTTTGTCATCCGGAGAATTTCCGGGCGTCTGCCCGGCGGCGTGACCGCCTTTTGATACTGGGTGACTCTCGTCTCCGGCCAGGCCTGGACAGGAGAGCTCAGCTTCACGACCCCTTGAATGACGGTCACCGTTGTCGGCCCCTGGGGCACCTTGGAAACCGAGAAAATGCTGGATTCGGGTCCGGCGATCGAATCTTCGGTCTCCACCTCGAATACTTTCTTATACCCACCCGGTTTGAGAACGGCCAGAATCTCTCCGAAAATCAAACGCAACGAGGACACCTGGACTTTTGTGCCCGGCGTCAGGATCACACGCGCGTTTGGATCGAATTCGATCACCGCCCATGAATTCGCATCGGTCGTGATCGTATCCCCCTTCCGGATTTCCATTCCCGGAACGGTCCGGACCGGCTGATCCTTGCGGATGACCGTGACGACGGCATACTCGCCGCTGTCCGCCATCCGGTCGCCGACCAAAACATGGGTGAGTCTCACCGGCTGGCATCCCAGGAGCACCAGCCCTGCCGCCAACAGGAAAACCACCAGCGCTGCGATCTTTCGCGCTCCCGCATGGTGATCGAACCGGCCGCCTGTATTCGTTTTGTTCAGCGGATCCATCGCTTTTCAATCCTTCCCGAGACGAGGTAAGCCAACCCAAAGCCCGCCAGGTGGTACAGCCAGTCGGCGAGATACCGGAAGCGAAGAAAGAACGCAAAAGCCAGGACAGCGTAGGCGATGGGAAGCGCGATCAAAAGTGTGGTGCGAACCAGGCGATGGCCCGGCGGCACCCAGAATCGGACAAACGCACCCAGCAGAACCAGGGTGATCAGCAGCAGGGACTGCCCCCATACCGGGAGCGGACGGATGATCGGAAACCCGGAAGCGCTTTTCCCGATGGTTCGAAAGGCGTCCGCGTGAAGCTCGACGCCGAAACGACGATCGTTTTGGGCATCGAAGACCTTTCGGGCCTCCCTGTCGCTGTGTTCCCCGACGAACACCACCTTGCCTTCGAACAGGGATCTGAGCGCATCGGCGTCGCTGTCTGTCAGGACGGTGTGGAAGGAAACGGTGTGCGGTTTTTCCCGGATCCGGCCGGCCGGGCTCAGATCGATGAACAGGTCCGCATCGCGGTCCCCCGCGGCATTGGCCGGGCACCCGCCGCCGACGGAAATCCGCTCTTCCGAAAACCGGATCGAGCCGAGCCGCAGCGGGGAAAGATCGATTCGGCCGTCCCCCCATTTGACGTCCAGGTCCGCGGCCTGACGGGCGGTCATATAGGCGGCAAGCGACAGTGACAGCGCGGTCACGCCGTCCTTCCCGGGCTCGGGCTTCTCCTTTTGAATGACGAGGGGAACGACCCCGACATAATCGAATTTGCCGCTGAGACAGACGGCGCCGACGCGGCTTCGGGAATTCGATGCCAAGGCTTTCAGGAGCTCGGGCTCGATGAAAGGCGCGCCTTCCTTCCAGTCCTTGAAGCCCAGAACCACCCCGATCCCCCGGCTGCCGGCCTGCCGGATGGCTTCGGCGAACAAAAGGGTATCCGGACCGACCGCATCCGCGCCGGAAGGATCGCGAAAAGGGGAAAAGGCCATGTCGAAAGCCACCACCCGGGCACCGCCTTCGGTCAGGCGGTCGAGCAGTTCGGCGTACCGGCTCCTCCAAGTCGGGTTGACGCTGTCCTCGATGGCAACGATCACCGTCTCCTGATCGATGATGCGTTCTCCGAAGGCATTGCCGGCGGCAAGCGTGACCCCCTCGATCAGCGAGTCGAGCCTCAGCAAGTCGAACAGGCCGACCCAGAAGAACATGAACACCACCACGAACAGGACGGCCGCGAGTCCGACCAGCCGGTTCCGGAACGCGATTCTCTTTTTCAGCCATTCATATTCACCTGCATCCTGGTCCAGAATATCGGGAAGGGCCGGATCCTTTTTCGCTTCGGGGTCAGAGGCCAGGGATTGGTTGAAAAGATGCGTCGCCTCGACGGCCTTTTCCGTGTCGCGTTCGGCCTTCGAAAAGGCGGAATCCCGCCATCGGCTGCCGGTGTTTTTGTAAAACAGCACGCCCTCGGGCGCCCGCATGAACAGAACAGGCGTGGCCACCTCCCGACCGTCGGGATAATCCCTGGCCAGCGCGTTTCGCGCCTGGGCCATCGCCCAGTCGATGCGGCCCGCGTTGGGACCCTGAAACAGCGCGAAGTAAAATGTCCCGGCAAACAGCGCGGCCGCTGAATCGTAGATCGGGTATTGCATCGCGACGACGGCCGGAACGCCGGTCGCGACCACCTTCGGGGCGATGCCGACGAAGGCCCGGGCGGCCGAGACCGTGGCCCCCTGGCACGCGTTCAGGACGATGAGCTTCAGGGAGTCGTGATTTGAAAGCAACTGCGCGAAACGGTCCTCGTCGACCTGTTCCATCCCGCCCCGAACGTCGTTGAAGACCAGCACTCCCCGATCCCCCAGGAACGCGGCATGTCCGATGAAGTGCAGAACATGGCACGGCTGTTCCATGAGGACGCGATCGAGCCGTTCCAAGGTGACGGACTCCTGAAGAACCTCGATTTCGACGGCCTTTCCCATTCCGGACAGGGCGGTCTTGAGCCCATCGATCTCCTGGTCGATACCAAGGGTTGCAAAGGGTTTCGAGAGCTTCGGAGCCGCCACGAGCAGGCGGAGGGGCATCGAGACCTGGAGGCTCTGGATGGGCTTGGGGACGTAGCGCCAGCGGACCACGGGATATTGGTGTGAAGTTCCCAGGAAATTCCTGGCGGGAGTGAACATAAGCTCCCACGGCAATGCGGCGAGCTCGGGAGGCTTGATGTGGAGCCGGAGGCGCAGTCCGCTTTCCTTCGAGGCCAGGGCAAAGCCGGTGCACTGCTCGTAGCGGTCGCCGATCTCCCCCTTGAACAGCCGTTCGAACAGAAGACTTCCAAAAGTGCGCAGAAACTCCCGGTCGGTTTGCCGGTTGGCAAGGCGACTCAACGCGGCCTGGATCTCCGGTTCGTTCGGATCGAGCTCCAGAATCCCCTCGGCCTCGCCCAACCGGGCCTGCTCGCCGATCAACTGGTATGGCCGGCTGTCGATGATCCGGAGATCGAAATTCAGGTATTCCATGGGGAATCCCGCCCACCGCCCGTGGCGTCATTGAGCCGTCTGTTTCAGGAGCATGACAATTCCGCCGAGCACAGGAAGCAAAAACCCCATCGCTTCTTACGAAGGACAGGGCTCGTGGAATTCCATCTCTCCCTCCTCGGTGGAGTTTGAGCTATATCGAAGATGATGGAAATTTCATCAGAAACCAGGGGATATGTCAATGAAAGGTTTTGGCAGCACGCAGTGCAGGAAATCGCTATTGCTATCGCTATCGCTATCGCTATCGGTATCGCTATCGCTATTGGTATCGGGATCGGGATCGCAATCGAAAAGAAAGGGGCCGAGAATTCCAGGGGTCCAGGGGTCGAGGTGACAACGATTTGTTATTATTGTATTTTTTAGGTTCTCCAATCTGGTTGGAGAAGAGGCTTTGAGGATGAAGGGGGCAAGGCATCCAGCGGCCAACGGTCTGTTTTTTTATGACAGGATCCTTGTCCGTTCAACCTGACTCTTTTCCTCCAGAAAATGGTCATTTTTTTCCCGTGAAAGAAAACGAACCAAAAGAAAACGCCCGTATTGCGCGCCTTTCGGGTTCTCCGCGGTCTGCGTACTCGTACTCAATCCCGCAGGGAGGGTACTCGTACTCGTTCTCGGCCGCCCGGAGGAATCCACAAAATCAGAAGAAAATGGCCGAGTACGAGAACGAGTACGCGTACGAGTACGAAAATCTAAAAACTCCGGCCCACGTCCAAATCGATATCGAAATCGGGATCGGGGTCGAAATCGGTATCGGAATCGAGTTGCCAACAATTTGTATTCATAAGATTTTATAGTAGTTTCAGTGGTTCGATTTCCCTGCCGTGGTCTTGCATTTCCCTCGAACCCTCGACTCCTCGATCCCTCGGAACCTCAAAACCTGGGATGCTCAACCGTGACCAAGTCCTCCCCCATCCCCTCACGTCTTCACATTTCGCGCACCCGACGACCTGCTCAGCCACAGAATCACACCACAAACCGATGTGGCGACGGCTGCACAGTAAAACCCCGCGGCATAGCTCCCGGTCTTATCGACAATCAACGAGAAGGCCGGCAATCCCATCAGCACACCGCAATAAGTGAAAAACAACGATCCCCCGGTTGCCATTGCAGCGTATTCCGGCCTGACCAGGCGCGTGACTTCGGCAAGATAGACTCCGTTCCAGCCGATCGCCACCGAACCGAAAAGCACGCAAACCGCCAGAATCGCAGGATGGGGCCATGCGGGAGAAAACAACGCCGCCACGACCGACATGACGGCCATGACGATGCCCAGCATAGCGAGCAGGAACCTCGAATTGTGGTATCGGTCGGCGAGCGCGCCCCAGGCGATACGTCCGATGATGCCCGCGGATTGCGCGGCGGAAAGCATGATGCCTGCGCGTACCAGGGTCATTCCGATATCTTCCGCGAGATAGGTAACGAGAAAGGAGATCAGGAACAACTGCATGGTGACGAAAAAAAACGAGGCAACGGCAATCTGACGCAGGGCGTGTTCGGAAAAGATCATTTTCAGGGATTTAAACATGTGCGTGTAGGAAAATCGTGTGATTCCGGCAAGATCCCGGTCATAGTGTTTTCGGAACGGGTGCAGGAAGAGCATCAGGAGGACGCAGACGCCACTGACCGCAACCCCCGCCGTCCGCCACCCGCTGAGCAGTACCAGGTGTGGCACGATCGCCCCGGCGGCTGCGCCTCCCAATGGAACGCCGGTCTGCTTGATGGAGAAGGACAGGCTCATTGCATGGGGAGGCGTGGTTCGAACCAGCAGTTGGGCGCTGGCCGGCGTCACCGGGCCATAGCCGAACCCGATGATCAAAGCGCCCAGCATCATGACGGGGACCGATCCGATGGAGACCACAGCCAACCCAACAGCGCTCAGCAGCAGGCAGATCTGACTGACGCAAATCGGTCCGTACCGGTCGACGAAATAACCGCTGGCCGGTGAGGAGACGGTTGCTCCAAGATAGATCAGGGTCACGAAAAGGCCGACATAGCTCGAGGGAAAATTCAACTCTGCGGAAGCCGCGGGCATGAACACCGGGAGGCTCACCGCAGCCATCGAGACCAACGACTGAATCACCAGGGTGATGGCGATCGGAACAACCACGGTGGATCTGCCGCGTGTATTCATCATCCGTTCCTAATGGGTAATGGTTGCCGGTGGGACCGCATCGGCCATCGAAAGCCGCCCTGCCTTTGGGTAATGACCCAGCCTCACATGAATCAGGGGGATTCTCAAGGACTTTACTCCCGCGATTTCGTATTCAAAATGGAAAAATGGTGTTGACATTACGCATCA
>JBMNCP010000024.1:0-3309 GCA_049366795.1 Desulfobacterales bacterium
ATGTCCTGATGGTCGAACGGCAGGCGATCAGGGCCGGGATACTTGAGGCCGTATTCCGGCGAATCCTCCCGTACCTGATGAGCGCTGCCGAGCCTGGAAAGAAATAGCGGCCAGCGTTCCTGCAAAAAGGCGAAGAACGCCTCATCGTCCGGAACGATTTCAGAGAGCGGCCAAGCCTTGAATCCATCATGCCCTTTGAGAACCTGGATAAGCCGCTCGGCCAGCATCAGCGGGAGTTGGAGTTTGCCGTAGTGCAGGCGCAGCAAGGCGCGAAGCAGCTCCACCTCGCCCCCAATCAGTTCGGCCGCAATGCCGAACACATGACGGAGAATGAAATCCTTGGTGGCGTTGTCGCCCATGCGATCCGGCGGCGACTTGCGCTGGGCCTCAAAAAGCGAATCCAGCAAGCTCCTGTCGAGCTTTTCAATGACCGGATAGCTCAGGTTGGGAAAGAGATCCCCCAAGTTGAATGAAAGCTTGCGGCCCGCCTGGAGTAGGTCGTAAGGCAAGGATTCCAGCTCCGCATCCTGCAAGCGGAGGACTACCACCAGATCGGTGTGCTCACCCCGGTCCCAGATCGAACGGTACTTTGACTCATAGGCGTATCTGAATTCGACCGGATCACTGAACTCGATCAGGTCGAACCCGCGCCCGCGAAGCTCCAATGCCAGCTTCTCCTCGGTCAGCAGACAATCCGGGTCCGCGACCAGGGTCAGCTTGCTGACGTTGGGCACAAAGTCGTTCAGGATGGCGTCTCGCCAACTACTCATTGAGCGCCTCCCTTGATGATCCGCAGCATCAGCAGCGACCGGATTTCCGGTACGATCTGCCGCGCTGATTGCAGTTCATGCCGCCACTCATTTTCCTCAGCAGCGCAGCGGGCCAGACGGTACTGGCGCACTTCGGGCAGCCCAACTCGTTCGATGGCCTTGCGCCGAGAGGTGAAGGCGACCATGCCGCGTTCCTCTTCCCTGTTCACCGAGGCGAGGTGCGCCTGCTGCAGGGCGTCGAACAGCTCCTGTCCGGCCTGTTCGGCAGCAATCTGCAAACGCTCATGGGCGGTGATAGAGTCATCCTGCCCGAGGGTGGCTTGCACCTCGGCTTCCGCTGTCTGCAGCGCATCCCAGATATGCCGGGCCGTGGGCAGAAACAGTTTGCCTTCTTCGCTCAAAAACACGCTGACATAGCCACGCCGCACCATGGGGATGCGCAGGAGTTGTGTCTTCTGGTGCATTCCGGCCTGAAGACGGATCTCAAAGAGCCCCCAGAGTCCGGAGATGCTGGCTGGCAGCCCGCTTACGGTTACGCACGGCAATGGCTGACCTGCCGCGACCTGGGGCAGGTTCAGGGCAAGACCACGGACACGGCTGTTTTCGAGATTGAGCAGGGTTGCGTCGGTTAGACGATCCGCTTCCCGAGCGCTGAATACGGCTTTGCGGTGTTCCTGGCCATCCGGCCAATTCAGATCCCACCATGAGCGCTTGCGACTGGCTGCGCCGCCGTGTGAATTGAGGTAGCCCACCGTCATCCGTTCCACCCAGTGGGGCAGCGGATGCGAGCGCAGACGCTCAGCGGTTTGCACATCCGGCTCTTCGGATATGCCGTAGATGGCGGAGGACTCGCGCACCTGCTGAATCTCATCCCGAATCCTGGCCACCGTGTGATCGACGGAGGTTTCGATGCCGTCAGGATTAAGGATGGCCGAGGCGAACACATCCTCGAACAACTCACCGGCCTGGGCCGAGTCGAGCACGTCGCCGGTCTTGTCGATGCCGAACTCGTCGAAGATCACCGAGAGCTTCTGCTCCAGAACTTCGCGGACCCGGAACTCGACTGAATCCTCAAATACGAAATTGATCGCCTGTACGGTTTTGGGCTGGCCGATACGGTCCACGCGGCCGATACGCTGCTCCAGCCGCATCGGGTTCCAAGGGATGTCGTAGTTGATGATGACGTGGGCGAACTGCAGGTTCAGACCCTCACCGCCCGCATCGGTGGAAACCAATACGCGGTGCGATTTGCGGAAGGCATCCTGGGCTGCCCCACGTTCCTCCATGGCCATGGAGCCGTTCAGGGTGACCACAGAGATTCCCCGGGCTTCCAGAAACTCCTTCAGCATCTGCTGGGTCGGCACGAACTCGGTGAAGATCAGCACCTTCAGATCCGGTTCGTTTTCCTCGGCTTGCAGCTTGTAGATCCATTCGATCAGCGCCTCGGCCTTGGCATCCGGACCCGCCTGTTCACAACGGACCGCCGCTTCGAGCAGGGTCTCAACATGGCTGCCTTCGCTCTGCAGAGCCGACACGTGGGATTTCAGCAGCTCATCGAGCAGCTCCTGGCCGTCCATGTCATAGAGCTCGGCTATTTCATCGTCTTGGCTTTCCGATCCCTCCGCGCCGTTTTCCAGTTCCGCCAGGCGCAGGCTGGCTTGTTGCTCACCATCCTTGAGTGCCGCAAGCCGACGCTCCAGCGTGGTGCGGATCGCCCGGGTGCTGGAAACCACCAGGCGCTGCATCAGGATCATCAGAAAGCCGATGTGGCGCTTCTTCTCGCGCAGGGCCTGGTTGTAGCCCTCGCGCACATAGTCGGTCACCGCCTCGTAGAGAAGCTGCTGCAGTTGGTGACGGCTCTCCCAGGCCACCGGGGCCATCTGCGTCCGCCGGGGTTTGAAGAGCGGCTTGCCGTCGGCATCGATGGCCTTGCGCTTCTCGGTACGAATAACATACGGGGCCACCCGCTCGCGGGAGACGCTGTCCATGTCCGGAAAAGCGTCATCATCAAGCAGGTTCATCAGGCGATGGAAGGCATCGGTCTTCCCCTGGTGGGGAGTCGCGGAAAGAAGCAGCACATAGGGCGCGGCTTCCGCCAGCCCTTTGCCGAGTTTGTAGCGGGCGACCTGATCGGTGCTGCCGCCCAGGCGGTGCGCTTCGTCCACCACCACCAGATCCCAACCGGCGGTTATCAGATCCTCGAACCGGCTGCGGTTGTATTCGGCAACGCGCTCGGCGGTCCAACCGCGCCGCTTGTCCATGGGCTTGACCGAATCCAGGGAGACGATGACCTGATCGAACATCGACCAGGCTGAGTTCCGGTGGTCAGCCCCTGGGGCCAGGCGTTGCAAGGTGCCGATGTCGTCGCCCAGCACGAGCTGGAACTGCTCATTGAAGTGGGTCTGCATTTCCGCCACCCACTGGGTAGCGATGCCTTTGGGAGAGACGACCAGGATTCGCCGAACCAGCCCGCGCAGCTTGAGCTCGCGCATGACCAGACCGGCCTCGATGGTCTTGCCGAGACCCACCTCGTCGGCCA
>JBMNCP010000025.1:0-6490 GCA_049366795.1 Desulfobacterales bacterium
CTTTCCTCACCCCTTCAGCTGACCGACCACCAGCTCGCTGAGATCGATCGCCTCCTCAACCGCGGATAATCCGCGGCAGCATCATGTGATGGTGGGGGCAGATGGACTTCGGATTCTGATAGGCCGCGCCGGCAAAGGCGACCAGATAGGAGCGCAAGTCCGCTATGGGCACGATTTCGTCGAGCATTCCGGCGCGGGCGCAGAACAGGGGCCGGGACTTGTCGTGGTAGTCTTGTGCCAGCTGGTTCATCTTCTCGATGACCGGCTCGAGGGGACGACCGGCATCCTTCTCCTTCACCAGGCGTCGGGCATAGGTGGCCACCGCCGCGGTTTCACCGTGCATCACGTAGATCTCGGAGGCCACGGTCCCCAGGGTAAAGGCGTTGTGGCGGTTGGCGGTCGGCCCTCCCATGACATAGTGGGCCGCGGCGGTGCCTTTTCTCAACACCACCAGCATCATCGGCACATCGGTCTGCTGGATGGAGTAGATCAGGGACTGACCCAACCCCAGCAGTTCGGCCTTTTCGGCCACGTCCCCGACATCGATGCCCGAGGTGTCCTGGAACCAGACGACCGGGATCCGGTCACGGCCGCAGAGCGTCACGAACTCGTTCATCTTGATGAGGCCCTGGCGGTAGAGCTTGCCGCCGATGCCCGGATAATCGGCGTATTCCGGGTACCCCTTGCCCAGGTAACCCTGGCGGTTGCCGATGCAGCCCACCAGGAATCCGTCGATCTTGCACAATCCGGTGTAGACCTCCGGGCCGTAACCCGGGCGGAACTCCATGTGTTCGCTGCCGTCCACCAGGCGGGCGAGGATCTGGTCGAACTCGTAAACTCGCTTGGGTTCCATGGGAAGAAGCTGGTAAACGTCCTCCGAGGCGAACTTCGGAGCCTTGGGAGACGCCACCCGGAAAAATTCAGGGTGGTACGACGGCATCTGGCTCATGAATTCCTTGAGCCCGTCCAGCACACCCTTTTCTTCCTCGTAGACATAACGGAAGAAGCCGGTTTCGTCGTAGTGAATCTTCACCGACCCGGGCGGTTTGGCTTTGAATTGCCGGGACTTCTCTATCAGTCCCTCGGCCATCTCGAGGTCGAAGCCCCCCTTGGGGGCCATCCCCGAGACGATCCCCGCCCCGCCCACGGCAATGTTGCAGTTCTTGTGCGCGAAAAGGATGGTGGGGCTGATGCCCTGGTAGCCCCCGCCGGCCGGGTTGGTGCCGTAGATGCCGGCCAGAATGGGGATTCCCATCTGTTCGAGCTCGGCGTGTCGGTAGAACGGGGTTCCGGCGCCCCGGCGGTTGGCATAGAATTTCTCCTGCTCCGGCAGCTTGGCCCCGCTGCAGTTGACCAGCCATACCAGCGGCACGTTGAGGCGCTTGGCCAAATCGGTGACCCTCAGGATGTTCTCGGACTGACCCGGCAGCCAGGCCCCGGCCATCACCTTGTTGTCGAAGCCGATGACGACCGCCCATTTGCCGCTGATCCTGGCCAGGCCGTCGATCACGTTGGTCGTTCCCTCCTCGTTGTCCAGGGGATTGAACAAGGTGTGCAGGGGGCACCAGGTGCCGGGATCTACAAGATATTCCAGCCGTTGCCAGACGGTCATCTCGCCCCGCGCGTTGATCTTCTCGGTGGGGAACCCGGCGTTTCGGACCGCCTCGACGGCTTCGGCCACCTCGGCCTCCGCGGACTTCAATGTCCGCACGTTTTCCTCGGCGCGTTTACGCTCGCCCTCTCTCAGTTCACGGCCGAGATCGGGCATCTTCTCAAAGTACGGTCTCATAATAAGCTCCTGTCCTGGGCACAGTGGTTTTTATTCGATGATGGCCAGCACATCGTCCTCTTCGACGGCAGCCCCTTCCTTTGCCAGGACCTCTTTAACCGTACCGTTGCAGGGAACATAGACCAGGGTCTCCATTTTCATCGCTTCGATCACCATGGCCTCGTCATCTTCCTGGACGGTATCCCCGGCCTTGATTTTTACCGCGATCACATTGCCCGCCAGAGGGGCTAGAATTTTTTCCGCCATGCTCAGTACCTCCTCTTCCTATTCATAGGTTTGATTTGAATCGTCGATTCTATCCTTGAAAATAACCGGCAAACCATGTCCATGACCGCTGCCCGCCTTGGCGGCCTATTCCTTTTCCCCTTCCGCTACCGTTGTCGATGACGGTCCGGGCGGGGGCCAGGCGCCGCGCTCCTGAAGAACGGCTCGAAGCGTCTTCAAGGCCGTGTTGACGGCCGGCATCCCGCCATAGGTAAAGGTCTGGAAGATCGTCTCGGCAATCTCTCCGACGGTACAGCCGACATTCAAGGCCGCGTGCAGGTGAAGCTTCAACTCCTCCGGACGGACCAGCACCGTCAGCGCCGCGATCGTCACGAGTTGACGGACGGGATGCGGGATCTTCTCCCGGGCGTACATCTGGCCGGTAATGAACAGCGAGAGGTCCCTGGCGAGGTCCTTGTCGAAGGATTTCCAGAGCTCAAAAGGCTTCTCGTCCTCGACCCCATCGAAATAGAGGGCTGCGGTCCGACGGGTCTGGTCCACAATCTTCGGGTTCACGGCAGCGTTCTCCTTGGGTTGGCCATGCGCTTACCCGACGGCAGGTCCGGTCGAGCGCGCGTGGGCATGCGTCACGAATCCTACCGGTTGGCCTTGCGGATGCCGAGCTGGTCCTGGGCGATGATCCATTTGCAGATATTGGCCGAACCTTCCACCATGGTGTAGGTGGGCGCATCGCGGTAGAACCTGGCCACGGGATATTCGGGCGAATACCCATACGCGCCCAGGATTCGCATGGCGTAGTTGGTGCATTTGCTGACGGCCTCTCCCGAAAGATACTTGGCCATGGCCACATCCAGCCCGTTGTTCAACTGCCCTTGATCCTTGGCCCAGGCGGCCTTGTAGACCAGAAGGCGTGCAGCTTCGATTTCAGTGGCCATCTGGGCGATCATGTCCTGGTTCATCTGAAAGGTCCCGATGGGCTTGCCGAATTGCTTGCGGTCGTTGCAGTACTTGATGGAAACCTCCAGGCACGCCTGGGCCAGCCCCACGGCCCCGGCCGCGGCGGACAGACGGGTCTGGTTCAGGGAACTGAAGACGATCTTGGTGCCGTCCCCCGGCTTGCCGATGATATTTTCCTTCGGAATTCGCGTGTCGCTGCAGAACACCTCGCCGGTTGGGCTGGAGTGCGAGCCCATCTTTTCCAGGGCCGAGGTCTTGACGCCATTGAAATTTTTCGGCTCCAGCACGAAGGCCGAAAGCCCCCTGGACCCGGCGGACTTGTCCGTGTACGCATAGTAGATGAGCACATCGGCGACATTCGCATTGGAAATCCACGTCTTGGATCCGTTCAGAAGCCAATGGTCTCCCTTGTCTTCAGCGGTCGAGGCGATGGCCATGACGTCCGAACCCGCATCCGGCTCCGTAATGGCGAATCCGCCGATGTACTCTGCCCTCACCAGCTTTTCGATATACTTGCGGCGCAGTTCCTCGCTGCCGTAATTGTAAATCGTGAAGGCGCATCCGAGTGTCTGCATGTTGACCTGGACCCGCAGGGAACTGGAGGCCCTGGCGATCTCCTCGGTGACGATCATGGCCGCCAGCCAGCCCATGTCCTCTCCGCCATACTCCTCGGGAATCACGGTGCCGAAGAACCCGAGTTCACCCATCGGTTTCATGACTTCTTCATACGGCAGGTAATGGTCGGCATCCCATGCATCGGCATTGGGGGCGATTTTCTTGGCGGCGAACTCCCTGACCGCCTTTCGCAACATCTCAAGGTCTTTGGACAGTTTGAAATCCATGGGCTCCTCCTAATTTCGGAAATGGGTAAGGTGGCGTCCGTCCGCAATCCGCGGACGGGGCACAGCAGCGACAGCAGGTGGTTCGGTATGAGACCCTAACAGCCCGTGGATAAACCAGCATCGGGGCGAAAGGCGAGGCGCGGCCCGAAGCGAAAAGCGCAGCAACCACAGGGGTTGTAAGCATTTTCGCGCGGGCTGAAACGCCGCATATCGGCCCGAGGCGCCTTTTATCCACGGGCTGCTGAGGCCGGGGAAGGTCACAGGATGCCTTCCTGCCTCAGGCGTTGAATTTCCTCGACGTTCAATCCGAGTCGTTCCCGCAGAATTTCATCGGTGTGTTCCCCCAGCAGCGGCGGGTGCCGACGGATTTCGCAGGGAGTTTGGCTCATTTTCATAGGGCTTGCCACCATCTTGACGGTGCCGGCGGTGGGATGGGGCACATCGGCCACCATGTCCCTGAACTGCACCTGGGGGTCGGAAAAGACCTTGTCCAGGGTGTTGATGGGACCGCAGGGGATCCGTAGGCGGTTCAATTCCGTGAGCCACTCCTGCGACGGCCGCCGCAGCATGGCCTCGGCCACCATGGGAATCAATTCCTTTCGATACTTCACGCGCATGGGGTTGGTGGCGAAGCGCGGATCGTGGGCCAAATCCTCCAAACCGGCCAGCTCGCAGAATTTCTGCCACTGCAGGTCATTGCCCACGGCCAGGGCGATGTAGGCCCCGTCCCGGGTCAAAAACGGCTCGTAGGGAACGATGTTGGGATGCGCATTGCCGAAGCGCGTGGGGTTCTGGCCGGACACCAGGTAGTTGCTGCCCACGTTCGCGAGCCACGCCAGCGTGCTGTCCAGCAGCGCCATGTCGATATACTGGCCTACGCCGGTCCTTTCCCGATGACGCAGAGCTGCCAGGATGGCATTGACGGCGAAAAGACCGGTGGTAATGTCCACGATGGCCACGCCCACCTTCATGGGAGGGCCGTCCGGGGCGCCCGTGAAACTCATCACGCCCCCCATCCCCTGGATCATGAAGTCATAGCCCGGCTTGTCCCTGTAGGGGCCGTCCTGTCCGAACCCGGTGATCGAACAGTAAATAAGGCCCGGATTTTCCTTGCTGAGGTCCCCGTAACCCAGCCCCATCCGGTCCAGGGTGCCCGCCATGAAGTTTTCGATGACGATGTCGCTGGTACGGGCCAACTGGCGGATGATCTCCTGCCCCTTGGGATCCTTCAGGTTGACCGTCAGGCTCCGCTTGTTCCGGTTCACGCAAAGATAGTAGGCCGCCTCACCGCCGGCCTCCGGCGGACCCCAATGGCGGGTGTCGTCACCGACCCGCGGCCTTTCCACCTTGATCACGTCGGCCCCCAGATCGCCAAGGACCATTGTGGCATAGGGCCCGGCCAGGACGCGTGACAGATCGAGAACTGTGATATCACTTAACGGTTTTTGACTGCCCGGCATGAATCCCTCCTTTGGGCGGTTAACTTTTCGGGGCCGCTTCGCCGCTCTCGTATCCCATCACACGTGAAAACGCCTGGGCGGCCTGCTTCAATTCCGTGAGACAAAATTGACGGTGGACCTCGTCCTTGAAACGGATTTCCGGAATGGCGAGGCTAAGGCTGGCCAGCAGTTGGCCAAGGTGGTTGAAGACGGGTGCGCTCAAGGACCCTAAACCGCGGTTGCGTTCGCCAAGGCTCACCGCATAGCCCTGGGCGGCGATTTGAACGAGTTCCCGCCTCAATTCGTCCGGATCGGTCCTGGTGCTTTCGGTGAACGAGGCCAGAACGGCGGAATTGCCGAGATAACGCTCCCGCAAATCCGGCTCGCAGAACGCCAGCAGGCACTTGGAGGAGCCGCCGGCATGAAGAGGGGATCGGCTGCCGATCGGCATGGAGGCTTTCAGGGCCTGCGGGGATTCCATGCTGTCGATGCATACCCGGTCGGTGCCGTCGATGATGTTCAGGTGAACCGTCTCACCGGTAATGGTCACCAACCGCTGGAGGAAGAGCTGGCTGGAGCGGGTAATCGGATAGGATCCCTTCATCGCACTGAAAAAATTATAAAAAACCACCCCGAGATGATACTGTCGCGTCACGGGATCCTGGGCCACGAAGTCGTTTGCCTTCAGGATTTGGAGGATGCGCTGGACGGTCGACGGCGTGAAGCCCAGGTGCGCGCTGAGCTCCCGGACCCCCCAGGAGGACTGCCCGGCCTGGAAGGAAAGCAGGACCCGCAACGCCTTTTCGACTGAATTGAACCGCTCTGTTTGTTTCATAATATGGCACGCTGTTTTACTATATGCCCTTTATGTTGGTTCACCAGATGTTTGTCAAGCAGAATTCGGTGCAGTGCGGATCGAGGTTTCGCATCGGAAGCAACCCAAGGGAAGAAGCGGGTCGGCCGCCACGCTCCTCGACCGGGAGTGACGGGCACTTTTTACCGATTCAAAGCCAATTCTTAAAATCGATCTTGTCAGCAGAAGCTCGGGAGGTTAAGAAACGGTCAACGCCGAAGTGGCCGGAAGGTTCAACCCATCCCCATAATTTCAGGAGATGAGGCCGGTGCTTTAATCGCCGCAAACCGTGAGGATCAGAAGATGAATACCGTCCTGGTGATCTTTTTAGCTGGAATTGGTGGGGTATTTGCAGGTATGGGGGTACTCTATTTATCCATCCGGA
>JBMNCP010000026.1:0-99426 GCA_049366795.1 Desulfobacterales bacterium
ATACTACATGCGGTTTAACCTTGTGTCCAGTAAAAAATGTGGGGCCGCTCCAGCACCAGGGGAGGGGAAAAACAGGAAACGACGAAACCCCTTCCCACCAGCAGGGAGTGGAAAGCAGGATCTACCATGAAGAACATGAAGAACATGAAGAAAGAAAAGCGTTTTGCCCTTCTTCATGTCCTTCATGGTAGAAAAAGGAACACCGGCACCCGCCGCCCTTTCTCTCCCGCCCCACGTTGAAGTGGAGGGTCTTCGTACTCGTACTCAGTCCCGAAGGGATGGTACTCGTACTCGTTCTCGACACCCCGGAGGAATCCACAATACCAACAGAAAACGGCCGAGTACGATAACGAGTCCGTGTACGAGTACGAAAATCTGAAAAACTCCTCCTTACCTTCACATCGAAATCGGGATCGGGATCGGGATCGGGATCGGAATCGAAATCGACTGCCTATCACCAGCGCTTCAGCCAATTCCAAAGCGAACCTCAGAGAACGCTGTCGTTCCCCCTCTCCCTCGATGGGAGAGGGTCGGGGTGAGGGTGATTAAAAACGATTTCAATCCATTATACCCCCTCCCCTTGATCCCCTCCCACCAGGGGAGGGGAAAAACGGGAGACGGCGAGACCTCTTCCGACCAGCAGGGAAGAGAAAAGCAGGATCTACCATGAAGAACATGAAGAACATGAAGAAAGAAAAGCGTTTTGCCCTTCATCATGTCCTTCATGGTAGAAAAAGGAACAAGGGCACCCGCCGCCTCTTCTCTCCCGCCCCACGCTGAAGTGGAGGGTCTTCGTACTCGTTCTCGGCACCCCGGATGAATCCACAATACCAACAGAAAACTGCCGAGTACGATAACGAGGACGCGTACGAGTACGAAAATCTGAAAAACTCCTCCTTACCTTCACATCGAAATCGGGATCGGGATCGGGATCGGGATCGGAATCGAAATCGACCGCCTATCACCAGCGCTTCACCCAATTCCAAAGCGAACCTCAGAGAACGCTGTCGTTCCCCCCTCTCCCTCGATGGGAGAGGGTCGGGGTGAGGGTGAATTCAAAAGGATTTCAATTCCTTTTACCCCCTCCCCTTGATCCCCTCCCACCAGGGGAGGGGAAAAACGGGAGACGGCGAGACCTCTTCCGACCAGCAGGGAAGAGAAAAGCAGGATCTACCATGAAGAACATGAAGAACATGAAGAAAGAAAAGCGTTTTGCCCTTCTTCATGTCCTTCATGGTAGAAAAAGGAACAAGGGCACCCGGCTCGTTTCCCTCTCGCCCGCAAGCCGAAGCGGGCGGTTTGCATGCCCGTACTCACTCCCGGAGGGATAGCGAGTACGCCTACGAGTGCGACGGCCTGATCAGCTCCTGCCAGCCATCCCTCATTCAGTCCTCGACCGTAATATCCTCCAGGTCGAAGCCCAACCCGTCGGTGACCTTGTAGTTTCCCCGGCCGCACGGGCATCCCGAGCGAAATGCGTCGGCAAGCGCCTGGCGGGGATTGAGCTGCGGATCCGGCCGGAGGTTTACGATGCGGCCGCAGGACTGACAGGTCAATTGGATCGGGACGATGTCGAAATCAAGGCGGGCGCCTTGCGCCAGCGTGCCCTTGCTCAGGTAATCGAAAAAGACTTCGACCGAATCCGGAACGATTGCGCTGAGCCAGCCGACCCTCAGGTGCAGGCTGCGGATTTTTCTTCCGCCAGCCTTGTTCAGGGCCATTTCCAGGATGGCCTGGGTAAATGGCATTTCATGCATCCGTCATACCTTTTCCACTTTGCACGCCCTGCCGCACCCAGGAACACCAGGCATCCAGTCCGTTTCCGGTCAGACAGGACACCTGGAACACTTCGAGGCCCGGGTGGATCAGCAGCGCGTTCTTCAGAAGCGCCTCCGAGGTGTCGGGCAGGTAAGGTTCCAGATCCGTTTTGTTGATGACCAGACAGCGGGCGGAAAGATAGGTATCCGGATACTTGATCGGCTGGCTTGCGCCTTCCGGGAGGCTCGCCACCACGACGCGCGCATCTTCGCCGAGATCCCAGGCGGCCGGGCACAACAGATTGCCGATGTTTTCGACGAACAGAATATCGATCGGCGCCAGGTCGATCGTTTGAAGGGCCTTTTGAATCGCGGCCGCGTCGAGGTGGCAGCCGCCCTGGGTGTAAATCGATACCGGCTGGATGCCCAAGGCGGCGATACGCTCGCTGTCCAGGCCGGTCTGGGGGCCTCCCATGATGACACCGATGCCCATCTCCCGGTGAAGCCGCCGTATCGTCTGCTCGATCAAGGAGGTCTTCCCCGACCCCGGCGCGCCCACGAGATTGATGGTAAAGACACGGTGGGCCCGCAGGTTTTTCCGCAATTCCGCAGCGAACGCATCGTTGAGAGCGGTGACCTGCTTTTCGATGGGGATTTTCACGCTAAAGCAGCTTCTTCATGTCAATCGCCCCACTCGGGCAGGCGGATGCGCAAAGTCCGCAGCCGTAGCATTTCACAGGATCGAAGGCGACTGATTTTCTCTGTTTTCCCTTGACTTCGATGCGTCCGCCATCATGATGGAAGGCCCCGAAAGGGCAGCGCTTCACACAGACGCCGCAATGGTTGCATCGGTCGACATCCCGCGACGCGATGAAATGGGATCGGGGGTAGATCTTTTCGACGTGCAGCCGGGTGGATGTCCTCAGGGGAAAGCAGCAGCAGGTGCAGCAATTGCAGAATCCGAACAGGCCGTGGGCCTCCCAGCCCTTGGTGCCGATGTGCATCAATCCGTCCCTGTCCGTCCGGATGACGATCTGCCGGCACTCCTCCTTCGTGAGCACCCTGCCCAGCCCGCGCTCGATGGTGTACCGGGCGCCGTCGTCGAGCCGGATGCAGGACTCCCGCATGTGGTTGCAAGCCATCTCGCTGGATCGGCAGTCGCAGTTTACGACCACGTGAAAGTCAGCGGCATCCACCTGCTCCATCGCCTCGTCCAGGAGCAAAAAATCCTTCTGCTTGATCTGAAAATAGGCGTCCGGATCCCGCCGGATCTGCTCGACTACGGGCTTGACCTTCTCGATATAGCCGTCCAGCCACCACTCACTGATTTCTTTCCGAACCGATTCAGGGATGTCCGACCAGTTTTCACTGACGGTCACCGGTTCCAGCCGGTCATAGAACCGTGCCGGAGCGTAGCGGACGGTCCTGCCGGCTTCGTCCACATAGTCGAATACGTAATTGACTTTGCTGCCGTTGACCATTTTAAACACGACATGCCGCCGGTACGACCTCTCCAGAAATCGCTCCGCCGCATCCGCGGACCAGCCCATCCGCCGGCCGATTTCGACCGCGTCGAGCGTTTCGCCCTTCATGGCCAGAATCAGATCGATCTCTTCGGGTTCGATCACCAGTTCGATGTACCGCCTCATAGCAGGCGGAACCTGAAATTGTTCAATAAACCGATCGAGCTTGTTCATCCTGTCCCTGTCACTGTCCTTTTGCGATGGATTCGCAGTCCTGTCGCGCGTTTCTGCCGAGGGTCGGTTTGTCGTCGGCAGAGGCGGTCTTCGATGATCGTTTCCGGAATCCAGAGTTTCACCGGCCGTTGGACCGGATCACCAGGAGCGGCCGATCGATGGCATTCAAGACGGCCGCGGAAACGCTGCCGTAGGACGTCCGGGCCAAACCGCCCCATCCATGGCTCGCCATCGCCACCAGGTCCGCCTTTTCATCGATGGCGGTTTCAAAAATGGTTTTCACCACCGGGCCAGCGCCGATCCGGCAAACGCACTCGATCCCGATTTTTCCGAACCGGTCCTGCAACCGGGCGAGATAGGCTTTCAAATCCGCCTTACGCTGCTGTCGAGTTTCGAGATAGGAACTCATCTCGACCACCTCGTCGATCTCGAGCATCAAGGGCGGTTCCTCGACGATCAGGAAAATTACCTTGGAATGAAACCGCCCGGCGAGTGCTTCCACGTGGGCCAGTATGGCCTCCGCCCGCTCCGAACCGTCCAAAGGAACCAATATGGTGTTGTACATAAAACCTCCTCGGGATCGAAATTGGATACCGCACCCATCGACATCCTCACCGTCGTCAACCTTATCCATCGGCCCCGCGCAGCCGCAAACCTCCGTCCCCCAACCGCCGGTTCACTCCTCACGATTCACGGTTCACGGTTCACGATTCACGGCTCACGGCTCACGGCTCACGGCTCACGAACCCTATTCATGGCTACCACTCTGCCCGTCAAATCGCAATCGATAGATACCGTTTTGCGTTTTGACGCTGGTTGGTGCTATGGTTTTATACAAAGCACCCGGTCGAATTCTCCCCTGCCGCTCCGGCACTCCGCACGCCGCCGATTTGTTTCCAGAGCATCTTCCGCCAGTTTGATAGTTGGGATGGTTGAGGTAGTTAAGAGAGTTAGGATAGTTGGGAGAGTTGGGAAAGTTAATAGTGTCAGGGAAGTTGAGGACAGCGCGTTTCAACTGGCCTGAATGGGAAGGATGGAAGAAAAACCGAGTAAGAGTACGAGTACGACGGTATGAAAAACTCCCGCCCTCGTCCAAGTCCAAATAGCTCTCGGGATCGCAATCGGTATCGGGATCGGAATCGAAATCGCCAGCGCCAAAGCCAACTCCAAAGCAACCCCTGAATGACGCCGTCGTTCCCCCTCTCCCTCGATGAGAGAGGGTCGGGTGAGGGTGATTCAAATAGACTTTCAATTCCTTTCACCCCCTCCCCTTGATCCCCTCCCACCTGGGGGGAAAAGTGATACTCGTACCCGATCGTGCCAATGGTCACCCCAAAACAGGAAAGGTCGCCAGCCATGAAAAAGTGGGTGTATCACTTCAGCGAAGGCAACAAGGACATGAGGGATCTTCTTGGGGGTAAAGGCGCCGGCCTTGCCGAAATGACACGGGCCGGGCTGCCGGTTCCTCCCGGATTCACGGTTTCGACCGAAGCCTGCAACGCCTATTTCGAGGCCGGGCGAAAACTCCCCGACGGGCTGTGGGAGCAGATCATGGAAGCCGTCAGGACCGTCGAGATAACGACGGGAAAGCGTTTCGGAGACCCTGCGCGTCCCCTGCTCCTGTCGGTCCGGTCGGGAGCCAAATTTTCGATGCCCGGGATGATGGACACGATTCTCAATGTGGGCATGAACCCGGGGATCCTCGACGGACTCGTCACGCTCACCGGAGATGAACGGTTTGCCTGCGACATCTACCGGCGCTTCCTCCAGATGTTCGGCCACACCGTCAAGGGGATTCCCGAGTCCGAGTTCAAGGATGCGGCGCGCCAGCGCCGGGACGACGCCGCCATGCACGAGGCGGAACGCCAAACGACGGACCTCCGGCGCGGAGTTGCGTTGGACCTCGAAATTTACCGGAAGGCCATCGGAGAACCCATCCCCGAGGCCCCCGAGGAGCAGTTGCGCCAGGCGGTCGAAGCCGTATTCGCCTCGTGGTTCGGCCGGAGAGCCGTCGACTACCGCAATTTCAACCGAATCCCCCATGACCTCGGAACCGCTGTCAACGTGATGGCGATGGTCTACGGCAACATGGGTCCGCGGTCCGCGACCGGCGTGGCTTTCACGCGAAACCCGGCAACCGGCGAAAACGAGTTGTACGGCGAGTACCTGATGAATGCCCAGGGAGAGGACGTGGTAGCCGGCATCCGAACGCCCAGTAAGATCAAGGAACTCGAAAACGACCTGCCGGAGGCCTACGCCGAATTCAGGCGGATCTGCCGGATGCTCGAAAAGCATTACCGGGACGTGCAGGACCTGGAATTCACCATCGAGGAAGGCCGCCTGTACATCCTTCAGACCCGAACCGGAAAGCGGACGGTCCACGCCGCGGTGAAGATTGCCGTCGACATGGCGCACGAAGGCCTGATCACATCGGCCGAAGCCGTCCAGCGGATGGAGCCTGAACAGATCGACCAGTTGATGCTGCCCAGCTTCGATGCGAAGGATAAACAGGCGGCGGTGGAAGATGGGCGCCTGGTCGGAAAGGGGTTGAACGCTTCACCCGGCGCTGCGACCGGTGCGGCGGTGTTCGACGCCGACACCGCTCGGCAGTGGACGGAAGAAGGCCGGGAGGTGATCCTGATCCGGCCTGAGACCACACCGGACGACGTCCACGGGATGGTCGCGGCCAAGGGAATCCTGACCCAAAGAGGCGGGGCCACCTCCCATGCCGCCGTCGTGGCGAGGGGCATGGGCAAGCCCTGCGTGACCGGATGCGAGGGCGTCAAGGTCGATACCCGCCTGAAGGCCTTCAGGTCGGGAGATCGATGGATCCGCGAAGGAGACCCGGTGTCCTTAGACGGCACGACCGGGGAGGTGTTCAGCGGAACCATCGTCACGGTACCTCCGGATCTTTCCCGTCAGAAGGAGCTGGTCGAGCTGCTGAAATGGGCCGACGACCTTTGCGCGGCGCCATGCCGCACGGCTGAAGACGGCTCCCGCCGCCGGGGGCTCATGGTGTGGGCCAACGCCGACTACCCCCGGGACGCCCGGATCGCCCGCCAGTTCGGCGCCAGAGGCATCGGTCTCTGCCGCACCGAGCATATGTTCTTCGAAGAGGATCGGCTGCCGTTGGTGCACCGGATGATCCTGAACGCGGCCGAGGCCCAGGATCTTTACAACGAGGTCGAGCGGTTCGAAAACGAACATCAACTCCGCCCCAACGATCAGCGCGTCACCCAGGCGCTGGTCGATGCCAGGCGGCGGGTGGCGGAGAGCACCGCCGTCAAGGCCTACGAGGATGCGCTTTCCGCCCTTTTGGACATCCAGCGCAAGGATTTCGAGGAGCTATTCGAGGTCATGAACGGCCTGCCCGTCATCATCCGGCTGATCGATCCGCCCCTCCATGAATTCCTGCCGCGGTTTGAAGAGCTTCTGGAAAGCGTCACCGCGTTGAAGACCCGGATCGACCTGCTCCGACGCTATCCGCAGGCGGCCGACGGAGAAGGATCGTCCTCGGTTGCCGACAGCGAGGAGCAGCTGGCCGGGCAGGAGCCGCTGCTCAGTGCGGTCCGCGCCATGCGGGAAAGCAATCCGATGCTCGGCATGCGCGGCATCCGGCTGGGGCTGTCCTTTCCCGGAATCGTCAAGATGCAGGTGCGCGCCATATTCGAGGCGGCGTGCATTCAGGCCCGAAAGGGGAACCGGGTAAAACCGGAGGTCATGATTCCTCTCACCGGCCACGTCAACGAGCTCAAGGCCAGCCGCGTCATGCTCGAATCCGTTGCGGTCGATGTCATCAAGGCGATGGGCGTGGAAATCAGCTACAAGATCGGCACCATGATCGAGGTGCCGCGCAGCGCGTTGACCGCCGGAGAGATTGCGCGGGAAGCGGAGTTCTTTTCCTTCGGTACCAACGACCTGACCCAGATGACCTTCGGATACAGCCGTGACGACGCCGAGGGGAAATTTCTCCGCCGCTACCTCGAGATCGGCATCCTGCCGGAGAATCCGTTCCAGAGCATCGATGCCGGCGGCGTCGGCCGCCTGATCCGCATGGGCGTCCGTGAAGGCCGGGAAACCCGAAAGGACCTGGAGGTGGGCATCTGCGGCGAACACGGCGGCGATCCGGCGTCGATCCGGTTCTGTCACCAGGCCGGTCTGGACTACGTCTCGTGCAGCCCCTACCGGGTTTTGGTCGCCCGGCTGGCAGCAGCCCAGGCGGCCACCGGGATCGTGGACCGGGACAAGTGAAATGCCTCCCGCGGGGCGCGGGGTCCCGCGGATGTGGGCGCAGACCACGAGAGGGAGGATTTTTCCGGCCGAAGGCCGAAGGCTCCCGACGGTCGGATCAGGGTCCCGTCCGAACCGCGCGTGCCACGGCCTTGCCGTAGTCGACGCAGCGGTTTCGGCCTTCGTCATCGGGATTCCAGGCGTTTCTGATCCCCTCGTCGATCACTTCGAATCCCGCTTTCTTGAGCTCCTCCGATATGATCTTCACCGACTCGCCGCTCCATCCGTAGCATCCGAACCCGAAGGCCTTCTTGCCCTTGAACTGGAGCCCTTTGATTTCCTCGAGAATGCCCGCCACGGATGTCAGGATTCCCCGGTTGATCGTGGAGGAGCCGACGCCGATCGCCTTGGACCTGAAGACTTCCGTGATGATGTCGTTCTTGTCCGCCTTGGCCGTGTTGAACACCTTCACCCGGGCGCCGGTGCCGGCATCGCCCAACCCCCTGGCGATTTCTTCCGCCATGATCCGGGTGCCGTTCCACATCGTGTCGTACAGCAGCGTGATCTGGTCTTCCTGGTAGGCCTGGGACCACTCGAGATATTTTTCGACGATCTGCGCCGGGCGGTCCCTCCAGATCACGCCGTGGCTGGTGCAGATCATGTCGAGCGGAAGGCCCAGTCCGACGAACTGATCGATCTTCTTTTTGACCAAAGGGCTGAACGGCGTCAGGATGTTGGCGTAGTACTTGATGCATTCCGACATCAACTCCTCCGGGTCGACGAGATCGTTGTACAACTCCTGGGAGGCGTAATGCTGTCCGAAGGCATCGTTGCTGAACAGGATGTTGTCTCCCGTCAGGTAGCAGAACATGCTGTCCGGCCAGTGCAGCATGGGCGCCTCGATGAAGATCAGCTCCTTGTTCCCGAGGCTCAGCCGGTCGCCGGTCTTCACGACCTGGAAGTCCCAGTCCTGGTGGTAGTGCCCTTTGAGCGACTTGACACCGTTGGCCGTGCAGTAGATCGGTGCATCCGGGATGTGCCGCATGAGGGCCGGAAGCGCGCCGCTGTGGTCGCATTCGGCGTGGTTGGCGATCACGTAGTCGATTCGCTTCAGATCGATGGTCTTCGCCAGGGTTTCGACGAACTCCTCGGCAAAGGGCACCCACACCGTGTCGATCAGGGCCACCTTGTCTTCCTCGACCAGGTAGGAATTGTAGGTCGAGCCGCGATGCGTGGAGTACTCGTCGCCGTGAAACCGCTTCAGCTCCCAATCGATCTTGCCGACCCAGGACACATTGTTTTTGACTCGAACGGGCATTTTGCCTCCTTGTGATGATGGCCTCAGGGGGATGGTAGCGGTATCATACCCGTTATCCCCGGGACTGTCGACCTGACGACCCAAGCGTCCGTTACACCGGCCTGACCGCCTCGATGTCGGCCGATGCGACATACTGCTCCGCCCCGCTCTCCGGAAACCAATCTCGGACCAACTCCCGGCTGTAGGATTTGGGGCGGATGTGGATGTCCTGAAACCCGATCCCGGCGAGAATCGCCTCCAGCCGGTCGATGCGTTCGGCGCCTGCGATGCACCCCGTCATCAACGCCGCCTGCTGCCGCAGGTTATCCGGCATATCCGCGATGGCGACGACATCGGAGATCGCCAGCCGCCCTCCAGGTTTCAGAACCCGCCAGGCTTCCCTGAAAACCTGCTCCTTTTCGGGGGAAAGATTGAGAACACAGTTGGAGATGATGACATCGACGCTCTGATCGGCCACCGGAAGGTGCTCGATTTCCCCCAGCCGGAACTCCACGTTGGAGGCGCCCGTCTTTTCGGCGTTTTCCCTGGCTTTGGCCAGCATTTCCGGCGTCATGTCGACGCCGATGACCTTACCGCCCTCACCCACATGCCGCGCCGCGATGAAGCAGTCGAATCCCCCGCCGCTGCCCAGGTCCAATACGGTTTCACCGGGCCTCAGGCTCCCGATGGCGGTCGGATTTCCGCATCCCAGCCCGAGATTGGCGCCTTCGACGACGCTGCCCAGGTCTCCGTCCGAATAGCCCAGGATGCGGCCGACGGCATCCGGGTGCCCCGGCCGGTCTCCGCAGCATCCGGATGCGGAAGAAGATCCGCACCCGCATGGGCTCCCTTGCGCCGCTTTCGCGTAGCGGTCTCTGACGAGCGTCCGGATCAGGTCTGAAGTGAATTTCTCCATGGTTTCTCTCCAATTCTATCGGTTTATCTTCTCTAATGAAGAAAAGGGGTCGAGGGGCCGAGGGGTCGAGGAGTCAAGGGAACAAGAATTCTAGGGTTTGTTTTCACAAGATTATAACATCCTATTAGTGGATGAGATTCGCTGTTCTGTCTTTGCGGTTCCCTCGAATCCTCGACCCATAGGATCCTTGGATCCGTTCCCATTTACACCAACGTTTTTAAAGAAGTTCCCTAAACGTTTGGGCCGGAATGTCTCCCTTGAACAGCCAGGGGCAACGAACCGTCGAGCTGGCGGCGGATTTTTTCCTTCAGCAGCTTCAGGCCCTCCTCTCTGGCCTTCAGGAGCCGTTTCAGATCGACGCCCTGAAGCTCCTTTCGGTTCTGCACCAATTCCTTCAATGCTGCGCGGTAGCGCAAGTACTCGTTCCTTTCCGGAATGTCCGGCCTGACGTCTTCGGTGTGGAGAAACGTTTCGAGGGATCTGTTCTTGCCGTTGGCGTTGCCTTCGGTCAGGTCGACCCGGAAGGATCCGAACCGCAGGAAACAGTGAATCATCGGCACATAGGGAAGATCGAACCGGTCGACGATCGCCCGGGTCCCGGACACGATCGATTCGGTCATGGCATAGATCCCCATGGTTTTGACGACAGGTATGTCCAATTCGGCGGCCAGCAGCCCGATGACGGCGTGTTTCGTCGTACAGGTCCCCTGCTTTTCCCTGAAGAGGATCATGGGGTCATCCATGTTCGAGTTGTAGCCGTAAGGCAGTTCATGAACGCATCGGCATGCCTCGAGAAAGCGTCCGATATCGAGCTTCAGGAATGCGGCGGCGACAGGGCCGTGACCGGAAATGGCTTTGTCGGGAAAAACGGTATAGGAATCCATCTCCTCGATGCTCCTCATTCCATGATCATGAACACCGGCACGATGCAGGAGTCCCAGCGTTTTCCGGAGAAACACCCGTTCCGGGGGAGGTGATTTCCGCCAGCTTTCGCTGGTCCTCCACGATGACCGGATCGTTTCCGACCGATTTGACGACCCATCGAATGGCATCGATCGCCGCGGTCTGCTCGCCGTTGCCGTTGAGCCGGTAGTACATCCAGCGGCCTTCCTTCCGCCCCACGATCAGGCGGGCATTGCGAAGGATCGACAGGTGCGCGGACACCGTCGACGGAGAGAGATCGAGCAGGTCGATGATCTGGCACACGCACAGTTCTCCGCCACGCAGCGCCATCAGGATCCGGATCCGGTTGGCGTCCGCCATGGCCTTGGTGATGTTCATGAATTCGAACATGACATATCCTGCATTTCGTTAATTGGCGAATTGTTGGGGACGATAATGTGCCTCAGGTACGATGTCAAGCACCGGCCGGGGGATGCGGCTGCGGATGACGGGGTTGAAAGCGGATGTCGCGGAAAGGAGGAATTCATCACAAGAAAATGGATTGCGGCGCCGCAGTACGGCCCGAGACGCATTTTATTCCACGGGCCGAGAGTCTATCGCCGACCTGCTAATTCTCCGCCGCCGATGCTGTCCATGAGAGGTAGAGCCCCACCGAAAGCAGGGCGGCGTCCCGGATGACCGTCCACCACATTTCGGCGGGGTCTGCGTCGCCTGCCGCGGCATGGAAGCATCCGCAATCGATGTTGAGCCCGCGGGAGATATTGAAAACGAGAACACCGATAAAGGCCGCAAGGAGAAGATTGCCCCAGAGCAGAGCGCCCGGCAGCCAGATGCCCGCGATGACCGCCAGGCCGATCACCAACTCGAGCCACGGCAGCCCGATGGCTGCCAGGTTGACCCAGGCGTCCGGCAGGATCTGGTAGTTGAAAATGACCTCGGCAAACGCGGCCGGATTGGCGATCTTGTCGATGCTGGCCGTCACGAACACGACACCGAAAAGCACTCTGAGGCCGGCCCGCACCCAGTGGATGTTTCCCCCACCCCGCTTGTCGCTGTCCGAAAATGTCATGCCGGCCGTCACTCGCCTCCTCCGCCTTCGATGGGCAGCCCATGCGCCCGCCACACCGACCATCCGTTCACCAGGACCCGGGCATTCGAGAAACCCAACTCGGCAAGCGCCTGGACTAGGTCCTTGCTGAGCGAGCAGGCCTCCCCGTCGCAGTAGACGATGAGGGGTCGATCCTCCGGTAGCAGCGGAAACACCGACTCGAAAACAGCATCGAAATCCTGCCAGGGAAAGCTGATCGCCCCCTGGATGTGGCCGGCCTCGTATTCCGCGGCGGATCGCGCATCCACGAAGATCGCATCGCCGGTTTCGAACCGTTCGGCGGACTCCTCGAGCGAGATGACCCGGCTTCCGCCGGAGTTCCCGCCGATCCGGGCCTCGGGGCTCCAGTCGCCCACCCATGCGATGCCGTCCGGCCGCAGGCTGTTGGCGGCCAAGGCCAGCAAGGCGCTCATGAACCAGAGGCCGATGAGCTGTCTGGCCATCCGAGGCCAATGACTTTTTGACGATGCGATGGTGGATCCCCTCATTTCGGCACCGCTTGCTCCGGTTTCAGCCGGTGTTCCGTGAAATGGATCCGAACCGGCCCCCTGGTTCGCCTCGGAATCGATGAAAACCGGAAGCGAAAAGGCCCTCCGGCGATTTCATCGAAGAAACCTCCGAAGGGCCCTGTGTCTGACGGCTGCGAAGCACCACACTACTTTGGGGCGCGGATCAGTCCTTGGACACCTGGACGAAATGCTCCTGGTAGGCGATGGCGCCCCCGGCTTCATCCCAGATATCCAACCCGCCCTTCATGAACATCTGATCGGCAAGTCCCTTTCCGAAAGCCCGGCTTTCAATGGGCAGTCGATGCCCGAACCCGTGTACGACGAACACCGCTTCCGGATGAATCAGGTCCGTTACCTTGGCGGCAATCGACTCGGAATAGCCGTTCTGGGAGACATTGACACGGTCCCCGTCCGAGATTTTCAGTTTTTCGGCGGCCTTCCGGTTGATCCAGAGCACGTTTTCGGCCATCTGCTCCGCCAGCATGGGGTTGTTGACCGTATGCCCCTGGGTGTGAAGCGCGCACCTGCCGAAGGTCAGCCGGAAGCTGCCCTCGGGAGGCGTCGTTGGCGGCTGGTAGGGCTTCAGGGACGGCAGCCCGAGTTTCTCCAGCTTCTCGGAGACAATCTCGATCTTCCCGCTGGGGGTCTTGAACTTCAGCGATTCGAAATCCCGGTAAAGCGGTTTGTCGGTCAACTGGACCATGCCGGTCGCCTTGAAATCCTCCGGGGAAACGCCCGTCCCTTCCAGCTGAAACTTCCAGAGATCCTCGACGGAGTCGAAGACCAGTTCGTCCAGCCCCATTCGACGGGCGAGCCCGCTGACGATCTCCCAGTCGGCCAGGGTATCGAACCGCGGCTGCACAGCCCGCTGACGCACGAAGAAGTGCGGTTTCAGGCCGTTCTTGGTGGCGATGATGCTCTCTCTCTCCAGGTACGGGGAAAGAGGCAGCACCACGTCCGAGTACCATGCGGTGTCGGACCAGGAAAAAGTCACCGACACCATGAGGTCCAGGTTGTCGAATATTTTTTTCAGGCGGTCGGGTTCCGGAAACCCCATCAACGGATCGTGGCGGTAGGCGATGTAGGCCTTGACCGGGTAGGGATCCTCCGTTTCCATCGCCATGTACAACAGGTGGGCGAGGCCGGGGCCCTCCTCGAACTGCGAGTACTTCCAGCCGACGCCGTCGGCTCTTTTTTCGGTAGGCTTGGGATAGAGGTCCATGAAGGACTTGAGTCCCTTCCGGCCGACGTCCCCCGGTTTGTTGGCGAAAGGCATGCCGCCCTTGGCGCCGATGGAGCCCAGAAGCGCGTTGATGATGTAGATGGAGCGGCAGACGTAGAAGGAGTCGCGGTATCGGGCGGCCATCCAGCCGGGATGCCAGATCACGGCGGGGCTGGCGGCAGCCAGCTCGTTGACGAAGCGGCGGATCTGCCGGGCGTCGATGCCGGTTTCCTTCTCCGCCCACTCCGGCGTGTAGGGTTCGATAAAGGCCTGTAGCTCCCCCATGTCCTTGATGTATCGGTCGGCGAACTTCGGGTTGTAAAGGCGCTGATGGAGAAGTTCGTGGATGACCGCCAGGTTGAAGGCGTAGTCGGTTCCGGGCCGGACCTGGAAAAAGCGGTCGGCCTTGGTGGCCGACACGTTGGCGCGGATGTCGATCACCGTGAGCTTGCAGCCGTTCTCCATGGCGTCCATGAGGTTGTTGACCTCCTGGACATTGATGGATTCGAATATATTTCGAAGCTGGAGGACGACATGGCGCGCGTTTTTGAGATCGTAGACCACGCCCTTCCGTCCCATTCCCGTCAGGGAAAGACAGGAGTGCTGGACGTTTCGGGCACACGAGGCGTCGTGGTTGACGTAGTTGGGAGTTCCGATGCCTCTCAGGAAAGCCCGATGGAGGTCCCTGAAAGGGCCGCCCCGGTCGCTGAGGGCAATGGCTTGAGGCCCATGCTTATCCGAGATCTCCTTCAAGCGGTCGGTCACGTAGTCGAAGGCTTCGTCCCAGGAGACTTTTCGCCATTTACCCTCGCCTCGCTTGCCCTCACGGATCAGCGGAGACTGAGGGCGCTCCGAGTCCATGATGAGCGCCTTGCCGGCGGCTCCCCGCGGGCAGACGGCCCCCTTCATGGCGGGAACGTGGGGGTTGCCTCGAAGAAAGGCGATGTGGCCGTTTTCCACTTCGGCCATGATGGGACAGCGTACCGTGCACATACCGCAAACACTGTAAACGGATTGATCCGACATGCGTTGATTCTCCTCTTTTCGTCGAGTCGGGGATACAGCAGCACAACGCGGGGCGATACCCATTGATTCGGCAGAACGGCTGGGATTCCTATTCAGGACCCTGACCCGGAGCCGTTGATGGCGTATCCAATGTTTCGTGAAGGCCGCAAAATTGAATCCGGTCAGAGATTCCCAATACCAGTGGTATTTTTTTATGTCAACATTTCAGTTATCTGGCAAGCACAGTCTCATAAATGGAGGGAGAAAGGGGGCCGGCTCCGGGTCGTGGTGGAAAGCCCGGCCGTTTCGGGGTATGGTTGGATCCAAAAGGCCGGAAACAAAGGGGGCGAGGGGTCAAGGGCTCAAGGGGCCAAGGGGTCGAGGGAAATGCTATAACTCGGCAGCGGATTCCGTACATCATAATGAAAACAAATTCTTGACCCCTTGGCCCCTGGCCACCTCGCCCCCTGAGCCCTTGGCCCCTTGGTTCCCGATAATTTTGGGAAACTCCAACAGCCGATATGAAAACAATCCCCTTGAGCGCCGTTGTTCTTGCAGCCGGACGTTCCTCCCGAATGGGCAGGCCCAAGGCCTTGCTGCCCATCGGCGGCAGGACGGTGCTGGAGCATGTGGTTTCGGTATTCCACGACAACGGCCTTTCGGATATCCAAGTCGTCACCGGCCACGGGCGCTCCGAGCTCGCACCGGTTCTGAGAGCATCCGGCGCCCGGATCGTGGAGAACCCCCGGTTCAACGAGGGCATGTTCTCGTCGGTCCTGGCCGGGCTGGACGCCGTCGACGGCGCCTGCGCCGGCGTTTTCATCATGCCGGTGGACATTCCACTCGTCAGACCCGAATCCATCGGCCGGCTGAGGGAGGCGTGCAGGGCTGATCCGAACGCGCTGATCGTCCCGACGTTTCAGGCCCGTCCCGGGCATCCGCCGCTGATTCCAGCAGCGATGATCCCGCAGGTCGCGGCTTGGAGGGAGCCCGGAGGCCTTCGGGCCTTCATTCGGGCTTCGGCCTCCCGTACCATTCGCGTCGAGGTGCCCGATGTCCACATTCTTCTCGACCTGGACACGCCGGAGGACTACCGTCATCTCACCCGGCGCTGGGCTCACCGCCACATACCGACTCCGGAGGAGTGCGAAGTCATTCTGCGATCGGTCCACCCGACCTCTGAGGCCGTGATCCGGCACGGTCATGCCGTCGCGCGCATCGCCGATGCGATGGTTTCGGCATTGGCCGAATCCGGCGAAGCGCTCGACGGCAAGCTCATCCACGCCGCCGCCGTGCTTCACGATGTGGCCAAGGGGCAGCCCTCCCACGCCGAAACCGGCGGCGCATGGTTGAAGGCCCTCGGATTCGAGGAAGTCGGCCGGGTGGTCGCCTCCCATTCGAACCCGGCCCTCCGGGAAACGGGAGACGTCACCTCTGCGGAGGTACTCTATCTCGCCGACAAATTCGTATCAGGAGAAAAAGTCGTTTCCCTTTTCGAACGCTTTCACAACGCCAGAATGCGCTTCGGAGGCCATACCGGCGCCGAGAACGGAATCCGGCGGCGGGAGGACACGGCTCATCGCATCCGGGACCGGATCGAATCCCGAATCCGGCAGCCGATCGAGAACATTCTGCCATGAGCCGTGAATCGTGATCCGTGAGCTGTGAGCAGTGAGTCGTGAGACGTGAATGGTGAAATCGCTTCCATGCTCCTGCGTGAGAGCGAAGGAATGGATCGAGAACGACGACAAGCAGGACGGACGAGTACGGAAAAGCCAGCGGCCGTACGCTTACCGCCCCCTGTGTCAGGGGGTTCCCGGCTCACGATTCACTGTTCACGGTTCACGGCTCCCGACTCACGCCTGGTATTAATTGTCAGGCGTGGAGGACGAGCCCCGAGGGCAGGGACTCTCCGAAAATGGCCGTCTCCTCCTGGCGGGCCATGGGAACCACTTCCATGAGGTACCGCCGGAAGGCATCGGAATTGCCCGTCCGATCCAGCCAATCGAGCAGCCTTTCGAGGTGCGACGGGTCGAGGTCCCGGGTGCGGTCGCCGGTCCTGCGACCGAGCTGAGTCAGGGCGCCGGCGACCGGACCGGTCTCGTTCCATTTCCGATCCAGGACGGCGTCGATCCAATCCGCAACTTCTCCCGGAGGAACGACCCGGTCCGCCGGCCCATAGAAAAGCTCGCGGGCGCCGATCCTGGAAAGCGCCCAGAAATGCTGCGGCCTGGATTTTCCAGGCAGCAGCTCGGCGAGCAGAATCCTGCCCCATTTGATTTTGTCCTGAACCGACAGGCGCTCCATGTTCGCCACCGCCATCCACATTTCCAACCGTTCCTGGGGCGAAACACGGCCCTTGGACTTCTTCGGGTCGAGCAGCGTCGACAGCTCCTGGCCGATCTGGCGCTGGCGGCCGGCGTTCAGCCCCCCGGCGAGACGCCGCCAGAGGATCCACCACTCCGATCGAACCTGCGCATTCCTCGAAAAGGCCGAACCCTCGCTGTGGACGCGCCAGGCCTTTTTGACCCGCTCCTCGTCGAAGGCATCGCCAAATCCAGGTCTGAGGCAGTAGCCTAAAAGGTTCATCCATCGGGCCTCGTGGGACGCCGACCGCTTCCTTGCTTCCGGCGCGGCGAGAAGCGCATCCGCCAGGTCCCGGATCATCGCCAGAGGCCAGTCTTCACGGGGAAGATCCACGATCCGCGCGATCGACTTGACCACGCCGGCAAGGCGGTTCACATCGGTTCCGGCAAAGGCCGAGCGCACCTCCTCGCGCGCCTTTTCGAGCAGCGCGGACTCGACGACCGTCTCCTGCCGGACGTCCAGCGGCGCCGCCGCAGCCCTCAGCTGGAACTGAAGCTGCCATCGGTGGTCGCTCACCTGGGAGCGGCACCAGACGGCCAGCGTACCCAGTTCGGTGTACTCGGCCTCGATCTGGACCGGAATACCGGTCTTGATGCCTTTCTTTCCAAACTGTATCACCGTCTGAAGCGGCGGCAGAGCGGTGAGAGAGTCATCGATCTCCACAAGCTCGCCGCTGCGATCTCCGCTGCGATAGCTCGAGCTGAAAAGGTCGAAACTGACCGGCTGATTGGCCAACACCTCGAATCTCCGATCCGCCAGTTCGATCCGGCTTCCCTCGTCCAGCCCGCGCTCCACCAGGCAGATGGCCTCCTGTCGTGCGGGACCGCCGGCCGCTTCCTCCGCCTTTGCGATCCTGAGATAGTAGGATCGGGGACTGCCGCTTCCCACGCGGACCCCTCTTCCCGCCTTGACCCGGCCGTAATAGGCCGCGCCCAGGGAAACGGCGAGGTCGGGATCCGGATTGTCGAGTTCCCGGGGCAGGCGTTCGTCGGCCACCTCGAACCAATGGCGCACGGCGCTCCGGATCCGATCGCGGATGACGGCAGGCTTGAGAGACCCGCCGTTGAACAGGATGAGGTCCGGTACAGGGTCTGATCTGCCGAGAGCGGCCGACACGTCCTCGCGGTGGCGTTCGAGAAACCGGCACAGGTGGCGGGTGACGGCCGGCTCGGGCTCGTAGGGGAGGCCGAATTCGGTGATGGCCTGCCGCTTGGGCCCGGCGTCGACCGATTCGGCATCGAGGATCGGGAAAAAGCCGTCCAGTACAGTCCTCTCCAGGGTCGCGCGATCGAGATCGGCGGCGAGCGTCCCCGAAATCAGCCGGCTGCCTTCGCCCATGAGGGTGATCTTGTGACGATCTGTGACCCCGCCCAGAATGCGCTCCTTGGCCTGGCGGCACTGGTGGCAGAGCGCTTTCCACCGGTCGGTGCTCAGCGTTTGCCGCCCCCTGCCAAGCCCCGCCTCCACCTGGCGGGCGAGGGCGAGGTCCACGTTGTCGCCCCCCAGGATCAGGTGGTCTCCGACCGCGATCCGCTCGAATCTCGGACTTCCGCCCTCGGCCGCCTTCAGGGTGACGAGGGTGAAGTCGGTGGTGCCGCCGCCCACGTCGCAGATGAGAATGAGCTCCCCGGGATCGACGTGGCGGCTCCATTCGTCTTCATGCCGGACGAGCCAGCTGTAAAATGCGGCCAGCGGCTCCTCGAGCAGGGTGACGCGCCGGTAGCCGGCCATCCTTGCCGCCGACAAGGTCAGTTCCCGGGCCACCTCGTCAAACGAGGCCGGAACCGTCAGGACGACCGTCTGATCCTCGAGAAAGCCCTCCTCACGATCGCCGAGGCCGGCGTTCCACGCCTGCCGCATGTGGGAAAGATAGGCTGCGGTCGCCTCCACCGGCGACACTTTCTTGACCTCGTCCGCCGATCCCCAGGGAAGGATGCGGGCATTCCGGTCCACGTTGCCGTGACAGATCCAGCTTTTGGCCGAAGCCACCAGCCGCGCCGGGACGCGCGCGCCCTGTTCCCTGGCGAATTCGCCGGCGAAATGGTCCTCGCGGGTCGGCCAGGGATGTCGGATGCTCCCGGGATCGAGGTCGTACTCCCCGGGAATGTAGAGAAAGGACGGCAGAACCGGCAGCGGGACGAATTCCCCCGGGCCGGTCAACTGCGGGATCCTGAAGCTGGTGATCGGGGGCCGGTCGGCGGTGTCGATCGCGAGATCCACGTACGCAACCGCCGAATTCGTGGTGCCCAGGTCGATGCCGATGATGTAAGGTCGTTCAAGGATATCCAACGGGCTATGACTCCCTCACGTTGAATTCGAGCTTCCACCGGCGCCCGTCGATGCTCGATACGCACCACAGCTCGAGCGTGCCGATCTCGGTCACCTTGAGCTCGAGGGTCACCGGAATGGCATCGCCCTTTTCGCCTTCGAGAGTGGTCTCCAGCGCCGCGACCGGTTCTATCTCCCCTTCCCAGTCCTCCACCACCGTGCCCACGGCATCGGACTGCCGGGTCGTCGAGCCGAGGAATTCGAAAGCGGCGGGCTCGCCCACAGTGAGAACGAACTCCCGGCCGCTGATATCCGCGGTGGTGCCCTCCTCCATTCCGAAGGGCGCGACGCAAAGCGCCTTGGTGGGGGATGGAATTCCCGGAACGGCCGGCATGGAAGCGGCAACGCCGATGTAATAGGATCGCCCCAGGCCGCCGCGAATGCGGATGCCCCTGCCCTTCCGGGCCAATCCGTAATAAGCGGCTCCCCTGGCAACCGAGAGATCGAAATCCGATGCTTCCAGTTCCCGAATCGATTCTTGGGTGTCGGGACCGGCCCACTCGCCGAGTATGTCGAGGATCCGCTTTCTCAACATAGCGGCTTTCATGACCCCGCCGTTGAAAAGAACGGCCGCGGGGGACCGCGGGCTCCCGTCCTCGTCGCGCCGGTTCAGGAAGGCGGACAGATGGCGGGTCACCGCCGGGTCGGATTCATAGGCGAGACCGAACTCCCGGATACCGGCCCGCTTCGCGTCCGCCGGACGGTCCTCGGGAGCGCACCTGGGGAAGAATCCGTCCCGGAGGATCGATTCGATCTGCTCCCGCCTCAGATCCACCGTTATCGCGCCTCCGATCAGACTGCTGCCGCGGCCCAGAAGGGTGACCGGTTGACGTTCGAGGGTCGGATCCGCCAGGAGGCGTTCCTTGGCCTCACGGCAGCTGTAGCGCAGGCCGTTCATCTGCCAGGAGTCCAGACGTTTGCCCTTTTTGGCCAGGTCCTGGGCGAGAGCGTAAGCCAGCGCGAGGTCCATGTTGTCGCCCCCGACCAGCAGGTGGTTGCCGACGGCGATCCGCTCCAGGCTCAGGTCGCCGTCCTCGTCGCCGATGCGGATCAGGCTGAAGTCGCTGGTGCCGCCTCCGACATCGCATACCAGAACCCGTTCGCCCGGGTTGACGGCCTTGCGCCATCGATCCCCCGAAAACGCTATCCAGGAGTAGAAGGCCGCCTGGGGCTCCTCCAGAAGCGTCACGTGCGTCAGGCCGGCCATCTCCGCCGCGGCCACGGTGAGCTCCCGCGCCACGGCATCGAAGGAGGCGGGGACCGTGAGCAGAATCTCCTGGGATTCCATCCTCAGGCCGGGGTCGAGCCCGGCGCCCGACCGTGCCATGACATGGTTCCAGGCATCCCGAATGTGGATCAGGATGGCGGCGGAAGCCTCGACCGGGGAGAGCTTTCGCCCTTCCGGCGCGGGGTTTTCCGCACCTTTCCACGGCAGAATGGGCGCCTTCCGGTCCACCATCGGGTTGCACAGCCATGACTTGGCCGAGGAGATCAAGCGATGCGGAATTTCGGCCCCCCGGTTTCTGGCATACACGCCGACCGCCTTGTCGTTCGATGCGTCCCAGGGCAGCCCGAGTGCGCCCTCCGTCACGTCGTAGGCCTCCGGCAGGAGCACGAACGACGGCAGGACCGGCCGATGCTCGACGGCGCCCGCGTCGACCAGTTGAGGAATCTCGAATACGCGGATATCGGGCGGGTCCGCATTGGAAGCCGTCTCTGTATAGGCAACGACGCTGTTGGTCGTCCCCAGGTCGATGCCGATGATATATAAAGGTTCCGCCATGATTCTCCTTCCAAAAGGTTTGTTGCCTTGAAACTTCGAACCCTTGGCCCATGACTCCTGGAGTTAACGAACCTCGATTTCGGCAGGGGCGATCAGGCCCGGGTCCTGCCGGCCGGAAAAACTCGGCAGCTCGATTTTGCGCGCCTTCCATCCGCGGTGCCGCACGGTTCCACGGAAAGGAGGCGATCCGGTCACGTTCCCTGAAAGCTTCATGCGGTTGGGATCGAAATCCTTGTCCACGGTCACTTCCTGCCCCTCCGCCTCGGCAATCACCGCTTCGGGTGCGAGGTACTTCTCGAGCGTCCGACGGCCGCTGTCGTGAATGCTGCGCACCGCCGCGCCGATCTGGGCGTCTTCATAGGCGGACAGATCCTCGGAGAAGAAGTCGAGAAGCCGCGCCTCCCGCTGCAGAACCGATATCAGGTAGAGAAAAAGCCGCTTGTCCGGCTCCACCGGCTCCTGGATGGTTTCGGCCGCCTTCGGTTTCGCGGAAGGGGCTTTGACCCTGCGTTCCAGCAGCGGCAGGACCCGACGGCGAAAATGACGCCGTGACATACCCCACAGGATCAGACCCAGCAGCAGGAAAATCACCACGACAGCAGGAAGGAACATCGTGAGGAAGGCGGACCGAAGCCCGGCCACCCACTGCGCGAACAAGGCGATTTCGGGCGGCGCCTCAGCGATGCCCGCCAGCACCATCGTTTTCGCCGAGAGAAGGCGCAACCCCCAGTAGGCCGCACCGGCCACGACCGAGGCCGAAACGGCCATGACGAACAGCACCCTGGCCAGCTCGCTCCTGGAAAAAATTTTGAACGCTTCCATGCCGCTATTCTCCTTCGTGTCGATCGTGTTGGATCCCGCCGGATTCGCAGGGCCCGCGTTATAGTCCTTCGTCCCCGTCATTTCAACCGAGGCGGCAACATCTGCCTGAGTTCTCCACTTGAAGTGGTGGATTTTATCCGGATCAGACCGAAAGTCACAATAATCCGGCTGAAAATGCCTGTCAAAAAACATCGTGCCGGGGTTGCCGAACTTGCACCGGCGGATAATGATGCTGAACTTTCTCCAAAAGCGGATGCCTTGGCGTTCAACACCACCCTGGCCCTCTTGCGGTTTCAGGGTTGTAATTCAGACCGGTCGATGGATCGGGTTCAAAGAACCGTGTGGAGTATTTCCATGGATGTTTTGCTGGTCGCGATCATCGTAGGCCTCGCGGTCGCCTTCTCCGTGCGGGGCGCGGTGCGGGCTCTTTCCGGAAACAGGGAAGACCCTTGCGGATGTGGATGCAAAGCCTGCGGGCAGGCCTCCACCTGCATCGAGCTGAAGAAGCGGGAGCCCGGGGAGAGAGATCTGCCCGTCGCCGGGCCCCATTAAAGCTCAGGCACGCTGCCGGGAAAGGCGGGATCGCGTCAGAAGCGCCCCATGGGGTCGGCGATGTGGCCCACCCAGATGTCCGCGAAGGCGTCGAATTCGGCGGTGCCTTTCAAAACGACTTCGCACGCGAACCCCGCCGCCGTCAGCACGCTCATCCATGAGTCCGGCTCCTCTCCGGCCAGGTCGTTCTTGGCGTGGTCTCCGGCAACGGACATGAACGGCATCAAGTAGACCTTCCGGATCCGGTTCTCATTCAGCATCGTCTGGATGTCGCCGATCTCAGGGTATCCCTCCACGCAGCCGATGAAGATGTTCGGGTCCCTCCGCTGGACCTGGAACATGAGGGCCGCGTAAAAAGCATTGGACGGATGGTGGGTGCCGTGCCCCATGAGAACGACCGCCTCGTCTTTTTTGCGCTGCGCGGGGATCAGCGCCAATATGCCTTCCACGGCCCGTTCCATATCTTCCTGGGTGGCCAGCAGAGGATTCCCCAGGAGCACACGCTCCATTTCGCCCATCATCTGGAAGGCCGTCACGGTTCTGCGCAAGTCATGAAACTCCTTCCCCGCGATGGTGTGAAGGGATTGGACGGCGACATGGGTGAATCCTTCGTCCTGCATCCTGGCGAGGGCCACTTCCGGCGAGTCCAGCTGCCGGCCCTGCCCGGCCAGCTTCCTGCGAATGATGGATGAGGTGTAGGCCCACCGGACCGGTACGTCGGGATAGGCGGACATCACCTTCCTTTCGATGTTGTCGAACGAAACCTGCGCGCTCGCCTCACTGGAGCCGAAGGCGACCAACAGGATGCCCGTCTTTCGGGTTTTCTCCTTTCCGTGAGCGGCGGCCCAGGCAACCGAGGCGAACAGGAAAATCAGGCCGAAAACCGCTAACAGCTTGCAGACATGTCGAATCTTCATCTCTTCTCCTTTCAGCTGTCGTGTGCCGTGCATTCGCAAAAAAATACCCCCCAAACCGCAACGGCGGCATGGAGGGCTGCACCCAGCTCTCTTGGCCCTGCAACAATGTCCGTCAACGACGGATGCGAACAGATCCATCGATGCGGGCAAGCTGCCGTATCACCGCGGCGGATATGGCGAGGCAGGTCTTCTGACTTCCGGATCGACCGATCAGCCCGCGCCTTCCCTTCCCGCTTGGACGTGGGAAAGTGACGTGATGCAGGCGTCGTCCCCGGTTACAGCGGCGGGACCGTTCCCGAATTTCACGGGATTCCCTATTGAGCCCTGGGGGCACCTCTGCCCTTTGTCTGGAGCATATCCAGAAATTAGTCAACGGGAAAATACCGATGGCGGCTTCTGCCGTTGCTTATTGTTCGCAGCTTCCCGCCATCTCGGTTGCCCAGTATTCCGGAGTCTTGGAATAGCGGGCATCCTCGAGCTTCACACACTCGACGGAATCCTTAAGCGGCTCGTAGATGTAACGCTTTCCGCAGCCGGAGCACGCCCGATACCGGGGTTTGTAGGCGCCGTCCCATTCAATCTGCTCCTCGAATTCGCAGTAAGGGCACTTCAAATCAAGGGTTCTCATCGTTTCCTCCTGTTGGCTGCCGGGGTGAGCGGTTTGAAAGTCAACGGGGGCCCATTCACTTTCCCGTGAAAGAACCTCAAAGATTAACCGCTCGGCTCGTTATACTTTTCCACTACTGGTATAGAGCTTGATTTATGGGAATGGTTTCACAAAATCCACCGGCTGATAAGGACCCGCGCTCAGGTTACCTTGACGACGACACACGTCATGTCATCTTCCTTGTCGCTTGCCCGGAATTCCTCGACGGCGTTGATGACCGCCAGGGCGATGTCTTTCGCCGTTGCCCCGGCATGCTCCCGTATGAGGTGATTGACCCGCTCTTTGCCGAAAATCTCACCGTCTTCGTTCCTTGTTTCCCAGATGCCGTCGGTTCCGAGGAACAGGATCTGCCCCTTTCGGATCGACACGGATCGCTCCTCGAATTCGGCGTCTTCCGCAACGCCCAGGGGAATTCCTCGACCATCCATCGTGTGAAAGGTGTCGCTGTATGAATCGTAGAGCATTCCCGGATCATGCCCGGCCCGCACCCAGTGCATTTCCCCGGCCTCGGCATTCAGACGAACCAGCAGGAGCGTCATGAAGTTCCCGGATTTGACGACATCCTGGGCGAAAACCCTGTTTACGCTCTCGACGATCTCGTTCAGACGGCCGGGGGTCAGGGACCGCATCCGGATCGCCGATCGCACCGAGGCCATCAACAGCGCCGACGACAGTCCGTGACCCGAAACATCCCCGATCACGACGCACAGCTGGCGGTCCAGGGGCTTGTTGCAGAGGTAGTCGAAGTAGTCGCCGCCGGCCATCTCGCTGTAAAGCGTCAGACCGAAGACATCGAAATCTACCGACGGCAGCGGATCCGGCAGGAGGTGGCTCTGGATCTCGGAGGCGACTTCGATGGATCGTCTGGTTTGATATGCCTGTTCGAGCTTGGGTCCGATGTCGTTGATCACGTCCGCGAGTTTGGCGATCTCGTCCTTCGACGTCACCTCCACGCGTGTCTTCAGGTTGCCGTCGGCGAGATCCTGGGCGGCCCGGGTGATCTTTTCCAGAGGCCGCGTGATGGCGCGGGAGAAGAGAACGGCCGCGACCGCGCCGATAGCCGCCAGAAACAGAAGAAAGACGGCGGTGTAGATTTCAACGGTTCTCGTCCGGCGGCCGATGGAGGCGATCATCGCGTCGACCGGGTCTGAAGCGCCGGACCGGGGCAGGGTCAGGATGAGGGCGGTACCCTGGTGCGGCAGAGGGTGACATATCCAGAAAAAGTCCCCCGAGCCGGTGTTGACCGAGCGGACATTCGGACGCTGGAGCAAAAAGTCTTCCAGCACTTCCGGGTACTGCGTCTGCTGCCGGAACCATGAACGATCCACGAAGGTCTCCCCGGCGCTCGCGGGCTTCCCGGGGGGCAGACCGGCAACGACCCGGATGCCGACTTCCCCGGCCGATGGCCGCCATTCGAGGCTTCCGATAAACGCATCCGCCCCTTGCGGAAGGGTGCTCTCATCCACCACGGCGTGAAACAGCGATTCGAGGGATACGATCAGGCCGGCCACCCCGCGGACGATGCCTTCGTCGCTGTCGGGGTCGTGCGTAATGGGATAGGACAGGGCGATCGCCATATCCCCTGTCGCAGCATCGACGTAGGGCCGGGACCAGTAGGAGATCTTTTCATCCATGGCGGTCCGAAACCACGTGCTCGATTCCGCGTCGACCGGATCCCAGGAACCGGCCGGACAGGGATGGGAGACCCCGATGCCGCCGGGCAGCCAGGCCATCTGACGGAGCACCAGTGCCCCCAGGTGTCCGGATATCACCCGATAGGTTTCCATCATGGAGTTCAGTTCCTGGAGCTGACCTGTTCCGGGTCCCGTCCCGGATGGGGACATCGAGATCAGACAGTCTCCAGGAAATCCCAATGCGGAGATGCGAACGGGTCCGACGCTTTCCGGCGGGAAAGGAGACGGCTCCGGCAACGATGGATCGATATCGGAAGCATGTTTGAAGGAAAAAGTCCGTGTGGCGTGCGCCTGCAGAACCATCGCCATTTCGAGCTGAGCGACGATCTGATGCAGCAGGCTCCCGTGCATGCCGAGAAGCTCCTGAGTCCTCAGCCGGCTCAGGTCCACGGCGTTCTGGCGGGCCTGCTCGGCCAGCTCCGCGCCGATCCGCCTGACATTGTGGATCCCGAAGGTGCGCAGCAGCACGATGGGAAGGATGGACAGGCAAAGCAAAAGGATCAACAGTTTCCAGCGGAAGCGCATGGCGGCCTCCATAATACATCACCGCCGGACTCTCCGGCATACCGGTGACTCGAGATCGCGAGATTTTGATCATATTCTCATATGTCGATAAGCCGTGAGGAACAGGGTGTCAAGCCGCGATGTTTCCCGGCCACCGAATTCGACCGGTCGCAAGGGTTTGAGCGGACGACGAAGCGAGAGACAACGGGCGGCGGACCTCCCTTAAAAAAAACGGAGCGGCAGCGGCCGATGGCGTGCCGCTGCCGCTCCTGGGGAGAGATGGCGGTTTGAACCGACAAACCAGCTATCTCATTCAGGCAAACAACACCCGCTCCATTCGAATACCGGCCTGGGCCATTTCTTCGTACAAGGCGGACAGCCTCGTATTGGCCACTTGCATCTGGCGGTCTCTCTGCGAATCGTCTTCGGTCGGAAAGCAGGCAAAACACCGCTGATACCGGGCGGTCTGTCCCAGGGAGGTCACCTCGAAATCGCCGCTGAGAAAGGTCTGGGACTGCTGGTAGTTCCCGAAATGCTCGACGGCCGGAATCAACTCCAGCGTCGCGGATGCCGACACCGGATGCCCCTCGCGGGCGAGATTCAGGTAGTCGTCGAGCGTCATCACCGACGTGGTGACGCCTTCCAGATCGTCGAATTTCACGATCATGTCCGAAAGCGAAAACAGACGGGTCTCCACTGAGATGCCGGCGACCTGAAGCTTTTTGAGATCCTTGACCAGGTATCGGTTGGCGATCATCACCGCCTGGGAAACGTGCGGGCAGAGGTTGTGCGAACAGCCCCTGGCATAGCACTTGCGGAACGAATAGGCTTCACCATCGACGGTCCCTTCGAAACGGCACATGAACACGTGGGCACGGTAGGGATGCTTCTTCTGCTGAAAATCCACCGGCACGATCTGAAAGGAAGGTCTGCAGTCCACCTTGGCTCCGGATAGACTCAGCTCCGTGAGGTCTGCGATTCGGTGAATGTTTCGACTTGCGGTTTGCTGTTCCATGGATACGCCCCTTCCCTTCGGGATCTTCCCGCCGGCGCATGGGCCGGATCGCCGTTTGCCGTGTGCTCAGTAAACAATCACCGCATCGGCCTGCATGGCCTGAAGGTTGACCTGCCCGGCGGCCGTGGTCTCGGCGCCTTCCAGCAGATCGGACTCCTCGATGCTGCGCTCCTTGATGCAGGGAACGCACACCAGGAGCTTGCCCCCGAGTTCGGTGAACTCGGAGATCAACTTTTTCATGGGCGGGAACCCTCCCCCGGACAGCATGTGGTCCACATAGCCCTTCTGGGCCAGGTAGACCCCATTGCCCTGAAGCACGATGGTGGCCTGGATGTCCATGGCCATGGCCGCGTTGGCCATGACAAAAGGCATCGCCGCCTTCTCCGGGTTTTCGCCTGCACAGGTTCCAAAGTAGAGAATCTTTTCTTCCTTTTCAGACATGTCGGGCTCTCCTCTCGAAATGTAATTTCAATCGTCAGGGTTGCGTCTGCCGGGCGATGACGCTCGACAGGTCTTCCACATTGGCGCCTGCTTTTCTCAAATTGGCAAGGCAGATCGGGCACATGGCCACGATGGTCGCGTCGTTGGACCGGAGATCCTCCATGCGGCGGGCGGTCACCTCGCCGGCCAGCCGGGGAGAAATCGATTCCGCCGGCCCCCCGCAGCAATGGGTGAAAAGCCCGGCATTGCGGACCGGCATGCATTCGACGCCGAGGTCCGCCAGGAGCCGGGACGGCATGTCGGAAACCTTGAGATAACGGCCGTAGAAACAGGGATCGTGGAGCGTGACCTGCCGGCGGCCGTTGTGCGACCGCAGCTTCAGCAGCTCGAAATAGGGATGGACTTCCAATTCCAGCCCCGTGATTTCCGGGTAGAGTTCCTTCAGGGCGTATGTCGTGTGGGGATCCACCGTTATCAACCGGCGGATGCCGTTTCGCCGGAATTTGGCGGCGAGCCACCGGGCGTGCCGTTCGAATCCTTCCTGATCCCCGAGGTCGTAGAGCAGAACACCGCTGTACTCATCCAGGTCCGGGTCATAAAAGAAGTCCACCCCGGAACGGGTGAGAACAGCGGCGATATCGTTCAGAATCCGGTTGAACTTGGACTTTTCCGCCTTCGGCGTGATGGCCGCGAGCCCCGCCCCGGCCATCCGGGACGGCACATAGCGGCCATATCGGAGATAGTCGGCCCAGGGAGAGTCTTCGAAACGGGCGAGATAGGCCGTCGATTTCTCGATATAGGGAACGAACTGGTACATCAGGCCGGTGAACAGCAACGTGTCCCCCTGCCGGTTCAGCCCCGCCGATTTCCACCAGGTGTTGACCATCCGCTTGGGAATGCCGAACGGGTTGCGGGTCCTGTCCACGTTGGCGGCGATCAGATCGATGATGTCCTTGGGGTTATACATGGGTCGGCCTCCTCCAAGTCGCCACGACGAAACGTTTCAACCCCAGGATCACCTCCCCGGGATCGGCCCCCCGCGGGCATGTCTGGGTACAGAGCCCGCAGTGGAGGCACCGCCAGAGCTCGCGGGCGTTTTCCACGATCCGGTCCCGCGCTCCCAGCTGAAGATACCGTATCATCCGACGCGGGAAGTGTTCGTGAACGAGCGGGCAGATGGCCGTGCACGTGCCGCAGTTGAAGCACTCCCTCGCCTTTTCGATGCCGTATTCCTCAATGGCGTCCAGAAAATCAGGGTTGATCGTGGTCATTCTTCCTCCCGGGGATCCGGCGGCGTCGATGCCTCCGGATCGCTTGTGAAACCTTGATTGGGTGTGGACGTCTTTTCTTCTCCGGTCAGGCCGTACTTGAAGTAGCTGCCGTCCTTTTCGACTTCCTTGACGATTCCGTATTTTTTCAAGGCGGCGATGTACCAGAGCGTCTCGCCCGTCGGAGTGCCGGTGGCGGCCGCGATTTCCGGCACAGTCTTGGAATCCTGCGCCAACGCCTTCCGGATCGCCTGGATGGCCCTTCCCTGGGCCTTGACCTTGGATCTGGCTTGCTGAATCCATGCCTTGCGCTCTTCCCGAAGGGCCTTCAACGCCTCTTTTCCGCTGGATCGAGGTTGCATCGATCGTCCTCTCCCTTGTTCCCGTTTATCCCTGATGTGGATTCGGACCGTCCTCAGGCCGCGACGATGGCGTCGACCATGGCCTCGTACTGCTTGAGCGTCCAGCCGTTGACATCGATGGCGTTCTCGGGGCAAACGGCCACACAGGCGCCGCACCCCGTGCACAGCGCCGGGGTCACCTGGGCCCGTTGGACCCTCCGTCCGGCCGACTCCGCTTCGATCATGCGAAGAGCGCCCTCGGCCGGACAGGCTTCCACACAACTTCCGGTTCCCCGGCATCGGTCGACGTCGACCTGCGCCACGAAAGGATCCAACTCGACGAATCCCCTGCCCAACAAGGCCGATGCCTTGACGGCGGCGCCGCCCGCCGCATTGCAGGCCTCGCCCACATCCATAGGCGCCTGACAGGTTCCGGCCAGCAGAAAACCGGCCTGGGGCAGCTCGACCGGACGGAGCTTCGGGTGAACCTCCAGCAAAAAGCGATCCGCCCCGACCGGAAGCTTCATCATTTCCACCAGCGGTCTGATTCCGGTCGGTTCCATTCCAGTGGCCAGCACCACAAGATCCACGGGCACCCGGACCTCCTCCCCGAACGTCAGGGTATCCTTCACGCGCACCGTCAACGGGAACCGGCTGCCCGCGCCGCCGGCGGACACCGTCGGGGCCTCCTCCGCGTCAAACCGCAGAAATATGACCCCTTTTTGCGACGCCTGATGGTAGATTTCCTCGTGCCCGCGCCCGTAGGTTCGGATATCGCGGTAGAAGTCATACACACGGGTCCCGGGGTGTCGCTCCCGGATCGTGGCGGCCGTATCGAGAACGGCCGTGCAGCAGGTACGGGAGCAGTACTCGTTCAGGCTCCCCGGTTCGTCCTCCGGATGGATTCCGGGGATCTGCCGGCTGCCGACACAGTGAATCATGGCGATGGAGCGGATTTCCCGGCCATTCATGACCAGCCGGTCCCCGGTTCCTGACGCTTCGGCCAAACGCCGGATCACCTCCGGCAGGGTGACGACGTTCTCGAATCGGCCGAAGCCGTATTCTCCATTCCGGGGGGTATACGACTCAAAACCCGTGGCCAGGACAATGACCCCGGTTTCGATCGTCAGGTCATCGGTATTCGTTGGCGCCGGTGAAGCAAAAAGGCCTGAGAAAGGCACATAGTCGCCGGCGCGAAGGCCGGCCGGCGCCTCCGGCTCCGGCGGCCCGGGCGGCCGCTTTTGGATCCGAAGTTTGAAATTGCCGACATATCCTTCGAATGCAGTCACCTCCGAGCAGGTGTGAACGGTGATCCGATCGTCCGCCAGAACCGCCGACCCCAATTCGCGGATCAACGCCTCCGCTTTTTCACCGGTCGGCGCGACGTGCTCGAGACGGGCGAGGCGGCCCCCGAGAAAAGCCGTTTTCTCGATCAAGGCAACGTCGATGCCGCGCTCGGCCATGTCCTTTGCCGCCCGCAATCCCGCAATCCCGCCGCCGATGACCGTGGCGTGCCGGCAGGCTTCGACCCGGATCGGCTCCAGGGGTTCGAGGAGTTCTGCCTTTGCGGCGGCCGCCGACACCAGCCGGGTCGCCTTGTCCGTGGCCATGTCGCCGTGGTGCACCCAGCTGACCTGCTCGCGGATATTGGCGTGCTCGTAGATGTAAGGGTTCCCGCCCGCCCTGAGGATGGCGCTGCGAAATGTGGTCTCATGCAAACTCGGCGCGCAGGAGGCCACGACGACCCGGTCGACCGCACCGCTCTTCAGGTCGTCCATGATCATCTCCTGGCCGGGGTCCGAACACATGAACGTGTTGGTCCGGGCCACCGATACCCCGGGCAGTTTTTCGACCCTTTCACGGACGGCTTCGACATCGACGTGATCGGAAATGTTGCCGCCGCAATGGCAGATGTAGACGCCGACCTTGTGCGTGCCGGCGGCGGGCCGGTTTTCATCGTTCATACGGGATGGGTCGCTCATTGAAGATCTCCCTCGGATTCAGAGGCCGCCGCTCCGGCGGGACTGCCGATCGCCTCGCTCGGGGCGGCGTCCGTTGCCGGCGGCTCAGGCCACGGCCAGCCGGCGGCGCGGTGTCCGTGTCAGGTATTTCGCCGCTTCGACGGCAGCGGCGCCGGACTCGGTGATCGTGTCGACGATGTCCTTGGGGCCGGCGGCGGCTCCCGCCACGAAAACCCCCTCCATGTCGGTCAGCGTGGGAGCCAGCTTGGGCTGAATCGTGTGAATGAACCGATCCGTGCCGGCCGAGACCGGGCAGGCGCCCTCGGGATTCCAGGCCGGGATCATCCCCAGGGAAAGCACCACCAGGTCGTGCCCGGCCGTGGCCACGCCCCCGCCCTTCTGGTCCTCGTAGCGCAGCGCCACCCTGCCATCCTCCGCTCCTGAGAGCGACGCCACCTTGCCCTTGACGAACTCGATCCCCATCGCCTTGGCGTTCTGATAGAACTGCTCGTAGCCTTTTCCGAAGGCCCGGATGTCCATGTAGTAGATGGTGATGTCCGCAAGCGGCAGGGCGCCGGACACCAGCATGGCCTGCTTGATGGCGTACATGCAGCAGACCCTCGAGCAGTAGGAAACGCCCATGCTCTGGTCGCGGGAACCCGCGCACTGGACGTAGGCGATGGAATCCGGCTCCATTCCGTCGGAAGGCCGCAGCACGCGGTTGTAAGGGCCGTGAGGCGCCAGCAGGCGCTCCATCTGAAGGGAGGTGATCACGTTGGGAACGAGGCCGCTGCCGTATTGGGGCTTGGTCTCCAACGCGGTCAACTCGAAGCCCGTGGCCAGGACCGCCGCCCGGGCGCGGATCTGCACCGGCTCCGGCTGCTGAAAATAGTCCACCGCGTCCGTCGGACAGACCTTGGCGCATTTGCCGCAGAGGGTGCAGTTCTCCGCCTCCAGAACGGCGACCTGCGGAATGGCGTTGGAAAAGGGAATGGAAATCGCCTTGCGGGCGGAAAATCCCCCTTCGTCCGTGTCGGGCGTGTAGACGGGACAGTTGTATTCGCACTGCCGGCACCCGATGCATTTGTCCGGGTCGACGTAGCGGGGGCGCCGGGTGACCGATGCAATCAGAACATCGCCTTCACGCTCCAGTCCATTCAGATCCGTATAGGTGAGAAGAGTGATCTTCTCGTGATGGGCGGCGGCGGCCATCTTGGGGGTGGTGATGCAGCTTGCGCAGTCCAGGGTGGGGAAGACCTTCGAAAGCCGGATCATCTTCCCTCCGATGGAGGGGTTCTTCTCCACCACCGCCACCTCGAAACCCTGGTCCGCCAGATCCAGCGCCGACTGCAGGCCCGCTATCCCTCCACCGACGACCAGGGCGTCAAATTCCAGGACTTTTTCGGGATTCATGGATATCTCCTCGGTTGCTGCCGAAAACAGGCGGTCCCAGTTCCCGGACGATGGCGTTCATCTGGTTGACTTCGTTCAGGAATGCCCGGTTGCAGACCGTACAGATGGCGGTGAGGCGGAGCCTCCGGATGTCCAGATCGTCGGCCTTCATCATCTGGTAGACCCGATCGAGGCGCTTGGCCAGCGCGTGGTAGGCGCCTTCGTAGGGGCATTCCTCGCCGCAGGACATGACGATGATCCCGCCGATGCCCTTTCGGAAGCAGCCCAGGTAAAAGGACTCCGGAAAGAGCACCGGAGCGCGCACCCTGAAGATGTAAGTGTTCGCCGGATAGGTCGCGTGGGCCTGCCCGACGGAATCGGCGCCCGGGTACGCGCAGGTCTCGGTGGCGAGAATCAGAATCCGGTTCTGGTCGACTTGGGCTCCCATGGTCCCCCCGTCTATTTCTTCCGCCTGACGAAATGCTTGTCATAACCGTCGGATTCGACGACTCCGAGGTATTCGTGTCCCACCTTCCCCGCCCAGGCCGGGATGTCCTTCCGGGTACCGGAATCGTTGGAATAGACCTCGAGAATTTCCCCTACCCTCACCTTCCCGATGCCCTTCTTGGCTTCGAGAAGCGGCCCTGGACAGGCGCTGCCGCGTGCATCGACGGTGCTTTCCACTTTGATGGTGCTGAGATCCACTGTACTCATGACAACCTCCTTGAAATCGGTTTATGGTGTTGACTCGGCTGAAAAGCAATTCGGATGCCAACGAGTCGTATAAACCTCAACATTCTGTATTTATTAATCTTTTAAAACTTGAAGGGACACCTTGTCATCAGAGTGTAAAGGGGTGTAGGCTTACACCTGTAATTCACATGCAAATCAACTGTACACAACGACCGGGGTGGAGGAGGTCCATGAAAGCGGACGGAGGCGCGGGGCTGCTTTTCTTCGACGAACACAATCTCTATTGGAAAACGATCATCGACACCATGGCCGACGGACTCATGATCGTGGATCCCAACGGTGAAATCGTTTTCGCCAACCGGACCCTGGAGGAGCTCTCGGGCTATCGACGGGAGGAGCTGATCGGCGCCTCCTGCGAAATCCTTGGATGCAACGCCTGCTTCGGGGAGCGGCGGGACGGCAAGGACAAGTACTGCGCCCTGTTCAAGGGGGAGCGAATCCGCCGATGGCAGTGCACCTTCCGCCACCGGGACGGGGGGGAGATCCACGTCGTCAAGAACGCCGCCGTCCTGCGGAACGCCGAGGGAACCGTGATCGGCGGGGTGGAAACCCTGAGCGACATCAGCGAAGTGCGGGCCCGGGACCAGGTGATCCACAATCTGCGGCGGGAATTGGGCGGAAAGGACGGCTTCCACGGGATCCTGGGAAGTTCGCCCGCCATGATCAAGGTCTTCGGGCTGGTGGAAAGCGCGGCGCACTCCGATGCGCCGGTCATCATCTATGGCGAGAGCGGGACGGGAAAAGAACTCGTGGCCTCGGCGATCCACGAGATCGGCGCCAACCGGGGCGGCCCCTTCATAAAGGTCAACTGCAGCGCGCTGAGCGAAAGTCTCCTCGAAAGCGAGCTTTTCGGCCATGTCAAGGGCGCCTTCACGGGCGCCAGCCACCACCGGGTGGGACGCTTCGAGGCGGCCGACGGGGGCGACATCTTCCTGGACGAAATCGGCGACATCTCGCCGGCCATCCAGGTGAAACTCCTCCGGGTGCTCCAGGAGCGTGAAATCGAGCGGGTCGGCGACCATCGGCCCGTTCCCATCAACGTCCGGGTGTTGTCGGCCACCAACAAGAATCTGGAAAAGCGAGTGGAGGAGGAAGCGTTTCGCAAGGATCTTTTCTACCGCATCGGGGTGATCCCGATACACCTCCCGCCGCTGAGGGAACGGGGGGAGGACATTCCCCTGCTCGTCAACGCCTTCATGAACCGCATCCGGCTCAAGACCGGAAAACCCATCTCGGGCGTCAGCCAGGAAGCCTACGAGTTGCTCTCCGCCTACGATTGGCCCGGGAACGTCCGGGAGCTCATCAACGCCATCGAGCTGGCCTTCGTGCTATGCCCGGGCGGGGAGGTTCTGCCCAGCCATCTTCCCGCCAGGATCGTCGGACGCCGGTCCGAAGCCGCCCCGGGCGAATGCCGTGTTACCGTCGACACGGGCGAGCGCACCCGGCTGATCGACGCGCTGAAACAGGCCGGCGGCAACAAGGCGGAGGCGGCGCGCATCCTGGGAATCAGCCGCATGGCCCTGTACAACCGGCTCAAGAAATTCGGCATCGAGGTCGAAAAATCGGTCAACCGCGGGCACTAGACGTTTCCTGTCCGAATGCTTCCCATCGGTATCGGTATCGGTATCGGTATCGGTATCGGTATCGGGATCGAAATAAAGGGGTCGAGGTGTCCAGGAGTCAAGGGATACAGGGGTCGAGGGAGAGAAAGGGATTTGTTTTCACCGGATAGTGTCCATCCACAATGGATTGGACAGGCACGAGCGTGTCCGATTCAGAAATGCGGATTTTGGGTTTTGATCAAGGCCGCACAAGGGTTTACGGTGAGGCGTACTCCCCTTCACATCCACACCAACGCTTTTCGGGAAAGATCCTGTTTCAAGCCTCACCGATCGTTTCCCTGACGATACGGATCACTTCCTCGGGTTTGAAAGGCTTGTGGAGATAGCCCACGGCGCCTCTGATCGACAGGTGCTTGGAGGGCATGGCGCTGATGATCAGAACGGGGGTGTCCTTCAGGATGTCGTCCTTTTTGAATTTCCTGAAAAACCGGGTTCCCCACTCCTTCGGCATTTCCAGGTCCAGGGTCACCATGTCCGGCCGCTCATCCCGCATCACCTCCAGTGCGTAAAACCCGTCCGTGGCCGAACAGACGTCGTAGCCGTTGTCCCGGAAGAGCAGACTCAGGAAGTTCACGACTGCCGGGTCGTCCTCGACGATCAGGATTTTCTTTCCCATATCGGCCTCCTCTCATTGCGCGCCCCGGCGGTGCTGCGGCCGTTGTCGACGGGAAACCGCAGCAGAAAGCGGGTGCCCTCCCCCGGCCGGCTTTCCACCTCGATGTGTCCATGGTGGCTTTCCACGATTCCGTATACGGTCGAAAGCCCGAGTCCGACGCCGTAACCTTCATCCTTGGTAGTGTAAAAAGGCTCGAAAATGTGGGGCAGATGCGCCTCCGAGATGCCGGCGCCGGTGTCCCGGATCTCAAGAAGCACCGCCCGGTCGGCCGCCTCGTGTGTCGCGGTCAGGAAGATGGTTCCCCCTTTCGGCATCGCGTCGATGGCGTTGAAAATCAGATTGATGATGCACTGTTGGAGCTGATTGGCATCCCCCTGGATGTCAGGCAGCTCGGGAGCGATCCGGGTTTCCAGGCGGATGCGGCTCAGCTCCAGCTTGTGCTGGGTCAGCAGGATCGATCGGTCCAGGAGATCGTCCAGTGAAACGGCACCGAATGCGGGGGAGGATTTTCGGGAAAAAGTCAGGAGGCTGGAGACGATCTCGGAGCAGCGGGCGCTTTCCTTTTCGATGAGGTCGAGATAGGCGATGAACTTGTCGCGATTTTCCGCTTTCAGTTCGCCTCGCCCCAATATCCGGATCATCAGCCGACAGTAGTTGAGTATGCCGGCCAGCGGGTTGTTGATCTCATGGACCACGCTCGCGGCCAGCCGGCCCAGCGACATCATCTTGTCCTGGTGGAGCACCCGCGACTGGTCCTCCATCTCCCGCTCCAGCCGGTGGATTTCCCGAAGGTCCCGGCAGAAACAGACCAGGCCGCTCTCCACGCCCTTCTCCCGAATGACCGATGCCGACAGCTGAATCGGAATGCGCCCTCCCTCCCTGCTCTTCAGCGTGGTCTCGAACTTGAACAGCCGGTCCTCGCCGCCGTAACGGTCATCGGCAAGGGCTCGCCGCATCCGTTCCTCCTCTTCCGGCAGAAAGAAGGTGCCGAAAGGCTTGCGATGGATCACCTCGCTCTTTCGAAACCCGGTCAACTGCTCCATTCCGGCATTGAAGGTCACGACCCGGCCTTCGGCATTGCAGCCGATAATCCCGTCCATCGAGCTGTCGATCAGACGGTTCTGGAACTCGATGGCCTCCATCAACTCCTCGGTGGTTTCGGACCAGTCGCGTTCCAGGAACTCCGTATAGACGCACAGGTTTCTCCGGTCGGTAAACCGCTGTTTGGCGCGGGAGAGCGCCACGTCGAGGGCTTCCTTGTCGAGAGGCTTGGCGATGAAGTCCGATGCGTCGCGTTGAAGGGCGCGAACCGCCACCTCCATGTCGCCGAAGGCGGTCGCGACGACGACTTCGACGTCGGGATACCTCTTTTTGACGGCTTCCAGCAGCTCGATGCCATCCATGCCCGGCATCCGGATGTCGGTGATAATAATCTGGGGTGGGTTCGATTCGCAGAGCTTCAGCGCTTCCAGGCCGTTCGGGGCCGTTTCGACACGGTAGCCCGCATCCTCGAGGTAGAGCCTGGCGACATCCCGGATGCCGGCTTCGTCGTCGACGAAGAGAATATTCCATTCCTGGTTGGGACGCATCGCCTTCTCCGGTTGAAGTTCCACTGGGTCGCCCCTGAAAGCCGTCGAGATCCGACGGCCGGTCCGCACCGCGGATCACATGGCTTCCCAAAGCCGTCAGGTCGCCGCTTCAAATGGAATCGTGATCCGGAAGCGGCTGCCGACTCCCGGTTCGGAATTCACCTCGATGGCTCCCCCGTGCTGCTGAATGATCTTCTTGGCGATGAAAAGGCCGATGCCGGTTCCGTGGGTTCCCTTCGAGGAGAAAAAAAGCGTAAAGATATTCCTGCGCGTTTCATCGTTCATACCGATGCCGTTGTCTTCGATACGGAAGATCACGGCGCCGTCGCCGGCCTCGGCGCTGAAGGAGACGGCATGGGTTTTTTCCGAGGAGTCGCCCTGGCAGGCCTCGATCGCATTCTCGACAATGTTGACCAGCGCCGTCGAAAGCTGGTCGCGGTCGATGACGATCGAGCGCCCCCGCAGGGATGCATCGATTTCCCGACGAAAGGGAATATCCCGCTGCCGCGCCTTCGGTGCCGCCGTCGCGGCGACCTCGTCCATGAACCCATCGATCGGCGTCGCCTCCCGGTGGAGGGTTCTCTCCTTGGAGTAATACAGAATGTCGAGAATCAGGCTTCGGATCCGGTCGGCCATGACTTTCACCGTGGCCACGCCCTCGGTGACCTTCCCGGGATCTTCCCGGCTGACGCCTGAATCGATCAGATACAACCCGCCGTCGAGCCCGGTGAGAAGACCTTTGATGCCGTGCGAGACCGAGCCGATCATCAACCCCAGCGAGGCCAGTCGATCCTTGAGATCGACGATCTGGGATATGTCCATGGCCATCAGCATGACCCCGTCGATCGCCTCGTGATGCCCTTTCAAGGGAGTGGTCCAGGCAAAAAGTTCCAGTCGGTCTCCGCTCTCCGTCGTCAGTTTCAGCTCCCGTTGATGAGACTGCCCGTCGAAGAAGGTCTGCTCGGCCAGGCAGTCGATGCAAGGCTCGTCGGATCCCTTCAGCACCTCGTAACAGTACACCGGACCCCGCATTTCGGCCGGATACGCGAAGTCGTCCTTGAAGAGGCGATTGGCGGCCTTGATGGAAAAATCGCGGTTCAAAACTGCGACGTAGCCGGGCAGCTCGTCGAAAAGATGCCGGTAGGTTTCGGTGCCGTCCTCCGTTCCGCGCGATGCATTGACCAGCCGCTCGGACTTCTCCCTGATCATATTTTCGAGGCTCTCCGTGTAGTTATGGAGCTGACGGCGGATCATGATCCGCTCATGGGCCTTCTGGAGCGCCCTGGCCAGCAGCCGTTCATCGATCGGCTTCGTGATGAAGTCGGTGGCCTCGTATTGGAGGCTCTGGATGGCCAGCTCCATGTCGCCGTGCCCGGTGATGATGATGACTTCGCTGTCCGGGTTTTCACGCTTGAGCCTCCGGAGCAATTCGATGCCATCCATGCCCGGCATCTTGATGTCGATCAGGGCGATCGGAGGCCGCTCCTTCGGGAAGACCTCCATAGCCTGTCTTCCATTCTCGGCGACGAGCACCTCGTAACCCATGTCCCTGAGAATGATGGAGAAAACCTCCCGGATGCCCTCCTCGTCGTCGACCAGCAGGATTTTTTCTTTCATCGGCAAACCTCCCGAACCGCCGGTGGGATGAAGAGCGGTTCCACCGCACGGTGGAAGGGCCTCACGACACGTCGATGCCGTAGCGCTTCATTTTGCGCCACAGCGTCGACCGATCCATGTTCAGGGCCTGGGCCGCCTGGCCTTTGTTCCACCGCATCCGGTTCAATGCGTCCAGGATCCGCTCTCTTTCCTCCCGGCTTTCCTCTTCCGGTACAGGTGCGCAAATGTGGTGCGGCACCTTTCGCGTTTTGTTCCCGAGCAGGGTAGGCGGGAGATGCCGCTTCTCGATCACCTCCGACTGGCACAGGATCATTGCGTGCTCGATGATGTTCTCCATCTCCCTCACGTTGCCGGGGTAGTCGTGGTTCAGCAGGATCTCCATGACCTCAGCCGAAATCCGGCAGGGTCGGGTCCCTCTGGCCACGTTGAGCCTTTTGAGGATGTGCCCGACCAGCAGGGGGATGTCGCACCGGCGCTCCCTGAGCGGAGGCAGGTAGAGCCGCATGAGATTCAGACGATAAAAAAGATCTTCCCGGAAGGTTTTGGCCTCGACCATGTCCATCAGGTTCTGGTTGGTGGCCGATATGATTCGGACATCCACCTGGGTGGTCTGACGGCTCCCGAGCGGATAGAATTCCTTGTCTTCGATCACCCGCAGCAGCTTGGCCTGCAAGGGAAGGGGCAGGTCACCGATCTCGTCGAGGAAGAGGGTCCCTCGGTGCGCCATCTGGAAGCGGCCGGGCTTGTCACGGTCGGCGCCGGTAAATGCGCCCCTGACGTAGCCGAACATCTCCGACTCCAAAAGATTGCCCGGGATGGAGGCGCAGTTGACCTTGACCATTTTATGGTGCGACCGGGTGCTGGCATTGTGAATGATTTTCGCCAGAAGGTCCTTGCCCGTGCCGGTGGGCCCTTCGATCAGCACGGTGGCATCGCTGGCGGCGATGACCGGTGCGGCCTCGAAGATCCGCTGCATGTCGGGATGCTTGCTGACCATGTCGCAGAAGGTGTACTGCTCTTTGACGACCCGGTCGAGCTGATACTGGAGCGACAGGTCGGAAAGGGTCGTCATGCCGCCGACCACGGTACCGTCCTCGTTTCGGATGGGAAAGTACTTCGCCCGTATGGGGATGTGATTCCCGGACTTGTCGACGATTTCGGTTTTCAGGCACTCCCTGTCTCCCTCAGTGGCGATCGCCCCTCCTCTCAAATCCTCGCAGAAGGACTTGCCAAAAACCGTTCCGCAGTTTCGGCCCAGCAGCTCGGTCCGGGAATAGCCCGTGATCGTTTCGGCCATCCGGTTGAAGAAGGCGATATGCCCGTTGAGATCCACCGTGAACACGGCATGGTCCAGGCTGTCCAGAATATGCTTCAGCTTGAGGCCTTCGAAACGGATGCGCTGCATGAGTTCATGGAGGACCGTCTTGTCCTGGAAGACTTCGACGCAGCCGACAATACGGCCGTCCGCTCCGTAGAGAGGGCACTCGATCTTGGTGATGCTGCAGAGGCGATTGTCCTGGTCGGTGATCCGGATCTGGGATACGACGGTTTCGCGTTCGGCGTCCGGAGAGTCCAGGTACTTGCATCGTCCGCCGCAGAGATAATCCAGGAAGATATCGTAGCAGAACCGGCCCAGGACATCGGCCTCCCTGGCGCCGGTCAGCTTTTCGGCGACGGCGTTCATGGCCATGATCTTCCGATGTTCGGACAGGACGATCACGCCCAGGGCGAGCCGCTCGAAGATTCCCGAAATCTGATCGTATCGGATCAACGCATCCGTCATGGCATCGGCTCCAGCGCCCGGAACCGAAGGACGAAACAGGCGCCTCCGGACCGGCCGGGTAGTGCGTGGATGGTTCCCCCGCAATCCTTGATGATACCGTAGCTGATCGACAGTCCTAAACCGGTTCCCTTGCCGACCTCCTTGGTGGTAAAGAACGGTTCGAAGATTTTCTCCCGCAACGCCTCCGGGATCCCCGGCCCGCTGTCCTCGACCTCGACGACAACCGCCCCGTTTTTCCGACGGGAACGGAGATCGATCCATTTTTCAGCGGCATTCCCCGGAGCCTGGCCGAGCCCCCCTGCCTGAGCGTACTCCTCGATGGCATCCCTGGCGTTGATCAGAAGATTGATGAACACCTGCTCCATCCGGCTGCCGTCGGCAAGGATATCCGGAAGTTCCGGATCGAGATCACAGCGGACTTCGATGCCGCGGACCTTGAGCTGCTGGCTGAAAATTTCGAGTGCCCTGTGGAGCACCTCGTTGAGATTGATTCGCTCCTTGTCCGGACTGGACTTTCGTCCGAACTCCCGCATGTGGTTGATGATCCGGGTGGCTCGACGGATGTGGCTGTCCGTCTGCTCGGCCAGCTTGCGAAGAATCCCCTCCTCGATGGGCTCGCCGTTTTCCAGTTTTTTCAGGAAAAAGCCGCTGGCCATCTTGATCACCGACAGGGGCTGGTTGAGTTCATGGGCGACGCCGGTGGCCATTTCACCCAGCGTGGCCATCTTGCTGGCGTGAATGAGCTGCTGCTCGACCTCGAGCCGCTTGGTGATATCGCTGGTGGTCACGAGGAGAACCCGTCGGCCTTCGGATTCAGACGGGGAGATCCGAATATTGACGGTCAGCGTGCGGCCATCCTTGGCCACATGCCTTTCCTGATTCAGCTCGACCGAGTTGCGCAGCTTGAATGCAATCCGCTCGGCAGGTTTTTCATAGAAGAAGTCGAGGAATGATGTTTGAATTATATCATGTTTTTCGTATCCGTAAACCGCGGTGACGCTGTCGTTGCAATCGACGATTTCGAGCGTCTCCGCATCCAGCACGAAAATCGGGTTGGGAATGTTGTCGAAGATGGCCTGGTATTTTTTCTCGAACTGCCGGAGGCGTGTCTCCAGGGACTTGAGTTGGGTGAGATCCAGGTTCATCTCCATGGCCGCCACGATGCGGCCTTCGGCGTCCTTCATGGGTGAAGCAACCGCCAGCCAGTGAAGGGTGTTGCCATCCTGGTCGATGCCCGTCTCTTCGCCGAACTGTGGGGCACCTTCCTGGAATGTCCTTTCGACCAGGCAGTTTTCGCACTTCTCGCTTCTTCCCTTGTAGGCGTGATAGCAATAGTCGCCCTTCATGGGGTGGAACTTCTCGGCGAAGCGCCGGTTGTAGTTGAGCAGCCGGAAATCCCGGTCCTGCAGGGTGATCTCGCAGGGGACCATTTCGAAGAGGGTCTGGTATTCTTCCTTCTGGCGGCGCAGCTCCGCCTGGCTCGTCGCGATTTCCAGCCCCATCCGGTTGAACGCTATGGCCAGCTGACCGATCTCGTCCTCGCTCCGGATGGGCACGCCGGTGCTGTAATCGCCCCTGGCCAGCCGCCGCGTTTCTCCGATCAGCCGTCGGATCGGCCGGTTGACGAATCGCAGCATGAGAACGACGATGGTGGTGGACGCGATCAGGAACATCACCAGCGCCAGGGTAATGATGCCTCTCTTGAGCACCAGAATTTCCCGGTCCGTGTTCCTGAGGGACAGGATCACATCCAGCGCGCCCAGGACCTTCTTGTCGGATGGATGCACGTGGCATACATCGGTGGCGCAGCCTGCCTGGTTCCAGATGGGCGTGATGATGCCCATGTGGCGGTCGCCTTGCGTGTCGGAAAAGATTCGCGTCCGTTTCTCGGATGCCAACTCTGAAACCGGCGGATCGAATCTGTGGCAGACATCGCAGGCCTCGGCCTTGATGTTCGTCGTTCGGTTGACCTCCTCGATGCGGTTGGTAAACTTTATTTCTCCGGCCTTGTTGTAGATCCGGATGGTTTCGATCTCCTGCTGCCGGGCGATATTGTTGATGATCTCGTTGATGTCGTCCCGGGAGTTGTGCATCATGGCGAAGTGGGTGCCGAGCCGGATGGTTCTCCCCAGCCGCACCGCCTCGCCCAGCTTGTGCTCCATGAGATTTTGCTTCTGATACTCGATATTGAAGTATGCCCACACCCCGATGGTGACCATCAGGGTCAGTCCGACCCCCACGATGAGCTTCGAAACCAGGCTGTGCCGCATCAAGCGGGCTGGCATTTGTCCGATCTCCCGGCGTCACAGGCGAGTTGGGCTTCCGTCCGGATCGCATCGGATGCTTCGTTAGGTCCTGCCAGCGGTTTTCCGGCGGACTCGAAAGGCCGGTTAGCCGCATCAGGTGCGATCCGGGGCGGCACGCCAACCTCATTTCATCTCAGAGCCCGACCTCCGCCAGGTCCGGCCCCAGGTATTCCCGCTCGTTTTCTCCCAGGATGCCCAGGGACAGGCAGATCAGCGTCCACAGGTGCACCGTGTGGTAAGGGGCCTCGAAGTGCTCGGCCAGATCGTGGATCTGCGAGTGGCAGTTGTGGCATGCCGCGATGCAGTAGGATGCCTCGGTGTCCAGGATCTGGCGCAGCTTTAGCTTCCCATATTCCCGCCTGGCGTCCACGTACCCCGACTGCAGGAATCCCCCCCCGCCGCCGCAGCAGTAGTTGTTCGAGCGGTTGGGGTACATCTCGACGAAATTCTCCTCGCCCACGACGGACTTGACAACGAACCTCAGGTCTTCCGCGATGGGATCGCCGTAGCTTTTCCGTACGATCTGGCAGGGATCCTGAACGGTGAACTTGATCTTCAGATCCTTGTTCCAGTCGGAATTCACCTTGAGCTTCCCCTCGCGGATCCACCTGGCGTAGTATTCGTAAATGTTGACGACGTCGAAATCGTGCTCGATACCGAATTTTTTCAGTCCGGCCCGGACTGCGTAAGTGACGTGCCCTCACTCGGTATTGAGATAGACCTTGCACCCCAGGTCATGGCATTGTTTCGCCGACAATTCGACCACGTGACGCCAGCTGTCATCGTCGGCCAGGAACATGCAGTAGTTTTCCCCGCCCCAGCCTTTGCTCCCGTATGTCCAGTCCGCCTTGACCTGTTGGAGGATCTTCCACAGGGGCACCATCTCGTCGGGTTCCGTGACGGGCTCCCGGGAGTTCTGGTTCAGGAAGAACCGGGCGCCCTTCTTGTCGATCGGCGCCTCCAGGGTTTCGAAACCCGGCTGGTTTTCCCGGACTTCCGCGAGGACGTCCTCCACCACGAACTGAAAATCCTCGGGAGAGGCGCCCATGGCGCTGCAGCTGTCGTTTCTGAGCGCCATGTCGCAGGACTCGCGGATGCCCTTCGGCCGCTCCTCCCGTGGCCAACTGGCGCGCACCTCGTAGACGAGGGCGGGGATGTCGATCTGCATGGGGCAGACATAGACGCACCGCTGGCAGAGACTGCACATCCAGACCCACGGGGTGGCGCGAATCTCCTCCTCCAGACCGAGTGCGGCCATCCGCAGGAACTTTCGTGGATCCATGCCTTCGAGCCCCGTGGCCGGGCACCCCGAGGCGCAGGCGCCGCAGGTGAGACACAGATCGAGGTTTCCTCCGTCGGGCAGGAGGTCCCTCACCTTGGCCATCAGCGGGCTTTGCCGTTCCGCGCCGAGCTGAATCGCCGCTTCGCCCATGACACGCTCCTTTCGTCGGTTGTTCAAAGCCGGAGTCGGGCCCTTCGGATTATGCACCGGCCGCCGACCTGATCTTTTGCTGAAAACCCGGAGTGACGGCCAGGTTCAGCGGTAAACCCAGTTCGGAATGGGAAAGACCGATGGCCATCCCCAACAGCTGGGGGAGATAAAGAATGGTGATTCCCAGGTCTTCACCGTAGCGGGATGCGACCTTGTCCTGGTAGGCTTCCAGGTTCATCTGGCACATCGGACAGACCGTCACCACGGCGTCGGCTCCCCGGGCGGCCTTGAGGATCCGGTAAACGCGCTCCAGGGCGACGGGCATCTTGGTGTTCATGTGCGATGCCCCACAGCATTTCGCCCCCTCGGACCAGGGGTGGACGGTGGCCCCTGTGGCTTCGATCAGGGGCTCCATCGACGTCGGAGATTCGGGGTGATCGAAAACCGCGTAGGGTCGCAGGCACTGGCAGCCATAGTAGGGTGCGATGGCGAGTCCGGAAAGTTCATGGTCGAGCCGCTGCCGGATGGCGTCGGCGCCGACATCCCGGGCCAGCACGTCGAGCAGATGCCGAGGTCTGGATTTCCCCTGGAGGTGTAGACCGGTCTCGGCCAGCAGGACGTTGACGCCTTCGAGCCGTTTCGGATTTCCGTAGACTTCCATTTCGACCCGTTTCAGGTTGAGGTAGCAGGCGCTGCAGGGCACCAGGACCTCCGGGTCGTCCGCCATGGTTTCGGCGATGGCGAGGTTCACGGCCGGCAGCGCATCGGTCAGCCGGTTGCTGACAGCCGATGCCGCACTGGCGCCGCAGCAGGTCCAATCCGTCAGTTCGGTGAGCTGCACGCCCATCCCGGCAAGGAAAGCCTTGGTGGACTGGTTGTACTCTCTCGCGGTGCCCGTCAGGGAGCAGCCCGGATAGTAGAGATAGTTCATTGCCGCGCCTCCATGGTTTCGGCTTTTCGGAACATGGCTTCCAGGGATCTGTGGCCGCCCCCGCCCTCCCGCCTGTGGGGACCGAGCTTTCCCTTGCGCATCAGGCGCATGCCCATCGGAGTATACTTCAGTGGCAGCAAGGGTTTCCGGAGCATCTGGGACCTGAAATACGCCGAGATGAACCCCATCTCGTTCACCCGCCCGTGGCGGCGGATGCTGTCCATGAAGCATCGGTAGAATGCGGTGCCTTCCTGATGCTCCGGCATGCCTTCCCGCGCCGCGATCTGCTTGAGCCTGGACATGGCGTCGGTCAGGGGCAGCCCCCGCGGGCATCGCAAGGTGCAGGTGTAGCAGGCGGAGCACAGCATGAAGGTATGGCTGCGGAAGATGGCCTCGGTGTCGCCCATGAGGACGAGCCGCCACATGTGGCGCGGGGTCAGATCCATTGCGAATGCGTTGGGGCATGAGGCTGTACAGGTACCGCACTGCATGCAGGCGTTGACATTCTCCCGTATCGCCGTCAGGTCATCCGCGACGCGGGTCCCTGCAGGCGGAGACCCGCTGTTCGTCGTATGCGTCTCAGGGGATTTCATGGGTTCTCCTTTCGGGATGCGCGCAAACCGGCCGGTCCGTGAAGGGCATCAGCAGGCAAGAGCCGCATCGATGGTCTCCAGCATCTGTCCCGCCGGGTAGCCGTCGAGATAGGCCGCGCCGTTGGGACACACGGAGGCGCAGGCGCCGCAGCCCTGGCACATGGCGGTGTTGACCAGGATCTGCTCGTTTTCCGGATCTATGGTGCGCGCCTCGTAGGGGCACGCCTCGATGCAGCGCTCGCACAGCGCGCACAGGCTGGTGTGCACGCCGGCAACGATTCGGTCCGCGTACAAGCGGTCGCGGCAGAGAATTCGCAGACCCCGCTGCGCGGCCGCCTCGGCCGATGCGATGGATTCGGCGATCGTCCTGGGTGAAAGCGACAGTCCGCAGGCAAATACACCCTCCTTGAGGGCGTCCACCGGACGCCACTTGAATTCCGCGGCCTCGAAAAACCCGTCCCGGTCCAGGGTGGCGCCGAAGCTCTCGGCCAGGGACCGGGGCAGCTCCGGGATGACGCCGGTCGCCAGCACCACCAGATCGGCGGCGATCTCCACGTCGCGCCCCAGAATCGGTTCGAATCCACCGACCTTGACACCGTCGCCGTCAGGCGCGACCCGCGGCTTCCGGTCGACCGTGTAGGGGATGAAGGTCACCCGGTCTTTTCTCGCCTGTGTAAAACAGGATTCAGTGAACCCATAGCTCATCATGTCCCGGTAGAAGACATAGATCGCCACCTCCGGTTTGAGTTCTCTGAGCCTCCGGATGTGCTTGAGCGTCGTCTGGCAGCAGACGCGGCTGCAATAGTTGCGGGGCTCCTCCCGGGAATCGACGCACTGGATCATGACCACGTTTCGGAGCCGCCCGCCCTCGACCTGGTTTTCATTCAGACGGCGTTCCAGCTCGCTCTGGGTGACGATCTCCGGGCTGGCGCCATATCCGTAAGAGGTGGTGGGAGCTTCCCGTCCTCCGGTCGCCAGAATGGCGACCCCGTGCTCCACCACCCGGGCGGCGCCCTGGCTGTCTTCCAGCGTCGTATGGAACCGGCCCACCTGCCCCATGGAGGTGATGACCCGGGTCCCGGTGTTCACCTCGATGCCCGGATGCCCCTCGACCCGCGAGCGGATCTCCTCGAGCAACGGGGCAGTGGGGCGGCCTTCGAGGGTCTGCCCGATCCACAGCAGATTGCCGCCCAAGGCATCCCCGGCTTCCACCAGCTCCACCGGGTAGCCGTGATCGGCAATCGCCAGCGCCGCATGCATGCCCGCGATTCCGCCTCCGATCACCATCGCGCGCTGGGCCACGGGGATGGCGGCCTTCGGCAGGGTCTCCACCCGCTTCAGTCTCGCGGCGGCCATCAGCAGTTCACCGGTGGCGGCGAAGGCTGCCCTCGCCGGATCTACCGCCTCCGTCGCCGCCTCGCGGGTCAGCGTCGGGGTGCGGATGTCCACGACCTCCATCAGGCGGGGATCCAGTTGGACCTCCTTGCCGAGCGCCTTGAGTTTTCGGGCATAGACATAAGGCAGGCAGGCGCCGATCAGCAGTCGGTTCGGGTGATGTCGTTTCACTGCCTCCGTGAGCTGCCCCCAGCCTTCCGAAGTACAGAGACGCGGAAGGGTCTGCACCCGCGTGACCGCAGGATCCTGCCGCAGTCTCGCCTCCAGAACCTTCAGGTCCAGGGCGGCGGGAATCGCCCCGTCACAGCTGCAGAGAACCGCCAGCATCCGGGGGGACTCCCGGGAGACGTCCTCATAAAACGGCGTTGCCGTCGGCGTCTCCGGAACGAGGCTCCCGCCGCTGCCGTGGATCACGCGGGAAGCCTCAGCCGCCGCCGCTCCCGCCTGAATCACCGACTCGCTGATATCCTTGAGGCCTGAAAAGGCCCCGGCGACCACCACGCCCTCCCGGGCGGTGCGGGTCATCGAAAACGGCTCGGTCTCCGGGAAGCCCCAGGGATTCAGGCCGATGCCCACCAGTTCGGCCAGTTCGGCCGATCCCGCCGCAGGCCGCTGCCCGACGGACAGCACGATCATGTCGTAATTCTCGTCCCGTGCGGCGCTGTCGTACCCTGAGAACCTGACCTGCAACTCTCCCGTCCTGCGGTCGGGAATGACGGAGTGGATCCGTCCCCGCTCCAACCGCACGCCGTCGGCTTCGGCCTCCTGCCGGTAACGCTCGAAGGGTTTGCCGAAGGTCCGCATGTCCATGTAGTAGATGACCGTTTCGATCGGCTCCCCCGCCTTCCGGGCGCGCTCGCGGGCGATTCTGGCCTCCTTCAGTGCGAACATGCAGCAGATGCTCGAACAGAAATCCGCTCCGGACTGGAGATCGCGCGAACCCACGCACTGCACCCAGGCGATGCGCCGCGCCGGCCGCCCGTCCGAGGGCCGCTGCAACCGACCGGCAAAAGGCCCGGTGCCGCTGAGAATGCGTTCGAATTCGAGGCTGGTAACCACATCCGGAAACACCCCGTACCCGAAGGGGTTCTTGCCTTCGGACGGGTTGAAATAGTCGGTTCCTCCGGCCATCACGATGGCGCCGACTTCCAGATGCGGACCCTCCGGCGTCTTGAGCGATTCGAAAATCTGAACGATCTTTGGAATCAGCACATCGGGGTCGAAGGGCTTGATCAGATAATCCACGGCGCCGAGCTTCATGGCCTCGACGGCGGTCTCCACCGTGGCGTAGGCGGTAATCATCACCACCGGCAGTTCCGGAAAGAGGTCCTTCGCCTTTTCGAGCACCTCGACGCCGTCCATCTCCGCCATCTTGATGTCCAGGAGCATCAGGTCGATGGTGCCGGTCTTGAGCGTTTCGATCGCCTCCGGACCGGATGCCGCCATCGAGACGGAAAAGCCGCCCTCCACCGACAGCCATTCCTTGAGGGAATCGCGGACGATCAGTTCGTCGTCGACGACGAGAATACGGAATCCCTGGCGATCGCCGTCCTCTAAACGGATGGCATCGGTCGGGCAGACTTTCGCACACTCCCCGCACCGGGTGCAGACGGTCGTGTCGATCCGGTAAGGATTGGGAATCGCGTGGGGAACCGGCAGATAGACGGCCTTCCGGGTCTCGAGCCCCTCGTTGAAATCGTTCGACACCTCCACCGGGCAGACCTCCACGCATCGACCGCAGCCGATGCACAGGGCCGGGTCGACAGGGTTGGGCTTCTGCTTCAAAGTGACCTGGTAGTGACCGGGCTCGCCCTCCACCGATGCCAGATCAGTGGAAAGGAGAATGTCGATGTTGTCGTGAAACAGCCCTTTTCTCAGACAGAACTGGGAGCTGCTGTCCCGGTCGACCAGGGGCAGCATTTTGCACATGCCGCAGCGGTCGGTCGGAAACTGATAGTCGAGTTGGCTGAGCACGCCGCCCAGGTGGGGGCGGCGGTCGATCAGGGTCACCCCGTAACCGAACTCCGCAAGATCGAGGCTGGCACGAATACCGCTGATGCCCCCTCCGACCACGAGTGCCTTGCCGATCTTTCGTTGCATGACGGCCCATCCTTTTTATGTTGCCGGCACCGCTCCGGGAGAGCGGCGCAATGGGTTAGTGGATGCCGACGACCTCCTGGAACTCCGCCTCGCGAAACGCCGAAAGCGGCGGGGCCTCGGCCGGATCCCGGCCGGCGAGGACATCGAAGGCCCCCTGCGTGTCGTGGGCGATCGTGCGGAACACCTCCATCACCGGGATGTCGTTCGGGCAGGCGTTGGTGCACTGGCCGCAGCCGACGCAGGCCGTGCTCATATGAGCCAGCCGGGTGAGATGGTAGAACACGGTATCCGTCGGCAGCTTGATCGCGCCCTTGCGGCGGGCCCAAGCCATGTACTGGGCGGGCTCGTGGTTGAAGACATCGGTGAGAAAGACGCATTCCTTGCAGTAGCAAACCGGGCAGGCCACCCGGCAGTTGTAACAGTTGACGCAGCCGGCGAAGTAGGTCGTCAGTTTTTCCAGGCTGTCGGTGGCGTTTCGGGTCGCCTCGAACATCCGGTCCCTTGCGGACGCCCTCTCCGTGACCAGCGATTCCACGGCGGCTTTACGCTTCACGGAAACAGGCGTTTCCGGGTAGGCAAGCCGTCCCAGGATCTCCTCGCCCTTGGGGCTGCGTCCTTCCAAAAGGATTTCGCGGTCCACATCCACCCCGATCAGCCCGATCGACAGGTCGGCCCACTCGGGCACCGGGTGTTCACAGACCTGGCATGCGGAGGCCAGGTCGACGCCGTCCATGGCCGCCCCCTTGCCCGACAGCACCTGAGCGGCGAACCGGCGGGTCGTTTCGGCCGCATCCTCACCCACGAACCGCAGATAGTCTTTGTTCTGGTAAGCCCCGAGGCAGTCCACCCCGATGACCAGCAGTTCGTCCAACCTGGCCTGCTTGAGCTTCACCAGCTCCACCAGCGCTCGAATTTCGCAAGGCCGCAGCACCACCGCCACCCGACCCCCGAAAGGCTTGCGGGATAGCTTCGAAACGACCTTGGCCGTATTCATGGGGAACGCCGGGGCCAGCGGGTCGGCGCCTTCCAGGTCCTTCGGATCGCTGATCAGGGTCGGCATGACCATGGCCTTCATGGGAAGCCGTCTCGGCACGAGAAGCGCGCTGACGTCCTCCATGCCCAGCAAATCGTTGAAAAACCCCTTGAGACTTGCCAGCAGATCCCCTTCCTTGACGTCGAGTTTTACCTTGGTCGCCATGTTTCCGCTCCATTTCGCGTGTTGTCCCGGCACCGGCGGGCCCTGGATCGGGACCGCCTCCCGGCGCCCAAATTTCAGATAACCATCCTCATCTTTGCCTGGCTCGGACCGAGGGATCTGATCTGCTCCACGAGGGATTGAATGGTCTTCGCGAATTCAATCCCGTCGCTCGCCCCGATCCAGGTCAGCCGCAGCCGCTCCGGCTCGAAGCCGAACTGTGGGAGGATTTCCTTGAGCAGCTTGATCCGCCGCCGCGCCTTGTAGTTGCCGTTGATGTAATGGCAGTCGCCGGGGTGGCAGCCGCTGACCAGAACTCCGTCCACCCCTTCCAGAAAGGCCTTGATGATGTACTGGGGATCGACCATGCCGGTGCACATCACCCGAATGAGCCGGACATTTTTCGGATAGCTCAGCCGGGAAGTGCCGGCCAGGTCGGCCGCCGTGTAGGTACACCAGTTGCAGACAAAGGCGACGAGAGTCGGTTCGAAATTTTCCATTTTTTGGCTCCTCCATCAGAATGCAATCGGCTAGACCCCGACCTGGGCCAGGGCGTCCATCAGTCCGTCAAATTCCGCCATCACCTGCTTGGGCTTGAAATGGTCGATCTGCGCCGCGTCGCTGGGGCAGAATCCGGCGCAGCTGCCGCACCCCTTGCACACTGCCTGGTTCACCACCGAGACGTTGCGACGCTCGTCGAATTCGATGGCGCTGTAAGGGCACAGACCAATGCAGGTCTGGCATCCCGAACAGACATCCGGGTCGATCCAGGAGATCACCGAAGGAACGGCGACCCTTTTCCGGACCGCCAGGGAAAGGGCCTTGGCGGCCGCCCCGGAGGCCTGGGAGACGGTGTCCGGAATGTCCTTCGGGCTCTGGCAGGCGCCGGCGAGAAAAACGCCGTCGGTCGCGGTGTTGAGAGGGCCGAGCTTGGGATGCTCCTCCAGGAAGAACCCGTCCGCCCCGATGTTCACCCCGAAGATCCGGCCGACCTCGACCGCGTCCTCCCGGGCCTGCATGGCGACGCAGAGCACCGCCATGTCCACGGGAACCCGGATGGCACGGCCGAGCAGCGTGTCCTCCGCCAGGCAGACGAGCTTGCCCTCCTCCTCCGGGAACCGCGCCTCGTCGGTGATTTCCGCCACCTTGCCCCGGATGAAGGTCGTCCCCTCCTCCTGGCATCGGCGGTAGAACTCCTCGTAACCCTCTCCGAAGCAGCGCATGTCGATGTAAAAATCGTAGACCGGCGTGTCGTGGCCGACCTTCTCCTTGATGAGGTGGGAGTACTTGAGGGCGTACATGCAGCAGACCCGGGAGCAGTATTGGTGATAGTTCACGTCCCGGCTCCCGATGCAGTGGAGCAGCGCCACGCTCCTGGGAGGCCGCGTGAAGGCGCCGTCGCCGTCCCGCATCAGGATCTGTCCGCCGGTGGGCCCGGTGGCGTTGCTCAGCCGCTCGAATTCGAGACTGGTGAACACATTGGGATATCTGCCGTATCCGTAGGGCGCCATCGAGGTGGGGTCGAGCACGTCATAGCCTGTGGCCAGGATGATGCTGCCGACCTTGACCTCGACTTCCTCGGCCTGCATCGAATGGTCGATGGCTTTCGCCTCGCAGGCCTTGACGCACTCCATGCATTCGCAGCAGACCCCGCAGTTCAGGCATCGTTCCGCTTCGCTCAGCGCCTGCTCCGCGGTGAGCCCCTTCGATTCCTCCTCGAAGGAGCCGACCCGCAGGCTCCAGTCCAAGTGGGTGAGGTGCTCCCGCTTCCGGGGCGCGCATTCCACAGGGATATCGGCCCACTGGCAGGCGTCTTCCACCGCCTCGGCCGGCTCGGCGATCGGGGCTTCCTTCCGGGGTCCAGATGCCGCTGCATCAGACGCCACGCCCGTCTCCAGGAACGCGATGATCCCCTCCGCCGCGCGATGCGCCGCGGCCACGGCTTCCACCACGGTGGCCGGACCGCTCACCGCGTCGCCCGCGGCGAAAACATGGGGGATCGTCGTCTGCAGGGTGACCGGGTCCGCAACGATCAGGTTCCTGCGGCTGCACTCCAGACGACAGGCATCGTCCACCCATGACAAGTCCACCCGCTGACCGATGGCGGGGATGACGGCGTCGCAGTCGACCACGAATTCGGAACCAGCAATCGGCTCGGGCCGCCGGCGGCCGCTTTCATCCGGCGCCCCCAGGCGGGTTTCGATACACCGGAGGCCGGTGACGCACCCGTTCTCGGAAAGAATTTCGAGCGGCGCCGCCATGAAGCGGAATTGGACGCCTTCCTCCCGGGCGCCCTGGATCTCATCGCCAAAGGCAGGCATCTCCGCCTCCGACCGTCGGTAGACCACCGTCACGGATTCCGCTCCGAGACGCCGGGCCACCCGAACGGCGTCGATCGCCACGTTGCCGCCGCCGACTACGGCGACGCGGCGCCCCGGACACTCCCGCCCGGCGAGATTGCAGTCCCGCAGGAAGCAGATGGCGTCCAGGACCCCCTTCGTTCCGGTCTCGCCCGGGATGCCGAGCCGGGTGCACTCGTGGGCTCCGACCCCCACAAACACGGCGGAAAATCCCTCTTTTTCGAGATCCGCCAACGTCATGTCTGTGCCGAACCGGACTCCGGTCCGGACATCCACGCCGGTCCGGAGAATGTAGTTGATCTCCCTGTCCAGCACCTCCGGGGGCAGCCGGTAGTCAGGGATGCCGACCCGCAGCATGCCCCCGAGCTGGTCGAGCGCCTCGAAAAGCGTCACCTGGAAGCCGGCTTTCCGAAGGTCGAAGGCGGCCGTCAAACCGGCCGGTCCGGAGCCGATCACCGCCACCCTCTCCTCCCGCTCCTCCTTTATTTCCGGCAGGGGAAGCGATTCGAAGTCCACCTGATCGGCCGCATACCGCTTCAGGTCGCGGATGGCGATCGCTTCGTCGACTTCCTGACGCCGGCACTCGGTCTCGCAGGGATGAGGGCACACGCGGCCCAGCACGCCCGGCAGCGGAATCTTCTCCATGATCAGCCGGACCGCCTCTTCGTACTTGCCCACCTTGATGAGCTGGACGTAGCCCTGAACGTTGACGTGGGCCGGGCACGCCTGCACGCAGGGAGCCCGATCCTTCTTGTCGATGCAGTAGGTAATGGGAACGGCCTGGGGAAAGGCGCGGTAGATCGCATTCCGGGTGCCCATCCCGACGTCCCATTCACTCGGAACCGTCACAGGGCAGGCCTTGGCGCACTCGCCGCAGCCGGTGCAGTTCGCCAGCACGTAGCGGGGGTTTTTCCGGATTCGCACCGTGTAGTTGCCGATATATCCGGACACCTCCTGGACTTCGCTGTAGGACAGCAGATCGATGTTCGGGTTCTGGGCCACGTCCACCATCTTGGGGGTGCCGATGCAGGCCGCGCAGTCCAGGGTGGGAAAGGTCTTGTCGAACTGAAGCATGTGCCCGCCGATCGTAGTGGACTTCTCCACCAGATAGGTCTTGTGTCCGCTATTGCCGATATCCAGGGCCGCCTGCATGCCCGCGATGCCGCCTCCGACCACCATGATGTCCGGATGGACCTCGACTTCCCGTGCATCGAGGCTCCGGTGGTAGTTCACACGATTGACGGCGGCGGCGGCCAGGGTCTTGGCCTTCCGGGTGGCTTCGTCCTCGTCCAGAGTGACCCAGGACACCTGCTCGCGAACGGAAGCCATCTGGAATAGATAGGGATTGATCCCGGCTCTCTGGCAGGCCCCCTGGAAGGTCTTTTCATGAAGCCGCGGGGAGCAGGAGGCGACCACCACGCGGTTGAGACCGTAGGAGGCGATATCCTTTTCGATCATCTCCTGGCCGGGGTCGGAGCACATGAACTTGTAGTCTCGCGAAACCACGACATTGGGAAGATGCCGGACAAACTCCGCCACCTCCTCGACCCTGACCTTGTACGCGATGTTGATGCCACAGTGGCAAATGTAGAACCCGATCTTTTTCTCCATGGCTGACTCCCTGCGGGCGGTTGGTCCGTTCGGGAAATCCGCCCCGTGGTCAACGACCCGGGGCCGATTCCGGCCTACTGGTTAGCTTCTCGACGGCAAGGATGAGCGCTTCGGCGTCCGGTGGATTCGCTAGAAACGCCTCCGGTTCGGGAATCGTCTGATCCGCCTGGGCGGTGCTCAAAACGCCGGACCGAAGGATGGTGTCTCTGCGAATGCTCGAGATCATGATGACCGGGACCTTCCGAAATGCCTGGTCCGTTTTGAGCGCCCTGTAAAAACAAATCCCATCCTCACCGCACATCATGCAATTGAGAATGACGCACAATGGAGGCGACTTCCGGACCTCGCGGAGACCTTCCTCCATGCTCCCGGCGGTTACCGGCTCCAATCCATGACTTCGAATCAGGCTGCCGATATAGGTGACCGAGTCGCTGTCGTCGTCGACGATCAGAATCTTTCCCGGGCAAGCCGTCATGATCTGGCCTCCATTCGATCCATGGCCTTGGCCGGCAAGGCGCGCTCATCTTCTCAGCTGTCAGGAGTGGCGGAGCGGGGGACGGTCGTCCCAGCGTTCCATCCACTCCGATCGCATCCTCCAGGGAAGCTGAATGCGACGTGGGGAAGTTTGGCTTCTTGGATACGATGTATTAAACAAGATTTGTGCCAAGAAGGTGAATTGACAACTTTTCATTAGTATTCAATTAGTTAGACAATAAAAGATGGAATGGATCCAGAAGGAGGTGGTGGCGATGCCTTTTGCATCGGGAAGGGAATCGATGATTTTTAATAATTTTTTCTTTTAGTTAGAATCATTTGCAACAATTTGGTGCCCGCGCAACCTTTCGGTGCATGATTCGGCGTCATCCCCGCAGTGTTTCGGCCTGCTCCCGAAGCAGCGACTTGAATCGATCGAGCTTGACCGGATAGGGAGTGATCGGAATCCCCATCCAGTCGGAATACTCAAGGAAGGCTTCGGGGTTTTCGGCCATGTACGTGTCCATGTAACCCACCCCGTCGAGGACGATCGCACCTCCCGTGTGCCGCGGGAAGTTTTCATTGGCCAGGCCCTTGTCCCACCCCTTGAAGACCTGGTGGCGAAACTTGACCCAGCCGGGCGTCATCCACCAGACCTTCTCCCCGCCGGCGATCTCCTCGGCAATGGCGTTTCTCTCTTCCTCGCTGGCGAGCATGTCCATGCAATGGGTGGCCTGGATCCTGGCCACGCGCTCCCCCTGTTCCCCGATGATCGTTTTCATCGTCCGGGTCGGCTCATCGGCGTTCACGTAGCAGAACTTGCCCCCGTAAACCACCAGAACACCGAATGCCTTCTCCTTCGCCATTTGAATCCGGTTCACCAGCTGCCGCTCCAGTTCACGGATGTCTTCGTGAAGCCCGGGGGTGGTGAAGTAGAGTTGTGCGTTGCCAAGAAATCCCTGCGCTTTCAAAAAATTCAACTCGAGGCTCAACGTCCCGCAGGACACGATCGCCAAATCCCTGAAATTTCCGTCGGCTGACTCCATTTTATTCTCCTTTATTCTCCTGTGGTGGAACGGACACTATGCAGACTCCAGGACAACCGTGTGCTCCTCGACCAGGTCCAATGCCTTGATTCTCCCGTGGATGAATTTCCTTTCAATGCCGTTTTTTTCGACCCGATAGGGTGCCCCTATATCTTCTGACTCGATGCACTGACCCGTCAGTATCGAGTCCGTGGAACTCCTCATCTTCTCGGTCAGCTTTTTCCGTCCTCCGACCAGTTCCATCAATGGCGCGGGTGGATGGTCAAACCCCAGCATCCGGTAAAGCCCCGAGTTGGATTCGTCCGAGTCCACGACCAGAACCTTTTGACCGCGGGCTTCGGCCTGGCGGGCCAACAATGTGACGACGGTGCTCTTGCCGCTGCCGCCTTTGCCGCAAACCGAAATTTTCATTGCAATTCTCCCTCTTGAAAGCCCTTCCGTCCTTCGGGCACCATTTCGCAGCGAGGATGAAGCGTGGTTCTCCGCCTCCGGACACGGTGATGCGATCCGCGTTGCCGTCCGACTCGCAGCGAGACCCGGCCGCCGCGACGGCATAGCCCTAGAAGGTATCGGAACCACCGCCCACTCAGGCCGCTGATTCTTACCTGGCGCTCCATGAGCTCCGCTTTCTGATCCGGGAGGCGAATTCGATCACATCAAGTGTAGCTGTGAGTTCCGAGTACGACGGGAATACCGGTCTTTTCCTGAAGGACGGCGGCCATTTCCTCGGCGGTCGCGTACGGGCAGCCCGGTTTCGCATTCACCATGCAGGAACTGAGGTAGATGAGATCGGGCTTGAGCTGGGAGAGCTTGAATGCCATGCCGGTATTGGAGGCCAGCGATCGCCCGGGGCATTCACACTTGACGAACGCGATCACCGACGAAGGCTCCTCGAATTTACCTTCCCCCAACGCGGCCGCCTTCAGGCATCTCCATTCCCCGGGGCATCCATAACCGCTGTCCATGTAGGCGCCGCACCCGACAACTGCTGCTTTTTTCATCGTCGCTCTCCTTGTCTCCAGAAATTGAAGGAACACTTCACGGTCAGGGCGGAAGCGCTTCCCTGCTCCGTCAAAGTCCGAGTTTCGAGGCAACCGTATCCCAGATCGATTTCACCGCCTGGGCACCCTCGCTATCGGCATCGTGTTCGAAAATGGTCTTGGCCTGAACCATCGCCTCCGTGAATTTGGTGTCGAAGGGAATTCTTCCGACCACCGTCGCCTTTCTCTCCCGGGCAAAATCCTCGATAGCTCGGGTTTGATCGGGATTGAGATCGAATTTGTTGACGCAGACCATCGCCGGTATCTTGAAAAAATCGCTGAGCTGAATGACGCGCTCCATGTCGTGTCGACCCGACACCGTAGGCTCTGCCACGACCAGAACGGCTGTTGCGCCGCCCATCGAGGCAATCACCGGGCAGCCGATCCCTGGAGGGCCGTCCGTCAGCAGCAGGGAAAAATCCTTTTCTTCCGCCAGTTTGCCGCCTTCGCGCCGGATCAGGGACACGAGCTTCCCCGAATTCTCTTCGGCAATCCCCAGACGCGCGTGAGCCATCGGACCGAAGCGCGTATCGGAAAGAAACCATTCGCCACAGGTATTTTCAGGGAAGGCGATCGCCTTCTCAGGGCAGAAATAATAACAGACCCCGCACCCCTCGCATTCGATGGGGTCGACCACGAAATCCTCGCTGATAGAGTCCCATCGGCACAATTCCCTGCACAAACCGCATCGAGTGCACAGGGTGGCGTCGATGCGGGCGTTATGCCCGGAAACGAAGTCGTGCCGCTGCCTGATGCTCGGTTCCAGTATCAGGTGCAGATCGGCGGCGTCGACGTCGGCGTCGCAGATGGCCTTGCCGTCGGCAAGTGAAGCGAATGCGGCCAGCAGGCTCGTTTTTCCGGTACCGCCTTTTCCGCTGATGACAACCAACTCCTTCATCGCTCGTTTTTCCTTTCGGCGCTGGTCTGCGCGACAATGCCTTCCATGTCGTGGTACAGTCGTTGGAAACGCTCCCGCCACTCGGGGAATACCTCGACCAGCAGATCGCCCCTTGAGTAAGCTTCGGCGATGCGGCGTTCAAAAGGAACCTCCATCAACACCGGCAGCCCCTCCCTGTCTGCGTATCGCTTGACGCGATCGTCTCCCAGATCCGACCGGTTGATCACCAGTCCGCTGGGGATCCCCAGGGTTCTGACAGCGCCAACGGCCAATTCGAGGTCATGCAGGCCGAACGGGGTCGGCTCCGTCACCAGAAGAACGAAATCGGCGTCCTTCATCGCGGCGATCACCGGGCACGAAGTGCCTGGCGGCGCATCGACGATCGCCACGGCTTCCGGCCGGATGCATTCCTTGACCTTCCGAATCAAGGGCGGCGACATGGCCTCACCGACCCTCAATCTGCCATGCACGAACTCCAGCCCGTTGCGACGGCCCCGTTCAATGGTGCCAAGCTCGCGGCCGATTTCGGCGATGGCATCCTCCGGACAGACGAGCACACAGCCGCGGCAGCTGTGACACAATTCATGAAACGGCAACACCGTGTTTCCCAGCACCACGATCGCCTTGAACTGGCAAATCTCCGCGCATTTCCCGCAGAAGCTGCACTTGTCCATGTTCACTTCCGGCACCGGGGTGGTAATGGTCTCCGCATCCTGCATATCGGGTCGTATGAAAAGGTGGGCGTTGGGCTCCTCCACGTCACAATCCAACAACTGCACATCGCCTTGTAGGCTGACCGCAAGGTTGGTGGCAATCGTGGTTTTACCGGTCCCGCCCTTTCCGCTGGCTATACTGATGATCATTCGCCGCTCCTGATCACGCCGTCGTTCCTGCCGCATGAACGCGACGGGAAAGTCTCGAGTGGAAGTTTCGGCCGTCAACGGGGTTGACGTCCGTTCATGCGGGCGCGTCCTGTCCATCTGGCGGCGCCGCATCCTTCAACAGGTCCTGCTTCCGAACAAAATCGCACAGCGCTTCCTGCACCGTCTGGGCCGCGAGAAAGGCACAGTGTCGGTCCTCCTCCGGGAACCGTCCCAGAATTTCAAGGATGGTGTCGCCGGTGACTTCCATGAGCTCATCGACCGTCTTCCCAAATGCGAGTTCGGCGGCCAAGGATCCGCACACGGTGCTTCCCCCGCATCCATCCGTCATAAACGAGGCATCGCTGACACGGCCGTTTTCGAATTTAAGATAGATCTGCATCGTATCGCCGCAGGAACCGGTCAGGCGTCCATGGCCATCGGCATTATCGATGACGCCCCTGTAAAGGGGCTTGCGCCATCTCTGAAACCCGAGTTCTCCGTATGAATCACGGGTCTCCTCGAATATCCGCTCCTGTAGACGGTGGATAAAATCGTCCAGATGATCTACCATTGAATCGCTTTCTCCCTGCGCGTATGGGTTCGACGTTTTCTGAAAGCCCCCTCCGGCTACCTTCGTCCTCCCCCGCCGCCTCTTCCGCCGCCCGCGCCTCTTCCACCGCCCATGCCCCTCCCGCCGCCCATGCCCCTTCCGCCGCCCATGCCTCTTCCGCCGCCCATGCCTCTTCCGCCGCCCATGCCCGTGCCGCCGCCCGCGCCCATGCCGCCGCCCATGCCGAAATGACTTTCGACATTCGGCGCGGTCGTACTTTTCAACTGCCCGTTTTTGAACTGCTCGACGGCATCGCGAACGACTCCCTCGACGCCGGTGATGACCTGAATGCCGGCGGCTCCGAAAACCTGAAAGGCATTGGGGCCGCAGTTCCCGGTCAACACCGTGGTCACTCCCTTTTCAGCCATCATTCGGGCGGATTGAGTCCCCGCACCGCCTCCCAGCGCGATATTGGGGTTGGGAACGGCTTCGAACTGCAGGGTCTCCGCATCGACCAGCACAAAGTATGGGCATCGGCCGAATCTGGATTCGACCCGATCTTCGAGAGTGGGTCCGCTTGCGCTGATAGCGAGTTTCATATCTTCATCCTCCTGTGTTGATAGTGACAATTCCGGTAATCGTGCGTCGCAAAGCGCCACGCATCCTGGCATTCGAAATCTGTTTTGCCCGAGATGACCCCGCAAAAAGGCTTTCAGGATCTCGTCCACCCTACCCGACGCAAACGGGATGATCCAAATACCATAACTTTCGATCAGATTGGCGTAAGGATAGGATATGCCACCACAGATCAGTACGTCCGTACCGAATTCACAAAGCCGCGCCGCGCGGTGAAAGGGAGAATCGGAATCAAAGCTTTCGATCTTCCTCGAGGTGATCCTTCCCTTTTCGATGACCGCGATCAACAAGGTGCGGGTGGCATCGAAAAGCGGTGAAATGCGCCCTTCCCATATCGTCAAGACCACCTGCATCCGAATCACCCTCCACGTTTTTGAAAAGAGGAGAGTTGCAAGCCGTGTGCCGCGTGGCACGAATGCGCCGATCTGTTGGCATTTCAACTGGTATTGTTGATCTTTGGAATAAAAGGCCGAGGGGACTGGAAGGAATTACACGAAAAAGGTTGCTTCGATGCGACGATAGAGGAGATGGTATCGCGAAGGTGCGACGCTATCGTTCCGTCGTGGTTGGTGTCCGGCCGTCCGTCTCCGGGAGACGTATGCCGATGCGTTTGATTTTCCGATACAAGGTGCTTTTGTGCATCCCGAGTTCCCGAGCGGCGGCCGACCGGTTGTAGTGATGGCGTTTCAGAGTGTCGAGAATCACCCTGGCTTCGGTCGCCTTCACTGCCGTATCCATATCCGGTTGGAGTAGCGACTGGGCTCGGCCGACCTTGAGATTTTCGGGGAGACACTGAAGACCGATCTCCCCCGACGGACACAGAACAAAGGCATGTTCGATGATGTTTTCCAGCTCGCGGATATTGCCTGGATAATCGTGGAACATGAGCAGTGACATGGCCTCGTGGCCGATACCGCTCACCGTTTTCCCGTGCAACCGCTTCAGCCTGCCGATGAAATGGTCGACCAGCATCGGAATGTCTTCCTTGCGTTCCCGCAGGGGCGGCAGCTCCATGCAGACGACGTTGACCCTGTAAAACAGATCCTGCCGGAATTCTCCGGTTTTCACCAGCTCGAAGAGGTTGCGGTTGGTTGCAGCGATGACGCGCACATTCGTCTTTACGGGGCTGGTGGCGCCGAGTGGCTGATACGTCCTCTCCTGGAGCACCCGAAGCAAGCGAACCTGAAAAGCGGGGCTCAGGTCGCCGATCTCGTCGAGCAGCAGGGTCCCGCCCTCGGCCATGGCGAAATGCCCCAGCTTGTCCTTGGTGGCATGGGTGAAGGCGCCGGCCTTGTAACCGAACAATTCGGATTCCAGGAGGGTATCGGGAAGGGCGCCGCAATTGATCGCCACAAACGGCCTGTCCTTCCGGTGGCTGAGGTCATGGATCGCACGGGCGAGCAGCTCCTTTCCCGTGCCGGTCTCGCCCTGAATCAGGACGGTGCTGTCGGTCCCGGCGACCTGCGGCAGCACTTTGAAAATGCGCTGCATGGAAGCACTTCGACTGACGATGTCACCGATCTGGAACCGTCCTTCGAGTTCCTTGCGCAATTCCTCGACCTGGCTGATGTCCCGGAAGGTCTCGACACCCCCTAAAATGGTACCGTCGACGTCCTTGAGCAGGGAGGTCGAGACGACCAGCGGTATTCTCTGACGCTTGCTGTTGACGATGTACGTCGCGGTGTCGACCAGAGCCTTTCCCAGCTTCATGGTCCTTCGCAGGGCGCAGTCGGTTTCGCACATGTTGGAGCGGAAAACCTCCCAGCAATGCTTGCCCAGTGCCTGCTCGCGTGGAATGCCCGTGATCCGGACGGCACCCCGGTTGAAGGAGGTGATCCGCCATTGATGATCGACGGTAAACACGCCGTCCGAAATGCTGTCGAGAATGATTTCGGTAACTTGTGAAGGAATTCGATATCCACTGTCTGCTGTCACGCCGCATACCTCTTTTCATGGAACCCGGTGCATGCTCCTGCGTATCGTGTCGAAACTGCCGGAGTTCATAAAAATACCTCAGCGGTCGCATTAATGCAACGGTAGCGATCGAGATCGTAGACGATTCCGCCTCGCATCAGCCTTCGACGCCTGCGTCCCATCCATCGCCACCCGCAACGCCAAATTATCGAACCCATTGATTCGACAGCCATCTCGCGACTCACGCCATCGTAATTCCGTCCCGGACGATCGAAATCCATCCGAACAAACGATGCTGGCACACACCATGCTATGGGCTTGCTGAAAAGGCCGCAGCGGACTGCCGCTGCGATCGGACGATCCCTGATGAAACCCATAAAACCGATTCCGACCCATATCCATCCGGCGGACTTCAAGAAGGGAACCAGGCAATGGAATTGAATCGACAAGAAGAGATCCAGGCAGCATCGGATCGTAAAACCTCACACACGGGCAGGGTCCGGTCCGAGCCGGGTCCCACTGGCGTCCAAAAGACCTGCGATACCTGCGGGGACGGGAGCTGTTCCGCCTCGCATCGGAAAAAGGGCGAAAGCGATGAAGACTTCCAGGATCGGCGGAAGCTGCAGTCACGGCTTTGCCGTATCCGGCACAAGATCGTCGTCATGTCCGGAAAAGGCGGGGTCGGCAAGAGCACGGTGGCGGTGAACCTGGCCTCGGCGCTGATGCTGGCGGGGATGCGGGTCGGGCTTCTGGACATCGACATTCACGGGCCGAGCATCCCGACCATGCTGGGTCTCAACCCGGCGAATCTCAGCGGGGGTGAAGACGGGATGCTTCCGGTCGAGTTCGAAGGCATGAAGGTCATGTCTCTCGGATTTCTGTTGGGAGATCCGGATGAAGCGGTGATCTGGCGGGGCCCGATGAAAATGGGAGTGATCAAGCAGTTCCTCAAGGACGTCGCCTGGGGCGACCTGGACTATCTGATTGTCGATTCTCCGCCGGGAACCGGGGATGAACCGCTGTCGGTCTGTCAACTGATCGGAGAGATGGAGGGTGCGGTGGTGGTGACCACCCCCCAGAAGGTGGCGACGGTGGACGTCCGAAAGTCGATTACCTTCTGCCGCAGATTGAAGGTGCCGGTACTCGGCGTGGTGGAAAACATGAGCGGCTTCGTATGTCCGAAATGCGGGGAAGTCGTGCAGATTCTCCCTGCCGGCGGGGGAAGGCGCATTGCGGAGGAAATGGGCGTTCCATACCTGGGCGCCATTCCCATCGATCCACAGATTGCCGAGGCAGGCGACAGCGGTCGGGCATTCCTGCTTCAGTTCGCCGTTTCGCCGACCGCGGATATCATGCGCCGGATCATAGAGCCGATTATCGCGCAGGGTGAGCCGTCGAAACCGTCGGCGACGGCGGGCTGAAGGCCAGGGAAGATGGAAGCCTCGATGACGCCTCCAACGGCAAGGATCACCATCCTGGTCGACAACCGCGCGAACGACGGACTGGAACCCGAGCACGGTCTGTCGCTTTGGATAGAAACCCGGGACCAGCACATCCTTTTCGACACCGGGCAGGGGGGTGTGCTGGAAGGAAACGCCCGCGCACTCGGCATCGACCTGCGGTCGACCGACACCCTCGTACTGAGCCACGGGCATTACGATCACTCAGGCGGCATGGGAACGGCGCTTCGCCACTCCACAAACATCCATCTCTACTGCCACCCGTTGACCGTACACCCTCGATACAGCATCAAGGATGGAATCCCCCGGCAGATCCACATGCCGGTCGAATCCATGTCGGCCATGGATGCAATGCCGTCATCACAGCTGCACTGGGTTCAGGAACCGGTTTGGCTGGGGGATGGTATCGGCCTGACGGGGCCCATCCCCCGCGAGAACCATTTCGAGGACAGTGGCGGACCTTTTTTCCTCGACCCGAAGGGGAAGCGCGTCGACGCGATCGACGACGATATGGCCCTCTGGATTCGCACGGACGACGGACTCATCGTCTGCGTCGGCTGCTCTCATGCGGGTTTGGCGAACACGCTGTCCCATGTCAGCCATCTGAACCACGGGAACAGGATTCGAGCCGTGATCGGCGGGTTTCACCTGCTGAACGCCGATGATCGACGTGTGGAAGAGACCCTCATTGCGCTCGGGCTGTTCGGTCTCGACCTGCTGGCCCCGTGCCACTGTACCGGCGAGCGTGCCGTGGCGTTGATGAGACGGTCATTGGGAGACCGGGTCGTACCGGGAGCGGCGGGCATGGTGTTTCGGTTCTGATCAGGATTCCGGGCAGTCGCCCGTGCAGTGGTAGCGCATGCGGGTGCCGTGCTGAAGCGAGGTCTTTCAGCAGCCTGATAGTTTCTATCGGCCGGACGCGTCCTTTCTTGACGAAAAATTGGGCGGCAGGCCGAAGACCGATATTCAATGGCCGCTTCTCTGTAAAACGATCGGCTCGTAGAGCCGGTATTTCGCCGGCCGACCGGATAGGGCCTCGATCTTGCCGTCGATGTCGGTTCGCTCCCGGCTGACGGACCACCGCTTCCAGTCTTCAATGGTCTCCCAGGTGCTGACGACGAGCAGATCGCCGGGAGATTCGAGCCCGACAAGCGTCCTGCCGGAAATATATCCCGGCTGTACGGTTGCCAAGGCTCGGAGTTGAAGTATCCACGGCATGACGTCCCGGGCCTGTCGCCCTTGCTGCACTTTTCTGTGGATCATCACCTCGATTGCCATGAGCTGTCTCCATTCTGGATTCAAAGGGGTAAACCACCTTTGGGGACGGTGGGCATCGGCTGCCCCCCTGTCACCAGATTGGCGAAATCCCGTGATGATGTCAAACGATTGGCTGATGCGACGCGCGGTGGGATGGACGGGGCGGAGCGGTTTGCATGAAGCTTTGATGGAGACAGGAGGATCCGGCAAGGCCGGATCAGCTCGTCAACACGATCACGAGCGCGACGACGACCAGAATGAATCCGATGGTATCCATGACATCGATCGTTTTGTCCATGCCTGCTGCCTTTCATTATGGGAAAAATTCGAAAGTCGGCAGACGTCTAGAGCAATTTACATGCCTCGATTGCCGAAATGCCAAATGCCTGTTCTTTCGGCATTTCATCTACGCATATGAGGAAACTATTTTCACAATGGGCGCGTTGGATTCCGCCAAATTGTATAATTTATTTCATATCAAGAGGAAGATTACCACCCAATCCGCAGGCGCCCTTCGGAATCGAAGAGGAGGGGCTGCGGAGCACCGATGAGGCAGTCGCCCCGGTTCCGCAGCTCCCCGGCCAGTGTGCTGCTGGCCAGGAAATCGACCACATGGAGGGTGTCGCGAATGACGACCATCCGGACATGCTCCGGGTCGACCGGGCCGAGGGTCGCGATGGAGGCCTGTATGGCCTTGCGGTCATCGGGCATTCGAACCGGAATGAAAGCCTTGCGCAGCGACAGGCTGGTCAGCCCGTTCATCAGGGTCCGGCCGTAGTCGAGGGAACGGAAAAGCCTCTCGGTGATGATATCGGCATTGCCCATTCCCAGGCCGTTGCCACCGGAGGCCTCGGACAGGCCGAGAATGGCGACCCGTCTCGCATTCAACACCTCTGAAAAATCGCTCTCGCCGAGATCGAAGGCGCGGCCCGTCACGTTGGGATCCATGCCGGCTCCGCTGATTTCCTTTCCGATCTGCTCGATCACCAGGACGTCCAGTTCCTTCACGGGAAGCCTCGGAAAGTTGGATTTGGACATCTCCAGCAGGACCGGTTCGCGCTCCCGGACATGGGGCGCATCCACGGCTTCGATGTGCAGCGTCCGGTCCAGGGCGTCCTCGACGATCGCCAGCCCGAACCGGAAATTGGTCTTTGCCAGCAGCAGGCCGCCCATTTCCAGGAGCAGCGGGTGAAAGCCGATACGGACCGCCCACCGGTGGTAGGCGATGGCTCCCGCGTGCTTTCCCATGCCGACGCAGAGCATCTTGAGCAGACCGCTTTCCACCGGCGCCTTGAACTTGGTGTGGGGCTTGACCCGGTTGATGCAGATCGAGTGGTCCGCTTCCAGGGCATCCCGCGCGAAATAGACCGGCACTTCATCCCGGACGATGCCGATCCGGCGTACGTCCAGGGAGGAGCACACTTCGGCGCCGCACGCGTCCCCGGTGACCCCCAGAGCACTCAGAACCGCAGCCTGCCCGTCGGCGGTCGCCCCGCCGTGGCTGCCCATGGCGGGAATGATGAAGGGTCTGAGTCCCACAGCCTTGAGAACGCGGCAGGTCGATGCCACGATGGTCCGGATTCCGGCGATCCCCCGGCTTCCGACGGCCACGGCCACACGCTGCCCCGGCTTCCACCGCATTCGATCGAGGGCGGCGAGAACCTGCTGCTCGACCGCCCTCGGCACATCGAGACCCGCAGCCGGCGGCGGCTTGACGCGGACGCGGTGAAACAGTGGGAAAACGGGTTCCTGTTCAAGGAATGGCGGCAGTTTCATGATGGATTCCCGGATATTTCCCCTTGACAGCGGTGGCGGCCGGGGATAACCGAACGGTTCGGACATTTGATGGCCGGATGTCCACGGAGCACTATCGAAAAGCCATTGCGCTGTAAAGTTCAAACCCTCATTGCAGCCTCCTGCCATCAGCCGGACCTTCTTTACCCTCAACCGCGGCCAAGCCCAATGTCGACATCAAACCAACGCACAGCCCCTTTTCACGAACTCGCTTCGCGGCTCGACGGTACGCTTCACACCGACCCGATTCACCGGGTGCTGTTTTCAACCGATGCCAGCATCTTCCAGGTGGACCCCGTAGCCGTGGTCTTTCCGGCGTCCACGAACGACGTGACGGAAACCGTGAACTTCGCGAGGCGCCACGGCCTCCCGATCCACCCGCGGGGCGCCGGCAGCGGTGTCTGCGGCGCGGCGCTGGGATCCGGCATCGTGCTCGACTTCACCCGGCACATGAACCGGCTGCTGCACCTGGATCGGGAAGCGAAAACCTTCGAATGCGAGCCGGGGTATCGCCTGGGGGAACTGGAGGCCGTACTGGACGGCAGCGGACTCTTCTTCCCCCCCGACCCGTCCACCGGCGAGTACGCCACCTTCGGCGGCATGACGGGAACCAACGCGAGCGGCTCCCACTCGGTCAAGTACGGCAACACGGCCGACTACCTGACGGACGCGGAGATGGTGATGGGCGACGGAAGCCGCATCCGGTTCTCGGAGATCGCCGCCCTCCCGCCGGATCGCCTGCCGGCGAGCCTGAAAGCCCTGGCGGACCTCTACCGCAGCCACTCGGAGACGATCGAAGCCGCCTATCCGGAAATGCCTTTCAACACCGCCGGCTACAACCTTCGCGGCCTGGTCCGCGACGGACGGCTCGATCTCCGGCGGCTGATCGCGGGCGCCGAAGGCACCCTCGGCATCATCACCCGGCTCACCTTCCGCCTGGCCGACCGCCCGTCCCACGACAGCCTGGTGGTGGCCTACATGGACGACATCGTCTCGTCCGCCCGCGCGGTTCAGGCCATCCTGCCGATGGGGCCCTCCGGCATCGAAATCATGGACAAGTCCCTGATCGAACTGGCCCGCGAAAACGACGCGTCACTGAAAGACACGCTTCCCACCGGGGTCGACAACGTGTTGATGGTGGAGTTCGACGCCTTCGATCCGGAAGCCTGCGCCGGACAGGCCGCGGCCGTCATCGATCTGCTGGTGAAGGGCGGATTCACCGCACGCGCCTATCCGGCGGTCTCCGCGGCGGAGAAAAAACGCTTCTGGGCGGTGCGCAAGGCGGCGGTACCCATTCTCAACCGGCTGAAGGGTCCAAAGAAGATCGTGGCGCTGATCGAGGACGCCGTCGTGCCCATCCGCAACCTGGTGGGGTATTTCGAAGGCATCTACGAGCTGCTCGACCGCCACGAGGTTCGTTTCGTCACCTACGGCCATATCGCCAAGGGCCTGATGCACACCCGGCCGCTGCTGGACCTCAAGGACCCCGGCGATGTCCGCCGTCTTCGGATCATTGCCGACGACTTCTACGAGATGGTCCGGGCGCTCGACGGAACGGTCTCCGGGGAACACGGAGACGGCCGGCTGCGCAGCGCCTATGTCCGGCGGCGATATCCCGCGATCTATCCCCTGTTCCAGCGAGCCAAGCAGCTGATGGATCCGTTTTCCCTGTTCAATCCGGACATCATCACCTGCCACGACCCGGATCAGATGACGAAGGATCTTCGCTACGGGGAGGATTACCGCCGGCTGGGCCCGCCGGCGGCGTACCATCTGAGCTGGCCCGAAGGGTTCGAGAACGAAGCGGAAAAGTGCCACGGCTGCTCCAAGTGCACCACCATGACCCATGCCACCCGGATGTGCCCGGTCTACAAGCTCACCCGGGAGGAGGCCGCGACGCCCAAGGCCAAGGCCAACGCCCTTCGGGCCCTGATCAGCGGCCGTCTGACGGGACCGGATGCCTTCGAGGCCGTCTTCCGGGAAGTCCTTTCCCGATGCATCCTCTGCGGAAGCTGCGCATGGGAATGCCCCTCGGGGGTCAACATCCCCAAGCTGGCCATGGAAGCCAGGGCCCGCTATGTGGAGCGGTTCGGCAACCCGGCGGCCGACCACATTCTCACCCGTCTCGAGGAGTCCGCCCGGCTCGCCCGGCGACTCACGCCGCTCGCCGCTCCGTTGCTGGGACTGACGGCCGCACGCCGGCTGGTGGAGCGCGCGACGGGCATCTCGGCCCTGCGCCGTCCGGTGGCGCCGGCCCTCCGGTCTCTTGCGGACCTGGCGAGGCGCGCGGATCGATCGGCCAAACCCGCTGAAAAGGCCGGCCCGAAGGTGCTGTACTTTGCAGGCTGCTATGCCGGCTACGTCGTCCCGTCCATCGGGTTGGCGGCGATTCGGCTGTTGAAGCACATGGGTGTGGAGGTGCTCCTGCCCGACCAGAACTGCTGTGGACTTCCGCTCCTGTCCAAGGGCATGGCCGGCAGGGCAAGTGACAAAATAAAGGGCAACCTGGTCCGGTGGGGACGGATGCTTGCCTCCGTGGACGCGGTGGTGGTCACCTGCTCATCCTGCGGGCACGCGCTTTCCGAAGAATGGGAATCGCTTGCAGGCCGTTCGGCGTCCATCGACCTTCTAAAATCCAAGCTCCTTCACATCAGCTCCTTCGTGAACCGCCACGCCGACCGGTTGAACCTTCGACCCACCGGATTGAAACTGGCCTACCACAGCCCCTGCCACCTCAGGATCCAGCCGGATCCGGAGAGTTCGATCACCCTGCTTCGCCGGATCGAGGGGGCGGACGTCCAGCCCCTCAAATCCCACTGCTGCGGCATGGCGGGCAGTTGGGGCATGACGGCCGACCATTTCGAGCTCAGCCGCCGTATCGCCGGCGACCTGATCGGCACCATCGATCGCTCGGGCGCCGACTGGGCGGTGACGGACTGTCCCACCTGCCGGATGCAAATCGAGCAGTTTTCGCCGGTCCCCGTGCGGCACCCCGTGGAAATCGTCGCCGACTGCCTCGTCCGGCCCTGACCTGACGCCGGACCCCAAAACGGAGAACCCAATCCGATGTTCGAAACCCCATCCTTCGAGTGTTCCTGGGACTGCCCCTACCCGTCGTGTCGCATGCCCGTGCTCGGCGACAACATGGTCGCCACCTCCCAGCCCCTGGCGGCCCAGGCCGGACTGCGCATGCTGATGGCCGGCGGGAATGCGGTGGATGCGGCCCTGGCCACGGCCATCGCCCTCACCGTGGTGGAGCCCACCGGCAACGGGATCGGCAGCGACGCCTTCGCCCTGGTCTGGGATGGCGGCACGCTCCATGGCTTCAATGGATCCGGCCGTTCGCCCCGGGCATGGTCGGCGGAGCGCTTCAAAGGGCTGGACGCCATGCCGCAGTTTGGCTGGGACGCCGTTACCGTGCCGGGAGCCGTGGATCTCTGGGCCGTCCTGTCCCGGAGATTCGGCAGGCTTCCCTTCGAAAGGCTTTTCGAGCCTGCGATCGGGTACGCAAGAGACGGATACCCCGTCGCTCCGATCATTGCCGCGCGCTGGTCGGACGCCGAGGCCCGATACCGGCTCATCCGCGAATTTGCCGATATCTTTCTGCCGGAAGGACGTGCGCCGCGCCCCGGAGAGCGGTTTCGCTCTCCCTGGCAGGCCGAAAGCCTCGAAGCCATCGCGCGGACCGGTGGCCGGGCGTTTTACGTGGGAGAACTCGCCGACCGGATGATCGCCCATTGCCGGGCGAACGGCGGCGTCATGGCTATCGAGGATCTCGCAGGCCACCGGACCGCGGTCGTCGATCCGATCTTCCAGGACTACCGAAATGTCCGTCTCCACGAGATTCCACCCAACGGTCAAGGCGTGGCGGCCCTGATCACCCTGGGCATCCTCGGTCATTTCGATCTGGCGGCAATGGCCCCGGATTCCCCCGACAGTCTGCACCTTCAGATCGAGGCCATGAAGATCGGATTCGCGGCCGCCCATCGGTTCGTGGCCGATCCCCGGGAAATGCCGGTGTCCGTCGACAGCCTCCTGGACCCCGATCTTCTGGCCCGCCAGGCCGACGACATCCGAATGGACCGGGCCGGGTCCCCCGTCGCGAGGCTGCCCCACGACCGGGGAACGGTCTACCTTGCGGCGGCCGACGCCGGCGGCATGATGGTCTCCATGATCCAATCCAACTTCACGGGGTTCGGCTCGGGCGTCGTCATTCCCGAATCCGGCATCCATCTTCAGAACCGGGGATGGGCCTTCTCCCTGGATCCCGCGCATCCCAACCGCGTGGCCGGCGGCAAGCGCCCCTATCACACCATCATTCCGGGCTTCGTGACCTCAGGGGGCCGGCCCCTCATGAGCCTCGGAGTCATGGGCGGACACATGCAGCCCCAGGGCCACGTCCAGATGATGGTCCGGGTTTTCGACCACCGCCAGAATCCCCAAGCCGCATGCGACGCCCCGCGCTGGCATCTGGACGAAACCCTGGGCGTCAACCTGGAGGCCGGTTTTCCGGAACCGGTCCGCGCCGAGCTGAGGCGTCGGGGCCACCGCCTGGTGCAGGGGAATCCATTCTGGGGTTATGGCGGCGCTCAGTTGATCTGGCGGCTTCCGGGCGGCGGCTATGGAGGGGCGTCGGACAAGCGGAAGGACGGGCAGGCTGTCGCGTTCTAACCGGATCACGGCCCGCCTGCCGGCGGGACCCGGACAGCCGGAGGGTCGATTCCGGCGCCATCCCCGATGCCCGGGTCCGGACCATGGGATGGCAGTGGCGGGTTCATTTCGGGTACCCCGCTCGCGGAAATTTGAGGCCGCCTGTCGTGCAGGCGGAGTCGCAACACAGAAACGGCATCCGTTATATTGGGATGCCGTTTCATTTCGCTCCGCGTCCGCCGGTGCGGCAGCAATGCATTCCGCCCCTGTCATTCGGAGGGCGGGCGATCCATCAACGCGTTGAGCTCCAGCGTCAGAGGGCGCTCGTCCTCGCTCTTTCCGTCGAAGAGGATGGGGCCCGGCCGCCGGTAGTGATCCTCCCCGATTTCGGCGGCGAGCCAGTTCTCCCGGCAAGCCTTGAGGATCTGGAAGGAAAGGGACTCCGTGTCGACGAGGCTCTTCTCCAGCACGAGCGCGAGCTTTCCCTTGCGCTCCTCCAGGTGCATGAGCGCGGCGATGGGGATGCCGATGGGCTCCCACTCGGAAAAATCCCGCTCCAGGTTCCGGATGGCCGCCATCTGGCCGGTGGCGCCGTTGGCGATCAGGCTGAACACGGTCCAGCCCAGGTTGTAGGTGTACATGCAGTCGAAGCGGGTCGGGTTGCTGCCCCTTCCGTCATACCCGTAGAAATGGGTCTGGGTCTTGAAATTGGGCATCGATGTCTTGAAGATCTTTTGAACGGTGGCGGGCACCGGATGGTCCTCCGGGATCAACCCCTCTCTGGCCAGGGCCTGTTTGAGCGTCTTGAGGGAAATGATGTCCGGCTTGACGATCAGGTAGTCGCCGCCGGGGTTCCGGAACAGGGCGCCGGCGTAACGATCGGGGTCGAGACCGTCCTTGTGCATCGTCTTGCGGAAGTAGCCCTGCTCGATCCCCAGCTTGTACTCCCCCTTTTCCCTGAGGATGTTGAGGTAGTCCGTGACGAGCCCCATGATGACCTTGTCCGTCTCGACCAGGGAAAACTGGAAGTTGCCGTGGCTGTCCCGTTCGGTCAGGAGCCCTTCCTGGAAGAACTCCGGCAGATCGTTGAACAGTTCGTCGTCCCGGTTGTTCCAGATCCCGGAGGAGGTCCCCTTTCGGATGTCCCTTCCCAGCCGCCGCAGGTAGTCCAGTTTGTCCTCCAACCGGGGAAAGCTCGAGTGAAAATCCCGGTCGTGGGTGTTGTTGTACTCGGCGATGATGGTGCTGAGCTTGATGATGAACACCTGGATTTCGTTGATGAACTCCAGCACGCCCTCGGGAATGACCAGGACGCCGCAGTTCTTTCCCACCGCCGCACGCCGCACGATGCCGTCGCAAATGACGCGGGACAGATGACGGAGCGTGATGCCGTAAGCGGTAAAGTCCGTCTCCCTCCGCTTCCGGGCCTCCTCGATGCGGCGCTCGTCCACGTATTCGGCGAGATCCTCGCCGATGAGAGTGATGTTGGCGTGGGTCTGAAGCGCCACCTCCAGGGCCAGATGGCTGGCGGAGCGGCCCATGACCTTGCAGATATGCCAGTATTTGCGGTCCGAGCTGCAGTCGTTGCAGAGGTTGCTGATGTCCTGCGAAAATGCGCGGGCTGCGGAGTGAAACCCGAAGGAAATGGCGCACAAAACATTCCCGTCCGCATCCTTGACCTGCACATCGCCGTCGATGGTCTTGGGAACGCCGAGCACCTGGATGCCGTCGTCCATCATCTCCTGGGCGAGAAAGGCGGCATTGGTGTTCGAATCATCGCCACCCACCACGACGAGGGCATCCAGACCGAGGTCCCGGCAGGTTTCCCTGGAGGACCGCATCTTCTCCGGCGTGTCGATCTTGGTGCGCCCGGTCCGGATCATCGTGAATCCGCCGAGGTTCCGGTATTGGTCGACCAGATTCTGGTCGATTTCGATATACTCGCCTTCGATGATGCCGTCCGGTCCCATGAGAAAGCCGAAGAGACGGTTCTCCGGATTGGCCTGCCGGGCGGCATCGAACAGGCCGGCGATGACGTTGTGGCCGCCAGGGGCGGGTCCGCCGGAGAAGACGATGCCGATGCGCCGGGATCGACGATGCCGCTCGGCGACCTCGTCATCCGCCCGATCGATGCCTTCGACGACCTGGACCGGATTTTCGATGAGGCCCGGAAGCTGCCGGCGGGCTTCGGCGTCGGTCTCGAACCGGTACCGGTCGGTGGTCCGCAGGGTGGTCATAGGGGCTTCGAAGACCCGGCATTTGGGAGGACGGAAGGCGAGCCGTTCGATCAGGCCGGCGCTCATATCGCTGATGGCGGTCTTGACCGGATCCGTGGCCAGCAAATCCTTGATGTGTTCGAGATTGGAGTCGGACATGGATTTCCCCCGCTGTGGTTGAGGGCCGCCCGCCGGAATCCCCCCTGACGGGGGTGGGGCTGCCGCGAAAGATGGGCGAAAGGCACGCGAAGTCGAATTGAAAATATCATACCTGAGAGAGGCGGTTCAACGTCTTTCCGCATCCCGCGGCGATCTCCGCGAAAACGGGTTTGCCATTTCGGTATTCTGTGCTAAATAGCGTTTATTTTTTAGGGGATGCCATCATGAAAAAGCGGAATGAGCCGGTCGAGGTGGTGTGCCCGAAATGCCGGCACACCGAAATCGTCTATATTCCGAGGGAAGAATTGCCCAAATGCCCGAAGTGCGGGAGCCAGATGGTCATACGGGAGATCCTCGATGAAGGCAAGTCCTATTAGCCGCTGGGAATGGCTCCCCTCCACGATGGATCCCTCAGGCACGATCATGTCCGAGCAGGTGGTTCCGGCAGTTCCTATGGATGGCCTGCCCTTCGATGCCTCAGGCTCGATGTTACCCACCGTACAGAACTGACTTAAAAGGAGGAGAAGCATGATGAGAAAATGGATTGTTGGATGGATCGCTGTAGCGGCACTGTGCGCATTCGCCTTCTCACCCGCCTGGGCCGACGACATCGATCTGGCAAAAAAATCCACGGTGAACGCCATCATGGAGCGCGGGGAGATCCGCGTTGGTTTCGAAGCCGGCTACATGCCCTTCGAAATGACGGACAAGAAGGGAAATTTCGTCGGTTTCGACATCGACATGGCCAAGGAACTGGCCAAGGCCATGGGCGTCAAGTTCGCCCCGGTGAACACGTCGTGGGACGGCATCATTCCCGCCCTGCTGACGAACAAGTTCGACATCATCATGAGCGGAATGACGGTCACCCAGGAGCGGAACCTCCAGATCAACTTCGCCGATCCCTATATCGTGGTCGGCCAGACCATCCTGATCAACAACAAGCACGACGGAACCGTTAGCTCCTACAAGGACCTCAACGATCCCAAGTACACCGTGACCTCGAAGCTCGGGACGACCGGCGAGCAGGCCGTCAAGCGGATGATCCCCAAGGCCACCTACAAGTCCTTCGAAACCGAAACCGAAGCCGCGTTGGAAGTGGTCAACGGCAAGGCCGACGCATTTGTCTACGACCTGCCCTACTGCGTGGTCTTCAATGCCGAGCAGGGCGCCGGAAAGCTCACCTTCCTGGACCAGCCGTTCACCTACGAGCCTCTGGCCTGGGCCGTGCGGAAGGGCGATCCCGATTTCCTGAACTTTCTGAACAACTTTTTGCGTCAGGTGAAAAACGACGGACGCTACGAAACGATCTACAACAAGTGGATCAAGAACACCGAATGGTATAACGACGTCGCCAAGTAACACCGCGTATTCGGCGGGGCGTCTCCTCTGAGCCGGGCGGCCGCGGAAGGCCGTCCGGGAACTCTGTGCGCGGCCCCCGCCTTCGGACAATCGGAGATTTATGGAAGCATCATCGGCTTTGCGGCGCACGGGAAAAGGACCGGCCCATTACGGCTGGATCGGCGTCTTCTTTCTGGCGGTGGCCCTGTTTCTGGCGGGGCTTTACTATTCCACGCTGAAAATCGACTATGTCTGGCGCTGGTACCGGGTTCCCCAGTACTTCTTCTTCAATGACGAAATCGATATCCGGGCTGAAATCGACGGCACGATCGATGCCCTGACTCCGCAGGGAACAGCGGTGGTCGTCACCCTGAGGAACGACGCCGAATCCGAAGATTACACGCTTCCATCCAGCGGACTTCGGGTCGGCGAAGGCGACACCATCTACGTGGGCGACGTTCTGGGCACCTATACCGAATGGCGTGTCGGCATTCTCCTCCAGGGACTCTGGCTCACCTTGAAGGTCAGCATCATCGCCATCCTGTTCGGGATCATCCTCGGCTTTCTCACCGGCATCGCCCGGATCTCGGACAACCCCGCGCTCAAATGGAGCGCCATCACCTACATCGAGCTGATCCGGGGCTCGCCGCTTCTCGTCCAGATCTTCATCTGGTATTTCGTGCTGGGAACCCTCATCAACACGATGCTGGCCCAGCAGGGCTATGGCCAGGTCCCGCCGATCTGGTTCGGCGTGGCCTCCCTGGCGACCTTCGCCGGCGCCTATGTGGCCGAAATCGTCCGGGCCGGCATCCAGTCGATCCACAGGGGACAGACCGAGGCGGCGAGATCCCTGGGCATGACCTATGTGCAGTGCATGCGTTACGTGATAATGCCCCAGGCCTTCCGGCGCATCATCCCTCCGTTGGCCGGCCAGTTCATCAGCCTGATCAAGGACTCCTCACTTCTGGGCATCATCGCGATCCGCGAGTTGACCAAGGCCACCCGGGAGGTGGTGACCACGAGCCTTCAGCCCTTCGAGCTCTGGTTCGTCTGTGCCCTGCTCTACCTCCTGCTGACCTTCAGCCTTTCGATGCTCCTGCAGTATCTGGAAAGGAGGATGCTCGTCTCGTGATCGAAGTCCGCAATGTTCACAAAACGTTCTACGTTCCCCACAAGGTCCATGCCCTGGTGGATGTCACCGCGTCCATTTCCTCCGGTGAAGTGGTGGTGGTGATCGGGCCGTCGGGATCGGGGAAGAGCACTTTCCTCCGATGTCTGAATCACCTGGAAGCCGCCAACAGCGGTCATATTCTCATCGACGGCGTCGACATCCTCGACAAGAAGACGGACATCAACAAGGTCCGCGCCGAGGTGGGGATGGTGTTCCAGTCCTTCAACCTGTTTCCCCACAAGACGGTGATGGAAAACATCACCCTCGCACAGCGGGTGGTCCGAAAGCGATCCCGGAAGACCGCGGACGAAAACGCGATGGCCTTGTTGGACAAGGTGGGCATCCGTGACAAGGCCAACGTCTACCCGGACCAGCTTTCGGGGGGGCAGCAGCAGCGCGTGGCGATCGCTCGCGCCTTGGCGATGAACCCGAAAGTCATGCTCTTCGACGAGCCGACTTCGGCGCTGGATCCTGAAATGATCGGAGAAGTCCTGGACGTCATGAAAACCCTTGCGCGCGAGGGGATGACCATGGTCGTCGTCACCCACGAAATGGGCTTCGCCAGGGAAGTGGCGGATCGGGTGATCTTCATGGACGCCGGACGGATCGTGGAAGTCGGAACCCCGGAACACTTTTTCACCAGCCCCACTCACGATCGCACCAAGCTGTTTCTCAGCCAGATCCTTTAGGACAGACCCCTGGAGGAAGCGCATCGGACCCCGGGGCATTGCGCGATGGCCGGAACCGCCGAATGCGCCGGTTCCAGCCACCGTCGAAGACATCCGGCCGGGCCCGCGACCGGCAACGCAAGCAAAGGTGGAGCCGACAGCAACAACATCTTGTATGCCACATCGCTACATACCACCCTCCATTGTGTTTTCGCTTTACTTGATGACGCAATCCTGCTAATTTTCCGGCGTTGAAGCCACCGTTTCCAACACGGGTCGGACCTGGGATCCCTGATGCCGTCGAACCGGCGATTCCCCGGTCCGGTGATGCAAGCGCGACGGCAAGAGGACGGATCGGATGAAGTTGAAGAAGCTTGAAATCCACGGATTCAAATCCTTCGTGGACAAATCCACGATTCACTTCCCCCTCGGCATCTCGGCCGTTGTCGGACCCAACGGGTGCGGAAAAAGCAACATTCTGGACGCCCTTCGGTGGGTGATGGGCGAGCAGAGCGTGAAGCAGCTGCGCGGCAAGTCCATGGAGGACATCATCTTCGCGGGCGCCAGCGGCAAGCCGCCGCTCAACATGGCGGAGGTCAACCTGACTCTGATCAACGACAACGGCTCTGCGCCCGAGGAATGGCGGGACTATTCGGAAATCATGATCACCCGCCGGCTGTTCAGGTCGGGTGAAAGCGCCTATCTCATCAACAAGCAGCCCTGCCGGCTCAAGGACATCTTCAACATATTTCTAGGCAGCGGACTGGGGGCCAGGTCCTACGCCATCATCCAGCAGGGCAACATCGGCGCGATTACGGACGCCGGCCCGGAGGAGCGCCGCTTTTTCATCGAAGAGGCCGCAGGCGTCACCCGGTTCAAACAGCGCCGCACGGAAACCCTGCGCAAGCTCGCCTCCACTCAGCAGAACCTCTACCGGCTCAACGACATCATCGCCGAAATCAAAAGGCAGATGGCCGGGCTCAAACGCCAGGCCAGGAAGGCGGAAATCTACAAGTCCTTTCAGGAGCGGATCAAGGCCCTGGACATCCGGCTGGCCATCCACCACTACGACGACTTCTCCGTCCGCATCGATGAGACCATGGGGCTGTTGCAGCGTCTCAAGGACGCCGACGTCGCGCAATCCACCGAGATGAAGGCACTCGACGCCGCCGTGGAGGAGATCAAGCTCAAACGCTTTCAGAAAAACCAGGAAATCGGTGCGCAGAAAACCCGCCAGTTCGACCTCCGGCGGACTGTGGACAAGCTGGAGACCGACCTGGATCACATGAAACGGGATGTGGAACGCCTGGCCGTGGAAGCCCGGGCCCTCGAGGAGGCGCGCGAGGAGTTGGCCGGAAAGAACGAGAAAATATCGGGAGAAATCCTCGATGTCTCCCGCCAGAAGGAGGCCTACGAATCCGAAATCAAAGGAGTCCGGCACCAGCTTGAAAAGGAGCGGTCCGATTCCGAGGAGGTCGCCGGCCGGCATGCGGCGCTCAACCGCCGGCTCGAGCAGGAGAAAAACCGGCTGATGGAGCTGGTGGCCCGGGAAGCGAAGTATGCCAACATCCACCAGAACGCCCAGAACAACAAGGACAGCCTGCGCAGGCGCCTGAAACGCATCGACGAGGAGACCTTGCAGGCCGCGGGCAAGGTGACGGAATGCGCGAAGGCGGAAAAGCAATGCGAGGAAGCGCTGACCGTCCTGAAGCGGGAAGCCGGACAGCTCGACGGCCGGATCGCCGACCTGAAAAACCGGATCTCGGAAAAGGGATCGGCCCTGGCGGCGCAGGTCAAGGAAACCCACACGCTTGAGATCGAACGGGGAAAGATGCGCTCCCAATTCCAGGCGCTGAAAAAAATGGAGGCGAGCCTCGACTGGTACCGGGACGGTGTCAAGGCAGTGTTGAAGACTTCCGGGAAACCCGGCGGCGGGCTCACGGGAATCCTGGGGCTCATGGCCGACATGGTAACGCCCAGGCCGGGCTTTGAAGCGGCGGTGGAAGCGGCGCTCGGAGAATCGCTTCAATACGTGCTGGTGGAGGATCCGGAGGCAGGCCTGCGGGCGATGGCGTTTCTTCAGTCCAGCTCCGCCGGAAGGGCGGGATTCATTCCCGTATCCGCGGTCAACCCCCTGAGTCCCCCGAACGACGCCCATCTGCCCCGGGATTGCACCCGCCTGATGGACCATCTCACGGTCGTGCCGGACTTTCGAGAGGCAGCGGAAGCGCTGCTCGGGCATGTCATCGTCGCCCCGTCGGCCGAGGCGGCCGTAGGAATCCATCATCTCAACGGCGCCCGCCGGACCGTCGTGACCGTCGAGGGCGATGTCGTCACCCACCAGGGGTTCTTGTCCGGCGGCGGAAAGGACAAGCTGTCCGGTATCCTTGAAAAGAAGCAGGAGATCAGGACCCTCGAACAGACCCTGACGAACCTCGACCGGCAGACCGAAGCGGCCAGGCGCCGGCAGGAGGAGCTCGAGAAGGAGGCCCGGCAGCTGGAAATCCAACTCCAGCATCTGGTCGAGGAAAAAAACGCCCTGGGCCAGGATGTCATGGATGCCGAACGGCGCCTCTACCGCGCAGCCGAGGATTCGAAGAACGCCCGACGCCACCTCGAGATCGTACAGCTCGAACAGGAACAGATCCAGGGAGAGGAAAGCGACATCGAGGAGGAAATCGGCCGCTGCCACGCGCTGCTCGATCAGGTGTCCTCGGAGGTCAAAAGCGCTCAGGACGGCGTGTCGGATCTGAGCTCACGGATTCAGGGGCTATCGAACGATATGCAGACCCGTCAGCAGACGGTCAACGACATCAGGCTTCGACTCACCACTCTGAACGCCAGGCTCGAAAACAGCGTCAGCACCCTGCGGCGGCTGAAGGACTTTCAGGAGGACGGCGTCCGCCGGCTCCAGGAACTGGTCCAGGAGGTGGCGGCCAAGCGGGAGCGGCGCCGGAACCTGACCCGGAAAGTCGAGGAGGACGCCGCAACCCTCGCACAGCGTTACCTGGAATTGAAGCAGCTGGACGAAATCCTGGAGGAAAACGAGACGGAATACCAGGCGATCGACGACCGGCTGAAGGACAATGATTCCGTCATGGCGGACCTTCAGGCCCGCCGCGAGAAGACCCTCGAACAGCTTCGCACCCTCGAGCTGGAGGTCTCGGAGCTCAGGCTCAAACGGGAGAACATCACCGGCCGGATCCAGGAGCGCTATCACGGTTCGGTCATTCAGTTCAAGGCGGAGCTGGAACGTGACGGCGATGAACTCGATCTGACCGTCGACGCGCTGTCCGCCGAGCTCGACCGCTGCCGGAGGAAAATCTCCGCCATCCAGGACGTGAACCTCGGTGCCATCAAGGAATACGAGCAACTAAAGACCCGGTACGACTTCCTGTGCACCCAGAGGGACGATCTCAACCAGGCGATCGAGGATCTGCACACGGTGATCCGCAAGATCAACCGCATCACCCAGGAACGTTTTCTGACCACACTGGGCCAGGTCAACGAGAAGCTCGCCGAAGTCTTTCCCCGCCTGTTTCAGGGAGGATCGGCCAGCCTGGTGATGACCGACCCTTCCAGCCCCCTGGAAACGGGTATCGAATTCATGATCCACCCCCCCGGAAAGAAGCTCACCCGGATGAGCCTGTTGTCCGGAGGAGAAAAAGCGTTGTCGGCGATTGCGTTTATCTTCTCGATCTTTCTGATCCGCCCGACCTCCTTCTGCCTGCTGGATGAAATCGACGCACCGCTCGATGACGCCAACGTCGGCCGCTTCAACGAGCTGCTCAAAAGCATCGGCGAAAAATCACAGATCATCATGGTGACCCACAACAAGCGCAGCATGGAATTCGCCGATACGCTGTTCGGCATTACCATGGAAAAGAAAGGAATCTCGAAGGTGGTTTCGGTGAACCTCGAGAAGGCGGCCTGATTGCTGACCCTGGTGTATCACTGACAGTCATTTATCCACATCCGGAAGGACCACCATGGCGTTCAAATGGTTCAAGAAGAAAGACAAGGACAGGACGGCCGAAGCCGGCGGCCCGCACACTGAGAGCGAAACCCCGCCCGAAGCCGGCGAGGGGTCCGTTGCGGCAGAATCCTCCGTCGATGACGGGCAGGAATCTTCCGACGAGAGCGCATTCGTGCCCGCGGAAGTCGAACCCGATCCGGAGGCCGACACGGCAGCGCCGCCGGAGTCGGCCGCCGCGTCCGAGGAAACGAAAGGAAGATTCTTCGCCCGCCTGAAAAAAGGCCTCACCAAGACCCGGGATTTCCTGAACACCGACATCGAGGATCTGTTCCGGGGCGGCCGGAGGCTGGATGCGGCGATGCTCGAGGATCTCGAAGAGCTGCTCATCACCGCCGATATCGGTGTCCAGACCTCGATGAAGATCATCGAACGCATTTCGTCCCAGGCGGCGAAGGTCAAGGGCGCGGAAGGGCTGAAAACGCTTCTCAGAGACGAAATCCGCTCGCTCGTCGAACCCTATGCGCCCCCACCGGAGACATTCGAGGAGAAACCTCACGTCATTATGGTGGTCGGGGTCAACGGCGTGGGCAAAACCACGACCATCGGAAAACTCGCGGCCCGCTATGCGGCCTCCGGCAACCGGGTTCTCATCGGGGCCGCCGACACCTTCCGCGCCGCTGCCATCGAACAGCTTTCCATCTGGGCCGACCGGGCCGATGCGCAGATCGTCCGGCACAAGGATCACGCGGATCCGGCCGCGGTGGCCTACGACGCCGTCGATGCCGCGTCGGCGAGGGGCATGGATGTGGTGCTGATCGACACCGCCGGCCGTCTGCACACCAAGGTCAATCTCATGGAAGAGCTCAAGAAGATCAAGCGCTCCATCGGAAAGCGGATGACCGGAGCGCCCCACGAAACCCTGCTGGTGCTGGACGCCACCACCGGTCAGAATGCACTGTCCCAGGCCAAACTCTTCAACGACGCCCTTGAGTTGACCGGCCTCGCGTTGACCAAGCTCGACGGGACCGCCAAGGGCGGCATCGTCATCGGGATCTGCGGCGCCTTGAACATACCGCTCAGATACATCGGTGTCGGAGAGCAGCTGGACGATCTGCAGGTGTTCGACCCGGAAAAGTACGTGCAGGCCTTGTTCTGAAACAGCATCCCTCGGATTCGAAGCCCGCCTTGGGGCAGGGGCCTGCGGTTGGGGGATTCTTTGGAAATCGCTTCCCGGAATGCCTTGGCAACAGCAGTTTCAAGTCTGCGCTACCCGTTTAAATGCCTCAATGGAGAGCATCAAACGGCTTTTTTATGAAAAAAGGGTTTATAAACGCTTATGCCTATTGACACGGCGGATATCCTTTAATATTGGACATAGCAACCATCGGCAATCGCGGCTAATTCGAAATGAAAAGAAAAGGGGGTAAAAAGATGACCAAGGCAGAAATCGTCGAGAAAGCATCAAAAGAGGCCGGTATCTCCAAGGTAGCGGCCGCCGCGGCGTTGAACTCCTTTCTGGACAGCGTCGGCAAGGCCTTGAAGAAAAAAGACGGTAAAGTGACCCTGGTCGGTTTCGGCACCTTTTCCAAAGTGCGACGCAAGGCCCGCAAAGGCCGCAATCCCCAGACCGGCGAGCCGATCAAGATCAAGGCCACGAACGTGGTGAAGTTCCGCCCGGGCAAGAAGCTGAGAGACGCTATCTGATCCGCCCGACCTCCGATTTTGCGGAAAGGCGGTTTGCGCGGCCGGCGCGGACCGCCTTTCGATTTTCTCGATCCGGGAAAAAGGTCCCTGCCCGCTGGCGCGGAAGCCGTTTCTCCGGTGCGAGACCGCCCGCTGTTCACCCGGTGATGACAAATCCCGTGAATTCGCCCGTCACCGCCTCCCACTCGGTCCTGATATTTTCCACGCAGGCGATCGGCGGCCCCTGACGGCACCAGTGAATCACCGCCTCCACCTCCTTGCGGTCGCCTTCGAACACGGCCTCCACCCGGCCATCCGGCAGGTTTCTCACCCAGCCGGTCAACCCGTGAACCTCTGCGACCCGTTGGGTTTCCCAGCGAAAGGCCACTCCCTGGACCCTTCCCCGAATCCACACGTGCGCCCGAGCCTTGGATTCCATCTGCTCATCCCCCGGTCATTGGATTTCTCTGGAACCGCCTTCCCCCGCCATATCGAGAAGCCCGGCTTCGTCGATGATTTCGACGCCCAAACGACGGGCCTTTTCCAGCTTGCTCCCCGGTGACTCGCCGGCCACCAGGAAATCGGTCCTGCCGCTGACCGAACCGGAGACCCGTCCGCCCGCCCTTTCGATGAGAGCGGTTGCCTCGTCACGCGTCAATGTCGCCAGCGCGCCGGTCAGAACGAAGACCTTCCCCGAAAGCCGCTCCGAACGCGTTGCCGGGGGCTCCTCGAAGACGACGCCGGCATCCAGCAGCCGCGATATCAGCGATCGGTTTTCTTCCTTTTCCAGGAACTCGACGATGCGGCGGGCCACGATGGGCCCGACGCCGTCGATGGCTTCGAGTTCCTCCCTGCTGGCGGAGAGCAGTCGATCGAGCCGCCCGAAAACGCCGGCCAGGATGGCGGCCACGTGTTCCCCCACGTTTCGGATGCCAAGGCCGAAAAGAAACCGGGCCAGGGTGGTGCGTTTGGCCGCCTCGATCGAAGCCAGCAGGTTTTCCGTGGATTTCTTCCCCATGCGGTCGAGCCTTTCGAGGGATTCCGCGTCGAGATGAAAAATATCCGCAACCGTTCGAACGAGCCCGGAGGTGAACAGTTGGTCTATCAACTTCTCGCCCATGCCGTCGATATCGAGCGCGCCTTTGGAGGCGAAGTGGAAGATGCGCTCCTTGACCTGTGCCGGGCAGTCCGCATTGAGGCAGCGGACCGCGGCCTCTCCTTCTGGACGGTGGACCTCGGAGCCGCACGCCGGGCAGACGGACGGCATCCTGAAGCGGCGCTCGGTGCCGTCCCGGTTGGAGGCAATGACCTTGACCACCTCGGGAATGACATCGCCGGCCCGCTGGACGAGGACGGTGTCGCCGATGCGTATGTCCTTACGTTCGATCTCGTCCATATTGTGAAGCGTCGCGCGGCTGACCGTCACCCCGGCGATGTTGACAGGCTCGAGGCGGGCAACCGGAGTGAGGGTCCCGGTCCGGCCCACCTGAACATCGATGTCGAGGAGCCGGGTGGTCTCCTGAATGGATTCAAACTTGAAAGCCAGGGCCCACCTGGGGCTGCGGGAAGTGGTGCCGACGGCGGCCTGGAACTCGAGGCGGTCCACCTTGATCACCATGCCGTCGATGTCATAGGCCAGTTCGTGGCGGGATCGGGCAAGTTCGTTGTAATAGGCCAGGGCATCGCCGATGGAGATACCTGCCCGGGTCAAAGGATTGACGCGAAGCCCAAGCGATTTGAGGGTCTCGAGAATCTCTCCATGGGTGGACGCCTCGATGCCCCTGGCCACGCCGATCCCATAGAAGAAAATCTCCAGGGGACGGCTGGCGGTGATGCGGGGATCCAACTGCCTGAGGGATCCCGCCGCAGCGTTTCTCGGGTTCGCAAACGCCGGCAGCCCCTGGGCCGTCCGGTCCCGGTTGAGCTTGAGAAATCCGCTCTTGGAGAGGAACACTTCCCCGCGCGCCTCGAGAAGCTCCGGCACGCGCAGCCCCCGCTCGGAACGCAGCTCCAGCGGGACGCTTCTCACGGTGCGGATGTTGTCGGTGATCCCCTCGCCGGTGACGCCGTCGCCCCGGGTGGACGCCATGACCAACCGGCCGCTTTCATAGACGAGTTCGACCGCGAGCCCGTCCATCTTGGGTTCGACGGTATAGGTCACTTCATCCTCGATCTTCAGCAGACGCCGTACCCGTCGATCGAAGTCGAGAACCTCCGACTCGGAAAAGGCGTTGTCGAGACTGAGCATCGGAATTCGGTGCGGTACGGGTTGGAACCTATCCAGCGGGGCGGCCCCGACGCGGGCCGTGGGAGACAGGGGAGAGGCCAGCTCCGGCCAACGCTCCTCGAGGTCCTTCAGCTCCTTCATCATCCGGTCGTACTCGGCATCCGAAATCTCGGGGTCGTCGAGCACGTAATAGCGGTAGTTGTGGTGGTTCAGCTGTCGGCGGAGTGCTTCCGCTCTGTTTCGGATTTCGGGGTCCATGGCGTCTCCCACAATTGCATCAGGGCGGTTGTGACCGCGTTGCGGGCCCGGCGGAAGCGATCCGTCGAAAAACCGGGCCGCCAGCGCGGTCCGGAGACATCGTCGGAAACCAACAGCACCGCGCCGACCTCGACACCCAGCGCCGCGCCGGCCGCTAGCACGGCCGACAGCTCCATGTCGACGGCAACGGCGCCCTTCTCTCGAAACGCCGCGATCTTGCCCGGCGTCTCCCGGAAAATGGCGTCCGTAGACCAGACCGGGCCCTGGTGCGTCGTCAATCCATGAGCCGAAAGTGATTCGAAAAGGAACCGGTTGATGCCGGCCGAGGGAGTCCAGGCGTCGGTGGCATCGGAGTAGTGTCGGGAGGTCCCCTCGTCGGGGATCGCCGAGGATGGAATCAGGAGATCGCCCGGAGTCAGGTCGTGATGGACGGCACCGCACCAGCCGAAGAGAACGAGCCGGCGGATTCCCCAGGCGGAAATGGTTTCCAGAAGCATTACCGCATGGGGCGCCCCGATAAACGGACCGACCACCGCGCAAGGCGGCCGTTCCGCGTAAAACCGGCTGGTAAACAGGGGCACGCCGGCGTCCTGGGCCATCCCCTGCCGGCGAACGAGGCGCCGGACGTCCGGGGAGGTCGCCACCAGCAGGGCCCGATCATGACCCGTCAGCGGGTCGCCCCGCCAAACGGGAGGCGTCACCAGCGGAAGCCCATCATGAAAGCGAGTCGCCACCATGCGGCAATCGTCTCCTTAAGCGACGAGGGGACCGGCCGGGTTCCGGCTTTGCCGTTATCGGGGTCCCACCCGGCTGGTCAACTCTTCCTTGATCTCGTCGATGATGTCGTAGAGCCACATCAGGTCTTCGACGCTCAGACGTCCGGCTTTGGCCGGCGCCCGCTCGGTACCGTCCTTCTTCATGAGGATCCGCGGTCCGATCTGCACCTTGGGCTCTCCGTCGCCGTATTGGTTGATGGAGACCATCAGCCCGGTCTCCTCGCACTTCCATTGTTTGAGTACTTTGTCCTTGTCCGCTTCGTAGGCCATCTTCCTATCTCCTTGTCCGGTTCGGCCGGCTTTCGGACCGCACCAGACGATCCTCCGGGCGTTGCCGGTCTGCGGTTGGGTTCAGGTGGATATCTTCGAAAAGTCTGCAATGGTTTCGAACAAATGGGCGATCTGGGCCAGCAGGGCAAGCCGGTTGTTCCTGAGGCGAGGATCTTCCGCCATGACCATGACGCCGTCGAAAAAGGCGTCCACCGGCTCGCGAAGCGTGGCGACCGTGGCGAGCGCCTGCTCGAATTCTCCGGAGGCGAGATCGGCTTCGATGCTTTCCCTCACACCCTGGAACGCCTTGAAAAGGTTCGACTCGCAGTCGGACTCGAAGCGCCCGGGGTCCACCGTCGTGATGGCGACGGAAGGATCCTCCTGCCTCGCCTTTCGGATTATGTTGGCCACACGCTTGAAGGCCACGGCCAGCGGCTCGAACCCCGCCTCCCGGCGCAGTGTGTCGAGGGCCCGCACCTTGTGCCACACTTGGGGGATTCGGTCCACGGAAACCGATGTCACGGCGACGATGGTGTCCTTCGCGTGGCCCTCCTCGCTCAGCAGATGGGCGACACGGTCGCGGAGAAACCCGAGAATCCGGTCGGCGACGGTTTCCAGGGGTTCGACCGCCTGGTCGGCAAAGGCCGCGAGACAGTCCCGGATCGTCTCCGGCAGCGGAAAATCCAGCCCGTGTTGCCGCAGCATCGAAATGATGCCGATGCTCTGTCGCCGGAGTGCGTATGGATCCGATGCTCCTGTCGGAACGAGACCCACGCTGAAGCACCCGCAGAGGGTGTCGAGCTTGTCCGCGATCGCCAGCAGCGTTCCGACCATGGTTTCCGGCAGCGGCCCGCCCGAGTAGACGGGCCGGTAGTGCTCCTCGATGGCGGCGGCCACTTCGGGGGGCTCGCCGGAATGGGCGGCGTAGATCCGCCCCATCACGCCCTGAAGTTTGGGGAATTCCACGACGACCTGGCTGAGAAGATCTGCCTTGCAAAGCATTGCCGCCCGATCGACCTTCTGCCTGAGTGCGGGATCGTCCGCATTCATCCGGTCGGCCAGTTGCACGGCCACCCGACGGACCCGCTCGGTCTTTCGCGCCATGGATCCGAGCTGAGCCTGAAACAGAACGCCGTCGAGCTTTTCGACCCATTGGCCCGGGGAGACCGTCAGGTCGTTCTTGTAGAAGAACAGCGCATCCTCCAGCCGGGCGCGCAACACCCGTTCGTGCCCCCTGGCCACCACGTTCATGTCGCGCGCCCGGGTGTTGTTGACGACGACAAAATGGGGCATCAGGGCCCCCGAGGCATCCGCCACGGCAAAATATTTCTGGTGTTCCCGCATGGAGGTGATCAGCACTTCATCCGGCAGCTGCAGGAAACGATCATCGAAACGGCCGGAGATGACCACGGGCAGCTCCACCAGGTTGGCCACCGTGTCGACCAATTCGGGATCCTCGAGGACACGGCCCCCGAGTCCCTCGGCGACCCGGCGGATCTCCTCTATGATCCGGTTTTTCCGTTCGGCCATGTCCACGACGACGTTGACGCCTGCAAGGGTTTCGACATAGTCCTCGGGGCGCCGGATCTCGACCGGATGCGACGCCATGAAGCGGTGGCCGAAGGTGGTCCTTCCGCTGGAAAGATTTCCCAGTTCGAAATCGATGATCTTTTCCCCGTAAAGCGCCGTCAGCCAACGGATCGGACGGGCAAAAGCGATCGACAGGTCTGCCCATCGCATGGTTTTCGGAAACGGCATCGAGAGAATCAGCTCCGGGAGCATCTCCCGCATGAGAGAGACGGTGTCCCTGGCAGCTTCGGCCTTCTCGGCGCAAAGGTAGCGCCCTTTCTGCGTTTCCCGGACCCGGAGCTCGGAGGCGTCCACGCCCACCTTTTCGGCAAACTTCAGGGCCGCCATGGTCGGCTTGCCGTCCGCATCCAGCCCCACGGCCGCCGGCGGGCCCATCACCTCGGAAGTCGTCGCCTCCTGCCGGTCCGCGACGTCCTCCACTTCCACGGCCAGCCGCATCGGCGTCCCGTAGACGCGGATGGCGCCGAATGCGATTCTGGCTTCCGTCAGCCTCTGTTCCACCGTCCGGCGAAGGTACTCGAGCGCCGGCGGGATGTAGCCGGCCGGGATTTCTTCCGTTCCGATTTCTACCAGTAGCCGTTCCATGTCCACCTCTGGTTTGCGGCCCCGGATGACGGGTGTCGCGCAGGATAAGAGTCAACGTAAAGTTGGTCCACAGGGTCTGCCCGGAGCCGGGGCTTATCGACTGAGCAGCGGATATCCCATGGATTTCCGCTGTTGCTCGTAGCCCTCCGCACAGGCCCGGGCCAGGTTGCGGATGCGGCCGATATACCCGGTTCGCTCGGTCACGCTGATCGCGCCCCTGGCATCCAGAAGATTGAAGGTGTGAGAGCACTTCAGGCAATATTCGTAGGCGGGAATGACGAGGCCTTCGGCGATGATCCGCCTCGATTCGGCTTCGTAACGATCGAAGAAGGCCAGAAGCATCTCCACGTCCGCTTTTTCGAAATTGTAGGTGGACTGTTCGACCTCGTTCCGATGATAGACATCGCCGTAGGTGATCCGATCGTTCCACTTCAGGTCGTAGACATTGTCCACCCCCTGGATGTACATGGCGATGCGCTCCAGTCCGTAGGTGATCTCGGCGGAGACGGGCCGGGTTTCGATGCTGCCGACCATCTGAAAATAGGTGAACTGGGTGATCTCCATGCCGTCGAGCCAGACCTCCCAGCCGAGTCCGGCGGCGCCCAGGGTCGGGGACTCCCAGTCATCCTCCACGAACCGGACATCGTGCTCGAGCGTATCGATTCCGAGTGCCTTCAGGCTCTCCAGGTACTGCTCCTGCACATCGTAGGGCGAGGGTTTGAGGATGACCTGATACTGGTAATAGTGCTGGAGGCGATTGGGGTTGTCTCCGTAACGGCCGTCGGTGGGCCGGCGGGACGGCTGCACGTAGGCGACGTTCCAGGGTTCGGGCCCGAGCGCCCTCAGAAGCGTTGACGGATGAAACGTTCCGGCTCCGACCTCCATGTCGTATGGCTGGACCAGGACGCATCCCTTTTCGGCCCAGAACCGGTTCAATGCCATGATGACTTCCTGAAAGTGCATACCCACCTCTCAACCGTTGAAAGCAATTCCTTAAACGTCGCGCGGTCCGATCCGATCTTCTCTCATTCTCTCCGCCGGCAGTCAACCCGGAGTCCTTCGGTGTCGAGCCCGGCGGCCAGCAGCCGCGCATCCGACCTCTGCGACAGGAGCCGCTCCCAGATCCCTCGCAGCTCAGCCACCGCGGACTCCGCCCCCAGCGCCCAAAGGCATCCGCCGGCGCCGGCGCCGGTGAAACGGGCGCCGCATCCGATCTCGCGGGCGGCGGCTGTCAATGCATCGCCCATCTCGTCCAGGACATCGGGCGTCATCGCCTTCCGGATATCCACCTCCCGGTTCATGGCATCGACCGCCGCATTCCAGTCCATCCGGTCCAGGGCATCGACGAAGTCCAGCGCCGTCCGTGCAATATCTCTCCACTCCTGGCGGTGCCGGCCGTTCAGAAAGGAACGGACCCACTGTCCGTTCACGTCGCTGGATTCGTGGGGGACCCCGCAATACGCGACGAGAACGTGGCGGCGGAAGGCGTCCGGATTCCGGATGCCGTTCAGTTCCCTGCGAGAGTAGCCCGTGCCGTCGGATTGGGGCTTCCAGTGCCATGCGTTCGCACCGCCGAAAGCGGCCGCCAGTTGATCCTGTACTCCGCAGGGAACGCTGGCAACGGCCTCCTCGATGGCATGGGCCAGCATGGCGGCCTCATGCCGTCCCGCCGCCGGTGTCGAATCCGCCTCCGAGGCTTTCGACAGCGCCGCCACCAATGCCACGGCAGCGACGGAGGAGCCGCCCAATGCGCTTCTCGGGGGGGAAGCCGAACGGATGTCGATCCACACCCCGTCCGCTGAAAAGGCGTCCGCCACCGCAAAGATCAACCCCAGTGGATGGGTATAGGGCGCGGAGCCGGCGGCAAAGACCGCCGTGTCGAAGCCGACGGAGGACACCTTTACCATGCCGGCGTCGTAAGGTTCCAGCGCGATTTCGGTGCGCAGATCCAGGGCCAGGTTGATCGTGCACGGATCGACCCCCTGGAGCGGAATATAAAAGGTTCTGATGTCCAGCGTCCCCCCCATGTCGATCCGGCAGGGAGCCGACGCCCGAAGAACGTTCGCCTTCACAAAGTCCCGTATCAAAACAGACCTCCAGTTCATCGATCGGTCGCCGGGGGTTTGCGCGCCCGCCCGGGCGGCCCGGGCCGGTCGGAAGCGCCCGCCGTGCGTATCTGGCGAAGCACGGAGAGGCTCTTGGGCCGCTTTCCCAGATGGTAGACTGTGAACCCTTCGAGAAAGGCTTCGGCCTCCGCGGCGGTTTCCGCCGTAAACCGGCTGCGCAGGGCCCTGGAGAGATCCCCGCTTTCGAGCCATCTGAGCTGCTTGATGGTGCCCTTGGAAAGATGGATCGTCCCGGAGGCACCGCACTCGACGCGGTCACAGGTGAGCCCGCCCCGCTTGAGATCGAACACCGCTCCCTTCCGGGGCATTCCCTCCAGATCCGACCGGCAGGCGCAGCAGCCCTCCAGATTGGGGCAAAGCCCGGCCAGCATGAGATACCGCATCTGAAACAGAATACTCAAGTGCATTGCCGGAAGACGGCCTTCGGAAAGGCTGTCCAGCACGAAGGCCAACAGTTCGTAAATGGCCTCCGACGGCGCCGCCTCCTCGGTGCCGATCGTCACCAGTTCGGCCCAGTAGCTGGCATACGCTGTCTTGTCGATACGCGTCCGGATGCCCGCATGGGGGCGGATCAGCTCCACCTCCTGAAGCACCAGAAGGCCGCCTCTCCGCGGCGGATTGCAAATCGCGCGCACCGCTGCGAACAATTCGAGCCGGCCGCCGAATCGCCGTGTGCTTTTTTTGGCGTTTTTGGCGATGGCGGAGAGCCTTCCACGGTCCCTCGTGAAAAATGTCACGATGAGATCGTGGTCCCCGTATTCGACCCGCCGCAGGGCGATGGCGTCGGTGCTGAAACCGGTCGCGGATGTCATAGAGCCAAAAGCGTGGTGGCAATGAGGAAATAGAAATACACGCTGATGATATCGATCGAGGTGGTCACGAAGGGGCCGGTCGCCACGGCCGGATCGATGTTGAACCGGGCCAGCACCATCGGAACGAAGGAGCCGACCAGCGTCGCAACGGACATGGAACTGACCACGGCGAGGGCGACCGCGATGGCAAGGGCGAAGAGGGAAAACCGGAAATGGGCCACCAGACCGATCATCAGGCCGTAGATCGCCCCCAGGATGAAACCGATGGCCAGCTCCTTGAAAACGACCCGCCAGATGTCGCGGATCTGAATGCGTCCCGTCGCCAGCCCCCGGACGACGATGGTGGAGGACTGCGTCCCCACGTTGCCGCCCATCCCCATGATCACCGGGATGAAGGCTGCCAGGGAGGCAAACCGCGTCAGGGAGTCCTCGTAATGCCCGATGATGAAGAACGCGAAGATCCCGCCGCAGCAGCTTGCAAAGAGCCAGGGCAGGCGGATGCGCGTGGCGCGTGCCACCGTCTGGGTCTCCACGAACTGTTCACCGGCGCCGGCCATCTTGAGCATGTCCTCGGTGGCTTCCGCCCTGATGATGTCGATCACGTCGTCCACCGTTACGATTCCCACCAGCCGGTGGCTGTCGTCGACCACGGGCACGGCCAGGATGTCGTACCGGGCGACGATCCGGGCCACTTCCTCCTGGTCCATGTGGGTGTGGACGGAAATGACCTCGGTGTTCATGAAGTCCTTCAGCGGCGTTTCCGGCTGGACCACCACGAGCTGCCTCAGGGAACAGACGCCGACGAGCTTCCCGTACTCGTCCACGACGTAGAGATAGAACGGCATTTCCACGTCCTGGTACTCGGTCTGGACCGCCTCGATGGCCTCCCGGGCGGTGATGTCCTCCCGCAAGGCGATGAAATCGGGAACCATGATTCCGCCGGCGGTGTCGTCTCCGTAGCGCAGCAGTCCCTCGATTTCCTCGGACCCTTCCCTTTTCATCTTCTCCAGGATGGCGTCGGAGAGTTCGTCGGGGAGCCGGCCGATCAGGTCCGCGACGTCATCGGTCGGCATCTGCTCGAGGATGGTGACGATATCCTGAATCTGGAGTTCCTTGACGAGGTTCAGGAAATTGTCCTCGTCCAGTTCGCTGAACAGGAGCCCTTTGGTTTCCGTCTCCTCGATCATCCGGAAGAGCTTGAGCTGCTGGGGAAGGGACAGGGAACGGAAAACGATCGACAGGTCCGCGGCGTGCGCCTTGTTGACGATCTTCCGAAGATGGGTGCTCGCCCCCCTTCTGAGAAGCCGCCGGATGCTTTCGAGCAGTATTTTGTTTCGATCGTTCTGCATGTTCAGTCCATCACCGCCTGAAACACCGCAAGGCCGGCCGGCCGGGCGTCGGAAGATGGCCCTTCCTCCTGGTGGCCGCGAATGAAGCCACTAAAGAATCGGACCGCCCTGTCTGTCAGAGGCTGATTTGTCAGATACCGATTGGCGGATGTCGACCTGCGGGAGGCCGTCGGCGGGGGCCCGGCGCCGAAGCGGGCCGGGTCAGGGAAGCTGCATCGTCACGACCTGACCGGTCTTTCCCGGAACCGGAATCGGCTTTCCGTTCAGGCTCAACCGGACGCCGCCCGCGTTGCCAATCAGGAGACTATAGACGGTGCGGGCGTTGAGTTCAAGCTGATCCCCGATTTTCAGAAAATATTCCTCAGCGGGATTTTCATCACGGATGACCTTGATCCAGGTCTCTTCCATCGCGTCGATTTGCAGCGCCAGCTGGCTTCGGGATCTCGATTCAGGCGCCGCCGCTTCCCCGGCCGGCGGCGGGGCCGGAGCGGCCGTCGATGCCGGGGCCTCGACCGGAGCCGGCGAAGCCGGCTGGACCGGCGGGGCGGGGTTGGAGGAAGCCTCGGCGGGCGCCTTCGGAGCAGAGGCGGTCGGATTCGACGGTGCCGCGTCATCGGAACGGGAGCGCCAGCTCTGAAACCACATCACTCCCGCCACCAGCAGCGCGATGACCGCCAGTGCCAGCAGGAGCGCACCGACGGAAGCCGGCCTGGCGGGCCCCTTCTCCTGCCGGGGCTGCGGATGCGGCGGGACTTCGTTTTCCGCCCTGTAGAGACGGAGCGCTTCTTCAGGATCCGCCCCAATGGCTTCCGCGACCTGCTTGATGAATCCTTTGATATAGATGGGATCCGGCAGCCGGTTTTCGTCGCCCTCTTCCATCCAATGCAGGATTTCAGGACGAATGCGGGTCGCCGCCGAGACATCGTGCAGCGAAATATTCCGCTTGAGGCGGATGTATCGTAGATAATCGCCGTAGGTCGAATGACCGTTATCCTCGTTCATGTAAATGCATTCCCCTTGTTGAGCACCATTGACAGGTTGTGGACGGTCCTGCATCGGGCCGACGGGGCCGGGCGTCGCCCGGTGCGAAAAAGCACAGTCACCACGGGACTCCTGAGCTGCTTCCCGGAGTCCGCGACACCGGAGTTCGGCCCGATGCCCCACAGCGCCATCGCCTGCCGACGTATCGGGTCGCCGCTTCCGTAAGGCGGCTCAGCGGATGATTCGGATATGGGATTTCCGGCGAAGTTCGGCAAGCCAGGATTCAAATTTCTCGTCCACGATCTGGTTGTAGAGCCGCGTCTCGATCTCGGCCCGGACTTCCTCGATGGGTTGGTCCGGTTGCTCGATAACCTCCTCCAGGTAGAAGATCTGGAGCCCCTGGTCGGTGTCGACAATCCCGGAATGGGCGCCTGCTTGCAAATTCTCCACCGCCTTCCGGATCGGTGGAGACAGGCCCTTGAGTTCGAAGGCGCCGAGATCCCCACCCTCGTCCCTGAGAGGCGATTCGGTGTAGGTACTCGCCAGATCCGCAAAGGATTCACCGGCGTCCAGGCGTTCCATCACCGCTTCCATTCGTCTACGGACGTCCGCCTTTTCATCGTCGTTCGCAAAGGACGGAACCTTCATGAGGATATGGCGGATGTGGTATTTCTTTTCACCGCAATACTGGTCCTTGTTTTCGATGTAGCAGGCCTGTATGTCCTCGTCGGTGATGACGATCTTGCTCTTGACCTCCCGGTTCACCAGCCGGCCGCGAAGGATCTGATCCCGCACCTGCTGGCGATAGTCCTCCATGGTGAGGCCTTCCACCTTGAGCTTTTCACGAAGCTGCGCATCGGTGATGAAATTGCTCTTTTTGATCTGCTCGATCGTGTTGTCCACGGTTTCTTCACTGACCGATATCTGGAGCCGCTCGATCTCCTGGTCGGTCAGCATCTGGTCGATCAACTGGTTGAGCACCTTCTCCCGGACTTCGAACAGCATCCGGCGCTCCTCTTCGAGGGGCCGGTTCATCCCGCGAACCCGTTCGATAAACGGCTGGGCCGCCTGATTGAGCTCGAAAAGGGTGATCACGCCGTCGTTGACCTCGGCCACGATGCGATCGATCGTTTCCGAGTCCTGCGCCCGCCCGGGAAGCGGGATCACTGACAGCATGACTGCAACAGCAAAAATGCAAAGGCCCCGCCGCGAGGCGGGAGTCCGGACCGTCGTTTTCTTCATGCACGACCTCGTTGGGTGGACAACTTTCATGGGCTCAGAATTTCCTGGAACGCAGCCTCGTTGAGCTCTGCCGGATACGCCTTTCGGATTTCGTCCATCAACCGGTCCAGGCGGTCTTCAGCTTTCCTCCGGCGAAGCTGTTCGACCAGGACGGCTTCCCTGCTTTTATCCGCCGGGGTCTTCTTCCCGGTCGGCCCGGTACCCGCGGACTGGTAAAGGGCCGCCAGTTCCTCCTCGGTGATCTTCACCCGCGAGTAGACTTCCCGATCCAGAAGCTTTTCGATGATCAGGCGCTTTTCCAGCTCCTCTTCCCAGGCGGCATAGGGAACAGCATTCTCGATCAGCACCTGTTCGAAGGTGTCATCCGGATAATCGCTCTTGATGTCCGCCACTGCCTTCGTGAGGTCATCCGGGGCCAGGACGATGCCCGCGTCGCGGGCTTTCTCGAGAAGCGCCATTTCCTCGGAAAGCTGCTTCAACAAATGAATCTTGGCATCCCGCTCGGCTTCCGGGTCCTCCGAGTCCATCTCTCGCAGCCCGGCCTTCATCAGGTCGAAGGCCCTGTGGAAATCGTCGACCGTCGCCGCGGTCCGGCCGACTTTCAGGAGAACGACGCGTTCCGGCGGTGCCGATCCGGAACAGCCGGCGACAAGGACCCACAGCAGCACGGCCGTCCAGGTCCAGGAGCGCAGCCGTCGATCGGTGCCGGACGTCCGCAGACCGGACGTGGGTGGATTGGTTGAGTTCGTCAATGCGGGACCGAGCGCCTTATTGAGCGGGTGGGCAATTAGTATCCTACCAGGATCACTCATAAATTTCGTTTGTTAACATGCAGTTCGATATCTTTCAAGATGTTTTTGGCTTCGGTGAACATGCCGCCGACGCTCGATTTCGCGATACGGACCGACAGGACCTGTTCCGGGGAGAGGCGATAGCGGCCCGGATTCGCAGCGATCAGGTCGACCAGCGCTTCAGGCTGCTTCTGGTGCTCGACAGAGAAGGCCAGCGACAATCGTCCATCCGTCAGATCCAGCTTCTGCACGCCGGCTTTGACGGCCAGAATCCGCAGCCCCATTTTGAGAAGCAGCTGATTGACCGCATCGGGAAGCGGCCCGTACCGGTCGGAGAGCTCGGCCTTGAGCTCGGCCAGCTCCTTGAGTTCCCGCATGCCGGACATTCGCCGATACAGCGCCATGCGTTGATCGATGTCCGGAACATAGTCATCCGGCAGCAGCGCGGAAAACGGAACGTTGATCTCCGGCTCGAGCGGCGCCCGGTGGGGCTCTCCCTTGAGTTCGGAGATCGCCTCCTCCATGAGCTTGAGGAACATGTCGTATCCCACCGCCGCGATGTGGCCCGACTGGGACGCGCCGAGGATGGTTCCCCCCCCGCGGATCTTGAGGTCGCTCATGGCGATCTGGAAGCCCGCCCCCAGGTCGCTGTGCTCCATGAGCACCTTGAGCCGCTTCTTCGCGTCCTCGGTGAGGGTGGTTTCCCGCGGAATGAACAGAAAGGCGTAAGCCTGCTCCTCGGACCGTCCCACCCGCCCCCGAAGCTGGTAGATCTGTGCCAGTCCGAACCGGTCGGCCCGGTTGACGAGAATCGTGTTGGCCGAGGAAATGTCCAGGCCGCTCTCGATGATCGTGGTGCAGACCAGGACGTCGATTTCACGGCCGTAGAACTGCATCATGACGGTTTCCAGCGCGTCTTCGTCCATTTGCCCGTGGGCCACGCCGACCCTGGCCTCGGGAACGATCTGCCGCAGCCGGTCCGCCATCCGGTCGATGCTCTGGATGTGGTTGTGAACGAAAAAAACCTGGCCGCCGCGTTCGATCTCGCGGCGGACGGCCTCCTTGACGATCCCCTCGTCGTACTCGGAAACATAGGTGATGATGGATCGCCGATATTCCGGAGGGGTGGAGATCAGGCTGATGTCCCGGATGCCGACCATGGACAGGTGAAGGGTCCGGGGAATCGGGGTTGCGGTGAGGGCAAGCACATCCACCGAGGCGCGGAGCTTTTTGAGTTTTTCCTTGTGCCGGACGCCGAACCGCTGCTCCTCGTCGATGACGATCAGGCCCAGCTCCTTGAACACGATGTCCTTCTGCAAAAGGCGGTGGGTTCCGATGACGATGTCCACCTTCCCTTCGGCCAGGCTGGCGACGATCTGCCGCTGCTCCCGGGGCGGTCTGAACCGGCTGAGGCAGGCCACGGAAACGGGTAACGCCTTGAAGCGGCTGGAAAACGTCTCGAAGTGCTGCTCGGCGAGGACGGTCGTCGGCACCAGGACGGCCACCTGCTTCCCGTTGTTGACGGCCCGGAAAGCCGCCCGGAGCGCGACCTCGGTCTTTCCGTAGCCCACATCCCCGCAAACCAGCCGGTCCATGGGCTCCTTCCGGCGCATGTCCTCCAGGACGTCCTCTATGGCCTTGATCTGGTCCGGGGTTTCCTCGTAGGGGAAGCCCGCGGCGAATTCGCTGGCATAGGTGTCGATGTCGCGAAAGGCATGGCCGGGGCTCACTTTTCTGGCGGCATAGAGCTTGAGCAGCTCTCCGGCGATCTTTTCGGCGGTCCGCTTGACCCGTTCCTTCACCCTGTCCCAGGACTTGCCGCCCATCTTGTCGAGCGGCGGCTCGCTGTCGTCCACGCCCATGTATTTCTGGATCAGCCCCATCCGATCCACCGGAACGTACAGCCGGTCACCGTCCCGGTAGACGACGCTCAGGAACTCGTTTTCCACGCCTTCGATCCGAAGCCGTGTCAGGCCGTCGTAGCGCCCGATCCCGTGGTCGTCATGGACGACCAGGTCGTTGACCTTCAGGTCGCCGAGATTGAGCAGTTCCCTTCCCCGCTTGCGGTCCTTGCGCTTGACGCGTTGACGCCAGGCGCCGAAGATCTCGGCCTCGGTGATCAGCGCGATGGATTCCTCGCCCCAGAAAAATCCCGAGGACAGTTTTCCCTCGCAGAGGACGACGCCCCCGTGCCGTCCCGGGCCCGGCCACCGTGGATGGTGGACCGCGGGGATGTCATAGCCTGCGAGGAGATCGAGCACCCGTTCCCTCCGGTGGCGGTCTCCGCAGATGATGCAGGACGTTACCCGCTGCCGGCGATTGGCGGCGATCCAGTCGACCAGGGGCTGAAAATTGCGTCCCTCGGGTCCGGGCATCTGCAATTTCACCGTGAGGTCGGTGTTCTCCGTGACGTTGAAGGCAAGCGCGGTCGCATCGTTCTCCGCTTCGAGCGGCGTCGAAAGCCCTATCGACCGGATGTGGAGGGCGGGCGCGCGGCGCTCGTGATCCTCGATCGCGGACCAGGGGATATAAAGCGCATCGGGCGGCACGCACAACCGCTTTTCCTCGATGGAGGACTCGAAATGGCGTTCGGCAAGCGTCAGGGTCCTTCCTGCCGCATCGGCCAGTTCGGACGGCTCGACACCCACCATCAGGGTCCCGCCCGGCAGGTAGTCCGTCAAGGTGTCGAGGGAAGGGTAGACGAGGGGCAGAAGACTTTCGATGTTGGTGACGGACTGTCGTTCACGGATCTGCTCGACGATCTTTCGCGTGGCGCTGACCGGCAGCTCGAGATCGGCGCCCTGCCGCCTCACCCGGTTGATGACCTCGTCCATGACCGAGGCTCTCAGCACGGCTTCCCGCGCGGGCAGGATGACGGCCTCCTCCACCGATCCGGTTTTCCGCTGGGTCGCGGCCAAAAAGAATCGGATCGAATCCACGGTGTCCCCGAAGAACTCGATCCGCAGGGGGTCCGGATAGAGCGGCGTGAAAACATCGAGAATGCCCCCCCGAATGCTGAAGTCGCCGGGCTCCTCCACGATCACGCTCCGGGTGTAGCCGCCCGAGGAAAGCTTCCGGACCAGCGCCTCCCGGTCGACCTCCTCGTTCACCATGACCAGCTCGGCAAAATCCTGCAGTTCCCCTTTCGGAATGACCCGCTTCAACAGCGCGTCCACGTAGGTCACCACCAGGTTCGGATGCGGGGACTCCAGAAGCTGGTAGAGGATCCGGATGCGGCCGGCCGCGGTTTCGTTGTGGTAGGCGACGAACTTGTAGGGCAGAATGTTGTAGGCCGAAAACAACATCGGCGGCGGCATCCCGTCTCCCATGAAAAACCGCAGGTCGTCATGAAACCGCCGGGCGGCCTTGCCGTCGGGCAGAACCACCAGCATCGGCAGCCGCCGCGTCTCGTAAATCCTGGAAACCGCGTAGGCGGCCGCAGGGCCGGAGAGTCCCGAAAAATCCACCGGCCTCCCGGGTTCGAAGACCAGCCGGCTCCAGTGGCTTTCCATATTTTTTGCTTGATTTTGCAACATAAAGGCAGTAGAGGGACCACGTTCGAGCCGGCGTAGCTCAGCTGGTAGAGCAGCTGATTCGTAATCAGCAGGTCCGCGGTTCAAGTCCGCGCGCCGGCTCCAATTATTTCAAAGGCTTACGCACCATGCGGGAAGCCTTTTTTGTTCATACGCGCAACCAGTCCCGCTATAGTCCCGCGTTTTGAAATTGTATAGGGTCTGCCCCTTCCTCATTCGGTGTGCCTCATACTATAGGAGCCAACTTAATTCCAGCCCCCTGCCCCTTTTGCGGATCACCCATCTTCCCTCAAAACCAGGAAAAACCGACCGCTTGATATTTACGTTACCGGCAACGCAATAGCCCCGTTCCGGAGTCTGCCACAAAAAAAGGCCGACCCGTCCAAGGCCGACCTTTCACCGCCTCGATAAATGGCTCTATTTAGTGTCGATCCATAAATTGTCAATGATCACCCTAATGAGGCCACCCATGATCGCCGTAATGGGGCCATTTC
>JBMNCP010000027.1:0-3689 GCA_049366795.1 Desulfobacterales bacterium
GGCTGCATCAATTTCAGGACTTCGATATTCTTCACATCATGTGCTTCCATGGTTGCGACAGAAATTTCACGCCGGCGACTCCTCGGCCCCAACAAAGGAAAGCGATCGAATCATGAAACTGGGCATCATCGGCCTCCCGCAGGCCGGAAAAAAAACCGTATTCGAAGCCCTCACCGGCAGCGAAGTGGATCCCGGCGGCCGGGCCGAGGGCCGGATCGGCACCATCACGGTCCCCGACGAGCGCGTGGACCTGTTGAGCCGGATGTACAATCCGCGGAAGACCATCCACGCGCAGGTGGAGTATTTCCTGCCCGGAACGGGCGGCGGGGCGAAGGAGAAAAAGTCCTCCGACCAGGGCGTCTGGACTGCAGTTCGCGACTGCGATGCGCTCATCCACGTGGTGCGCAATTTTTCCATCTACGGCCAGGAGCCCCCCGAGCCGGCGGAGGATTTCCGTCGTCTGGACCAGGAGCTCATCTTCATGGACCTCGTGTCCGTCGAAAAGCGGCTGGAGCGCCTGGAACTCGACGGCAAGCGCGGAAAGAAGCCCGATCCCGAGGAGCTGGGCCTTCTGATGCAGTGCAAGGAGACCCTCGAGGCCGAGCGACCGCTCCGTCATCTTCCGGAAATCGCAAGGGCTCCCCAATTGCGCGGTTTCGCCTTTTTATCGGGAAAACCGACCCTGGTCCTCATGAACAACGCCGATGAGGACGATATACTACCTGATACGGGTAACGTCCTTACCGATGAATCGTGCATGGTGCTCCGGGGCAAGCTCGAACAGGAGCTTTCCCGCATGGGCGAGGACGAGGCCCGTGAATTCCTGGCCGAATTCGGCGTCTCCGCCGCCGCGGCCGACCGGGTGATCCGGGCGTCCTACGACCTGCTGGGGCTCATCAGCTTCTTTACGGTGGGCGAGGACGAGGTCCGGGCCTGGACCATTCAGCGGGGCACACCGGCCGTCAAGGCGGCCGGCGTCATCCACTCGGATTTCGAAAAAGGATTCATTCGGGCGGAGGTGGTCGGCTACGCGGACCTCATGGAGGCCGGCAGCCACGCCGAAGCCCGGAAACGGGGCACTGTGCGCCTCGAAGGGAAGACTTACGAGGTCCGGGACGGGGATATCATCAACTTTCGATTCAATGTCTGATGGACCAGGTTTCCGTTCACAGCCAATTCATCACGGGCCTCGTCAATTCCAAGAGCCTCGGCCGCTACAAGATCCTCCGGAAACTCGGGCAGGGGGGAGCGGGCGTCGTCTACCTGGCGCGGGATTCCTTTATCCAGCGGCCGGTCGCCGTCAAGATCTCCAAGCCGGTCACCACCCAGTCCCGAAAGCGCATGTTCCTGGAGGCGCAGTCCGCGGGCCGTCTCAACCACCCCAACATCCTCGCCATCCATGACACCGGGATCTTCAACCAGTTCTGCTACATCATCATGGAGTACATCGACGGGCCGACCCTCAAGTCCTTTACCCGGCCCCCCCAGCTGCTCCAGCCTTCCCGATGCGCCGAGATCATGTTCAATATCTGCAACGCACTGGACTTCGCCCACAAACACGGGGTCATCCACCGGGACATCAAGCCGTCCAACATCATGATCGACAAGGACGGAACCCCCAAGCTCATGGATTTCGGCATCGCGCACATCACGGAGCGGACCTCCGAGAAGGGCCTGTGGGGGACGCCGAGCTACATGTCTCCGGAGCAGCTCCGGGAGGAGACCGTCGTTCCCCAGAGCGACATCTTCTCGCTGGGCTGCGTGCTTTACGAAATGCTCACCGGCCGGAAGGCCTTCAGCGGCGACAACGATTTTTCGATCATCTACAAGATCACCCGGGAGCCGCCCAAACCCCCCCGGGAGGTCCGCCCCGATCTCCCCGAGATCTTCTCCGAGATCCTCAGAAAGGCGCTCGCCAAATCACCGACGGAGCGGTACCAGAGCGGCATGGAGATGGCCTATGATCTGCGCGTTGCCCTGCGCGGCCTGAAGGAAACCCGTCTCGACGCCAAGATCGAGGACGTGATCGACTTTGTCCGGAACGTCCCTTTCTTTCATGACTTCAGCCGGGACCAGGTCAAGAGCCTCGGACTCACCGGCAACGTCATCCGGGTGCGGAAGGGCAAGGTCATCGTCGCCGAGGGCGACATCGACGACACGTTCTTCATCATCCTGAGCGGCAAGGTGAAAATCCGGAAGAACGACAAGGATATCGCCGTCATCAGCGCCGGAGAGTGCTTCGGGGAGATGGCCTACATCGCCGGGCAGGCCCGCACCGCCACCGCCACCGCCCGGACCGACTGCATCCTCATGAAGGTCAGCGCCACGCTGCTCGACAAGGCCCCGGCATCCATCCAGCTTCTCTTCTTCAAGAATTTTGCCCGAACCCTTTCCCAGCGGCTGGAGAGGAGTTCGGCCGGCAGGGACGCCTGATGCCAACGTCGAGTTCGGCCGATTCCGCCGGAGGCGGGAGCCGGCGCCCGGCAGTCAAAGCCGCGGGTCTGTCCGACGTCGGCCGAAAACGCAAGGGAAACGAGGACGCGTTTCTGCTGGACGATGCCCTGAATCTCTACCTGGTGGCCGACGGCATGGGGGGCCGCAACGCCGGGGAGGTGGCCAGCCGGCTGGTGGTCGAAACCATCGGCCGGACACTCAGGGGGCTCAAGGGCAAGGAATGCCTGAAGACTGTCATGACGCCGCTGCCCGGCCTTTCCGAGGCGGCCAACCGGCTGGTCTACAGCGTACTGGTCGCCAACCGGGAAACCTTCGATTTCGCCAGTGAGCATCCCGAGTGCAAGGGGATGGGCTCCACCGTATCTGCGGTTCATTTTTCCGAAGACCGGCTGATCGTCTGCAACGTCGGCGACAGCCCCGTCTTCCGATTCCGCGAGGGCGAGCCGGAAACCCTCTCCATCCCTCACACGGTCATGGCCGAACAGGAAGCCCTCGCCCAGAATGGGGGGTTCAGGCTCGGCAAGCAGTATCTTCACATGATCACCCGGGCGATGGGCGTCGGCCAGACGGTCCAGCCCGACGTGAAGGAGCTTCACTGGCAGCCCGGCGACGTCCTGGTGATCTGCTCGGACGGATTGAGCGACAAGACCTTCCCCGAGGAGATCGGAGACATCGTCCTGAACCACGACCCGGAGACGGCCTGCCGGGATCTGGTCGCCCTTGCCAACGACCGGGGAGGGGATGACAACGTCACCGTCATCGTGCTCAAGATCGACCCGCCGCCGGACACCCCCGCCGCCCGGCCGGCGGATGGAAGCTTAATTGCCGGGGAGCCCGAGCCGCCCGCGGCAACGAAGCGGACGGACGCCGGGAAGCCGGAAAACCCCCATGTCATCATCGAGTACGACACCGAGGAGGCCTCCTACACGGCCATCACCCGCAATCTCCGCCTGGACGGCGTCTTCATCGAAACCACGGAGCCGTTCATCGAAGGCGAGGACCTCCTGCTCAACATCACCGACCCGGCCACCGAAGAGACCATCATGGTCAGCGGCATCGTCATGAACCGAAATGCCCGCGGGGTGGACATCGTTTTCGACGATCTCAACGGGGCGCAGTTCGAAGAAATCAAAAGGTTAGTCCGCAAACTCTGAAAGGCCGGCGGCAGGGGGCGTCTCGCGGCCGATGGCTGCGTTACCCGCCGGCCGTGAAATGCTCACAACCGGTCGGTTGCT
>JBMNCP010000028.1:0-96910 GCA_049366795.1 Desulfobacterales bacterium
TATCCTCAAATAAAAGAAGTAGAAGAACCTTGAGAAAAGTCCATCACCTTCTCAAGGTGTATGCTCTCATACTAGTTTTGCTTTATAAATAATATAATTCTATATAGGCATGCCTTCGACTTGAAGAATAAATATGCCATGAGTCTTAAAACCATTTTTCGATGAGATTATTTCTTTTTACTTACGCATAATAAAATATATGAAAGTATACTTTATATGATTTCATTAAGTCACAAATTTATTTTCATTCATATTCCCAAAACAGCGGGCAATTCCATTCAAAATGCTCTAAAATATTATTCAGAAGACAAAATCGTTTGTTTAACACCTTATCAAGATGGCGTTGAAAGATTTGAGGTAAGATCTGATTCCTACAATATTCACAAACATTCTTGTCTCAAGGAATATAAAAAAGAACTTGGTGAATTAACTTTTCAAAAGATGTTTAAGTTTACTTGTGTGAGGAATCCATGGGATAGAATGATTTCTTTCTTCTTTTCTCCGCATAGAGGGATCGTCAAATGGGATAAAAATGCATTTTTAAAATTTATATATAATGTTAAACCCATAAATTACTATTTAAGCCTGTCCGATGATAATATCAACGATCAAGAGCAATTTAAGAATGTCGATATGTATTTGCGATTTGAGAATATTGATAGTGACTTTGCAATATGGTGCTCAAAATTCGGCATACCGTGTAGGCAGCTTTCAATCAGAAATAAATCTGTTCGAAAGGATTACCGAGAGTACTATGATACGGAGCTTATAAAGTTGGTACAAAATAGGTTTTCAATGGAAATTGAGTATTTTGGTTATCAGTTCTGATTGTAACTCTTGCCGTCAACTTTACTCCGACTTGAAAAACAATCAGTATAATCTAAAAATAGCGAACCATTTGGAGTACTTTGACTGAATTTATCAGAAAACCTGATATTTGCCTCAGGGTTTTTATAGTAGAGACCGCCGAATTGTTGAAATGATTTTCAAAAAACTTCTTCTCAGTTTCTAAGCACACTTAAGCCAGATGATCATTATTTGTGAATGGGTAAATATATGATTGATATTTTAAACATTTCCAATCCTCCAAAAATTTCTGTTTTCATCACATCATACAATCAGAAGCATTTTCTGACTGAAGCCATTGACAGTGTCATTAATCAATCACTCAAACCCTATGAAATTCTTATTGTAGACGATGCCTCATCAGACGGTTCCCGAAAATTGATCGAATCATACGCAAAGCAATATCCTGGATGGATAAAGCCTATTTATCACACCCATAACACCGGTGTGACACAGGTCCGAATCGATGCGCTCTCCTCAGTAACCGGAGATTATGTCACCTATGTTGACGGAGACGACCGCTTTCTACCGGAAAAACTTGAAAAGGAATACGCCACGCTGCTGAAAAACCCGGATGCATCTATCGTTTTTTCAAATAATTACTATATGGATGCCGATGGAAAACACACTGATATTTGGATTGAAAACGAACAGCCGCCCCAGGGAAACGTGTTTTTTCAGACCTTTTCACGCCTTTTTCCAAAGGAAAGCCTGTATCGCATGGAAATGGTCGACTACCACGCTTGGCGGAAAGTGGGGTTCCACGAACCGGATCTTCCCATCTACGAAGATTTTGACATGCGCATCCGTATGACCCGACAGCTTCGTGTTTGTTATTGCGATGAGCCGCTTTCAGAAATTCGATTTCATGGAATTGGGCTTTCGAGCTTGAGTGCAGCGATGCACCTGGAATGTCTGGACTATGTCTATCAGAAAAACCGGTACTTGCTGCAGGATATCGCCTCCACGGATCGTAAAATCGCTGAAAGGCGATTTAGGATTCTCACCAACAGCACCGCCGCGCGAATTCAGCGTGAAATGAGATCGAAATGTCCCGAAAAGCAAAACAACAAGAAAGGTGGAAAAATTACTAAGGCTAATGCCAAATATCTAAGCAACAGTTACTTAGGGGATAACCTGATTTTTTTGATCTCTCAGCCGCGTGCCGGATCGACACTGCTTCAGCGCATGCTCGCATCCCATTCAGAAATTCACACGACGGCAGAGCCTTGGATTATGCTCCACCCGGTTCATGCCCTCAAATCCGGTGGCATTCAAGCCGATTACCGGTCGGATCTAGCCAGAAAAGGGCTCCAGGATTTTCTTTCTCCCATACCGGAAGGAGAGGCCCTTTATATCGAGGCCTTGCGCGGGATGTCCTCCCTGCTTTACGGAAGACATCTCGAGCTATCGGCTAAACGATTTTTTCTCGATAAAACCCCCCGATATTATCAAATCATTCCTGAACTGCACCGACTGTTTCCCAAGGCGCATTTCATTTTTATATTCCGAAATCCGGTCGCCGTTCTATCCTCGACTCTGAAAACATGGCTAAACAACGATCCCAAGCGAATCGATCCGGCCACCCGCAGGGATCTCTTCGACGCGCCGATGCTTCTTCTCAAAGGCATAAGGAGTTTGAAACGCTCGGCCATTGTCGTCAATTATGAAGATTTGGTGAACTATCCTGAAGAGGAAATGCACCGGATCTGCAGCCGGCTTGGCCTGTCGTATCAGGAGAGAATGCTCCGGTACGGGATGCAACCGGCTCCATCCGGCAGTTTTGGGGATCCGGAAACCATTCATCGCCATCACCAACCTGTTCAGGCTTATATCACCAAGTGGATAACCAATCTGTCATCGCTGGAACTTCTGGATTACGCAGACCACTATATCCGATCATTCGAGCCAAGGGTGATATCCGGTTTAGGCTACAGCCAACTCCAAATCATCGATGTTCTCAATGGTCAGAAGGATAAACTTCGGAGAGCTTCGGAAAATACAGCGGCATCGGATAAACTTGTGCATTCCTCCGAATCCCTGATTCAAGAAGGCCGACTGGAGGAAGCAAAGCAGCTTCTGGAACAAGGGATTGAGACGCTCAGCGGCAATGCGGCACTTCACAACAACCTGGGCATCGTGGCGTACCGATTGGGACAAATCGATCAAGCCGTCGACTGCTATCGCACCGCGGCTCGGATCGAGTCTTTCAACAGGATTTACCAGAAAAATTTAGCTGACGCACTCGTTGTAGGCAAAGGTGTCTATGACGAACCGATGCGGATTTACCGGGACCTCCTAGTAGAAGATCCGGGAGACACGGAGGTTCTGACGGCAATCACCTATGTCTGCTTGGCTTGCGAAAAACCGGAAGATGCGCGAACTTTCGTTGAAAGAGCGTTGCAGATAGAGCCGGACGACCCGAAAATTCAAGCTTTGATGCAGATTGTCCTAAAACAAGTTAATGCTTCCTTGTACGCCTGTCCCACTTCTGTCCCGGATCCGCACACCATATCCATAAATGGTCCGGGATCTCCCGACCTTCCTTGTTGCAATGACTCGGATATTAGTTTTTCCAAGGCAGTGAGCCGCATTCGGGTTTCAGCAGTGGTGTCAACCTACGCCTCGGAACGCTTCATGGAGGGCCGTCTTCAGAACCTGACCGAACAGAGCCTTTATCAACGGGGAGAGATGGAAATCATCGTAGTGGACGCCGACTCCCCGGAGAACGAACGCAGCATAGTCGAGCGCTTCATCGCCAAGCACCCTGAGATTTATTACATCCGCGCCCATGAGAGGGAAACGGTTTACGCTTCCTGGAACCGGGGCATCCAGGCCGCCCGCGGCGACTATTTCGTTAATGCCAACACCGACGACCGTTTCGCGGAAGATGCACTTGAACGGCTGGCCGACGCATTGGACGCCAACCCGGAATATGACGCAGCCTACGGCGACTGGTTGGTGACAACGGTTGAAAACGATACCATGACCTCCCGCACTGCGAAAACCCGCTTTATTTACCCGACCTTCTTCCCGCCCCTGTTGTTCTATCTGCATATCGGCACCCACGCCAATTTCATCCGCCGAGCGGCGATCGATTCCATCGGTTTTTTTGACGCCCGTATGCGCGTATTCGGAGATCGCGATTTTTTTTTCCGATTCTGCGCTGACGGACGCAAAGCAACCAAAGTGGACGCCGTGGTCGGGCTCTACCTGGAAAACCCTTCCAGCCTTGCACGTTCAGACCAAACGATCCTGAAAACAGAATGGCAGCCCTTGTTTCGGACCTACCTGGAACCCGACAGATTTGTGACCCTTTTCGGGCGGAACGACATACCGGATTCGAAAACCGTCGCTTCCCTTTACGTTCAGGCCGGCTGCCTTGGAAAAAATCTTTGGGAAAAAGACGGGCGGTCTACCTCGTCTCTGGCCCCCCCCCTGCAGTTTTTTTCACGCGCCATCGCCCACGATCCCTCAAATGCCGTCGCCCTTAACAATATGGGCATCTATGGCCGACACGGAGGCGAAGGGCTGTCATTTTTCAAGGCGGCGCTGAAGGTAGCGAGCCCCTCCATGGAAGCGAAAGTCAAGGAAAATATCGGCTTGTGCAAAAAGGGAGAGGAAAATTTTGACCACTACCATTTCCTGGTCCACAGCGATAATCCGTCTTTTCGGGTTATACAGCAGTCCTTGCACCCTCATACGGATTCCGAGAGACGGAGCCGCATTCGGGTTTCAGCAGTGGTGTCAACCTACGCCTCGGAACGCTTCATGGAGGGCCGTCTTCAGAACCTGACCGAACAGAGCCTTTATCAACGGGGAGAGATGGAAATCATCGTAGTGGACGCCGACTCCCCGGAGAACGAACGCAGCATAGTCGAGCGCTTCATCGCCAAGCACCCTGAGATTTATTACATCCGCGCCCATGAGAGGGAAACGGTTTACGCTTCCTGGAACCGGGGCATCCAGGCCGCCCGCGGCGACTATTTCGTTAATGCCAACACCGACGACCGTTTCGCGGAAGATGCACTTGAACGGCTGGCCGACGCATTGGACGCCAACCCGGAATATGACGCAGCCTACGGCGACTGGTTGGTGACAACGGTTGAAAACGATGATTTCGATTCAGTCACTGCCAAACGTTTTTTTCGCTATCCGGAATTTCATCCGTTTCTCCTTTTCTATTTGCAGGTCACCACCCACGCCACCTTTGTCCGGAAATCCATTTTCGATCGAATCGGCCTCTTTGACGGCTCTTTTACCGTCTTCGGTGACCGCGACTTCCTGTTCCGCATTGCAGCACAAGGGTGCAAGGCCATCAAGCTGAATCAAATCGTCGGCTTGTATTTGAAGAACCCGATGAGTGTCGAACATTCCAACAGAGAAAAGGGATTTCGGGAATGCTCGTCCCTGTATGACCGCTTTTTGAACCCCGAAGTCTTTGCCCGCTTGGCCGGTCTTGGAAAAACGTTCGATTCTGTTCTGCTATCTGACGCCTTTACCAAGGCTGGGTGCCTTGGGATGGGGCTTTACCAAATAGACGGCCAAACATTCCATGCGCTCGGATCACCAACCAGACTTTTTTCCAAAGCCATCGAGCTGAATCCAAAAAATGTGGAAGCTCTTAACAACATGGGTGTGGTGGCTGAGCATCGTGAAGCCCATCAAGACGCGGTTCGATTCTTCAAAGCCGCAGAGGAACTGGCGGATGAAAGTCAACGAAAAACCATCGTTCAAAACCATAAACGTGCCCAAAGAGGGGAAAAAGATCCAGGCCGTCTGGACTTCTTGTTTCCGGAAGGTTACCAACCCATTCAAGTTATCGAAGAAGAATTCAATACATCTGGGTTCGGAAAACTGGTTTCCCCGAAGCTGTCTTCCAAAGTTGAGACCGCCAAGCATATGACCACTGACACTATAATAATGAGGTCGGTCTCAATTATCGTAATACTTGCCGGCTCGTCTAAAAGATTCAAGACTATCAGGAAAAATCTTGTTGCCAATCCGGATCTGGTGAAAGAAGTTTTTTGGGTAGCCCACTGTCGACAAAAAAAGGCCATTCGGAAACATCTGAAGGCCGAAGGTCCTTTCGTTGAAAGTATCATCGACCTTTCGACATCCGATACTCCCGGTCAGATGTTGAACAGGCTTGTCACAAGATCGAGTGGCACTACCATTGTAGTATTAAGAGACCATGTCCAACTGGAATTCGATAGCATCCGGCAATTGATCTCGTGCAGGCAAGGCATCCATCTCCCGGGGGTTTCAGGTCCGTTGTGTACGAACACCGACATCGAAAAACAAAAATGGCAAGAGGACAGCGGGTTGTCTCTCAAACACCTGGCCGATGTATTCCGAAACCGCCTTCTACCCACAAATCATCTGGATGATTCTGTCTTCGTTTTTGACCGTGGTTGTCTGATCGGTCGAATTCCGTTTGACGAGAGATTTCGATCTCTTTCAGTCATGCTGAAAGATTTTTGCCGGCGGTTGACTACCAGTGGCTACCAAAATTTTATCGCAGCCGACAGGGCCTCATTCAGCGATAGTCCTGAAAAATCGCGGTGCGTGTGGGGATCGGAAACTGCTGTGCTGGATGACAATGCGCTTTTCCAGAAGAAATGGGAACCCCACGATACCTCCACGCCGACAGGAAAGAAATACGCCAGTCTATCCTGGTTGGAAAGAGCCGATACCAACTACCAGGAGGGAAACCTGGAGGACTCCATAACTGCAGCGGGAAAAGCGATTTCAGCAGATCCTGACAACTGGCCCGCCTATTCACAGCTGTTGGATTCCTTAACCGCCTTCGGACCCATCCAGGAAATTCCAGAGTGTTTCCGATCATTGGAAAAACGGGACGATCTCCCACCATTCATGCTCGCTCTGATTGGACTTGCTTACGAAGGGGTAGAAGATTTTCGCAAGGCGCACCATTTCGCAGGATTGGCCATTGAAAAGGACCGGGAATCCGGTCAAGCCTCGAACCTGATGGGCATTCTGAAGTACCGGGAAAGAGACCCGGAAACTGCAGAAAAACACTTCCGCCAGGCCATTGCGCAGAGACCAGACTGGGGGGACCCCTGGACCAATCTTGGTTCGCTATTGTGGGATCAAAATCAAACGGAAGAAGCGTTCGATTGTTTCGAGAGAGGTTTTGCTCTGACGCCAACTGCACCCAACATCGCCTCGGCGTATCATGCAGCTGTAAGTTCAATGGGTCGGTATAAACGCGCTTATCCATTTTTCAACGAAGCGGTTAGACGCTATCCAAAGTTCAGGCAAGCCAGTTATTTCCTGGTCGATGTGTTGATTCATCTGGAAGATTGGACCTCGTCGATGTCCGAAATCGAACGGCTTCTCATACGTTTTGGTTCCGATCCACATATGTTTGATGCCGCCCACGTGATTCGAAACAAAATCGGCCCGATGGAAATCAACTGTCGGTCTGAAAATCGTCCCTCGGTTTCTTTATGCATGATAGTAAAGGATGAAGAAAAGCACCTTTCCAGATGTCTGGCCAGTCTCAAGCCTATCGTGGACGAAATAATTGTTGTTGATACCGGATCTACTGATTCTACAAAGCATATTGCCAGCATCTTCGGAGCAAAGGTATTCGACTTCAAATGGAATAATGATTTTGCTGCTGCAAGGAATTATAGCCTTCAAAAAGCCACAGGTGACTGGATTCTCGTCATGGATGCTGATGAAGTAATTTCAAAAAAGGATTACGGTTCCTTTCGTTCAATTATTCAGGGATCAAAATTGCCCTTCCCCGCTTATTCAATCGTTACGCGCAATTACACTCGTCAGTGTAATACCATCGGCTGGGTAACCAATAAGGGAGATTATCAAAAGGAAGAGGCGGGATTTGGCTGGACGCCAAGTGAAAAAGTCCGCCTGTTCCGCAGAGATCCGGACATTCGGTTCTCCTTTCCGGTGCACGAGGTCGTCAGCCCTTCATTGGAAGCCAAAGGCGTCGCTATTCATCAATGCGAAATCCCCGTTCACCATTATGGACGTCTGGACACTGTGCAATTAAAGGATAAAGGAAAGAAGTATCTTGAGATGGGCTTGGTCAAACTTGACCAGATGGGCAATGACGAAACAGCTCTGAGGGAACTCGCCGTTGAGGCCGGAATCCAAGGCCAATATCAGACTGCCATCGACCTGTGGCATCGATTGATCGTCCTCCAAGGTGACAAGCCCAAAACCCACATCAACCTTTCGACAATGAATGCCAGACTCAAACGATTCGATATGGCCGTTCATCATGCCCGAATGGCCGTAACTCTGGACACGTCAATCAAGGAGGGCCACTTCAATCTGGCTATGGGAGAGCTTCATCTCGGAAGGGCCAAAGAGGCCTCCATACGTTTCGACCATCTTATCGCCATTCACCCGGATTATTATCCCGCTATTTTCATGTCTGCGGCGGCCCACTGTTGCGCAGGAAACCTGGCTAACGCGGAACGACGGTTGAAAGAGCTTGCGACCACACCTTATAGCCGCACATTGATTCATGCCGTGTCACAGTTGAGATCTGACCTGACCGATGCCGGCCAGGAAGATTACACCGGGCGCCTGATCGAGTGGGAAGCGAATTTGAGAGCTGCGCAACCGAGTCCGGAAAGCGTTCAATAATCTCCTGTAGAGCCATCCCGGGCTGCCGGTTGATAATTTAACGGTCTGGAATAGGCTCGAGAAGGTCGTCTACCAAGAAATGTGAATTGCAGTTGTCGACTAGAATCCGGAACCGGCGGAATCCCTGAGCCCGGCAGCCAGATTTTGGTTGATTTTGATGATAATCTTGAGTTTTTCGGGTGATGGATAGGCCATTACCTCAAAAATCCGCTTGTCGATAAACAGACTGAGTCTCAGGATATCCACTCGCAGCTTCTTGGGTAGAGGATTGTCTTCCTGAAGTAACTCGCTTTGAAAAAGACTCCAAAGTCGCTGATTATATCGTAAAGCCTCGTCTAAAAGTTGATCACGTTCTTCTGTGTTCCATTTTTCCTGAACCCTTACCAGCTTCAAGGCTGCCTCCGTCAACACCCTAGCTTCGGTTTCGCGTCCAGAAATCGTATTTTTATCAACAGCCTGGTAGGCACTTACAGCGGATTTATACACGGTTAATGATCTCCTGTTCATATGAAATGAGCTTCCGCGTCAACTTGAGGGCTTTATAGTAACGTCCTGCTAAGATCTCTTCGCTGATGGGTTGAATATAGTTGAGCATGCTTGCGGCAGTCTTGAGCGCTGCGTGGACGAGTTTCCAGTAAGTGTGGTGATGGTTGACCAGATTTTCTGGATCGATGTACATAAGTTGAACTGTAAAATATATTCTTTTGGCTGTTGTATCGGCTTCCTTCTCTCCGATGATGTCCTTTTCACGAAGCAACGGCACTTCATTTTCTATGAACAGTTCAGCCTTGGCTTCGCCGTTACGGATGACCGTGCCGCCGATGATCATCCGTTCTCCTGGTTTGAGTGTGATCTTGAGGGCCATTGTCGCTTTATTTTTCTTAATTTGGTTAGTTTTGCATTTTCTTTTTTTCACCCTCTCCCCTGCCCTCTCCCATCGAGGGAGAGGGAGTGAGGATTGGTGTAGTGAGATCTTACTTTTGGAGACCCTGAATCAAATTTTGGGTGTCTTCAGACAAACGCTGCCTTTTGACCCCGATAACCCGCCGGGTATTCGCCAGTGATTGTGGCGCTCCCACAATCTGCTCATCCGTTGCGTCCGGTCCAAGCATCGGGATGTCCAGGGTTCCCATTGCCGGAATATACTCCTTCGCAACCTGGTCCTTCGGTAGCGTCATCTTTTCGATCTCATGCCTCAATCCGGCATACCTTTTCAACATTTCCACCCGCTCTTCGCTTCCGGGAGGATAAGGAGGGTACATTTTCAGGAACCGTTCGACTTCCGATTCCATCTGTTCGAGATCGCCGTCGATCCGGGCCATGGTTTGATCGGCTATTCTCACGCTTTTCAGAACCGTGTTGAATTCGGCGTTGAACCGGTGCAATCGATTGGCCGCGAAAACGCTAATGTCAGTCCTGACCTCGTCTTCGCTGACAGCTTTAACCTCGGCACCAGCAGATCCTGTTGTTCGTGGAAGGCTGCCGTCTTCAGGAGATTTTTTTGAGATACGGGCAATTTCGGCAAAGGTCTGGTTCGCCGCGATCTTTGAGGTAATCATTTCGATTTTCCTCCCGTTACAAGGGGGAATGCGCTCGGCGCCTGGCTTCTGCCGGCGCCGAACGCTTTCGTTACACTCTCCGATATTGACCAGACATCAGGTTAGAATAGTCTCATGACCGACTGGGCCGCCTGGGACGCCAGGCTCAACGAAGTCGTACCGAGGGACTGGCGTGTCTGAAGCATCAGCATGTTCGCACCCTCCTCGTTCAGGTCGGCATTGACTAAGTTGGCTGCACCATCCTCCAGGGTGTTGATCATCTTTGATGTGAAGTCCTGCCGGATTGTGATGGTGCTGAGTTGGTTGGACAAGGTTTTCGCCGATGTCCTCAAGGCATCCCTTGCATCATCCAATGCCTTAATGTCAGCCGTAACATTAGCATCGGTAGCCCAGTCGTCGGCTAACGTCGCACTTTCCAATCCGCCTGTGCCGTCTGCTCCTTCAACTGCCAATGTCGATTCTCCGGACTCGTCAAAGGAGACCGTGATACTGTTTGTGGTGTTGAGCAAGTTGGTGCCCTTGTAGCCGGCATCGTCTCTGAGCTGATTGATTTGGGTCATCATATTCCCAAACTGGGTTTTCAGCTTTGACCTCTCGCCACCGCCTGCTGTGTCCGAGGTCGCTAGAGCAGACTGCGCCAGAGACTTGGCCGAAGCAATCATATCAGTAATTGCTTCGATACCATTATTAGCAGCCTTGATGGTTTGAATTGCCTCTCCCATTTCATCCTTGCGCATCGCCAAATCACCAGCCCGCTGAGTATGCCCTTGAGCTGCAAAAAAGTTGATCGGATCATCCAGGGCTGAGTTGACCTTCTTGCCCGTGCTGAGACGATTCTGGGTCGTCTCCATCATCTTGGAGGTCTGCTGGAGGCTGAAGAGGTTCTGCCGCATGCCGGAGGTCAGGGTGATGCTGTTCATTGCCATGGTTCGATTTCCTTTCTGGAGTGGTTTTCCCCGACATTCTGCCGGAGAGTTTGGTTTTCTGCCGCATTCGATATCGGCGCCGTTATGAGCCTTATCGGGCTTTCGATGGGGTACTTTAGGAAAAATTTCAAGCCGCCTCCCGGAACCGGATTCCCTTGCAGCACAAGAGAAAAGCAGTATTTTTCAACCATGAAGCGCATGAAGCATAGCATGCTGAAATTATATAATTTTTACACTTTCAACGATCTACCTGATGCTCGTGGCTGGAACCGATGATCCGCTATCGCTCCCGCGCTGGATCATGCGAACATGCAGCATTTTATTCTCCTTCTTCATGCTCTTCATGTTCTTCATGGTAAACTTCTCACTTATCGAGTCCTTCAAGCCGAAACAGGGATGAAGGTATGGGGAACGAGATTGGAAGTCGGAACGGAATCTACGGCCTTCCGACATCTTCAGGGAGACATGCATAGCTCTCGCCGCGACTGCCTTGGGGTGACTATTCGACTTTAAGGAAAGGTGAACCCGCTCCTTCATATTCAGGATGGCCGCCCGGGCCATCCTGAATTTGTTAAAGAATTTCAATGGAACGGGCGATAACGGGTATTAACGCTCTTGGAATTCTTTGCGGAAATCGGAGGCGATGTTTTGATGCGAAATACGAAGAAGGTCCTTGTGGTCGATGATGAGCCGACCATTTGCCGCCTGCTGAAGCACTATCTCGACACCCAGGGGTATGAAGTGACGGTCGCAGCCAGCGGTGAGGATGCACTCAGCCGGTTCGCTTCCGACCAGCCGGGAATCGTGCTGCTGGACATCAGTATGCCCGGGATGCTGGGGACCGAGCTGCTTGAAAGGATGAAAAAACTCGACGAGACTTGCGGCATTATCGTTCTGTCCGCCTATGGTGACGAGGAAATTATTCAGGAGGTCATCGGCAAGGGGGCCTACTGTTACATCCAGAAACCGATGGAGTTGACCAATCTTTCGGAGAAGCTGAACGAGCTCCAAGTCGCTCTCGCGTAGCGGCCGGGACTCACCGGGGGAATCATCACACATGGCCCGTCTTCCGATCGATCAGATCCAGCCAGGAATGGTGCTGTCGGATCCGGTGGTCAACCGGGAAGGGACGCTTCTGCTGGGCAAAGGCTCGCGCGTTTCCACCGACGCCATACGCCTGATGAAGTCGTGGGGGATTTTCACGATCGCAATCGAGGACGGCGTCGCAGCCGACGCGGAAACGACCCATCCGGAACGGGACGCCGTTCAAAACACTATTGCCGAGGGTCTCGACAGGCGCTTTCCGGACATGCCGCCCCATCCGCTCGCGGACGAGATCAAGCGGGTGGCTGCCCGCATCCTGACCCGTCGCCAGCCGACCCGGGTACCCATCGATGGATGAACGCCGAATCGAATCGGTCGTCCGGAACATCGAGGACCTGCCGACCCTTCCGCGAACCGTGCTCAGGATCACCGAAGGCATCAACAACCCGAAATCCTCGGCAAGGGACCTGGCCAAGGTCATCACCGACGACCAGGTGCTCACCGCGCGGCTGCTCAAACTCGTCAACTCTTCCTTTTATGGCTTTCCGCAACGCATAACGACGGTCACCGGCGCCATCGTCCTGCTGGGTTTCGACGCCATTCGAAACCTCCTGCTCAGCACCTCGGTTTTCGACCTCTTTACCGGGGATACCAAGGCGCTGCTGGCGCAGCGGGAAGCCCTCTGGGACCACTCCCTCGGGACTGCCGTGGCCGCCAAGGCCATCGCCCAGGAATTGGGGTCCGATCGCATCGAGGAAATATTCGTCTGCGGCCTCCTGCACGATATCGGGAAAATCGTGCAGATGCTCTACCTCCAGGAACACTATCTCCAAATCCTGGACATCATGGCGCATAAAAAGATCTCTTTCGTCGAGGCGGAGGCCGAAACCGGGGCCCTCTCCCACGCGGACATCGGACACCTGCTCGCCTCCCGGTGGAACCTTCCGCCGGTTGTCGCCGTCACCATCGACCATCATCATGCACCCAGGTCGGATCACCCCTATCCGACCGAGACCGCCATCGTTCATCTGGCCGACTTCATCTCCCAATCCCTGGCTTTCGGGAGGGAAACCACGGAAAGGATGCCGCCGATCCACCTCGAGGCCGTGGATCGGCTGGGGGTTTCCGCGGGAAGGATCGAGGCGGTGATGATCGAAGCCGAAAAGGAATTCCAGGAACTTTCCGATTTCGCCGAGCCTTCCCCTGCTCCTGATTTCCTGACCGGCTGGAGCCGCCATGACGGATAGGACGGCAACCGCGAAAAGCCGTACCCGGCAACTCGACGATCTGGAGAAGCGCCACCGGGCGATGGCCGAGCTCGTCGACAAGATCGAGCATCTCATTCGCTTCCAGGAGAAGATCGACAAACCGGGAGACCTGATGCCGATCTGGCAGGTGTTCGTCGAGGAGGTCCGTCACCACCTGGAGGTTTCCGTCACCGGCCTCGTCCTGGTCGATCCGGACAGCAGGGAGTTCAGGCTTTCGCAATGTTTCCCGGAGCACCAGTTCGCGGGCTGCCGGCAGGAACTCGACGCCCAGATCGAGTGCCGCACATTTGCCTGGGTGATCGGCCGGAAGCGGCCTTCCGTCATCCCCTCCCTTGTGCTCAACCCCGGCCAGACCCTGGTCCTTATGCCGCTGGCCGCCGGAGGGAGAACCCTTGGGGTCGTCATGCTCCTCACGCCGCTCAAGGATCACTCGGTCACCCGGGAAAAACTCAAGGTTCTCACCATACTCGGGAAACAGTGCGCCCTCGCGATGGACAACGCCCGTCTCTACGCGGACCTTCAACAAAAGCACGAAAATCTGCTGAAAGTTCAGGACCAGGTCATCCAGGCGGAAAAGTTCGCAGCGCTCGGCCGGACGACGTCGCGCATTTTCCACGAGCTGCTGAACCCGCTCCAGGTGATCACCGGGGGAGTCGATCTGCTTCGGATTCACGGCGAAGCCCGGCCGGAGCTCCATGAACTTCTCGAAGTCATCCAGCAGAATTCGAACCAGATGGCCGGCGTCATCAAAAGCCTGATGGAATTTTCCTCGATCGGCAGAAACGCGTTTCGCGTCGTGGACATTTTGGAGTTGTTGAAAGCGCTCATGCAGGAGCCTTTTCACGCCGGCGTCGAACAGCCGGTGGTCGTGGGTTTTCGGGTGCTGACGACCCGCCGCCGGGTCAAGGGAGATCCGGATCGGCTGCTGCGGACCTTCAGGAAGATCGTTGCCAACAGTCTCGACGCCATGTCGAACGGCGGTTTTCTGCACATCGAGCTGGTGGAATCGGAAGGCGTCCACGGGTTGTCGCAAACCCGCCGGTATATCGGCATCCGGTTCTCGGACACGGGCAGCGGCATCTCCGAACAGCATCTCCGGTCCATTTTCGATCCATTTTTTACCACCAAGCCCTTCGGAAAGGGTCTTGGGATCAATCTCGCCCTTGGCTACGCCGCAGTTCGGTCTATGGAAGGCACCATCACCGTGGCCTCGCGGCCGGGACACGGGACCATATTCACGGTTCACCTGCCCGAATGCGACGATATTTCCTAAAGTTCGAAATCCGGGAACCGATATCCATAATGAATCCTGTCAGGATGCAGGAACACCTTCTAATTTTTGGCAATATCTCCTTTGACCCCATGGGCTCGCGGAGCCTCGAGGCTTCCATTTCAGGTCCGAGCCAAGGGAAACGGGACTCCAGAGCGGAACGGCATTCAATCCGGTGGCCTGCCCCGGGCCATCGCTCGATTCGAACAGGAAACGGAATAGATGATCGCACTCGATACACTGGATCTGAAAACCTGGATGGGCACCTCGGTCAAGGAGGTATTCGAAACCATGCTCTCCATGGATCTGACCCCCGCGGACGCCGGGTCCGGCCTGGCCGGTGACGGCAACCGCATCGTCGGATCGGTCGGCTTCGCCGGGGAGGTGATGGGCAACGTCAACCTGCACGTCACCGCTGAATTCGCCGCGCTGGCCGCGGCCAACATGCTAGGAATGGAACCCGGGGAAGTCGACAACGACGAAGAAGTCCACGACGTGATCGGAGAAATCAGCAACATGATCGGCGGCAGCATGAAATCCAGCTTGTGCGATGCCGGTTATCCCTGCGAGCTGTCGATCCCCTCCATCACCTGCGGAAAGGACTTTTCGATCGAATCCAAAGGCTGGGCCATCCGTGAGGAGGCCGTCTTCGCATTCGCGGACCACACGGTGTTCGTCGAGATGTTCGTCAAGCTTGTCCGATAGGCATCAAGCCGCTTGAAGAGACCCAACAGCCCGGCCCAACCCGAGAATGCGCGAAACGGACGCTGCGGGATGGGGCGATTATAGCGGGGAGGTAGTTCATGGCATTGAAAATTTTGACGGTGGATGACAGCAAAACCATTCGGATGATCGTCAAGAAGGCGTTTCAGACATATGACTGCGCACTTTTCGAAGGTGAAAACGGCGTTGACGGCTTGGCGCTGGCCGCAAAGGAAAAGCCCGACCTGATCGTTCTGGACATCACCATGCCGGTCATGACCGGGACCGAAATGCTCGCCAAGCTGAAGGCGGAACCGGATCTGAAAAGCATTCCCGTCATCATGCTCACCGCCGAGGCGGGCAAGGAAAACGTCATGAAGATCGTCCAGATGGGCGTCAATGACTACATGGTCAAGCCTTTCAAGGGTGATCAGCTGATCGATCGGGTCCGGAAGATCGTTAAACTCGAGGAAAAGAAGACCGATGAATCCAAACCGGATGAGGTCAAGAAATACTTCTCACTGGACGGTGATATCCAGATGCTGACGCTTCCGGCCAAGGTCCTTCGACCGACGATTGTCGAGGTGGAAGGCCTGCTCAAGGGAAAAATCAAGGAAATGACGAGCGCGGGGATGAAGAAAATGATCCTCGACATCAGCAAGGTCGGCGAAACGAATGTGTCGCTGATCAAGCTCGTCATCACCATCCTCCAGGGATGCCAGGATGCGGGCATCCAGGTCCGCGTCGTGGCCACCGCCGCCCTCGGCAAGGAGCTCAAGGAATTCCAGGAAACCGGAAACATACCCATCGACCTGTCGACCGACGATGCCAAATCGGCTTTCTCGTGATCCGAAAGGACGTTTGACCAGATGAGTGACGGGCGTGATGATCCGTGCGATCCTCCGACCGGGGATTTCGCCTCCCTCGGCATCGTCGGCCGCAGTCCGGCCATCCGGCAGTTGCATTCCATCGTTCGAAGGGTGGCCGGAACCGACAGCACGATCCTGATCCAGGGTGAAACCGGCACCGGAAAAGGCATCGTCGCATCGGCGATTCACCAGCTGTCTCCTCGCCGGACCGGGCCGCTCGTCGCCGTCAACTGCGGCGCCATCCCGGAATCCCTGCTGGAAAGCGAACTGTTCGGCCACGTGAAAGGCGCCTTCACGGGTGCGACGGCCAACAAAACCGGCAAGTTCGAACGTGCGGCCGGAGGGACGATTTTCCTCGATGAAATCGGCGACATGAGCCCCCTGCTCCAGGTCAAGATCCTGCGGGTCCTCGAGGAAGGGGAATTCGAACCCGTTGGCGGCAATCGAATCATCAGGTCCGATGCGAGGGTGATAGCGGCAACCCATCGGGACCTGGAAAAACAGGTCGAGAAAGGACGGTTCCGGGAGGATCTCTTCTACCGGATCTTCGTCATCCCGGTTACGATCCCCCCGCTCAGGGAGCGGCGGTCCGACATCCCGCCGCTGGCAGCGCATTTCATCCGGATTGCCTGCGAAAAAACCGGGTGCGATCTCCGCATGCTCGATGACGCTGCGATGGAGCGGTTGAGCCGATACTCGTGGCCCGGCAACGTCAGGGAGCTTCGAAACCTGATGGAGCGGCTGGTGGTGCTGAGCGATGCCACGCGCATCCTGACTTCGGACCTGCCAATGAAAATCAACGGGTCTGAACCTCACTCTTCGGTGATGCCGGCGCCGACCCTTTCCGAAGAAGGCATCAGTCTCAACGCGGCCGTCACCGAGTTCGAAAAAACGCTGATTCTTCAATCGCTCGAGAAATCCCGATGGGTGAAGAACCGCGCCGCCAAGCTGCTCCATCTGAATCGAACCACGCTCGTCGAGAAAATCAAGCGTCATCGGTTGGACTTCTAAAGTTTTGATAGGATTATCCGATAGATCCCAATAGCAGGACCGCACCCGACCGGGTTCCGCCTATCGATCCGAACCGACGCCTCCAAGATCGACCCCGATAGCTGGGACCGGTGCCCGGCGGGCGTTTCCGCCACCCCGACACCCACAGGATGACATATGGCACCATCTCCCCGAGAAAACCAAAGGCTCGATGCCATCGTCGACGCCGTCAACCGATCCGATCTGTCAACGATCCGCAGCGTCGTCCTGCGCCTCATGGCCATCATCAACGATCCCGCCGCTACCGCCAAGGACCTGGTCGAGACGATTCAGGTGGACCCGCCCCTGGCCGCCAAGGTTCTCAAACTGGTCAACTCGGCGTACTGCTCGCCCCGGTCGAAAATCAGCGATCTGCAACAGGCGGTCATCTTTATAGGCTTCGAAACCCTGAAGGAGCTGGCGCTGAACCAGAAGGTCTGCGAAATCTTTCAAAAGGGCATCCGGATCGAAGGGTACTCGAGAAAAGCCCTCTGGAAACACAGCGTCGCCGTTGCCCTCTTCGCCAAGCAGATCTACCGGAAGGAGTTCGGCGAAATGGGCGATGGGGCGTATGCCGCCGGGCTGCTGCACGACATCGGCATCATCGTCGAAGATCAGTTCCTCAACGAGGACTTCACCCAGGCGCTTCAGCTCGTTGGCCGAAGAAACCTCCCCCAATGGATCGCCGAGAAGGAGATCCTCGGTTTCGACCACTCCGAGGTAGGCATGGCATTGCTCTCGAACTGGGGCCTGCCGGAAGACCTGACGACAGCCATCGGCCGCCACCACGATCCCCTGGATGCGTCACACACGCTTTTCCGGCTGAGCGCGACGATCTACCTCGCCAACCACTACTGCCAGCGCGCGAATATGGGGTTCTGTGACAGCGCGAACTTTGGTGAAGAGCTGCCGGAGCGCGTCAGGGATCAGCTCCACATCGAAGAACACGCCATTGAGCTCATCAGGGAGGATATCACCGAAGCGCTTTCCCAATTGGAGAGCCAGGGGATCATCTGACTTGGAAACGGATCCGCATACCACAGACGACAAGGATCGCGTCCGCATCCTGGAGATCCAGGTCAAGCATCTTCGCAACGAGCTGAGGCTCACCAGGTCCGAATACGAAGGTCTCATCAAGAACTATTTCGACATCTTCTCCAACATGGAGAAAATGGTCGAGGAACGAACGCGGGAGCTCGAGAAGGTCAAATCCCAGCTGGAGGGCAAGAGCCAGGAACTCCAGATCATGCTCGACGCCTCCCCCGCCCTCATATTTTTCAAGGACACCGAAGGCCGGTACATCCGGGTCAACCGGAAATTCGCCGACTTCCTGGACATCCCGGTGGAACGGATCGTCGGAAAGACGCATCGCCAGCTGCTTCCGGACAGCCCCGCCCCTCCCTTCAACGACGACGAGGAGATCATCCTCGCTCAAAAACCGATTCTCCGGCGCTACAGCCGCATCGACACGCCTTCCGGCTGCAAGCCGATGTTGACCGACAAGATCCCCTACAAGGATCCGGACGGCAAGGTGATCGGGATCATCGGCTTTGCCACTGACATGACCGAATATGAAAAAATCCAGGGAGAAAAGCTGGAACTCCAGGAAAAGCTCAACCGATCCCAGAAGATGGAATCGCTGGGTCTGCTGGCCGGAGGCGTGGCCCACGATCTGAACAACGTCCTGACCGGCACGGTCAGCTATCCCGAATATCTTCTCATGGAACTGCCGGCGGACAGCCCGCTTCGGGAGCCGATCCGCATCATCCAAGAATCCGGCCAGAAGGCCGCGGCCATCGTTGAGGACCTGTTGACGCTCGCCAGGCGCGGGGTCACCCAGACCCGGGTCGTCGACCTGAACACGATTGTCATGGACTTTCTCGATTCGCCGGAATTCCGAAAAATGAAGACCGACTATCCCGCCGTTCACGTCCGCAGCGAGTTACCGGACACCCTCATGCACATCAAGGGATCGGAAGTCCATCTCAAGAAGACGGTGATGAACCTGGTGGCGAACGCGTTCGAAGCCCAACCCGACGGCGGAGGGATCGATGTCTCCACTTCCAACCGTTACATCGACGAACCCTTCAAGGGTTATGACGAGGTCCGTGAAGGCGACTATGTGGTGCTTTCCGTACAGGACAGGGGCATCGGCATCGCCCCCCAGGACCTGAACCGCATCTTCGAACCTTTCTACACGAAGAAGGTCATGGGAAGAAGCGGGACCGGGCTTGGCATGGCCGTGGTCTGGGGCACGGTCCAGGACCACAAGGGCTATATCCATGTGGAAAGCAAGGAAGGCACCGGAACGATTTTCCAGCTCTTCTTTCCGGCGACCCGTGAAAAGCCGTCCCGGATCAAAGCGCCCATTCCGATCGAGAGCTACATGGGCTCCGGCGAGACCGTTCTGGTGGTCGACGACGTGCCGGAGCAGCGGCAGATCGCCACGAGCCTTCTCGGGCGCCTGAACTACAAGGTGATTACGGTTTCAAGCGGTGAGGAGGCGGTCGAGCTTCTGAGGAATCGCCCCGTCGATCTGGTGGTTCTGGACATGATCATGGAACCCGGGATCGACGGCCTCGAGACCTACCGCCGTATCCTCGAGCTCAGGCCGGGGCAGCGGGCCGTCATCGCATCCGGCTATTCCGAAACCGGCCGCGTCAAGGAAGCCCAGCGTCTCGGAGCCGGCGTGTACGTCAAGAAACCCTACCTTCTGGAAAACATCGGAACCGCCGTCCGAAACGAACTAACCGGAAAGAGGGCGGATTGACCAGCGGCGAATGCCCGATCAGCCGTCCGTCTCCTCGGACACGGCTTCCCGGATCCGCGTGATCCCCATCAGATTCTTGGTGATGATCCCCATTTGGCGGGTTTCATCCTCGATCAGCTTCACGACATCGATGACCTTTGCGGGATCCTTGATATCTCCGGACGTCACCATGCTCGAATAGCCGAGAATGACCTGCATCGGCTGATTGAGCTTGTGGCAGACCACGCCGGCCATCTCGAGCGCGCCGGCGAGCCTGTTCTTTTCTTCCCGATCGGCCAGAGTCTTCCGGCGTTCGAAGTGAACGGAGAAGAGATCCGCTGCCGTGTGCAGGAGCCGAATGTCCTCCGGCCTCGACTTCCAACGGCCATCGACGCTCACGAGGCCGAGAATCCCCCACCACTCTCCCAGCACCCGGATGGGCGCGCACAGCGCCGGGTCGGCCGCATGGTGTTCCACCCACGGATCTGATGCAATTCCGATGTCCTGGAGACGTCCGGAAAAGGTTTCACCGCCGAGCATTCGATCACCGAGGATCTTTCCTCCATTGAAACGGGGCGGGTCGGCGGATGGATCGGCGGCCTCGGATGCTTTGGCGTCCCGGTTCCAGGTAGCGGCGGCCAGGTGAAACCCCGCCGGACCGGAATCGCCATCCTCCAGACGTGCGATGAAGGCATGGTATTGGCTTCCGACCTGAGTCAAATGGAAAATCGCCTCCGAAAACGAACCCTCGGACAGTCCGTCGCAAAGCAGGCTTCTGGCGCAGCACGCGATGCTTTTTTCATAGCTCAGCCGGAGAAACAGATCGCCGTTGACCGATGGCGCCTGTGCTGCGGGCTCCTCCGATGTCAGCCCGGTCGAGGCCGAAGTCGTCATCCATTGAATCCTTTCGGCTGATTCGTTTTCCGAAAAGGGGTTTGATGTTTCAGACCGCCTTCATTTCCTCCGCGATGCGGCTCACGGACCGGTTGACCTCCTCCAGGATCCCCGGGATTTCCTCTTCGCTCATATCGAGCGTTTCCATGATCTCGTCATCCAGCATGTAGAGAAATCCGGAAATGCCGTCCATTCCTGCCAGGGTGTCGTCCATCTCCCGCATGGCCTTCGAAATGTTCGCGATGGTATCCGCCAGGGAGACAATGTAGGCCAGATAGACGCCTTCGGACCTGTCGGGTTGATGGTGGTGCCGGATGGCCTGCGCGATGGCATCGGGAATCTTCCAGTGGTTGCAGACCTCGTGCCCGATTTCCGCGTGATCGAAACCGAGAATCTTCTGCTCGGCGCTGAGCATGCTTCTCCGGCCGCCATCCGTGTAGGCTTCGAAGCGCTCGATCCGGTCGAGAACATAGGGTTCGAGAATCAGCTTTCCGGCGTCGTGGATCAGGCCCGCCGCGAAGGCGTCGTTCTCCAGTTCCGGACGCCTTCTCAACGCCAGAATCTTCGAACCGGTCGCCACGGCGAGGGAGTGTTCCCAGGAATCCTCGGCACTCAGGCCGTATCCTTTCAATACCTTGCCCATGAGCTTCGAGGTGGCGGCAATGGTGATGAGTTCCCCCAGTGTTTTGTACCCAAGGAGCGCCGAGGCATGGCGGATCGAGGATACGGTGCCGCTCAGGCCGTAGTAGGCCGAGTTGGCGAGTCGAAGCACCTTGGCGGCAATCCCCTGGTCCGATTCGAGCAGTGTGGCCAGTTCCTTCATTTCCGAGTCCGGATCCCCAATCAGCTGCCGCGCCTTGAACACGATCTGCGGCATGGGCGGCAGATCCTTGAGCTTCAGCAACACCCGTCTTTTCAACTCGGCCGTTTCGATCTCGCCGTTCTCGGCGGCTCCCTGGCCGGTCCCGGCCGCCGTGTCTCCCGCGGCAGCCGCTTCTGGCGAAGCGGCGGCTTTCAGCACGAGATGGATGAGCGCCTTGCAATTGGGGCAGGGAAAAGAAATCTCCCTTTTCGCGGGAAGTTTTTCGTCAGGGATGTTGTAAGCTTTTTCGCAGGACTTGCATTCGAATCTCATGGGTCGCCGATTCCCCGGTCTTAAGGATTTTGAATGGGCCGGATCCCCCATCCTCGCAAAACGGTCACACGGGGGTCCGCCGGTTATGGGCGGACGGGTAATGCATGGTTTATCGTCCGAGACCCCGAATACTTTAGGACTTTGCCCGGCCTCCGGTCAGGTCTCCTCTTTTCACCCGTTCGATGGTTTCCAGGTCGCGGCGGCACCTTTCGGCCATCCGTTCCTGAATCTCCTCCCTGGAAAGCCCCATCAGTATCCGGAAAACGCAGTACTTGGTTTTGCAGAAATGGATATCGAAAGGCAGACGCCCGTCCGCTTCCCGGTGAATCCGGATACCCGGTACATCGTCCACCTGGATGTATTCGGTCTCGGCGTTGATGAGCAGCGGTTCGATGTCGTGCTTGTTCTGCCAAGGAACACAGGCACCGGTCATCCCCAGGCCCGGATCCATGATGGACCTGAGTTTTTCGCTGACGCCACCGACGGCCAGGATGATCTCTCCCGTAAGCGACCCCGTCACACCGAACTTCTGCGTGACCGGCTGCCGGATAAAGTCGGACACCAGTGCGGCCGCAATGGCTGCGGAGGCGCTGTCCCCCTCCACACCGCCGTGGGCCTGGATGTATTCGATGTGCATTTCATAGCCGACGAAGGGCGCCCCGATGCGATTGAACACCCGTTTGATGGACGCCCTGACGTTCTGGGCCGCGGCCTTGGCGATATCCCCCAGCTTTCCGCCGGCAACGATCCGGTCCGAGGGGTGAGCGTCGATCTGGCAGTGGATCGGAAGCGGCTGTCCGGTCATGCGGCCGCTGGCGTCCGAATAGACAACCGACAGGCCGACCACATAACCGACGGCATCGGTCATGGAATCGATGTACTTCTTCAGATCCCGCTTGTGCCGGGTGAACTCCTCGGAAAGCGCACCCTCCAGGCTCAGATGCTCGGTCAGCGCCGCCCGGACGTGCCTATCCTCGACAAGCGGGGCGTGCGACACCATGGCCTCGAATTCGGCGGCCTTGATAATGCCGTTGATGGGTCTCAGGATGCTGCTGAGCTTTCGATCCGCCGAGCGGCATCGCAACTCCTTGACGATTTCCATCACGGCGGATCTTGAAAAATCCCGGGCCTTGATTTCGAACTCTTCCGGCAGCGGTTTCCCGAAGATGCTCTCACATCGCTTCCGGATAGCCTCGCGGCCCTCATGGTGCCGCACTTCTCCCCAGGCCTCGTCGAGTTCACGGCCGATATTGACGATTTCCTGCTTGATGTAGCGGACGACCTGGTTCACGGCGAGCCGGGTTTCCGGAACGCTGCTTTCCATGGTGATGATCTCGCCCTTGTCCTCGATCCGGCTGAGGAAGGCGCCCTCCCCTTCCTGCTGCAGGTATTGGATGGTGTCGTGGTTGCAGCAGGCCACGATGATATTGTCCGCGTGCAGCTCGTTTTCGGACCGGTCCGAGGCGCCGCTGCCCATGGATTTCCCGCCCTCGAGGATGTACTTCTTGTTCTGCATGATTTCGAGAAGCTCGGGCATGTAGCCCCGCTTGATCAGCGTCTTGAGCTCGTCGATGAAAATGACCGGCGCTGTCGCGTGGGCTCCCAGGTAGGCGCGCTGGTGGGCGGGAGTGTGCAGGTTTCCGGACTGGTAGGGGTCGTGCCGGAAGCCGCCTTTCATGTTCCGCGCGTTGGGCTCGGACACTCTGGCCATCAGCCGGTTTTCCCTCCGGGGGTCGAAAAGCACCTCCGGAATCAGGTCGCTGATGGATTTCAGGCTGGGGGCACCGCCTCCGTTCTGCCGCTGGATGGTCTCCTGGGCGCGGTGGTTGTTCTCCTGCAGGAACAGAAAAATGGACCCGATGCCCGTGACGCCCGCAACGGCGAACAGCGGAGTCAGAAAAAACCCGGCGCCCGCCATCAGCGCGGTCATCCCGAGAAGCAGATGCTTCATTCGCCGCACCGACCGGATGGGTTCCTCGAGGCTGAACTCGTTCACGCCCTCGGTCGCCCGGTCGAGTTCCCGTCGAAGGCCTTCGAGGACCGCGTCGACCTGCCCGGGTGATTCATAGGCAATCCGGATGTGGTTTCGATCCTTTCCCGGATAGGCAAGGATGGCGGACCGGGGGCGAAGCTCGTCGCCGTACGAGGCGTCGAGCAGTTCCTGGAGCATGTTGGCCAGCATGGATTTGCCGGTCCCGGGCTTGCCGACCATCAGCACGTGTCCGCGGTGGTATGCGATTTTCCGAATCGCCTTTTTGGCCTTTTCCTGGAAGACCACGCGGTCGATGGGATCATCGGGCAAGGCGGCATCCGTCGTCGACCGCAGGTCCCCCAACCATGACGCCAGCGTTTCCGGATAACGCATGAGCTCCCGGACCCAGGCATAGTCGTTGTCCCTATACACGGTTCTCATCGCTCGTGCCCGTGATGGATTCGAGAAGATAGTAGGGAACGTTGTCGCGTATGCCCGTGAGATTGTGGATTTCCTGATAGATCCACGGGTCCTGTTTCCTCACCGCCTCGAATGCGCGAACATCGTGCATCACCGATACGGTGGCACAGGTACGCCCCTTGTGGGCCGACTCCAGCGGAAGATAGCTCAGGGAAACCCCCATCTGTCCCTGCTTCAACGAATGCACCACCAGTTCCCGCAGGGTCGGGCTGATCTCCCGGTCCTCGAAAAGGCCGTTGAACGCACGCGGCGGCCAACTGCTCGAATAATCGATTGAGATGCGTTCGTTGAAAAAGAGCTTCAGCGCGACCATCTCTCCCTTCATCCACATTCGGACCCGTTCGTCCATCCGGGGATCCGCTCTAACGGCCTGCTGGAAGATTCTCACGTATCGGAGTCGATTCATGTCCGTGACATGAACGTCCACGCGATCCTTTTCGCCCAAAATAGCCGCCCTTTCCTGCCCGTCGCGCCTGAATTTGATCAGCCGGTATGAGCGCTCGGGCCTAAACCCGGAGAAGGAAAATCCTCGAAGTTCGAACAGGCCATCGGCCAGGTAGGCGCTTCTCAGCGTGATCGACACCTTACGGAGCAGATTTTCCACGAGAAAGTGCCGTTTTTCCTCCAGATCACCTTTCAGTATGAGGCGCGTCCTGGCTCCAGTCGGGTCTTCCGTGAGCCCAACGAGGTCATCGACCTTCTGCAGTTCGAGGGACGCCAGCTTTTTGACGAGTGGATGGTGAGGGCGAAGACCATCGACGATTCCCCTCAGGTGGGCAAGGAGGGATGGGTCCCGAAGGCACTGCAGGTCCGGCAATTCCGGTGCGATCCAGGATTCGCTCAGGGCTTCGTCTTCGACCGGATCTTTCCGAGCGAGGCGCTTCCATGCATTGGCGATTCCCCTGAATGGAGCCGGGCAGCCGGGATGGCGGCGGATCTTGCAGCCGATCAGGTTTCCCGTCACTTCGATCGGCTTGGGGCTCAGCAGATAGTACCCGAGGTCCGACAAGCGGAACTCCTGGACCCGTTTCGGCACTTTTTCCCGTTCCATCAGGGTGGTGGGCATTTCGCTCGTTGCGCCCCGGGAAATGATCCAGATGGGCTCGGACATTCCTAATCCCCTGGGAAATCCGCTGGCGGTCGTGCTCGACCGGCCAGGTCGGCGCCGGGTGGAGCATCGTCCGGTTTTTCAGATCGAGGAAGATCCTCCGTCAGGCTCCGGGTGTCATCGTCCGAAACTTCCGGCGGCGGCAAAGCTGTCAGGATGATTTCCACCCGCCGGTTTCTTTCGCGGCCTTTTGCGGTTTCGTTGGTGTCGATGGGGCGGTACATTCCAAACCCCATGGTGGAAATCCGCCTGGGTTCGACCCCCACGCGATGAATCATGAATTCGGCGACTTCGGCTGCCCTGGCAATCGACAGCTGGAGATTGTTTTTAAACCGTCCGCCGCTGACCGGGACGTTGTCCGTATGGCCGGCAATGATCAGATCGCCTTCGGTTTCACCCAGCCGGGATCCGATATCCGTCAGAAGGGGCATAAGCTGGGGACGGATTTCCGCCTTGCCGGAATCGAAGGTCGTCTCGCCGGTCAGCCGGATGACCGTCTGGTTGCCTTCCACCTCGATTTCGATCCTGTTTTCCAGCCCTTTGAGGTGGTTTTTGAGCTGCTCCCTGATCTCCTCGCCGACGGACTCCAATGGCTGCCGTGCAAGAAATGCTTCCTTTTCGTGCTGGGGGATCAGTTCCTGGTCGAGGCTGAGGGCGATCATCTTTACGCCTTGCGGGGAATCGAACACCTTTTCCCTGCGTTGAATGCCGAACGCCTTCGCCAGTGAGCCGGCAACGATTTTATACTTCTGGCGGTCTATCTCGGAAAATGACAGCAACAGGACGAAAAAGCAAAGCAGAAGGCTCATCAGATCCCCGAAGGTAACGACCCATTCCGGGGCTCCACTCTCATCGCTGTCAAGTCGGCTGTCGAAATCGTCGTTCATTTTTTCGGCATGGGGGCCGTATTTTCCTTTGGCGGCCTTGGACCGATCTGGTCGCGTGTCTTCGGAGAGAGGTAGACTTTCAGGGCTTCTTCCAGCACGGAAGGAGATACGGCCTGGGTGATCTTGACCGCAGCCTCCCGAATGATCGTCTTGTTGGTCTGCTCCTGATGACTGCGAAGCTTGAGCTTGTCGGCCAGGGGGAGACACACCAGGTTGGCGATCAGGGCGCCGTAGAGCGTCGTCAGCAGGGCGACCGCCATCGCGGGCCCGATGCTCGACGGGTCGGACATGGCGCTCAACATCTGCACCAGTCCGATGAGCGTACCGATCATGCCGAAGGCCGGGGCAGACGTCCCCATTCCCCTGAATACGCTCTGCCCCATTGAATGACGTTGTACGGTGATGCGGATATCCTTGTTCAACATCTCCTCGATGATGTCTGCATCGAATCCGTCGGCGAGATAACGGAGCGCCTTTGCCATGTATACATTTCTGGGCTTCTCCTGGTCCAGGGCGATGAGGCCTTCCTTCTTGGCGAGCCTGGCATAATCGACCATGGTCCGGATGATGTCCTCGGGCCGTTCCAATTTGAAGACAAAGGCCTTCATCGCCACCGCAAATGAATTCAGAACGTCCTTCAAGGCAAACTTGATAAATGTGGTCGCCAGGGTGCCGCCAACGACGATCAGGATGCCCGGAACATTCATGAAGATTCCGGCGCTGCCTCCAAGCAGGACGGCGGAGACAATCAGGCCCGCACCGGAGAACAGCCCGATTACCGTTGCCAGATCCATTGAGGCTCCCGTTCTGTAAATCGATCCAAAAGCGATATGCCTTCACCAGGCGGACATGGGTGCATGAACGCAAATCGCCCTCCCACATCAGGCGGGCCGATGGGCATGCTGACTATTATATCGCCGGTTGTCCCGCAAACTTGAACACCGGATGCCCTCACGGCAAACCCTTGTGCCGCCTCGATGAACCCGATCCAGATTTCGATTTCCCCAGGGCGGGAAATATGGCAAAGAACCGAGTACGACGACGAGTACGAGTACGAGTACACAAAAGCCCGCGATCGTACTCGTACTCAGCCCCGCAGGGGCGGTACTCGTTCTCGTACTCGAATGAAAATGCACCATTTGCCATTCGCCTTTCACCTTTTGCCTCGCGCCTTTAGCCTTTCCCCTTGAGCCTTTAGCCTTTCACCTTTAGCCTTTCATTTCTTTTGTCGTCATCCATTCTTGATTGGTCTCTGGGATTGATTTATCCTGCAACCGCACCTGACAGAGGCTTGACAGCAACGTTCGCCGCGGGCAATGCCTTCACGATCCACCACAGGAAGCTTTGGACATTGAAATCCCGATCCCCCATCGATGTCACCGCCGCCGTCGTCGCCAGGAACGGACGCATCCTCCTGGCCCGCCGTCCGCCGGGCGACCGCCTCGAAGGCAAGTGGGAATTTCCGGGCGGGAAAATCGATCCCGGAGAGTCCGCTGAAACCTGCCTGCAGCGGGAACTCTTCGAGGAGTTCGGGAGCCGATCTTCGATCGGCCATTTTCTGGGCGAGTCGGTCCACCGTTACGACCACTTGACGGTCCGCCTCCTGGTGTTCGAGGCGAACCTGATCGATGACCGGATCCATCTCAATGCGCATTCCGAGTTTCGATGGGTGCCTTTGGTCGGGCTGACGGAATTCGAGCTGGCACCGGCGGACATTCCGGTGGCACAAAACCTGGTCGAAGGCCGCTGGCCCCTCGCTTCCGGAGAAGCACGCCCCGCAACGAAACGAAAAGAGGGTCCGGGGTCATGATGCTTCATCTGGACATGGATGCCTTCTTCGCATCCGTCGAGCAGCTCGACAACCCCGAACTCAGGGGGAAATGCGTTGTCGTCGGCGGCGGTTCGGAGCGCGGAGTGGTGACCACGGCGAGCTATGAGGCCAGGGTGTACGGCGTCCGGTCCGCCATGCCGATGTTCATGGCCAGACGGAAATGCCCTCACGCCGTCGTCGTTCCACCCCGGATGGACCGATACAAGGAAATCTCCCGCCAGGTCATGTCTCTGCTGATGGAATTTTCACCGGTGATCGAGAAGGTTTCCATCGACGAGGCCTACATGGACCTGAGCGGCCGGGATCGAATAGCGGGGTCTCTCGAAGCGGCTGCGCGGGGCATCAAGGATCGCATCCGCAAAAATGTCGGGCTGACCTGCTCGATAGGGATCGCCCCGCTCAAATTTCTGGCCAAGATCGCCTCTGACATGCAAAAACCGGACGGCCTGACCGTGATCACCCCCCAAGCCATGCCGGAGATTCTGAAAAGCCTCCCGGTCGGCCGCATACCCGGCGTTGGGAAGGTGGCCGGCGAGCGGCTGGCCCGGTTGGGAATCTACCGCCTCGGCGACGTCGCCGACTATCCGGAAGCGAAATTGTGCGCTGCGCTCGGCAGGTTCGGCTACCGGTTGAAAGAGCTTTCGCTGGGAGTCGATCGATCCAAAATCACCCCGCACCAGCTTCCCAAATCCATCAGCAGCGAACAGACCCTGGCCAGGGATACTGACGATCGTTCGTTTTTGAGGGGGATCCTGCTCCAACAATCCGAAGAGGTGGGATCCGCCCTGCGACGGCACCAATTCATGGCGCGAACCGTGGTGCTCAAGATCAAGCACGCCGATTTTCGCCAGGCAACACGCAGCACTACTTTAAATAATGGATCTCAATCTGATGAAATTATTTATCAAAGTGCATGCAAGCTTCTGGACCGGTATCCGCTGTCCCAGAAGGTCCGACTGATCGGGGTGGGAGGCTCGAACCTGGTTCCGGCAGGTACTCCCGTTCAACTTCCCCTCTTCGAGGAGCGATGTGGCGGCGATGCCAGGGAATGGGAACGGCTGGACCACGCTGTAGACCGCATCCGAAGCCGTTTCGGTGACCAGAGCATCCGCAAGGCCGCCGCGATCCAAAACGAATAAACGCCCTCCATCCAATCCACCCCCGGAAGACTCCCCGTTATCGGTCATTCCTGAAATCGACCGAGATTAACAAAATCCTAACACGACAGGATTACCCATTGCATTCGGCCGGCCACACGTTGAATTCATTGAGGCAAACCTTCCCCATGCTACCGGCCGCGATCCGGGAAAGTTCAAAGAAATTCCGCTCGCACAAAAGGTCCGGGGCGAAGCCGCCGGATCCCGAGCCGCCGGACAAGGAGCACACCACCCTCATGCCGCCCTCCATCCTGCTTGCCGCCATCGGAGCATTGTCCCTTACCGGCTACTACCTGGGACGCAGACGCTCGGAGGCTGTCGCGATCCCGATCGGAGGGGTCACACGGCTCCACTCCAGGCCGACGTATTACGGCGCTCTCACTGCGCTCTGGTGCGGAATTCCCGCCCTGGTCGTCTTCGCCCTGTGGCTTGCCGTCGAATCGTCCGTCATCATGCATCTGGTGGTATCGACCCTGCCCGTCGAATTGCGCGAACTGCCGCCGGATCGACTGAACCTGCTGGTCAACGACATCCGCAACCTGGTGGCCGGCAATATCGTCTCCGGCGCGCTGGATCCAGCGATGAAGGCCGCTGCCGGGCACTACCAGTCCCTGATGACCATCAGCCGCTCGGCCCTTTCAGCGTCGACGATATCGGCGGCGATTCTCGGCATGTCGATCGTCTGGAAACGCATCCACCCCGGTCTCAGGGCTAGAAATCTCGTGGAAAGGGTATTCCAGGGCATCATGATCGCCTGTTCGACCATCGCGATCTTCACGACCATCGGTATCGTCCTGTCCGTGTTGTTCGAGGCCGTCCGCTTCTTCCGCATCATCCCCGTCACGGAATTTCTTTTTGGACTCGAGTGGAGCCCGCAGGTCGCCATCAGGGCCGATCAGGTCGGCTCATCCGGAGCCTTCGGCATGGCCCCGGTTTTTCTCGGCACGATTCTGGTATCGGCTATCGCCATGTGCGTTGCGGTTCCCATCGGCCTGATGACGGCGATCTATCTCTCGGAATATGCCCACCCGCGGTTCAGGGCGGCGGCCAAACCCCTTCTGGAGATCCTGGCCGGAATCCCCACCGTGGTCTACGGATTTTTCGCCGCCCTGGTGGTGGCGCCGCTTATCCGTGATGCAGGAGCCGCCGTGGGGCTCGACGTGGCGTCCGGCAGCGCTCTTGCGGCCGGCCTGGTCATGGGCATCATGATCATTCCTTTTATTTCATCCATTTCCGATGACGTAATCAATGCCGTTCCCCAATCGCTCCGGGACGGCTCCTACGGGCTTGGCGCGACAAGGTCCGAGACCGTCAGGAAGGTGGTATTGCCTGCCGCGCTCCCGGGCATCGTGGGCGGCGTTCTTCTGGCGGTGTCACGAGCGATCGGCGAGACCATGATCGTGGTCATGGCAGCCGGTCTTGCAGCCAACCTGACGGTGAACCCCCTCCAGGCCGTCACGACGGTCACGGTGCAGATCGTTACGCTGCTGGTTGGGGACCAGGAGTTCGACAGCCCCAAAACCCTGGCAGCCTTTGCGCTGGGTCTCTCCCTCTTCGTCGTGACGCTGGTTTTGAACATCATCGCCCTTCACGTGGTGCGAAGATACCGGGAGCAGTATGAATAGAAATGTCGAAAAGGCCGCTTTCGAAGATCGAACCGCCATGGAAATCGTCCACAAGGGCCTCGCGAGGAGGTACCGGGCGGAACGGCGCTTCCGGGCATACGGCATGGCCGCCATCGCCGCCAGCCTGCTTTTTCTGTGTTTTCTTTTCGTCAGCATCACGGCGAACGGCTATACGGCATTCCGCCAGACCTTCATTCGACTGGATATCTTTTTCGACCCGGCAATCATCGACCAGGGCGCCATCGCCACGGCCGATTTTCCCGGTCTGGTCAAACAGGCGCTGCGGGCCCAGTTCCCGGAGGTGGAAGGAAGAAGCGAGAAACGGGATCTTTACGGGCTCGTATCCTCTGGGGCGGCATTCCAGGTTCAGAGCCTGGTTCTAAGGAATCCGGGTGTCATCGGGGAAACGCTCCCGCTTTGGGTCCCAGCGGACGATGACGTTGACATGCTTTTCAAGGGCCATTATCGCCGGGACACGCCCGAAGGCGATCGCCGATTGAAGGACACTCAGCTGGCATGGCTCGACAGGTTGGAAAGCGAAGGCCGCGTCCGGAAACAATTCAACCGTGCGTTCTTTACATCGGGAGACAGCCGCGAGCCCGAGTTGGCCGGCATCTGGGGCGCGGCATGCGGCTCCTTCTACACCCTGCTGATCACGCTGGTGCTTTCATTCCCGATCGGCGTGGCTTCGGCCGTCTACCTCGAGGAATTTGCCCCCAAAAACCGCTGGACGGACATCATCGAGGTCAACATCAACAATCTGGCCGCGGTACCGTCGATCGTCTTCGGCCTGCTCGGACTGGCCGTGTTCCTGAACTTTTTCGGGCTCCCCCGCTCCGCCCCTCTCGTCGGCGGCCTGGTGCTGACACTGATGACGCTGCCCACGATCATCATCGCCAGCCGTGCGGCCCTTCAATCGGTCCCGCCCACCATCCGGGAAGCAGCTCTGGGTGTGGGCGCCTCAAAAATGCAGATGGTCGTTCATCACGTGCTTCCGCTCGCCCTGCCGGGCATGTTGACCGGGACCATCATCGGCATGGCCCGAGCGCTGGGTGAATCGGCGCCCCTGCTCATGATCGGCATGGTGGCCTTCATCGCGGACATCCCCGGAGGTTTCACCGACCCGTCCACCGTGCTGCCGGTTCAGATCTACCTCTGGGCCGACAGTCCCGAAAGGGCGTTCGTGGAGCGGACTTCGGCGGCAACCCTGGTGCTCCTGGCCTTTCTGATCACCATGAACGCCGCGGCGGTCATCCTCCGCAGGAAATTCGAGAAGCGATGGTAGGCCCTGGGCAAACCAACTTAGAATATTCCGCTAACACCCGACTAACATCACAGCGGCAGATTCCCTCCATCCCCGGTAGGTGGAGGTGACACCAAGGGGATCGGGAGACGATCGATTCGGATTGCATTTCAAAAGGAGGAATCATGCTCAAAAAGATTGTGGTGTTGGCATCGGCCGTAGTGTTCACAGGCTTCGTTGGGATCGCCGGGGCTGCGTCCGGCCGGGATTACATCAGCATCGTGGGGTCGTCCACGGTCTATCCTTTTTCAACGGTGGTGGCCGAACAGTTCGGCAAGACAACGCGATTCAAGACGCCCAAAGTCGAATCAACGGGTTCGGGCGGAGGCCTCAAACTGTTCTGCGCCGGCGTGGGCGTCGAGCACCCGGACATCACCAATGCCTCGCGCCGGATCAAGAAATCCGAATACGACATGTGCGTGAAAAACGGGGTCAATGAAATCATCGAGGTCAAAATCGGCTACGACGGCATCGTAGTGGCCAATGGCAAGAACGCCCCCGCCCTCCAGTTGACGCGCCGGGACCTGTATCTGGCCTTGGCGAAAAAAGTGCCGGACCCCGATGGGGGGGACAAACTGGTGGACAACCCCTATCGCACCTGGAAGGATGTCAACGAAAGCCTGCCGGCTGCGAGGATCGAGGTGCTGGGGCCACCTCCGACCTCCGGGACCCGCGACGCTTTTGTGGAGCTGGTGATGGACAGCGGTGCAAAAAATTTTGCCTTCGTTGCGCAAATGGAAAAGAATGAATTTCGGGCGGCCGCGAGAACTCTCCGGGAGGACGGCGCTTACGTCGAAGCCGGGGAAAATGACAATCTGATCGTTCAGAAGCTCGTTGCCAACCCCGATGCCCTAGGAATTTTCGGGTTCAGCTTTCTCGATCAGAACACCGACAAGATTCAAGGCTCCCACATCGAAGGGATCGCACCGACCTTCGAGGCAATCGCCGACGGCGACTATCCGATCTCCCGACCGCTGTACTTCTATGTGAAGAAGCCTCACGTCGACGTAATACCCGGCATGAAGGAGTACCTGGCCGAATTCACCAGCGACAAGGCCTGGGGACCTGATGGATATCTCGGCGAGAAAGGAATGATTCCCATGCCGGAGGACGAACGCAGGGCATTCCGGGAGAACGCGGCGTCGCTGAAGCCGCTCATGTTTGAATAGATGCCGACGGCTCGACGACCGGTTCCGGCCGGGCGCCCTCGGAGGGTGCCCGGCTACGCCGTTCCCGCTCCCGGCATGGGAATCAGGGCGGCATAACCCGGCAGGAATCGAGCTCAGCGGCTTCGGACGGAGGAGTTGATGGTTCAGGCTTCCTTTCAACAGATGAGCAGCCCGCGCAGGATAAAAAGAACGGGGTTCGAGGACAATCCGGCCAAAATCGAGCGGGATCACAGAGAAACCGTTGGCAGATTCGAGGTGGACGATCCCCGGATGACGTGCCGCGGGGTCAACGTCCACTACGGCGACAAGCACGCCATCATCGACGTCTCGCTGGATATCGCCAGAAACGAGGTCATTGCCATGATCGGTCCGTCCGGATGCGGGAAATCCACATTTCTCCGATGCCTCAACCGGATGAACGATACGATCGAGGGGTGCCGCGTTTCAGGAGAAATCCGTCTCGACGGGGTCGATATCTATGGAAAGGCCGTCGATGTGGTGCCCCTCCGGGCCCGGGTCGGAATGGTCTTTCAAAAGCCCAACCCGTTTCCCAAGTCCATCTATCAAAACGTGGCCTATGGCCCCAAGATCCACGGGCTGTCGCGCAACAAGGCCGAACTCGACGAAATCGTGGAGAAATCCCTTCGCAGGGCAGGCCTTTGGGACGAGGTCAAGGATCGTCTTGACCAGCCAGGCACAAGCCTTTCCGGGGGGCAGCAGCAGCGTTTGTGCATTGCCAGAACGATCGCCGTGAGTCCCGAGATCATCCTCATGGACGAGCCTTGTTCCGCCCTGGATCCGATAGCAACCGCCGCCATCGAGGATCTGATCGATGAATTGCGGCGACGTTACTCCATCGCCATCGTCACTCATTCCATGCAGCAGGCCTCCCGCGTATCCCAGCGCACCGCCTATTTCCACCTCGGCTACCTGATCGAAATCGGTCCTACGCCCCAAATTTTCACCAATCCCAGACATCAGTTGACCGAAGACTACATCACCGGGCGATTCGGTTGATGCGGCGCCCACCCGATAGGGAAAAATTTTTCCCACAAAGATAGACAAGTGTTTGCTGCAATGCAGGAAACCCGTTTCCCTTCAGCCGTCCCCCTCTATCCAGCACACATATTTTAAGTCATTCTAAAAAAAGTGGATTTCCGCTCTACGGTGGGGATGGACGACATCGGTATATTTTTTGCTAACCTTATGGTTTCCCATCTTCAATCATTCTGATCCTGAAAACTCCACCATTGCGATGCGAGGATCCCCATGAACCATCGCCTGGTCTTTGATTCGGAAGAAAAGATCCGCTGTCAGCTTTTTGCCGTAGTCGTTCGAAACACCGCCCTCGAACGCCGCTATTCCGGAGGGCTTCGCGGTTTCATCGATGCTTATCCGGCTCTCTGCAACATGAAGATAACGGTCCTGGAAGGAATGGGATGGAATTTCGAGGAGGTTATAGCGGACCTCCGTTTCCACGAACTGATCCCCGAGCGTGACTTCGTTTTCATCGACATCATAGAGCATGAATGGCGTCTTCTTTCCCGCCCTGAGCCCCTGTCCGAACCGCACGAAATGCGTTTGCCCGTCGATTGGCTCAAGGCCCGCTACATGAACGGAGCCGTTTATGTATGGGCTGTTCCCGGGCATTCGGATCAAAAAGGGAAGGCCCCCGGCCCCTCACGTGACCGGTTCGGCCGCCTCGATCGGCTGCGGGTGAAGTGATTCCCATGGAAGGAGCCATGAAGGCGGGGGGATTCGAAACCGCCGGCGGGAAAGAAGGTCAGGCGCTTGCCGGCTCTTTCACCTGGAACCGGGACAAGAGCAGAATCGGTCCTTCCGGTGCATTGACGAGTTCGCCCCATCCATCGATCTGGTAGCGAAGAAATGAGACCAGTTCCTTCCCCGCCCCATGGTCGGAAACCCTGACGACCCGTTCATCGAATGTGGCGATGCTGACTCCTGTGACCTCCCCGTTGCTGTCCCAATCGCTCGGAATGATGATGCCCTTGATATGTTCCATCGAAGATCCTTATCCGGCAATGTCAACGAAATCCACTTGCGCACCCCCTGCCGGCCTGCATATACCGGCATCGTTATGCGACCAGATGGAATCCTGGGGAAAGAGCGCCCTTAAAGTCCAGGCTCCAACCCGGATGATGAACCCGGGACGCCTGCCCGTGCGCTCCTGACCCACAGTCCTATCAAGCGGCATGCCATCATTAATAACTAACTGTTACTATTCATGTATTTTAAATTTTGAGCACGGCACGGCATCAAATTCCAAATCTATTCGGAACTGTATCATCCGATGCCGATCGACCTCCCAACATGTAACCCACTAAAATTAATAGATTTACAATCGCAACGTCCCGCCTGCTTTCCGGCGGAACCATTGATTCCGAATTCGGGTTCGATCAGGGAAGACAGCGCGCAATCTTCATTCAGACGGGGAGATTCTTTGAAGCAGCCTGAAAAATGGTTTCAGGAGGCGTAATTCGGGCGCGGGAGGCCCGGGAAGAATTTCGATGGGCGATATCAGACTGTGGAGCGGCGGCGCATTTAGGTCCGGGGCGCCGCCGCACCACAGCCTGTGGGTGCACTTCAGCCGGCGGCGCCGGACGGGGCGCCGGGCCGCTTGTATTCTTCTTTCCGTATACCGTACTTTTTCATCAGCTTGTGGAGCTGCCGGGTCGTCACTCCGGCCTCTTCCGCGGAGGCATTGATCCGCCCCGCCTTTTTGGCCAGCAATTCCTTGATGTACCGGCGCTCGATTTCTTCGATGCCCTGGTTTCGAGTCTGGGCAAGCGTCAAAGCGGAGCCCGCCGGCACTTCGGCAGCAATGTAGCTCTCATCGTCGAAGAGTTCGCTCGGAAAGCTCTCCGGCGTGAGGATGTGGGAACTTTCCAATATGTAGGCCCGCTCGATCAGGTTTTCGAGCTCACGGATGTTTCCGGGCCAGTCATATCGCATCAGCGCATCGAGCACGAGCGGGTGGACATCCTGGATGTCCTTCTGGTTGAAGTTGTTGAGCTTCCCCAGAAAGTTCCGGATCAGGTGGGGTATGTCCCGGACACGCTCCCGAAGGGCCGGAAGTCGAATCGGAAATACGTTGAGGCGGTAATAGAGGTCCTTCCGGAACGACCCTTCGTCGCACATGGCCTTGAGATCCGCATTGGTGGCCGCGATGACCCGCACGTCGGTCTTCAGGGTAGCCTCACCGCCGACCCGTTCGTAAAGCCCTTCCTGAAGCACCATCAGGAGTTTGACCTGGGCCGACGCTGTCAGCGTCCCCACCTCGTCCAGAAAAATCGATCCACCGTTGGCAATTTCGAACTTTCCCAACTTACGACGGTCGGCCCCCGTGAAAGCCCCCTTTTCATGGCCGAACAATTCGCTTTCGATAAGCGTATCCGGGATGGCGCCGCAGTGGACGCTGATGAACTGTGCATCCCTTCGGTTGCTGTGGCGATGGATCAACTTCGCCAGCAGACTCTTGCCCGTTCCCGTCTCCCCGGTCAGCAATACCGTCGTTCTGGTCGGCGCAACGGAACGGATATGGTTGAACGCCGTTTTCATGCTCTCACACTCGGTTCGAACAGTATCCTTGACATCCGTCTCCCAGAACTGCTCCCGCAGGTAGTCCAGTTCGGATTCCAGGATGATGTCTTCGTCGACGCTGCGGACAACCAGCCTGACCTCTTCGGGGATGATGGGATACTTGAGATAGCCCACTGCCCCGGCCCCGATGGCCTTGGCGACATCACGAATCCGGTCGGGAGAGGTGAGTACGATGATCCGGAGTGAGGGCCTGCGCTTCCACAACGCGAGGAAGGCCTCATTGAAAATCGAGGTCTCTCTTTCGACGGGGCCTTCGCCATCGATGGCATCCAGATCCAGGAAAATATAATCGCACGGGTGCCTTTCGATCCAGGCCAGGGTGTCGGTCATCCGGATCTGGTGAACGGCCGGAAAATCAGGCAAGCCGGCTTGGATGGCTTTCACCGTATCGATTCGAGTGCTTAAAACGGCATAAGTTTTCATCGCGCCCTTGAAGCCCGCTTCCCAGAATCAATTAACATTGTTATACTTATTTCAAATGGGGCGGGATGCATGGAGTGTTGATGCACTTGACACCATCAGCTTCATCTGCTTCAGATGGCTCAACAGAATCGGAATCGCGACTTCCGAGACGACCTCTCTCTAAATAGATTCCAATTGAAAGTCAATCAGTTGTATAGATGACGACCCACTCCTCCTGACCGGCTCCATCTCCTTCTGAAGATCGCAGGCGCAGTTTCCCCCTCGAAGCCATCCACACCGGCGCGGAAGCAGAGGCCGATGACCGCAGCTCGAGTATCGGCGAGGTCGAAAATCCCAATTCCCGGCGAGGCGTTCACCAGTCCGCGGAAGGAGATCCAATATGAAACCCAGAAAAGATCAGAGGGCTCAGGAGCGGAATCCTTGCGACGACCTTCTGGTCTATTGTTCCCACTTCAACAAGACGGATCAGTTCGGCGCAAGAGTTCAGAATGTCAGTGAAAGCGGTCTCCAATTTCGTTCCAGCCGTCTGCTGAAGGTCGGATCCATCGTTGTGGTGCGGTTCTACCCTTACAGCAGTGATCAGGGATCCTGCTCTCCGCCGGTCGGTTGGCGAAATCTGAGTGTCGCCAAGGTTCAGTGGTGCCGCAAGGCCGAGGACACAGCGGACCCTGACTACGAAATCGGCTTGAAATTCCTTCTTCCCTCCGTATGAACCACGGTACTCGAAACGGCGTTTTTCTCGTCGGCACCCGACCCCGGGTCCTTGGGTCGGGTCATCGAACGGGTTAGCGCCGGACCATAAAATCGCTCGACATATTCCTTGACCATCCGTCGAGCAGAGAAACGGGCCGCACAGCTGCGGATGGCCTCCTTCATGACCCGCACCCACCCGCGTGGAACGCCATCCTCCGACACCTGATAGTACAAGGGGATGATCTCCGTTTCAATGAGACGGTAGATTTGCGCTGCATCGCCTGCGTCCGACCCTTCACCGGGTTCTCCGGGAGCGAAGGCCCAGCCGTTCTTTCCGTTGAAACCCTCCAGCCACCAGCCGTCCAGGATGCTGATATGGGGAACGCCGTTGAGTGCGGCCTTCATGCCGCTGGTACCGCAGGCCTCCATGGGCGGTCGGGGATTGTTGAGCCAGACATCCACCCCGTGAACGAGGTACTGGGCGAGTTGTTCACCATAATCCTCCACGAATGCGATCCGTGCACCCAGCGAAGGATTCCGGCAGGCGTTGAACACCCGCTGCAAGACGCGCTTTCCGGGGTCGTCGGCCGGATGCGCCTTTCCGGCGAAAATGATCTGAATGGGGCGCCATCGATCGTTCAGCATCCGCATGAGGCGGTCGAAGTCGTTGAAGACGAGATCCGACCGCTTGTAGGTGGCAAACCGCCTGGCGAATCCGATCGTCAGGATGGAGGGATCGAGCAGCGCCCCGCCCGCCAAGGCGATCGAGGGATCGGTGCGATCTTTCGTCCATCGCTGGCGGGACCGCTCGCGGATGGCGTCGATGAGCTTGATCTTCAGCCAGTAGTGCGTCTTCCACAATACATCGTCCGGAATATCTTCCACGAATTCCCACACCAGGGGATTGTCGTGGTCTTCCAGCCAGCCGGGACCGAGATGCCGGTCCATCAGGAGCTGCATCTTTGGCTCGATCCAGGTGGGAACGTGAACACCGTTGGTGACGAAGTCGATGGTTTCCGAGGGATCGTCCTTTCCCGGCCAAAGAGACCGCCACATCGCCCTCGACACCTCGCCATGCCGACGGCTGACCCCGTTGCGGTAGCGGCACAGCTTCAGCGCAAGAGCCGTCATGTTGAACCCGGCATCCGGCTCCTCGGGATGAACGCCGAGATCGAGGAAGTCGTCGTGGCTCAGCCGCAGCGATTCCCAGTAGCCTCTGAAATACCGCTCCACCAGCGTGAAGGGGAAAACGTCGTGACCGGCCGTCACCGGGGTGTGGGTGGTGAAGATCGAGGTGGCGCGGACATGTTCACAGGCCTCGACAAGAGTCGCCCCGTCTTCGATCTGTTTCCGGATGCGCTCCAGCAGCGCGAACGCGGCATGCCCTTCGTTCAGATGGAGCAGCCAGTGCCGGATGCCGAGCTTCTCGAGCATCCCGGCGCCCCCGATGCCCAGGACGATTTCCTGGCGCAACCGCTGTTCCAGGTCGCCGGTGTAGAGACGTGCTGAAATCCCCCGGTTCCAGGGATCATTCAACTCGATATCCGTATCCATGAGAAAAAGACTGACCCGGCCGATAGCCACCCGCCACACGGCCACGTGAATCGGCGGCTGGATCAGCGGTACCTGAATCACCAGCTGGTCACCGCCCTCTGACAGGACGCGGGCGATGGGAGCGGCCTCCCTCTCCAGCGCCTCTATGAAGTTTTCCTGCCACCCATCCTCCCGGATTTTCTGATGCAGATACCCTTCGGGGTACATGAAACCCACAGCCACCAGCGGGATGTCGAGATCGCTGCATTCCTTTAGAAAATCTCCGGCCAGGAACCCCAGGCCGCCGGCGTAGAACGGCAGTGAGCGGTGGAGGCCGTACTCGGCGGAAAAATAGGCAATGGCGAAGCCGTCCAGCCGGCCGACGTCCCCCAGAACCGGACAGCCGCCTGCTTCCAGGTAGCGCTGGAACCGGCCCATCACGAGATCGTATTGACGGAGATAGGCGGGATCGGCCGCGGCAGCTCCCAGGTCGGCGGGCGGAATCTCCTTGAGCATCTTGTCGGGGTTGTGGCCGCTGTCTTTCCACGCCTGACGGTTCAACATCTTGAAGAGCATCCGCGCGGCCGGGTTCCAGCCCCACCACAAGTTCTCCGCGAGGGCGCCCAGGCCGGCGATCCGGCCGGGAAGATGGCCAAATCCGGCAGGTACTGGGAGCATGGTCGACCTCCCCGGGCAACGGGTTGGACAACGACCGCCTTCGCCCTTACAGGAGCGGTGCGAACAGGCGGCTCACGCCCTCGATGAGGGCGAGGGATTCGCTGGTCTTTTGCTTTCGCTCCCTGCAGTGCGCCATGAGCCCGATCATCCAGTTGTCGAGTTCGCGGATGACATCGGCCGAATAGACGCAGAGAGCGACTTCATAGTTGAGAAGCAGGCTTCGCATGTCCATGTTGGCAGAGCCGGTGACGGCCACGGTCTCGTCGATCAGCATCGCCTTGGCATGGAGCATGTTCCGGCGGTAGAGAAGAATCCTGGCGCCGGCCTCCTGAAGCTGGGAAAGATATCCCTCGCGCGCCAGGTCGGCCAGCCGGTGGTTCGAACGCCTCGGAATCATCAGGCAGAGGTCGACGCCCCTCTTGGCGGTCATGCACAGCGCATCCAGCAGCAGATCGTCGGGAACGAAGTAGGGCGTGACGATCCATACCCGATGGTGGGCCCGGAACAGGCTGGTGATCAAGGCTTCGCGCAGCATGTCGTTTTCCACGTCCGGTCCGCTCGCAATGAACTGCAAGGCGGTCGAGGCCGTTTCGTCGATACGGGCGCCGGAGCTCGGGGGCAGCTCTATGTCCTCCTGGGCCGCGAACGCCCAGTCCGACCGAAAGATTTCAAAAGCGTGCTCCACGGCAGGGCCGACGATGCGAACGGACAGGTCCTGCCAGCGGTGCGGAACGGCGTACGCCCCCATATACTCATTGCCCAGGTTCATCCCGCCCACGATGGCGGCGGCGCCGTCGGCGATGAGCATCTTCCGGTGGTTTCTCAGGTTGGCGCGTCCCCGGAACGGCAGGTGCAGCATGGGCATGAAAAAAGCGGTCCGCCCCCCCGAGCGGTGCAGACGAGCCAGGAAGCGTCGGTTGATCTTGACCGAACCCAGGGCATCCAGAAGCAGGAAAACTTCGACGCCTTGGGCGGCCTTTCGTGCCAGCGCATCGACGATGGATTTTCCGGTTTCGTCCTTTCCCAGGATGAAAGTCGCGATGTGGAGGGAGCGTTCGGCACCTTCGATCAGGCGGATCGTCTCCCGGTAACACTTCTCCCCGGTTTTGAGCAGGGTGACGCGGTTTCGCCTCGTGGGTGGAAACCCGCTTCGAAACACCATGGAGGCCAGCTGATGCTCCAGGGTATCGTCGATGGGTTGCACCGGGTATTGTCCCTGGATCAGGTGCTTCGAGGCCACGCGGCGGGAAATTTTTCTTCCGCCCAGCAGGATGTACAGCGGAACCCCGACGTAGGGAATGAAGACCACGGCCATGAGCCATGCGAGTGTGCTGGTGGGGGATCTTCTCTGTTTGAGGATGTGCGACAGCAAGATCAGCGCGAGAATAAAGCCGACGGAGGGCAGCAGGTGAATGAAAAGGCCTGGAATGTGATCCATGGGAGTCCGCCCGGAGCGTTTGAAAGATCAAGGATCAAGAATCAAAAGCTCGTCTTCCCGCACTGTTCTTTGATCTTTGATCTTTGATCTTTCAACTTCGATCTTTCATCTTTGATCTGTCGTCTTCGATCCCCGGCGGTATCCTTGCCGATGATTATTCTCCAACCCGTCTGAAAGGTCAATGCCGAGGGTCGGGCCGGGCGACAACCGCGGGTTTCAGGGCAGCGGCGGCTTTTCCCGGGTCCATGATGCCTCTCCGTCCACGATATCCGTGGACGGAGCCCCAGGCTTCTCCCGAAATTCGGGCCGGCAGGCGTCGGCGGCTCGCGGAAGCCCCCACATCGCCAGAAGGGCGGTGAACAGGTACAGCAATGCAGCGGCGGCGAACACAGCGCGGTATCCTAGCCACATCGCGATGGCGACGCCCAGCATCGGCGCAACGGTTCTCGCGCCGGAGACGATCGAGTTGTCCAGCCCATAGACCGCGCCCTCCTGGCCGCAACGGGTGTAGGCCGCCAGCAGCGCACTGATTCCGGGAACAATGCCGCCCAGGGCGACGCCGGCGAGGATTTGCAGCACCAACAACTGCCACCCGCTGGTCACCCAGCATTGCAGCAGAAAGACGCAGAAGCAGGCCAGGGCGCCGGCCACCACGACCTGTCGATGCCCGGTGCGGTCTCCGATTCGGCCCAACACCACGGCAAAAACGGCGGTCGCGGCCGCTGCCGAGCCGATCACCATCCCCGTAAACGAATTCACCCGGTCCGGGCGCGCGATCAGTTCCAGGACGAACAGGGGCAGGATCGGCAGAATGAACATTCGCCCCATCTGGTTCATGAACCTGAGGGTATAGACGACCACGACCCCGGGCGCGGAAAGGATATGCTTCCACTGGGTCAGGAATCCGGATCGATGGCTTTCCGCGATCGTGTCCGGGACGAACCGTTCCTCCACTCCCAGATGAATGATGATCCCTGCAAGGACCAGCAAACCGCCGGTGACGTAAAACGCCGCTCGATACCCGAAGGCGTCGGCGACCGCCCCTCCGATGATCGGTCCCAGCCCTACGCCGCACCCCATCCCGACCTGCATGAGCCCCATGGCGTAGCCCGTCCGCTCACGCGGCACCGAGGCGGCTACAAGGGCATTGGCGGCACCGATGGTTCCCGTGATCAGGCCTTGAACGGCCCGAAGCACCACCAGTTCTTCGGCGGATCGGACAAACGCCATCATCCCCAGGACTATGGCGCCGCCGAACATAGCGCGCTCGACCATGATTTTGCGCCCCCATCGGTCGGCCAGGGCGCCCCAGATCGGCGAGGCGATCATCATCGTCAGCGCCTGACCGGAAAAGACCAGGCCGGAGAGCAGTTCGGTGCTGAGCGCGGTAGAGGAACCCAATGATTTCACGTACAGCGGCAGAAAGGGAAAAATGCTGGAGAAGCCGACAGAGGTGATCACCTGGGCGAGGAAGATGATGTAGAGCGTCCGTTGCCAGGTTGTCACCGGGGGCGTTGAATGGGACGACGAGGGCATGACCGCTCAGCCCTTGATCATGGATCGGCCGGGGATGAGGGTTTGGGTGCTGAGCACTCCCGGTATCTGCCGGAGCTGATCGTGCACGAATTCGGAGATGATCTCGGCGTCGGAGGAAAGCAGGTCGCGGGTCAGCACCACCTTGATGAGGATGTCCACGTTGCCGTGAATCGAGTGAATCTCCCTGATCTCCTTGAGGGAATACAGCTTCTCCATGATGCGGTGTTCGTTTTTGCCTCCCTTGACGTTCATGAGCACGAAGGCAGTGATCTCCCGAAGCATCTCCGGATAGTCGGACTTGTCCCTGTTGGTCATATGATCTCGAAACGCCTCCATGTCTTTCGGAATGAGCTTGTCGATGCCGATGCCGTATTTTCGTTTTCTCCCCTCTTCCCACTGGTGGAGGGAAATATAGGCGTAGAGATCGTCGAGGGTGCGGCCGGGAAAGTAGGAGATCAGGTTGCCCCTCCGAATGATGGCCACCAGCGGCCGGTAAATCGTCTCGTACCAGTCGGCGGCGGCCACCTCGAATGCGACGGATTTTCCGCCCGTCTGCTCGAGATGCCGTCGATGACTGGCAATTTGTCCGAGCAGATGGTCGTACTGTCCCACCTCGGTCAACGTGATCGCATAGGCCAGGCCGGTTTTTTCGCTGAAACCGGCGCGCTGACGGTAAAGCAGGTTTTCGAGGGTGTTCCCCGACGGAATGAACTCGACGATTGAAGCTTCGATCTCCGTGTGTTTGAGTTCCTTTGCCGCCGAGATACGGTGGTTACCGTCGAGGACGTAGAACTCGTCCTTGATCTGGTATAGGCGGACCGGCGGCAACCGCCGTCCCTCCTTAAAGGCATTCCGGATGCCCTGATACCGGTCGGTGGGCAGGTGGTTTTTCGGGCGGAACCTGCTGTCGAAGTCATGATACCGGCCGACGCTGCCGACGATCCGGTCCAGGGGCACGAATTGCGTTCCCCTGTCGATCGTATCGAAGGCGCTTTCGCTCTCCTGATTTTCGCAGAAGGACTTGACCTCGTCGGGAGGTTTCTGAAAGCTCAGGCATCGTCTGAGTCTATGGAAGATTCCCATCTTCATCGAGATCGAACCGGAAATACCCGTAACAGTTGATCACCCTCGTGCGGCCCTGCCGGCCCACCCGCTGAGCGTCGTTGCTGAACAGGGCATGAATGTGCCCATGAAGCAACAAGGCCGGCGCGTAGCGGTCGATCATTTTTCGGTAGGTCTTGAATCCCCGGTGGCAGAGGTCCTCCGCGTCATTGACATAACGCGGAGGAGCGTGGGTGAGGATGATGTCCACGCCCCGATTCCACCAGATGGCGGGCATAAGGCGCCACGCCATGCCGCGCATCTGGGCCTCGGTGTACTGGATGGGGCCCCCGTTGTACCATCGGGATCCTTCCAGTCCCAGGATCCTCAAAGGCCCGAACCGGATGATGCGACGGTGGACGTCGATGCATCCTTCCGGCGGCTTGCCTGTGTAACGGAGGTCGTGATTGCCCCTGACGTAGTAAAGCGGGGCATCGAGCGCATTTCTCAGGTGGCCGAGATACTCCGGAGGCAGATCTCCGCAGGAGAGTATCAGATCGACGGCGCCGAGCCATCCCTTGTCCACTCGCGGATAGAGTTCCGGCACCACCGTATCTGAAACGCACAGCACTTTCATCGAACCTCTTCCGGATCAGGGGCCCGCAGACGCCGGCAGAAGATCGAGGGCTCCGGCGCATTCCGGAATCCGGGATCGAGGCGGCGGCGACGCTTCGGGTCAGGTGCCATAATAACCGTCGCTGATCCCATAGCGTTTCATGAGGTTTCGCTTGCACTGGAGATTCATGTGCGAGTCGTAGGCGCAGATCGCCTCGGTGTAACGTTGCCAGAGCGTCTTTCGACGTGCGGGGTCCTGGTTGGCAACCGCCTCCCGGTAGGCCGTTTTGGCCTTTTGCCACAGCGCTTCGGCATCGGGACAGATCTGCTTTCCGATAACACAGCCACAGGGCAGCTGGTTCGAATCCGTGAAAGACATTCGATTCCCCTTCCAATATAGAAACGATCATCGATATCCAGCATAACATCCTGACCCGGCATTTCAATCCTGAGGTCATTCGCGTCCGGCATGATTCTTCCGTATATCATCCGGGAAAACCTGCTATAAGGATGATGGGGCCGTCGGAATGGGCGTATTTCTATGCACCGTTACGATGTGGAAAGCAAGTCGAACCCGAGGAGAACTTTTGACGGATTCGAGGAGCGATTCAGGCAGACTTTCAAGATAATACTCAATCAATTTCATGGAGTTGTGTATCCATTCCTGATCAAGAAGATGAACAAGGAGAACCCCATGAAGAAACCCATCCGTACCGTGCGGTGGATGCTTCCGCTCCTGCTGCTGTCCGCATGCTTCTCCTGCGCCACCAATGCGCCCCTCGAGATGTTGTCCTATCCGGCGGTGGAGGGAGATCACCAATCCCGAATGGTCATCTTCCTGAGAGGCAGGGGCGGCAGCCATACCGATTTCGAAACCTACGGCTTCGTGGACGAAATCCGCAGACGGGGCCTTTCCTATGACATGGTCGCCCCGGATTCTCACTTTGGCTACTACATCGGAAGAAGCCTGGTCCCACGCTTGAAAAGCGATATCATCGACCCGGCCAAGGCCGCGGGCTACCGGGAAATCTGGCTCGTCGGCGCCTCGATGGGGGGACTGGGCGCTCTCATTTATCACAAAAACCACCCCGGTGACATCGCAGGCATCTATATCATCTCCCCCTACCTGGGCGGGCGGGACGTCATCTCAGGGATCCGCTCCGCGGGCGGTCTGAAGCAATGGTCTCCGGGCGTCTATGACGCCGAGAAGCATTGGGACATCATGCTGTGGCATTGGCTGAAGGATCAGGCGGAAACCGGTTGGACCGAAGCGCCGATCTATCTTGGATACGGAACCGAAGACATGTTCATCGATGCTCAGCGCCTGCTGACGGAGGCTTTACCGTCCTCCCGCGTCTTCACGACCGGAGGCGGCCACACGTCCTCGGCCATGAAGCAGGTTTGGGTGGATTTCCTGGAAGCAGGGGTGATGAAATGAGCGACATGTCTTCCCCCGGATTCGAAGCCGTCTTGTGATCCGAATGATGATTTCGGCTTGACATGCCCGGGGCGATCATCTACGGTCGATGGACCATCTGATCCGGCTCCATCAAGACGACAAACAGCCACCCGTTTCCGTTCGATCTCGAGCGATGGACCCAGGCCCCGACTCCTATTACATCGTCGGTCATGCCAAGACCAGCAGCGATAATCCGATCACCAGACAATACGCCATTTTCTTCATGGCGTTTGTCGTCGAAGCAGAAAAGGGCACCATCCTGGATCTGGATGCATCCGTTATATTGCCGCTCAGCAATACCTTCATCAAAAACCTGTTCGTCGGCAGGTCCATTGCCGAAGAAGATTCCGGCTTGATCGACGAGATACAAAGACGTTATCACGGAACTTCCAAAAAGGCGCTTGTCGTGGCTTACAAAGACGCCGTGAAGAAATTCAGGGATATCACCGGCGCACGATAATCAACCGGGATCCATTTCCGGGAAAAGGCTACCTGTTCCGTTCGAGTGTCTCTGACATAAAGAGATGCCACGCGGGAAAGATCTAGCAGGCGGATTCCTACTCGAGGTAGGGGCGCCTGCTTTTTTATTCCGAGGACACAATGAATGCGCGCGAGTTCCCGACCCGGTTTGAAACGGTGAACCCGGGACAGGCGCGATGCGGTGGATCGAAGATCAAACCTTTCAAGGACAAGGAGGGAAAATGAGAACATTTTTGTGCCTGCTTCCGATTCTGTTCGCCCTGATCGCCCCGGTCGAACCGGCGTGGGCCGAGGTGAAGAACCCCGACACGTTCACCCGGGCAACGGCCAGCACCATCAAGTCTCTGGACCCCGCATCCGCCTATGACATGGCGTCCATGCAGAAGGTGGAAAACGTCTATGAGAAGTTGATCGTCTTCGATGGCGAGCGCCTGGACCGGTACCTGCCCGTCCTGGCGACGGACGTCCCGACGCTGGAAAACGGGGGCATCAGCGCCGACGGCAAAACGTATATCTTCAACATTCGCAAGGGAGTCAAGTTCCAGGAGGGCGGCGACCTGACCGCCTCCGATGTCGAGTACTCCATCGAGCGCATGCTCATCATGGATCAGAGCGGTGGTCCGGCCTGGATGCTGCTGGAAGCCTTCACCGGAGGCGGTTCGACCCGCGACCAGGACAACAACATCCGGCCGGGCGTTTTCGAGCAGATCATGGCCGCGGTGGTCGCGGACGGTGATCGGGTGATTTTCAATCTGCCCAGGCCCTACCCGCCGTTCCTGGGGTTGATAGCCAAATCATGGGCCTCGGTGGTGGACAAGGAATGGGTAGTCGACAAAGGAGGCTGGGACGGCACCCTGGCCGAGGCCGAGCGCTTCAACAAGCCCGATCCCGGAACGGAGACCTTGTTCAAGATCATGAACGGAACCGGTCCCTACCGGATGGCTTCCTGGGAGCCCTCGGTACAGTTCGTGTTCAAGCGAAACGATCACTATTGGGGGGAAAAACCGGCCTTGGAATACGCCGTGTACAAGATCGCCAGTGAATGGAGCACCCGGAAGCTCATGCTCCAAAGCGGCGATGCCGATTCCGTGCAAGTCGACGACCAGTACGTGACCGAGGCCATGGCGATCGAGGGGGTCAAACATTACAAGCTGCCCATGTTGGCGGTCAGCATCGCCATGTTCTGCCAGAAGATCGACCCCACCGGCAATCCCTATATCGGAAGCGGCAAGCTGGACGGCAAGGGCATTCCGCCGGATTTCTTTTCCGATATCAACGTCCGGAAAGCTTTTTCCCATGCCTTCGACAGGGAGATATACGCCGAGGAAATTCTCCAGGGTATTTCCACAATCCCCACCAATCCTATCGTCCCCGGTCTGCCCTACGCCACCGAAGCACCCGTCTACGAGTACGACCCGGAAAAGGCAGCCGAGTACATGAAGAAGGCCTGGGGAGGCGAGGTTTGGGAAAAAGGATTCAAATTGACCATTCTTCACAATTCCGGCAACTCGCTTCGTGAAGGCGCAGGCCGGGTTTTCGCCGACAACATCATGGCGCTCAACCCCAAATTCAACGTCGAAGTGGCGGACATGTCCTGGCGCGACTACCTCACCGCCTATCGGCAATACCGCTTTCCCGTATGGATGAACTCATGGGTGGCCGATTTCCCGGATCCGCACAACTTTGCCCAGCCCCTCATGTCCAGCGACGGAAGCTGCAGCAAGTACATGGGGGCAGCCGTGCCCGAAATCGATCAGTTGGTCGAAGCGGGTATCGCCACCACCGATCCGGCGAAGCGGGCCGGGATCTATGAAAGGCTCGCCGGTCTCTGGTACGAACATGCGCTGGGGGTGCCGATCTACCAGAGCACGGAGATGCGCTTTTATCGTGACTGGGTGCATGGCGTCGTTGCCAACCCCATGGATGCCGGCGATACGGAGTGGCTCTACCGATTGAGCAAGCATTGATCCTGCTGGAAGGGACACGATGAACGGCCGGGACCCATGGAACCGCCACGGGTCCCGGCCCGGCCGAGCGCCGCGTCTTCCTGAACCCCCTAAGACGGGTCGTGAAAAATGGATTGGAAAACCATCACCCTCTACACCCGATCCCCCTTTCGCCTTTCCTATGGAGTGACCGGACACCGAAGGGTCTATTGGCTGCGGCTGACCGATGAGTGCGGATGGGGAGAGGCGGCCATCCCACCCTACTATGGCGTGCGTGACGAGGACATGATCGATTTGTGGCGGGAGAAGGCCCGCCAATCCCGGCCGCTTCCAGAGGACATCGAAGAAATTCCGTCCTGGGTCGGCACGGAGGGCCCTGCCCCGGCCCGTTGCGCGCTGGACATGGCGCTGCACGACTATCTGGCCTCCACGCTGGGAATCCCGCTTTATGAACTGCTGGGGCTGACACGGCCAGGGCCGGCGGTGACCTCCCTGACCATCCCCATGGCATCGCCGGATGAGATGGCGTCCATGGCCGCCAAGGCGGACGCTTTTCCCAGCCTCAAGCTGAAAATCGGCAGCGACGACGATATCGCACGGGTGGCCGCGGTCCGAAAGGCCCGGCCGGATGCCAGCCTTCTGGTGGACGCCAACGCCGGTTGGTCCGCCATCGCCGCCGTCCAACAGATTCGCAGACTGGAACCCTTCGGCCTGGACATGGTCGAACAACCGGTGGCACGCGACGATTTCGAAGGGCTCGCCCATGTGCAGAGAAACGTCGGTGTCCCGGTCATCGCCGACGAATCCGTTCGCAGCATCGAACACCTCCAAAAACTCGCCGAACTGGGCATCCGTGCCGTGAACCTGAAGTTGATGAAGGTCGGCGGCATTTCCGTTTGCCATCGGATGATCCGGACGGCGCGCGACCTGGGAGTCAGGATCATGCTGGGCTGCATGATCGAAACCTCGCTGGGAGTGACCGCCATGGCTCACCTTTCCGGACTGGCCGATTGGATAGATCTCGATTCTCCCCTGCTCATCAAAAACGATCCGTTCGTCGGCGTGCGCTATGCCGACGCGCGGCTGGAACTTCCACGGGGTCCCGGCATCGGGGTCGTCCGGCGGTACCCTCAGAAAGCCGCCGAGCAGATCGAGGCGTTGAAGCGGGATCGGTTCTTCGATGAGAGGACCACCGTTTTCGATGTCCACCTGACCGCTCTGGAAAATGGCGAAGTGAAGCTCCGCGGACAGGTCCTGGAGGCGCATCAAAAAGAATCGCTTCTCGCATCCCTTGATCCCATGGATCCGGTCGGCGAAGACATCGCCGTCCTGCTCGGGCCCGAAACGTCCGGTGCCCTGGTGTCGCGGGTAATATCCGATCTCTTCCGCAGTCCCGACTGCCTGTCGGAGCGTCTGAACCAGGCCGTGCTTGGCGACGAGGTGAGAATCCTGGCAATGGAAGGCGACTGGGCGCGGGTTCAATTGAGTCGCGACGGATACCTGGGATGGATCCAAATGGAGGCGTTGTCGGTCTTTCCCCGCCGGACATGCCACGACTATCTCAAGGGACGCGGCCACATGATTCTGCCTCCCCTGACCGACGCCTATGCCCGTCCGGACGAGGGAGCGTTGAAGGTCGGGATGCTGCCCATGGGTCTCAAGGTCCGCGCAGGTGAGGTCGCGGGTGGGTTCACCGCCATCGAACTCCCCGATGAGCGGCTCTGGTGGGTCCGCACGGACAGCCTGCTGCCGGCATCGGCCTGGCCCCAGGCCGATGAGGCCGGCATTCGCGTCTGCCTCGAACTCGTCCGTCAACTGGTGGGCGTTCCTTACCTGTGGGGCGGCTGCACCCCTTTCGGCTACGATTGCTCCGGTCTGACCCAGGTTTTCTGGTCTCTCATGGGAGTCGACCTGCCCAGGGACGCCGATCAGCAGTACCGCCGGGGAAGGCCGGTGGACGTTGCCCACGATGGCCGGGGGGCCCGGCCCGGTGATCTTCTATTCTTCGGGAAACCCGGAAGGACCAAGGATGACGGGACGACACCCGAGATCCCTCACGTGGCCCTGTCCCTGGGAGATTCGGAATTTCTTCACGCCAACGGCACGAGCTGGAGCCTGACCTACAACAGTCTCTCTCCGGCAGCCCCCACCTATCGGGCCGATTTGCACGGAAGTCTCATCGGCGTCAGGCGGTATCGAAAAAATGGCCAATGAAGGGGCGACGTGATGGCTTGCGGCACGGAAATTCAGATGCTGATCGACGGTCTCGATGGAACCGCCGGGCTCCATATACAAGAGGCCTGCGGCAGGTTCCGCTGGCTGCACAACGACCGTCTCCGGTTTCCGGCGGCCAGCCTGATCAAGCTGCCCATCTATTATGAATATCGGACCCGGGTCAGCCGGGGGGATTTGGATCCGGCCGAGAAAATAACGCTTTCGAAGCATTCGGTTGTGGGCGGCTGCGGCATCCTGAAGGCGGAACCTCCCGGCTCGGTTCACACCCTCGATCGAGTGGCGCAGCTCATGATTGCCGCGAGCGACAACACCGCCGCCAACATCCTGATCGATATTCTGGGGAAGGACCGGATCAACGCCGCGGCCGCGACGCTGGGCATGAAGGATACGATCCTCCAGCGAAAAATGATGGATTTTGAAAGCAGGGACGCGGAAAAGGACAATTGGACCACCCCGCGGGATGTATTCGTGTTTCTGGACGAGCTGCTGCACCCCAGACATATGTCGCCCGACCTCGGGGCGGAAATACTATCCGCGCTGAAGTGCCAGAGGATAAAGACCAAGCTGCCGGCATGGCTTCCTCCATCGGCGGTCGCCGCCCACAAGACAGGCGAACTGGATGGCGTGGAACACGATGCCGGCATACTTTTCAACGCGGATCGATGCTGCACCGTCGTTGCCCTGACCAAGGATCTGAAATGCAATGACGACGGCATCGCATTTTGCCGAAGGATCGGCCATCTGGTATATGAAGCCGTGGGCGGAACCCGGACCGAAATGGTATTTTGATCCCCGGCCGGCATCGGCGTCCGGTTTCGAACTCGCATTACACCGCCGCAGCCTGCAGGTTGAAAGCGAACTGCTCATCGGAGCCAGATCCCCATGATTCCGTATATCATCCGCAGGTTACTGTTTTTGAGCCTGGTCCTCTTCGGGGTTTCGGTCCTGATATTCGGCATTCTGATGACGTTCAGTCCGGAACGCCGTGCCGCAGCGTATGTCACCTCTCCACAGCAGGCAAAGGATATCCCCAGAATCATCAAGCAGTTCGGCCTGGACGACCCGTTTTATGTCCAGTATTTCCGCTGGATTCGGGAAATTTCCCAGGGGAATCTGGGATGGTCCCTGGTGGCGGCCCGGCCCGTGGGTGAGGCGTTCTGGAGGTATTTCCCCATTACGCTGGAGATGAACCTCTTTGCCGCGCCCATCGTGATCATTCTCGGCATCTGGCTCGGCTCCATATCCGGAATTCACCGCGATACGTGGGTGGATCACTCGACCCGCATCCTTGCCATCGTCGGCTGGTCCCTGCCCACTTTTCTGTTTGCGTTGATTTTGCTGATGCTCTTCTACGGATATTTCAATCTCTTTTCACCGGGAGTCCTCAGTGACGCCTACACCATGTTCATCATCGATCACCCGGAGCAATTCGTGCGCTATACCGGCATGTACACTGTCGACGGCCTCCTGAACGGCCGCCTCGATATAACGCTCGATGCCCTGGCGCATCTGGTGCTTCCGGTGTTTACCTATGTCATCGTGGTGGTCGCCTTGAACATGAGGATCATGCGATCCGGGATCATCGAAGAGCTTTCCAAGGACTACGTCGTCACGGCACGGGCTAAGGGGGCGGACAGAAAGACCATCAATTTCAAACACGCGCGCCGCAACGCCTTGCTTCCCGTAATCACGGTGGCCGGCCAACTGGTCGCCCTCTCCATGGAGGGCAGCGTATCCGTGGAGGTGGTGTTCAACCGGCAGGGTATCGGGTGGTGGCTGGCGGAGTCCGCCACCCAGCTCGACATGCCCGTTCTGATGTGCATCTGCCTGTTCATGGGTGTCGTGTTCGTCCTCACCAACCTGGTGGTGGACATCCTGTATGCCTACATCGATCCAAGAATACGGCTGACCTGATGCGAAACGTCGAATCCATGCAAAACGCCCACCCTCGAATTCGTGAGGCCAGATACACCCTTTACCGCATTTTTCGAAACCCATCGGCGGTCATCGGGATCGCCCTGTTGTCGGTGTTCATTCTGGTCGCTGTTTTCGCCCCCCGGATCGCACCTCCCCGGTATGAGCACAATCCGTACCTGATGCCGCACAAGGGGTACTCGGCCACGCCCAAACCTCCAAATGAAACCCACATCTTCGGCACGACCGCCGGCCAGTACGATATTTTTTACGGGGTGGTGTGGGGGACGCGAACGGCATTCAAGATAGGTCTCTTCGTGGTCTGCATCGCCGGATTCATCGGCGTCAGTCTAGGAGCCATCGCAGGCTATTACGGAGGTATCGTCGATGAGATCCTCATGCGGATAACCGATATCATATGGGCCATACCCACCCTGGTCCTGGCCATGGCCATCGTCGTGGCCTTCGGCCGCGGGCTCGATAAGATCATGATTGCCCTCGCCATGGTGCAGTGGCGGTCGTACGTCCGCGTACTGCGCTCGGAAATCCTCACCGTCAGGGAGCACGATTACGTTCAGGCGGCCAAAACCATGGGGGTTTCCGATTTCAAGATCATTCTTCGTCACATTCTGCCCAACTCCATCTATCCCGTCATGATCATGGCATCCATGGACATGGGATCGATGGTGATTACGGCGTCGTTCATGAGTTTCATCGGATTGGGCGCTCCCATGGGATATTCCGATTGGGGCCAGATGACGGCGTTGGCCAGAAATTACATCGTCGGCCCGACGGACGATCCTTTGAAATTCTGGTACACCATCGTCATCCCCGGCGGCTGCATCGTCCTGTTCGTGTTGGCCTGGAACCTGATCGGAGACGCTCTGAGGGACGCCTTCGATCCCAAACAGCGGCGACGGTGAACGGTCGTCGGGATATCGAATCAAGTCCGGACCCAGATGTGGAAATGCAGCAAGCCGGGAACCCGATTATGCGCAAACTGATCGAGGCCAGGGATCTGGTCGTCAACTTCTACACTTACGAAGGGGTGGTCAAGGCGCTCAACCGCGTGAGCCTGACCCTCTACCATGGTGAAACCTTCGGGCTGGTGGGAGAATCGGGGTGCGGGAAAAGTGTATTCGTGCGTTCGCTGATGCGGATCATCCAGGAACCTGGAAGGATCGATGCCGGCAAGGTGCTATGCTACCTGAACGATAACGATGAGGGGATGCCCGTCGATTTGCTTCAACAAACCGAATCGTACATGGAAGCCTTGCGCGGTGACAAGATTTCCATGATTTTCCAGGAACCGAATGCGGCATTGAATCCGATCATGAGTATCGGCGAGCAGGTCGCCGAAAGCTTCCTGTTCCACCGGCGGGAGGAACTGTGTCAAAAGGTCCTCGAAGACCTGACGAAGAAAAACGGGCGGGGCGGACTGACGACGCCATGGTTGAAGGGGTGCTACGCTATCGCCCGCCGCTCGCCGGATGCCTGGCCGCTCAAGGCGGCAAACCGCATCCCCATCGCCAGGCGGTGGTCTCGAAGGATGAAAAGGGAAGCCCTGCGAAGGTCTGTGGAGATTATCGAAAAACTCGGCATTCCCCATGCGGATGAAATCGTCGGACGATATCCGCACAATCTCTCCGGAGGCATGAAACAGCGCATCGTCATTGCCATTGCGCTGCCCTGCAATCCAGTGCTCTTGATTGCCGACGAGGCCACTTCAAACCTGGATGTAACGATCCAGGCTCAGATCCTCGAACTGCTTCAGACATTGAAACAGACACAGATCTCGTCGGTGCTGCTCATCTCTCACGATCTGGGGGTGGTTGCCGAAACCTGTGACCGGGTGGGAGTGATGTATGCTGGTAATTTGTGCGAAATCGCCTCGATCCGGGATTTATTCCACAACCCGCAACACCCTTATACCCAAGCGCTTCTGAGTGCCGTTCCGAAGTTTTCACACCGCGGGAGCCTCCAGAGTATCGAAGGCAGTGTGCCGAATTTGGTCAATCCTCCCGCCGGCTGCCGATTTCACCCGCGCTGTCCCCACGTCAAGGACTCATGCCGGGAGCGGTTCCCTTCGATGGTGGAAACCGAACCGGACCACTCGGTGGCCTGCTGGTTGTGGACCGACAAGCCGAGGGATTGAAAACAGCATGAACGACCCTGTCTTCGAAATACGCAACCTGAAAAAGCACTACCCGGTCCTGGGCGGCGTGCTGCGTCGACCGGTGGCGTGGGTGAAGGCTCTCGACGGAATCGATCTGGAAGTGTTTCGAGGAGAATGTTTGGGGCTGGTTGGAGAATCCGGCTGCGGCAAGACGACAACGGGCAAGGCCCTCATACGGCTGCACGACGCAACCGGCGGTCGGATTCTGTTCCGACCCGGCGACCGCCCGGATCAGGGGGCTGTCGACATTACCTCGATGAGACCGCGGGCCATGAAAAAGCGGGGCGTCCGCGGCAAACTCCAGATGGTGTTTCAGGATCCCACGATGTCGCTCAACCCCCGCATGCTCATCAAGAACATCATCGCGGAACCGATCAGGGAGCAGGGCCGTTTGACGAGCCGGGAACTCGAGGAGCGGGTTCTGGAACTGCTGATCATGGTGGGTCTGACCCGCGATCATTACCTCCGCTACCCCCACGAGTTCTCAGGGGGGCAACGCCAGCGAATCGCCGTCGCCAGGGCCATCGCCACCCATCCGGAATTTATCGTACTTGACGAACCGACTTCCGCCCTGGATGTTTCCGTCCAGGCGCAGATTCTGAACCTTTTTCACACGCTCCAGCAACAGCTCAGTCTGACCTATCTCTTCGTGACCCACCACCTCCTGGCGGTCAAGTACATCAGCCATCGTCTGGCCGTCATGTACCTCGGGAGAATAGCAGAGATCGCCGAAACCGAAGAACTCTTCTCCCACCCGCGGCATCCGTACACCTACGCCCTTCTTTCCGGTATCCCGGTGCCGGACGTGGAGCACAAACCGAAGCGCATCGTGCTGACCGGCGACGTGCCCAGCTCCTTGAACCCGCCTCCAGGCTGCCGGTTTCACACCCGCTGTCCGTTTGTGCTGAATCGATGTCGCGAAGTGGAACCGGAACTCGAAGCCTGCGGTGAAAATCACAAGGCCGCCTGCCACCGCAGGGAGGAAGTGGAACGGCTGGTGAGGGACAGATACGGTCGACGATCCGATTCATGACCCTCTTCGAACAACTTGGTGCAATCCGTAGGGTCAAGGGATGAAGAATTCAACCAGTCGCTATCGGGATCGGGTTCGGCATCGGGATCGGGATCGAAAAGAGAATCAGAGTGTCGAGAATTGTATTCATTATATTTTTATGTCGTTTCAACAGGTTGATTGAGTTGTCGTGTTTCTGCATTTCACTCGAACCCTCGAAACCTTGTCCCCTCGGCCCCTTCACATCTTCCCCAATACTTTTGGATAAAAGCCCAAGAATTAAAAGCAATCCCTCACCAATGATCCAGCGCCGATGCGCTGTCCTCAGCAGTTGGTGCACCTCGGCGGTTGAAGGCCGGCGGGCACCCCGCTCGGAAGGCGCTGGGAGGATCCGACGGAAAACCGGGAAGGCAGCTTTTCGGCCGGCTGCTCGCACAACGGGCATTTCGTCTCGGTATCCCAACGCTGGACAACCTTTTCGAAGCGATATTCACATTTTTTGCAGTTGTATTCGAACATTGGCATGACAGATCTCCTTACCCGCAGCCGACGGACGCCGGCTGCATTGGCTGACAACCTGTGGATAGTGTACTCCGGCGGCTTGGGCCTTGGGGCGTCAGCGGCAAATGACGGATGCCGTGACAGCTCGATCCGAGAGCCCGCCGCGGCGAAGGCAGAAGCCAACCCTGAACAGTTGAACCATCCGGCGTAGAAGATGTTCACGCGGTAAGGGGTGTCAACCAGAGCGGTCTCCGCTCACGCCTCCTGGCTCGAAGCGGAGGGCACCTGCTTGATCCAGAGGTCCCGTTGCGGGAAGGGAATGCTCACGTCCTCCCGGTGGAATGTTTTGTAGATTTCCATGTGCAGTTCATGGCTGACCCGGCCGCGGTCCGCCGGATCCTTGATCCAACAAAGCAATTCGAAATCCACGCTGGACTCGCCGAATCCGCGGTTGCGCACGCGCGGCTGCGGGTTCTTCTCGACTTCGGGGTGGGATTTCGCCACCTGATCCAGCAGGCGGCAGACCTGGTCGAGGTCGCTTCCGTAGGCCACGCCCACCTTGATACGAAGGCGGTATCGATTCCTGATTCCACCGGACTCATTGATGATCTTGGCGTTGGCGATCACGGAATTGGGAATGATGATTTCCACGTCATCGCGGGTCCGCAGCCGGGTCGAACGGATGCCGACGTTGACCACGAAGCCGCGTTCTCCGCTGCTCAGCACGACATAGTCGCCGATGCTGTACGGGGCGTCTGCGATGATAAAGAACCCGGCGAACAGGTTGGCCAGGGTGTCCTTGGCCGCAAAACCGACTCCGATGCCGACGATACCGGCGGAGGCCAGCCAGGCCGTGGCGTCGATGTGCCAGACCTGCAACAGGGCATAGGACCCGATGGCCAGGATGATCACGGTCATCATCAGATCGAAGAGCGGGATCGTGCGCTCCTCGACGATAGGGAAGCGGTTCCGCAGCCGGCCAAGGATCTCGAGTCCCACGGCGGAAGCCTGAATTCCGGCCCGGATGAGTTGCAAAATCATGACGGTCATCAGCAACCGGATGACCACCATTTCCGCGAAATCCCCCAACCCGATCGCCTGGACGGCGACCACCAGCGCAATGTAACCCACCGCCAGGGCGGCCACCCAGGCAACGATCCGCAACAGTTTCTCGTCGAATTCGGCGGCGGTGCGGGAGGTGATCTTGAGCCCCCAGAAAAGGATGAACTTGTGCACCGTCAAGGCCAGAATCATGCCCACGGCGGCAACGATGACGGCAAGGACGACCGGATAGGTGGCGAGGAAGTCCCAGGCTCCGTTGAAGACGTCGGGCAGCCAGGCGGGTGGAATGGGCAGGTTTTCGGGCATCACGGAGTCCCCTCGGGGTTGGTTGTGAATTTGCGGCAATTCTCTTAATCGATCGGAATCCGCCGTGTCAACCGGATGCCCCTCGATGCGGGACCGCGACCATGGGGATACCGGCATCAATCCAAATTTCGATTCCGACGCCAGCCGCAAACCAGCCTTTCACCTTCAGCCTCCAGCCTTTCACCTTTCGCCTCCAGCCTTTGGCCTTTTGCCTTTCGCCTTGGGCCTTTAGCCTTTCGCCTTTCGCCTTGGGCCTTTCGCCTTTAGCCTTGAGCCTTTAGCCTTGGGCCTTTAGCCTTGGGCCTTTAGCCTTTCGCCTTTAGCCTTTCCCCTTCAGCCTTTCGGTTGCGCCTCGATCTTTGCTTCGTTCAAGCCGCTCACCGGCATCAAAACGACACCGTTTCGACTCCCCAGATCTTCTCCGCATATTCCGTCACCGAGCGGTCGCTCGAAAATTTGCCCATATTGGCCGTGTTCAGGATGGAACGCCGGGTCCATTCGTCAGGGTCGCGGTAGAGTCTGCCGGCCTTCTCCTGGCAGTCCATATAGGAGCGGTAGTCGGCAAGGACGCAGAACTTGTCGCCGCCGTGCAGCAGTTTGTCCGTGATGGGTGTAAAAAGGCCGGATGTGTCGGTTGAGAAGGTGTCTCGGGAGATCATCTCCAGAGTGGCTTTCAACTCCAGGTCGTTTTCATAAAATTGCCAGGGGTTGTATCCTTCATTGCGAAGTGCGGCGATTTCGGACGCGGTGCGGCCGAAGATGAACATATTGTCCTCTCCGATTTCCTCCAGCATCTCCACGTTGGCGCCGTCCAGGGTACCGATGGTCAACGCGCCGTTCAGTGCAAATTTCATGTTTCCGGTTCCCGACGCCTCGAACCCCGCGGTGGAGATCTGCTCCGAGAGTTCCGTGGCGGGAATGATTCGCTCCGCCTGGGAGACGCAGTAGTTCGGGAGAAAAATCACCTGTAGCCGGCCGTCGACGTCGGGATCCCGGTTCACCACTTCGGCCACGCCGTTGATCAACCGGATGATCAACTTGGCCATCGCGTATCCCGGCGCTGCCTTGCCTCCGAACAGAACGGTGCGAGGGGTGAATTCACCGCCCGGATCCGCCTTGATCCGGTTGAAGAGCGTAATCACATGGAGAACATTGAGCAGTTGGCGCTTGTATTCATGGATGCGTTTGACCTGGACGTCGAACATGGCATCCAGACGGCATTCGATTCCGACCTTACGGAGAACATAGTCGGCCAGGAGTCTCTTGTTGGCGAGCTTGACCTCTCGCCAGCGGGCCCTGAATTCGGGATCGTCGGCATGCGGGACAAGTTCGTGCAACCGATCCAGGTGGCGGAGCCAGTCGCCTTCGAGCTTTTCGCCGATCAGGCCGGCCAGGGATGGATTGCACTGCTTCAGCCACCGGCGCGGCGTAACGCCGTTGGTGATATTTCTGAACCGGTCCGGAAAAATAGCGTTGAATGCGGGGAAGACCGTCTTGCGCAGGATCTCGGTGTGCATGGCCGCCACACCGTTCACCGAAAAGCTGCCCACGATGGCCAGGTTCGCCATGCGCACGGCCTTTTCCGGGTATTCCCGGATGATGGACAGGCGAGCCAACTCATCGTCCGGATAGGCATCGCCTGCCCGGTTTTGCCTCACCCATTGCAGAAAACGATGGTTGATCTCGTAAATGATCTGCATGTGCCGTGGCAAAACGCGTTCCATCAGGGAGCACGGCCAGGTTTCCAGGGCTTCGGGCAGCACGGTATGGTTGGTGTAGGCAAACACCCGAATGCAGATCCCCCAGGCCGTATCCCAGTCCAGAAGCTCCTCGTCCAGAAGGATCCGCATCAGCTCCGGAATGGCGATGGCCGGATGGGTGTCATTGAGCTGAATGACCACCATTTCGGGCATCTTGTCAAAGGAGTCGAATTTCTTCTTGTACCGGCGAAGAATATCCCTGAGGGTGGCGGCCACGAAGAAATATTGCTGGGAGAGTCTGAGCATTCGTCCTTTCAGCTCTTCGTCCCTGGGATAGAGCACCTTTGAGACGACCTCATCGTGGATCTTGCGCTCCACCGCCCCGATGTAGTCTCCGGTGTTGAAGAACTCCAGATTGAATTCAGAATCCGACCTGGCGGACCACAGCCGCATGTTGATGGAATGGTCGTTGCGATAACCCGGCACGATCAGATCACAGGCCATGGCCAGGACTTTTTCCGTTTCGACCCAATCGTGGCGCAGCCGGCCCCGATCATCCGTCCAGGCATGGACCCGACCGAAGAAATTGACGTCATAGAGGAAACGGCCGCGGTCGTATTCCCAGGGGTTGCCCCTCTGGGTCCAGTTGTCGGGGTGTTCCACCTGGGCTCCATTCTCGATCACCTGGTGAAACATGCCGTAGTCGTATCGGATGCCGTATCCGTAACCCGAGACGCGCTTGGTGGCCATGGAATCCAGGTAGCACGAAGCGAGCCGGCCCAAGCCGCCGTTTCCCAGGCCCGCGTCCCACTCCACCTCGGCCACGTCCTCGAGCCGGAGTCCGAATTCGGCCAGGGCCTTACCAGCCTCTTCGTAAATCCCGAGGCAGTGAAGATTGTTCAGAAGGGACTTGCCGGGCAGGTATTCCATGGACAGGTAATACACGCGCTTGCTCTGAGCTTCATAATAGGAACGTTGCGTCCGGATCCACTGATCGATCAATCGGTCGCGAACGGCCAGTGCCAGCCCGTGATAGTAGTTGTATTCGCTGCGTCGGGCGTAATCGAGGCCAAGGCTCGAGACGATGTGCCGGATGATGTCCCGCTTCAACCCCGCCACCGTGTCCGCTTCGTTCAGACCTGCGTCCCATTGAAATGTGGTGATCGATGCATCCAGGGGAGCCGAGCTCGACTCCTCATTCTGGCGCGTCCTGTCCATGGCGTTTCTCCCGAAGTGGTTTTTCCGTCACGAAACCCATTGCGATGTATTGCCTGCCGTATTCTGACAATTGACCGCCTATTTTTTCTCTGATGCATCATACCACATCCCATGCATGTCCGTCCTTATCGGAGAGTTCTCCCAAAAACGAAGGCGACCGGAAGGGTCGCCCAGAAAAGTGATGCATAGATGACGGACAAGCCTGGATTGATCGGAATTCTACTTCCGTGCGCGGGGCTGGCGCCCTTTACAGCCAATATTTGAACATATTGGCAAGGGATTCGATCGCCCGCTGCATCCAGGACCGTCGATGCCAGTCTTCGAATTTTATCTCCTGGTTTTTGGCCTGGTCCTCGAGAAAGGTCTCCTCCATTTTCGAACCGAACCCTCGCCCCCAGATCACGATATTGGCTTCGTTGGAATGCAGGAAACTGCGATAATCCAGATTGGTGGAACCGATCGTCGACCAGATGCCGTCGATTAGGGCGGTTTTGGCGTGCTGAAGGGCGTCCTTGCGCTCGAATATGCGAATGCCTTTTTCCAACAGCATTGAATAATGGTTTCGCGATGAGTTGATGGTAATCCATGAGTCCGTCATGCCGGGGAGCAGGAGGCGTACGTCCACCCCTCGTTCGGCGGCGGCTTGCAAGGCGGTCAGGAATCGTTCGTCCGGAGAGAAATATCCCTGGGTAATCCATATCTTCTGGCGGGCATGCTCGATGGCGGTCAGATAGACGTGGTAGATATCGGCTTCCGCATCCCCGCCAGTGCTGTGAACGACGCGCGTCAGATCCTTCCCGGCATCCCCGAGGTGGGGAAAATAGTCGCCGCCTTCGAGCGGCGCGCCTGTCTCATCCAGCCAAAAGCGTGTGAAGATCTCCTGAAGCTGCGCGACCCCAGGCCCCTCGACCTTGATTTGTGTGTCCCGCCATCCCTGGTCCGGCCCCCTGGCGGAACTCACCGAAGAGCTGGAATAGGTGGCACTGATGTTGATTCCGCCAATGAACCCGATCTTGCCGTCCACCACGACGATTTTTCGGTGATGGCGGTTGTTGACGCGCCAGATCTGGATGTTCTCGATCGGATTGACGGGATGGAAATGATGCAGCTCCACACCGTTTTCCCGAAGCCTGGCAAAGTACGCGTCTTCCGTGTTCAATGCGCCGAAGGAATCGTACACCATGCGCACTTCCACTCCATCCCGCCGCCTTTCGATCAGGATATCGGCCAACTCACTGCCCACCGACTCGTCATCGATGATGAAGGTTTCCAGGTGAATGTGGTGACGAGCCTCCCGCATGGCCTCGAACATGGACTCGAATGTCTGAGGTCCGTCCTTGAGAAGATCGATCCGGTTTCCGGCGATCAGCGCCCTGCCGGCGATGTCCTGCTCGATTCGCATCCATTCCGTCAGTCGGGGTTCATCCGATTCCGCCCCATTGATGGCCGCGGACAAATCGTTGATGATCGAGGCACGATCCGCGCCGACCACCTGGATCTCCTCTGAGGGGTCTGGCACGGGTGCTGGGCGAGGCACTTCGCTCAACGTCGGCGCGCATGCGCTGAAGGCCAGAAGGATGGTGATGATCAGCCACTTCGCTCGCATCAGAACCCTGTCCTGTCCTTTGTTTTTGTTTACCCATGGATAGCGGATAACGGGTGGTGCATTACGATTCCGGGCAAAGCCGCGGATGCATACACCATTCCCATCATCGATGGTCGATTGAATGGGGTTTATTCGGTATTTGCAAGACGATCCGGCTATATTTCGGCGCTGGCCGCCATGACGACGATCATGACGTACTCGCCTTGATTTGGAATGGGGTACGAGGGCGGGCTGTGCTTGGGGGGCTTTTCATCGGGTGCCCAGCCCCGGGAGGGGGGAGTACCAAGGCAACCTCGAGTCGTCCCCCGTACGCCCTTGACCACACATCATCGGAAACGAGAAATCCTTATCCAGGAACATCGGCCGCCCGGTGCCTGGGCGCCTGCAAAAAAGCGCCCAGGCACCGGATCGATCAGTCGCCCTTGACGCCCTTGGCGATTCGGTCGCCGATCTCCTTGTCGATATTGCGCCAGTATTCGAACGCACGTTCCAGCACCGGCGGGGTCACGCCTTTTTTGAGGTGACCGACGACATTGGACACCAGCCGGTCGCGCGCCGCTTCATCCATGACCTTCCGCACCAGCGTGCCGGGCTGCCCCCAGTCGTCATCGTCCTTGCGCTTGGTGTAGGCGGCCCGGATGAATTCTCCGCTGGCATTCCAGACGGCCTGTTCGGGATAGCGCTCGGGGTCGGCCTTCGGACCGCCCTTGGAGTTCGGCGCGTACACCGGATCGGATACGTTCATCACTCTCATGGCACCGTCCTTGCTGTAGCTGTGCACCGGGCATTTGGGCCGGTTGACCGGGATCTGCTTGTAGTTGACCCCCAGGCGTGCCCGGTGGGCGTCGGAGTACGAAAAGAGACGCCCCAGCAACATCTTGTCCGGACTGGGGCCGGTTCCCGGCACGAAGCTGTTGGGCTCGAAGGCCGCCTGCTCGATCTCCGTATGGAAGTCGGTGGGATTGCGGGTAAGCGTCAATCGGCCCACCTCGTGAAGCGGATAGTCGCCGTGGGGCCACACCTTGGTCAGATCGAAAGGGTTGTACCGGTAGGTTTCGGCATCCTTGAAGGGCATGATCTGCATCTTGAGCGTCCAGCTGGGGTAGTCCCCCCGCTTGATGGCTTCGAACAGGTCGCGCCGATGGTAGTCGGCATCCTCACCGGCGATTCGGTCGGCCTCTTGCTGGGTCAGGAATTCGATGCCCTGGTCCGTCTTGAAGTGATACTTCACCCAGAAGCGCTCGCCCTTGGCGTTGACCCACATGTAGGTGTGGCTCGAATACCCGTTCATGTGCCGCCAGTTCTTGGGAATCCCGCGGTCGCCCATCAGCCAGGTCACCTGGTGGGCCGACTCGGGCGACAGGGTCCAGAAGTCCCACTGCATGTCGTGGTCGCGCAGTCCGTTGTCCGCTCGGCGTTTCTGCGAGCGGATGAAGTGCTGGAACTTCATGGGGTCTCGCACGAAGAAAATCGGCGTGTTGTTGCCCACCATGTCGAAGTTGCCCTCGGTGGTGTAGAACTTCAGCGCGAAACCGCGCGGATCGCGCCAGGTGTCGGGGCTGCCGCGCTCGCCGGCCACGGTGGAGAATCGTATCAGGGTGTCCGTCTTGGTGCCCGGCTGGAACACCGCCGCCTTGGTGTAGGCGCTGACATCCCGGGTCACCTCGAAGTGTCCGAAGGCTCCGGAACCCTTGGCATGGGGCTGGCGCTCCGGAATCCGCTCCCGGTTGAAGTTGGCCATCTGCTCGATAAGGTAGTGGTCCTGAAGCAGGAGGGGACCATCGGGACCGACACTGAGCGAAAATTCGTCACTTGCGACAGGAATGCCGGCATCGTTGGTCGTCGGTTTACGGTCGTCAGTCGTCATGGCAAGGCTTCCTTTCTAAAAGGTTCGGTGGGTTCTTGAAGAGAAAACGATGGAGATAATACTTCGGTCTTATGAAAGACGCAGGAAGGGGGAGGAGAAGATCGATCAACCGGGTCGACAGTTCGTCAGCCAGGAAAGACAGGCGATAAGTATTATCAATTAAAAATATACACAAAATTCCGGAACGAGGTCAATACCGATTTTTCATCGCCTTCACCCGACAGGCGGTCAATTTGAACGGAGCGATCTTGGAGTCCGGATCCAGTTCATCCCGGGTCAGGCTGTTCACCGGCGATTCACTGAAGTGAAAGGGCATGAACAGTTCGCCGGGCCGTACGTCACGACTGGCTTCGAGCCGCGTGGTAACCGCCCCCTGGCGCGATGCGACCTCTACACGGGACCCGTTTTTCAAGCCGATCCTTTCGACGTCGTCGGGATGCATGAGGAGGTAGGATCGATTGGCGAAATCGGTGAGTACCGGGCTTCGCCTGGAGAGAGTGCAGGTATGGTACTGGTAGAGAATCCGGCCGGTGTTCAGCAGGAACGGGTAGTCGGCGTCCGCCTGTTCGGACTGGGCGGCATAGGCGACCGGGTGAAGGATGGCCCGGCCACTCGGCGTGTTGAATCGGTCCAGGAAAAGGGTGGCGGTTCCTGGGTGATCCCGGGTCGGGCAGGGCCATTGGATCCCTTCCCGTTCGATGCGGTCGAAGGAGATCCCCGCCATGATGGGAGTGACCGCCGCGATCTCGTCGAAGATCTCCGATTCGCTCGCATAGGCCTTCATCGGCGCGCCCATGCACCGGGCGAGTTCCCAGATGATTTCCCAGTCCTGCCGGGCCTCCCCTGGCGAATCGACGGCTTTCCTCACACGGCATACCCGGCGGTCGCTGTTGACGAACGTACCCGCTTTTTCGGCAAATGCGGCGCCCGGCAGTATGACGTCGGCGAAGGCGGTCGTCTCCGTGTGAAAAATGTCCTGTACGACCAAAAATTCAATCCTTTCCAGGGCCTCCCGGGTGTGGTTGAGATTCGGATCCGTCAGCATGGGGTTCTCGCCCATGATGTACATGCCCTTCACACTTCCGGCGTGCGCCGCCTGCATGATCTCCACGGTGGTGAGACCGGCATTGCCGGAAAGGGTTTCGAAGGGATGGTTCCAGATCCCGGCGACCTTTCTCCGATTTTCTGTGTCCGTGACCGGAATGTATCCGGGGTAGGACATGGGAAGGCAGCCCACATCGGATACGCCCTGGACGTTGTTCTGCCCCCGCGGCGGATTCAGTCCGCAACCGGTCTTGCCGATCCGGCCGGTGATCAGGCAGAGATCGATCAGCGCGTAGATCGTGGGGGTCCCGGTCACTTGCTGGCTGCATCCCATACCGGTGGAAACCAGCGCCTTGTCGGCCTTGGCGAAAAGCCGCGCCGCCGTCAGGATCTTGCCCTGGGGAACGCCGGTGATGGCTTCGACGGTGGCTGGCGGGTAGTCCGCCGCCAGGGCCTCGAGCGCTTCGAGCGCGTCCATCCCCCCTTCCACCCGCCCGGCGATGAAGTCCCTGTCGATCAGGCCTTCCCGGATGACAGTGTGGATCAAGCCGTTCAGAAGGGCGATATCGGTGCCCAGCCGGGGCTGTAGCCAGACATCGGCATACTTGACCAGCGGCGTCCACTTGGGATCGATGACAATGAGGTTGCCGCCTGCCGCCAGGGCCTGTTTGACGAATGTCGCGGTCACCGGGTGGGTTTCGATCATGTTGTTGCCGGTGACCAGGATGCAGTCGGCCTCGGCGTAGTCCTCGATGGAGTTGGACCCGGCGCCGGATCCCAGGGAGCGGAGCATGGCTGTGACCGTGGAGGCATGGCACAGGCGGGTGCAGTAATCCACGTTGTTGTTGCCGAAGGCGGTCCGGATGAATTTCTGGAACAGATAATTGTCCTCGTTGGTCGCCTTGGCCGATGCGTAGCCGGCCAGGGCTTCGCTGCCGTGAGCCGCCTTGATGGCGTTGAATTTTCCGGCGACCAGCTCCAGGGCATCGTCCCAACCGGCCGGTTCGAGTTTTCCGTTCCGTCTGATCAGCGGCCGCGTCAACCGGTCCGGGCTTCCGACGTAGGTGTAGCCGAAGCGGCCCTTGACGCAGAGCCTTCCGTCATTGGGCTTGACACCTTCCACCCCGTTGACCCGGACGATCCGGTTGTCCTTGACCAGCAGTTCCAGCTGGCATCCCACGCCGCAATAGGGGCAGGTGGAGACGATCCGACGGTCCGCCGCTCCGGTTGCCAAAATCTCCCGGTTGGGTTTTTCGACGATGGCGCCCGTTGGGCACAACTGGATGCATTCGCCGCAGCCGTCGCATTCCGACTTCCTCCACACTCCCGAACCCGCGATGACGTACGAGCGCGCGCCCCGGTCGGTGAACGAGAGAACGTTCTTCCCCTGGACCTCACCGCAGGCCTTGATGCAGCGGAAGCATTTGATGCACTTGGAAGCGTCGTAGGTGAGCACGGGCGAGCTGTCGTCCAACGGGTAGTCGAGGGATTTCCAGACCGATGGCAGTCTTCGCCTGGCCGGATCGCTAAGGCCGTAGCGGTCCACCAGGGACTTGAATTCATCCGTGTAGCTTTGATCCGAGGCCTCGTTGTGTTCGGACAGCAGGCAATCCAGGACATACCTGCGCGCGTTTTCCAATTCCTCGTCGAATGCGGTCACCTCCATGCCGTCCGAGATGCGGACGGTGCAGGAGGCTACCAGGCCCCCCATGCCCTTGATCTTGGTGACGCACAGGCGGCAGGCGCCGGTCGGTGTCAGTTTGCGATGATAACAGAGGTTGGGAATCCGGATGTCGTTCCGGAGCGCCACCTGCAGCAGGTTTTCTCCCGGTCCGGCGACGATTTTCCGCCCGTCGATGGTGATGGTCGCCTTGTCGTTCATGAGCGCTCCCCGGTGATCCGAGTTTTCCGCAGTTCATCGCCAAAATGCCGCAAGGCGCTCCGGATGGGCAGAACCGGAGATTGCCCCAGGGGACACAGGGAAGTTTCAGCCATGATTTCGGACTGCTCCAACAGCGCGTCGAAACCGGACGACCGGTTCCGGCCGTCGCTTTTGATCGATTCCACCATCATGCGCAGCTGAAGAGTTCCCACCCGGCAGGGCACGCATTTGCCGCAGGACTCGTGCTCGAAAAAAAGAAGAATCGAATGAAGCATTTCGAGGAGGGATCGACCTTCGGCGATCACGATCACCGCGCCGGAGCCCAACACGGCACCGACGTCGTGCAAGGCCTCGAAGTCCATGCGAACGTCGAGCAAGGACGAAGGAACGAACGTGCCGGCCGCCCCACCGAGCAAGGCGGCCTTGAATCGTTTTCCGTCCTTCACGCCACCGGCGGCTTCATCGATGAGCGATCCGAGACGCACGCCCATTTCGGTTTCGATGTATCCGGGAGCATTCACATCGCCGCTGATGGTGAAAATCTTGGTCCCGGGCGATTTCTCCGTGCCGAGCCCCTTGTACCATTCGGGGCCGTTGATGACGATGGAGGGGATGTGGGCAAGCGTCTCGACATTGTTGATCAGCGTGGGCATGCCGAACAGTCCGCTTTCGGCCGGAAATGGCGGCTTGATGCGGGGATGGCCTCGTTTGCCTTCCAGGGATTCGAGCAGGGTCAATTCTTCGCCGCACAGGTAGGAGCCGGCCCCCAGCCTGAGCTCGATGTCCAGGCCGAACCCGGATCCCAGGATGTCGTTGCCCAGAAATCCGCGTTCCCTGGCGCTCGCCAGCGCCTGTCGGACCCGCCCGATGGCTTCGTGGTACTCGCCTCGGATGTAGATGTAGCCTTTACCCGCTCCCACGGCATAGGCGGCGATGATCATCCCCTCGATGAGCAGGTGCGGATCCCCTTCCATGATGATGCGGTCCTTGAAGGTGCCGGGCTCGCCTTCATCGGCGTTGCAGACCACGTAGTGCATGCATTCCAGCAGCCGGCAGGTGGCCTCGCTGGTGAATTTCTTTTTCAGCCCCGTGGAAAATCCCGCTCCTCCCCTGCCCCTCAGGCCGGATCGGATGATGTCGTAGACAATCTTCTCAGGGGATGTGTGGAGGGCTTTTCTCAAGGCTTCGTATCCGCCTCGATCGATGTAATCCCCGATGCTGGCCGGATCGACGATCCCCACGTTTCTCAAGGCAATGCGGTATTCCTCGTTCACCTTCGGCTCCTCCTCCCACGGCCTTTCTCCAGGCAGCCCTCGAGGATCGCCTCGATTTTCACCGGCGTGAGTTCCCCGTAAACCGTTTCATCGATCATCATGGCCGGTGCCCGGTCGCAGTGTCCCAGACATTCCGCCGTTTCCAGCGTGAAAAGTCGGTCGGATGTCGTCTCGCCGGCATCGATGCCCAGGATTTCCATGAGCATCGACAGGACGCCGGCCTCCCCGGACATGTGACAGACCGGGGAGCGGCATACCCTGATGAGGTGCCTCCCCCTGGGCTCGAGGCTGAACAGGGAATAATAGCCGGCCACTCCGTGGATCGAAGCAATGGTCGTGTTCAAGTACCCGGCCACCAGGGCCAGGTCCTGTTCCGAGAGATACCGGCGGGGGGTGCGATTCTGAAGATCGTGCAGGATGAGGAGCAGATTCTCCATCCGGGGGGGATATTTTTCAAGGATGCGCCTGCGGGTCATTTTCACCGATCCAGCCTCGATGCCACCCGTCCGGAGACGGGCTGGCGGTTGGGTTTCGCCACCGTCAACGCTGTCTCACGCGGAAGGTATGCCGGAACGTGCCCGCTGCCCGGAGAAGCAGGCCGACAGGCTGCGGGGGGTATCGGATGACAGCGACTCAGAAGGGAAAGGGGGCAATTCCGCGATTGCCTCCAATTTAGGTCTGGTAGCATCAGAAACGTTGTTTGACAATTGATTTGTAAGGATAGGAAGTGAAGCGACATGATCTTTTTTTCACCACTGTTGGGCAATTCATCTCTCATTGTGAAAGCTTCTTCCTAATGGCACTGCAAAAATAAAGATCGCGATATCCATTCCATAACAGTAATTTAGGTCATAATTTCGCTTAAGGGGGTATTGGCCCGCTTCTTGATGAACCGTTGGGTGGGAAACCAGTTCAGCCTGCTTACGGACGCTTTACAATTCACTGCTTTCCCCTTCCAGGGAATTGCGGTTTTAGATAGGTGAATCGGAAATGAAATCGATCGTGAAGAGGGCTTTGGGTGTTTTGGCAATCGGCCAGCTGCTGCTGACGGCATTCGCGTTCTCGAGCGCGGCTGCGAACGAGTGGGAGATCACGACGGCCAACCGGATGAAGCAGCGGCTCCAGCCCCACTCGACAGGCGTTTCTCCGGGCTGCAGCGGCAGCGGTATCGACCTTTGCGCCGCGGTGAACCGGTTCTACAGATTTCGTGACTACAAACTGGCCTGGGTGGGGAGCGGCGGTCTGCTGCCCGAAGGCGCCATGGCCCTGGAAGCCCTTCGGCAGTCCGGACCTCAGGGCCTGCCCGCTTCCGACGACTACAGCCCCTTGCTGGGCAGCCTGCTGAAAAAACCGATGACGATGCCGGTGGCCAGCACACCCGATGGTAACGAGGAGCAGATCCATCTCGACCTGGTCTTGACGGATACCCTTCTGCGATATGCGTATCACCGCACCCTGGGACGCACCGATCCCGGCATGACCTCGTATGGGAAGAGGGCGGCAGCCGCCCCGTGCCGGGATTTGGCGGTCGAACTGGCGGAGATGCTTGCCGGGGGCCGCTTGGAGGAGTTCCTCGATCAGATTGGACCGCGGCATGCGGCCTACCGTGCCTTGCAAAAAAGCCTCCGGCGCTACCAGGACATCAAGGCGGCAGGAGGCTGGCCGCGGGTCGAGGCAGGTCCCTCCCTTCAGTTTGGGGACTGCGGCCCGAGGGTGGCCCAACTGAGAAACCGCCTGGCCGCCTCTGAGCCCGACCCGTTCGGTTCCGAATGGACGGAGATGTGTTTCGACACCGCCCTGGCTGGGGCGGTGGAGCAATTTCAGCTCCGCCATGGGCTGGGCGCTGACGGAGTCGTCGGAGCCAAGACCCTGGAAGCGTTGAACACACCCGTGGAGCAGCGCATCCGCCAAATCCATCTGAATCTCGAGCGCTGGCGCTGGATGCCGGAGGACCTCGGATCCCCACACATCATGGTCAACATTCCCGGCTACCGGATGGACATTGTCGAATCGGGCCGCGTGGTGAGGACCATGCGCGCCATCGTGGGGCAGAAGCGCCGCCCCACACCGGAACTCTCCGGAATGATGACGTACCTGGAAATCAACCCTTACTGGAATGTCCCCACCAAGATCGCGCGTAAGGACATCCTTCCCAAGATCCAGAAAAATCCCGACTATCTCATCCGCCAGAACTTCCGGGTCTTTGACGGCTGGGGCAAAAACGCCAGGGAACTCAACCCCGACGCCATCGACTGGTCATCCTTCAGCGGAAGTTATTTTCCGTTCCGCCTCAGGCAGGAACCGGCCCCCCACAACGCCCTGGGACGCGTCAAGTTCATGTTTCCCAATGACCTGAGTGTCTACATTCACGACACGCCCACCAAAAACCTGTTCAACGAGCCGTCCCGCGGATTTTCTTCGGGTTGTGTCCGGATCGAAGAGCCGATGGCGCTGATGAGCTTTCTCCTCGAGCGGCAGGGGTGGAGCCAGGAACGCTTGTCCGAGGTAATGGCTTCCACGAAACGCCGGGTCGTCGTACTGGATGCGCCCGTCCCCGTCTACCTGGTCTATCTGACCGCCTGGGTGGATGAAAGCGGCGAGGTTCAATTCCGGGACGACATCTACGGTCAGGATCAGCGGCTTCTCTCCGCCATGGCCGAGGATAGGACTTCAAGGCCTGCATGCAACGATTTCCTGCTCCACCCGAACACCCTCGTTCAGACCGACACTGGCCGGCATCCGACATTCCATGGGCGGCCGTCAGCAGCCTTTTGAATCACAGCAATACCGGCCTTCCGTTCAACATGAGCATGCCGTCCCTGATTTCCGCACGATGAACCAGGCGGCCATCGCTCTCCAGGAAAAGCCCGGTCTCCATGCCGTCAAACAGCGGCATTGTCAATCTACTTGCATCCGGGACCAACCCGGCGGGCAGCCGGACATCGGATTCCAGACTGAACAGTTTCGGCGCAAGAGACGGTTTCATCGCAACCTGCACCACTTTCGAAAGAGCGATATCCTCTTTCAGACCCAACGCCAGATTTCCGGTAACACTCCCTTGGGGGAGCCGTGCCGTGAACTCCTCAATCCGGATCTCCAGGCCCTTTTTCAGTAATTTCTCATAAGCCGCTATCAGCTCCACCCGCATCGCATTCACTCTGTCCGCGACCGCCTCCCGTGCCCGGCCGTCATTCCGGGGAGCCGAGGCCGCCTCTTCGAGGGCCGACTGGATGGTCGACATGTATATCCGCATGAAGTCCTCATACCCCCGGGCGTCCATTCGGTGGACGCCGCACCGGAGAGTGGCGTCGTCCAAGATAGGCCCCCGTTTACCGGCGACGCTCGCGAGGCCGTAGGTAAAATCCAGGTCCAACGTGTTGGTTTCTTCATGATAGGTCAACGCATAGGAACTTGAAAAATCCGCCACTTCAAGCGGATCGGGGCCTTCTGTGATTTCGATTTTTTCGAGATCGAAGGAGAAGCTTCCCTCCCAGATGAAGGTCGTGATCTTGTCGAAATCCCCCTTCATCGAAAATCCATCCAGAAGGGCTTTTCCGGGCACGGACACGCCCTGCCAGGCACCCTTGGCGGATATGCCCTTCAGGTCCTTGGCAAGGACTAGTCTCACCTCTCCGGGCTTCGCGCTCACCATGTCCCCTTCCACCGGGAATGAAAAACCGTCCAGCGAAATCGTGGAAGCGAAATCACCGGTCAGGCCGAACCGGGTCGAGATGCGTAAGGGGTCCTTGCCTGCCAGCTTTTGATGAACGAAATCGGAATACCACTCGTTGGCTTCGAGAAGGGTCTCCGACGCGACGCTGGTCAGGCCGTGTCTGGCCCTGTCGACGAAGACGATTTCCTCCACGCCATAAACAGTCCGCAGATCCCCCAAAAGGACTTTCCATTCGATCTCGGACGCCAGGTAGCCCCGGTCGTATCGCACCAACTCGATGGAGACCCCGCTTCCGGTTGCTTCATGCACCTCATTGAATTCCTCGCATGTCCGGCGGACGGCGGTCTCCATCACGAGTCCGGTGACCAGAGGCGCCGCTGCAACCCCGATTCCCAGGATCAAAACGACGACTATCATCAGTCTCTTCACTCGCAACTCCTTTGGTTTCTCTGAATGCTCCCGTGAAGCCTCATGGGCTCGATGGCGCAAGCCCGTTAAAGGAAAATGACAGGCATCCTTTACGATATCGGAATGTTGCCGCCACACCTTGAACGATTCGGTTCAAAGACAAGGGCGGCCGAAAGGCCGCCCTTGCAATCACCGAGTGAGGATTTTTGAAGGCCGCCGTTACGCACCCGGCGGGCCTCAGGTTGTCAACATTTCGAGAGGACGCTTTTGATCACATCCCTCTCCCGATGAAGGTCACTCTTCATCTCGAATTTTTCGGTCTTCACGATCTCCTGCCGCAGGTCGCTGAGATACACATTGAGGGCGCGGCAGACGACGCTTTTTTCCTTTTCATCGATTTCCATGCTCATAGGATCACCTCCCGGCGCCGTTTTCCGCGGTATTCCTGATTGCCGTCGCCAACCGATGGTGGCCATACATGCATAAAGGGTTTCCTGCATCAGAAGCGAAAGCAGCGCATTGCGAATAGCCCGCGGGTGAGTTTGATACTATTCACTCGCGGGGTTTTCGGCAACGGGCCGGGCTTCCCGAAACGTCATCCACCTGGGGTATCCTGACAGCGCCATTTCGCATTCCACCTGCATCGGGTTTCGGTGGATCGAAGCAGCGGGGCCTATAGGTCGAAAAACTGTTGGAGAAGGTTTGCATCCTTTGCGCCTCCCTGAATCAGGAGCATCAGGAGGATCCGCGCTTTTTGAGGCGTCAGGTCATCCGCAAAGATCGCACCGGCTTCTTTCAGTGTTTTGCCTCCGCCTTCAAACCCATATACGGGCAAAACCCGGCCGGTGGGTACCCTTGTCGAGACAACGACCGGAACCCCCTTTCCGATGGCATATTTGATGGCTTCGAACATCGGGATATTGACGTTTCCCCATCCCAGAGCCTGTACGACGATCCCCTGGGCGCCCTGATCCGCGGCCGCTCTCACCATCGATCCGGTGGCACCCCCGTACATTGCGACGATTTCAACATACGGCAGGGAATCGGCTGTGAGGGTGATGTGCTGGCGCCGCAATGGGATTCGGTAGAAGATGACCCGGTCGATGTCCGCATAGCCAAGGAAACCGAAATCACCGGAATTGAACGTTTCGACGCTGGATGTGTGCATCTTGGTGACGTTTCGGGCTGCGTTGATCTGGTTGTTGAGGCAGATCATCGCTCCCTTGTTCTTCGCATCCGGAGAGACGCAGATCCGTACGGCATTCAGCAGGTTGCGAGGGCCGTCGAAGTCATGCTCGGAGGCATTCCGCTGGGCGCCGATCAGGACGATCGGCTTTTCGCTCTTCACGGTCAGGTCGAGGAAATAGGCCGTCTCCTCCAACGTATCGGTCCCGTGGGAAACGACCACACCCGCAACTTCAGGCCTTTCCAACGCGGCCGTTACCGCCTTATGAAGACCGATCCATCGTTCCCCGTCCATGTAGTCGGAAGGCACGTTCGACAGGTTTTCGACTTCCACGGTCGCATAGTTGGATATGTCGGGAACCGTCTCCAACAGATCCTCCCCGGAAATCGCCGGAACCGGCGCCTTCTTGACCGGATCGATCTTCATGGCGATCGTGCCTCCGGTGGCGATCAGCCGGACGACCGGTTGAGCGGCCGCGGCGACGTTTGCCCACAAACAGACCGCCGCAATCAAACAAACTCCCACCCACATCGTTTTGCGCATGAGTCCCTCCTTTCGCCCAATTCAAAAGGCCTATCGGTTGCAGTACATCGGTAGCATGGGGCGGTCAGTCCATCTGACCGGTCCGTTCAGGCACCGACCGGCGCGCGGGTCCGCACCGGATGGCCCTGAATACTAATGTAATGAGAGACGACCCTGTCGCCGCCGCCTCTTGCCGTCTGCCGTCTGACTTTCCCGCGTGGATTTGCCGGCTCGCAAGATGTGTCGCCCAGATCGAGAATGTTGCGATGATCTTCTGCTGAGAGTCGAGGGTGGTGCGGATTCATCGGATAGCGAACATAGCCTACCCTTTTTCAGGTGTCGTAAACAAGCCCTTTGTTCCACCTGATTTTCACCAAAATGGAGAGGCACAGACCACGGGTCCTCTCCATCGTGGCAGCATGTCCATTGCCAAATCGAAACCCTGAATCGGGATTGGGAGAAGGTCGGTTCCGACACCCCATGTACCGGCCTGCCCGCAGGGGTGACCATCTCGGTCACACGTGCCGGGCCGCCCCCACCGGGTCCGGCGACCGGTGCCGGTGCAGCTGTGAAACCCGCTACTACAAAGCCCGTTTTCCGGGTAGCCTGGCTGATTTGGCTTCAGACTCCCCGCCGCTGACATAGGCAAGGAGCTTTTTGGCCATGTCCGAATACGCCTGCACCGCCTCAAGTTCAATGGGTACCTGATTCAAATATTGAAAAATAATGGCATCCGATCCATCGGGCATGCCGCCGGGCAAAACGCCGGCGAAAAAAAAGCCGATCTTCTCGATCTGTTCCGAAGCCGGTCCGGTCCGCGGATTCGAGAGATCCATGTAGAGGTTCAGCACTTCGATTTTCTTCAGGCACAACTCGTTTACGATTTGCGATATCTCCCGCAGAATGTCCGGGCCGCAGCTTTCAATGACGATGCGAACGTAGCTCATTGAATTCAGGACATCGACGTGAATCCGGGACTCCGTGCCGAACACCGGCTTCTTCGGGGCTGCCGGTCTCTTTACAATCGGTTCGACTTGCATATGATCGTACAAATCCAGGATCATATTCCGGTGTCTCGCCGGGGGGCATATTTTCGGTTGCCAGGTCGGGTCCAGCCGACGAAAGCAGAGAAATACGGCAACGCGCTGGGAGAGGCCCTTGTCCACACGCCTGAAGTCAACAGTGGCGGGGATGTAGCCCAGCAGCAGGGCGCATTCCTTCAGGTCGAATCGTGCGGCGGACTTCTGGGAATATGGATGCAGTGCGACCGCCCGGACATAGACCCCTTTCAAGCGATCGGCCCTGGACTTGTCGATCAGGAAGGCCGTCAACCTGTTGAAGCATCCCATGGCCCGGTATTCCGGCTTGACGACCCCCAGCCCCATCTCCGCGATGGGAGCATCAGGATTGTCGTACATCAGGGCGCAGTGTCCGAGGATGTCCCCCCGGACACTCGCTGCGACTGCCGAAAACATGCTGTGGGTTCGATTCAATTCAGCCAGCTTGGCGGGATAATAGATCTGCTCGTGCGGATAGGTATACCCGTATCCCTTGTATACACACTTGGAGACTTCGAGCGCCTCGTCTGGCGCCATGGGTCTGACAATGTAATCCATGCCCTGTGAACGATCCGGTTCGGCGGGAGTTCCTTTCTCATAGTATTCAAGTTCGCAGGAATTATAGAGATCCGTGATCCGGCCCTGTCGGGAATATTTGATCAATACGATCTCCTTTCCCTCGTGGCCCAGGTTGTTGAATCGGATCTCATCCATCCCGCCCTTTAGGCGGAAGATGCCGGCCAGGTCTTTGGATTCCGCGCCCCTCATCATCGTGGGCTCGAACGGCAAACCGCGGTCCTTTACCGAGACCTTGAACCCGTCGGCGGTCACCCCGCAGGCAACCTCGAGGAATATTTCTTCCTTTTCGGACAGGGAATATTCGATCGCCCACGCTACGACCTGTCTCGTGCAAAGCCTGATATCGTCCACGTCGCGGTCGGCGATTCCCAGCTTTTCCGCTATCGATCCGGCGTAACCGGCCGCAATATCAGCGTAGAACAGATCACCGGGGACGACGATTTTGGAGTGGTGGCATTTGATATCCAAGGCTTCTAATCCTTGTGTCCATCGCAACCTGCCAGTGGTTTAACGCTCATATTCTGGCTCATCTCCAAGAAAATCGGAGAAAAACCAACAAGCACTGCGCCCCAACTTGACAAAACCTTGGAGATGCCGGTGCCGCAAAAACGATCGACTGTAAACTGAACCCGACATTTCTTCCAATGGCCGCAACGGATCGGGTTACACATGGGGTACCACGATCCCTCCCGCGGCGGCTTTCAAGTGATGATTCCACCGACGGCGATAACGCGCATACCCGCCCCATTACTTGGAAGGCAGGGTCCAAGGCCCCCCAAATCCACGTCCAGGGTTCGGCTGGCACGCTATTTGTCTATTCAAAAGACTGTCCGCCACCCTGCCTACCACAATTGTTTGGATTTTTCGCATGCCCTTAGGCCAGGCTCGGTAGCCGAACAAGGTGGGAGAGGGCTCCGGTTTGCCGGAAAAAAAGCAACCGACGGCTCCCCGAACTAAATGCACAATCACCGATCCGGAAAGGAGCAGACATGCGACGCAATCGAAGAAACCTGACGACAGCAATGGCTTTTGCCTTTGTGATCCTACTGGCGGCTACGGCATTCGCAGCCGCCACGACGGTCTCCCTTGAAGGCACACTCAACAACGGCTCAAAGGGCTTCATGGGAGACGACGGGGTCCAATACACGGTAATCCCGCCTGGAGATTTTGTCAGCCAGCTTCAGAATCTCGACGGCAAACGTGTCGAATTGACAGGAGTGACCTACGTCAGCCACGGCCGCGACATGTTCACGGTTCTCAGTTTCAAGGCGCTATGAACCCGCATACGCCGTCGCCTGTCCGGGTTACCGGCCAGGCGGCGGCATCATCCGCCAGGAAAGACAGGCCCTCCCTGACCCCCTGAACGCCAGCCCCGGAAAAGCCTGTATTGAATTGATCCGAACGCAAACGTAACTTTCCCTAAACCCCTCCTCAAAATACGGGGAAACGCGCTCACGTCGGTGGCGACGCGTGCAAAATTCATGGTACAAAAATACCGGTGGACATGAGGGTTACCTTTCGGTCGGATGTTTTGGCGAACACCCAATCCAGGATCCAATTGTCCACCTCCTTTCAACCCGCAAGTCATCAGACAATTCCGGGAGATGAACGATGTCAAATTCAACGACGGTTCAGGATCGCGCGGAAGGCGCCGTTTTGGGTGCCTGGATCGGTGATGCATTGGGTCTGGGTCCGCATTGGTACTACAGCCTCGAGGAGCTCCACCAGGACTATGGGGAGTGGATCGACCGGTATACCGATCCGAAACCAGGCCGCTACCACGACGGTATGAAGGCCGGGCAGCTCTCACAATCCGGATTCATCCTCAAGCTCATGGTCCGGTCATTGGTTGAGCGAGGCGCCTACGATGAAGCGGATTTTTGCCGCCTGATGGATCAGGAACTCTTTCCCCTTCTGGATGGCACCCCGGTAAGCGGACCGGGTGGATACACCAGCCAATCGATACGGGAGGCTTGGCGACGCCGCGTGCGGCAAGGCCTTGTCTGGGGGCAAACCGGAGGTCATGCCGACACGACAGAGGCCATAGAGCGCACTCTTGCCATCGCGGTCCGTTATGCGCTGCAACCCGGCAAACTCGCCGCTGCCATAACGGCCAATACTATCTTGACCCAGACAGACGAGACGGTTGTGTCCATGACGGTTGCCTTTGGCGCGGTGTTGGGCCTTCTGGTGCAAGGCCATTCTCTGGACGAAGAACTGTCAGGGGAACTGATGAGGCTTGTCAATGGCGGAGAGTTGCCCTTCCATGTCACGACCGCAGACGGTTTGAAACCGCCTCGACCCGGCGGCTCCGAGGTCCCGAGGGCAGGCCGGTTCGCTTCTCCGGATGCATTGCTTTCACCATCCTACATGGCTTCAGCTGCAGCCGACCAGGGAATCCGGATCGAACCTGCATGGAAGGTTTCCGTCGTGTACGGGATGCCGTGCGCCATCTACCACATGCTTCCGGCGGCCTATTATCTATCCGCTCGTTTCCGTAATGATTTTGAATCGGCAGTGCTCCATGCCATCAATGGCGGCGGCCAGAACCAGGCAAGAGCCATTCTGACCGGGGCATTGACCGGGGCTCAAGTGGGGCTCTCGGGCATACCGCAACGCTTTCTCGACGGCCTGGAAGACAGCGAGGAACTTCGTGGCATGGCCGCAAGATTGGCGGCACAAGCGGCAGGCGGGAGGTAGGTAAAGGATTCGCGGGCTTCCCACTGGCACGTGACGAGGCAGGCAGCGTCCTCGTGGTTCAACCATTCCAGGCCGTACCCTTGTGACCGAATTTCACATGGTGATTCGATGCAATGCGTCACCGGGCGGTTTTTCTAAGGCCTTATCTCGACAATCGTACCATCCGGCACGAATTTATAGATCTCCTCCATCTCCTGGTTGGTAACGGCAATACACCCTTCCGTCCAGTCAATGTCTGAATGAAAGGCGCCCATCTTCGAGAAAGTATCCTTGATTCCATGAATCATAATATCGCCGCCAGGCGAAACACCAAGCTCCCTTGCACGCATTTTGTCCTTCTCGTTGGGATAGGAAATGTGAAGAGACAGGTGATAGTTGCTGTTGCCGTTCCTTGAATCGATAATGTAGGTTCCCTCCGGCGTCTTGTTGTCGCCTTCCCTTTCCTTTGGTCCAACCGGATTGCCTCCCAAGGCAATTTTATAGGTTTTGATCACCTCGCCCTTTGAAAGCAAGGTCAATCGTCTCACTTCCTTTTCGATCAGAACCTTGTCCGCCGGTTCCGTCCTGAGTTCAAAATTTTGCGCCTCGAGCCAGGCAACCCTTTCCTTCAGTTTATCAATCTCACTTGCCTTGCTTTCCAACTCGCGCCGGGAACTCTCGAGCTTTTCTTGCTGTGAGGCAATTATTTTATCCTTGATGATGACATTGCGGATCTGAAGGATCATCATCTGGCTGTCGTGCCTGTATTCACTATCCGGGTATTCCCTTGCGAGCTTCTGAAAACATTCGAGGGATTTCTGGTAGTCCTTGTTGTTGTTTTCAGGGTAGGCGTAAAGAATGCCCGTCTCGAATAGAACCCGGTCCGTCGGCAAAGGGAGGATATCAAAAATTTGCTCATACCTGCCCAGCGCAGCCTCGTAATTTCCCTGGTTGAAAAATCGGCTTGCTTCCCGCGAGAGGAGTCTCGCCTGATTTTCCTTATCGGTATGGCTGCAACCGCCCGTGGACATCGAGATGATCAGGACGCCGACGGCGATAAATCGAAGGAATCCGCCCGCTGCTTTCTGCCCTTGGTCTCCAGCCAATTTAGATCTCTCCATCGAACGGTGGAAATGTAAGGAGGTGGACGGTCCCTGAGACCCTGCCACCTCCTTTCGATTTACTTTTTCATTGAATTCTGGAAAATCAATTCAGCCTGTCTTGCCTTTGCATCAGCAATTCTTGCCTTCTCCTCCGCTATCCTCTCCCTTTCGATGGCTCTCATTTCAGCTTCTTCCGCGCGCTCTATGGCTTCATTTGCCTTCAAAATGGCCTCATCGGCCGACATCTTGGCCGCTTCCGCATCCTGAGCCGCCTGATCCGCCTTCGCGGAAATCGCCATCTCGCGGGCCTGTATTGCCTCGAGGTCGCCTCTGGTAGCGCATCCCCCTGCGACAACAGCGAACACAAACATCACGATAAATCCCAAAAGCATCTTCCTCGTCATCGAATGACCTCCTTTGTATTCGGTTTACCTTATCCTGACAGCGAGAGTGAAATACGGCACAACGCCGATGGTGGACCTTTTATGAAGCCATCACGTTTCAAATAACACACCGTCCAGTTCCAGATCGATCTTCAATCGTTTGGCCGCGTCCTTGGCCGCACTCCGATTATCGAAAGGCCCTGCCAGGACACGGTGGAGCCCCCCCTTGGACAGCACCCTGGCAGGAATGGAGGGACCCTGATGCCTGATGATGGCGGCGAGCCTTAGGGCGTCGACCTTGTCACGCAGACTCGCCGCGAGAACGTACCATGCGTCCGTTTTGAACTGCGGAATAGCCGGCTGCCCGTATAACTTGTCCGGGTGCCTGAGGGCTATGGCGCCTGCGACACCCATTTCGCTTCCGTGATGGATCGCGGATACGGGAACGGGAATCCCGCGGGCTTCGCCTACGACGTTCTCGATCTTTTCCCAGTCAAGCGCGTGTCCCGATTCCGTTTCAATTCTTTTCAATTTCGAATACAGCGATTTCAAACCGGAGGTGTCCGACTCTTCGAAGGGAGTGTGCGCTTCCAGATAGACGATGTCATCACGCCGGCCGATGAGATAGGGCTGATGCACGATGTGGACAGGCGTTTTCACCGCGGTGTTCTCGAACAGCCTAGCGATGTCTTCCGGATAGAGTCTTATGCATCCATTGGTTGCCCTGAGGCCGATACTGGCCGGCTTGTTGGTTCCATGGATCAGATAACCCGACGCACTCAAATAGAGCGCGTGTTCTCCCAACGGATTCAAAGGCCCCGGAGGTACTTCGGGCGGCAGAGGATCGCCTTTCTTCCGATGGTCTTCGGCAATCGAGGCGGGCACATACCAGGTCGGTCGGTGCTTTTTGCGCGTCACGACCATTTTCCCCATAGGCGTGGGCCGCTCCACCGTGCCGACACCCACCGGGTAGGTCGACACGGCCAACTGGTCGCCGTTTCCTTCGAAATGAAAGAGCCTCATGGCGGCCAGGTTGATCACGATGCCTTCTCGACGGGTGTCGGGCAGGATATAACTCAGGGGCAACAGGATTCGTTCCCAGCTCCCTGGCACCCATATATCGACCTCGGGGTTGACGGCAGAGACGGTATTGATGCCCAGACTGAAGTGACGCGCGATATCCGGAAGAGTGTCGTTTTTTTGCAGCCTGATCGTCGCCAAACGGCCGATGACGTCATCGTCCCCGGAAACCACAAAGTCGTTCCGCTCGATCGCATCCTCCGGGTATCCTGGCAAAGGGACCGATTCAGCCAAAAACTGCCGCATGTTGGCACAGCCCGGCAAAGCCAGGATACACATCAACAGAATCGCGAGATGAAGCTTGTGGGATAAAGGGGCCAGTTTGAGCATTCGGTCGAGAACCTCGAAAGCCGGGGTCTTTGGTGAAGTAATGTATTCTTTAGTAGACATATTTTCAATAAAAATTATAAAAATCGGCAAGGCGGATTCATTCCCTGGTAATGTCCTCCCCCAACTCGCGTCAGGGCTGATGACCGGCGACATTTAAAAGCCGGTGGATCAACGGCCCCTCCGGGTTGATTTCGCTGCGGAGTTTCGCCTCGGGGCCAGGCCGCCATTTGCCCGCGCCCAACGGCGGCGCGGCCGACGATCGATGCAAAGTTCATTCCCAAGACCGTGTAGAGATACTTTGAGCAGGCTGTTCACTCTCATGCCCGCGTTTCATATCGTCGCCGTATGGGAGTACCGATTCGCTGACTGCCCACTTGATTTTCCGTGCCGTATCTCCGCCAATGCCGTCCACAGACGCCAGCGCTTCCACGCTTGCGTTGAAGATCCCATTGACACTTCCGAATTGATCCAAAAGTCGAGCCGCACGCGTCGGCCCCACACCGGGCAGGCCCTGCAGGATATAAAGCTGTTGTTTTCTGCGACCTTTCGGCCGATATCCGGCGCGTGGCAGACCGCCGCTTATGGCAAGCATGGACTGTCGTGCGGCAAAAACCAGCAGCCGTGCAGTCTCTCCCGGATTCATCGAGCGCAGAACCGGGATCCCCATGATCACGCAGATGGTAATCAACGCACCCTGCAATGCTTCTCGTCGAAGGCCGGTATTATTGAGATCCCGGCTTGTACCTTCAAGGATGAGCATGCCTTTGAGAGGCGAAGTGGTCAACCGCGTCATCTGCCGGAAGAGTCTTCCGTCTACAACCGAAGCGGCAAAGTCCTGCAGCGTCTTTCGTTCACACAACAACCGTCCGTCGATGAGGTAATCACCGATCGCCAATCGCCGGATGTCGATACTTATGCCGTCCATGGCGGTCAGCTCCCTGAACACAGCGATTGAGCGCTCCCGGTCATCCATGATGATGTGGACCTGTCTTTTCAATCGGATCCTCCAAAATGGCATGGGTCACTGTTTGGTGATCACTTTTCCTTCAAATCGACAGCATTCCGGATTTGAAGGAAAACTGTCTCAGATGTCGGCAAACGAATGCAGGATGCGCTTCTTGTTGTGGGTGCCAGCGGCACAGTTTGTTACCCGTTACACGGACATTGACCGGAGGCTTGGCCTCCGCAGATACAGTGCTTCCGATAGTCAAGCCTGCATGCCATCCAGCCGGGACGCATGCAGTGAACAACCCATGTCCGCGAAGCGCACCAACCCGCGGCGGGTGAAGCACCTCAACCCTCATGAGGATATCTTCTGCAGAAATCTTCCGAGATGGACCAGAGGTCCGGGGTGAGAATGGTTTCGACTTTCTCGCGGATAGGTCGGGATACGGGACCGTGGAAGGCTTCGGCAATGGCGCCGGTGATGCAGGCAAGGGTGTCACTGTCGCCGCCAAGGGATATCGCGTTGCGGACCGCGTCCTCGTAGGAATCGGATTCCAGGAAGGCGATGACTGCCTCCGGGACCGTTCCCTGGCAGGAGATGTCGAAACGGAAGGAAGGCCGGATGTCGTCCAGGGTCCGGTCGAGGTCGTATCCGAACCGGTCGGACACTTCTTTCCCGATCACCGCCTTGTCCCGGGTCGTCCTGGCCAGGAACACCGCCAGGGCCGCTGCTTGAGCGCCCTTGATGCCTTCGGGGTGGTTGTGGGAGATTTCCGCACTGCGCTCGGCCTCCCGGAGCACCTCGTCGACGCTGTCGAAGGCCCATCCGACCGGGCTGACCCGCATGGCGGACCCATTGCCCCAGCTGTTGTAGGGCTGGGGATCGCTGGAAAGGAGCCACCCGACAAAGGTGCCGCCATAGCCGGCATGGGGATACCGGCGGCCGATCTCCCTTACCCAGCGGAGATAGTCCCCGTCCGTCAAGATGGCCTGCGCCACCGCTATGGTGAGCACCGAGTCGTCCGTGAAACGGCAATTTGGAGGAAAGAGTTGAAACGTCTTGGTCTTTATGGGATGGGCCTCGTACACCGACCCGATGATGTCTCCCGCGATTGCACCGAGCACGATGTCAACTCCCGTTGTCGACTGGGAAAAGATGTGGATGTTGGAAAACGGGGGCAAGGAGCGTCAAAAGGGTCCAAGGGATCGAGAATTCCATGGGTCGAGGGGAATAGCGGATCAAAGGAAAAAGCCGGGAAAAAGTATTGTGGAGTTTCATTCCGGATGAGGAAAAGAAGAAAGAAGCGAGCGTTTGCACAAATCGAAATCGGGATCACAGTCGCGTTCGAAAAACCCGAACCCGATCCCGATAGCCATTGTCCTCCTACCTTTGGCCTTTCGCCTTTTCCCTTTCGCCTTTCCCCTTTAGCCTTTCGCCTCAGGCCTTTCGCCTTTCCCCTTTAGCCTTTTGCCTTTCTACTTTGATCTTTGATCTGTTTTTCATAAAGCGCGTCACCTTCCCCTCGTTCTCCCGGTAAATGACGCCTTCGTCTTCCAGGTACCGCAGGTGCGCGATCGCCTCGCTCGTGGCGAACCACTTTTGGGCCCGTGGGAAGGCATCCCAGTTCTTGGCCTTGAGGTCCCAGGTCATCCGGGAGGCTACCTGGAAGGCGTGTTGAGGGCCCTGCTCCAGGATCGAGACCACCTCGTCGAGGCGCTTCCGATGGTGCGCCTTGAGTTCGGCGATCCTTTCCCTGTGATCCGCTATCAGCCGGCGGTGGCCGGGCAGGGTCAACTCGACGTCCAGACGGCCGACCTTGTCCAGGCTGGACAGGTAATCCTTCAACGGGTTTTCCGCATCCGACCAGCACTGGATGTTGGGAGTGATGTCGATCAGGATGTGGTCGCCGGCGATCAGGATCTTCCGGTCCATTTCATACAGACACATGTGGCCCATGCTGTGTCCGGGAGTGGAAACGCACTCGAACCGGTAGTCCCCTACTTCCATGCGGTCCCCGTCACCCAGCACGCTGACCTCCGGGATCCAGTTGGAGGCAAACTTGTGCCCCGGGTGGGATTCGATCGCCGCCTGCAGTTCGTTCTCCGGGAAGCCGTTTTTCTCCGCATAGACCAGCATGGGCTCCCACCAGGCCCACGCCTCGATCAGCTCGGCCTCCGGCCGGTTGAAGAAAATTTTGCTGGTGGCCGTCGCCAGGCGGCCGACCAGCCCGATGTGATCAGCGTGCAAATGGGTGATGAAAAAGTCCGTCCGGCCGAGATCGACGTCGAGCGCCTTCAATCCAGACATCGTGGCTTCCAGGCACTCCTCGCAGTTCAACCCGGTGTCGACGATCAGGTTGCGGTCAGCGGACCGGACCAGGTACGAGTTGAGGTACTTGAGCGGACTCTTCGGCAAAGGGATCTGGACACGAAACAGATTGGGGCGAAGTTCTTCGATCATGACGAGGTCCTGGATATGATCTTAGATCCATGATCAAAGATCAAAGTAAAAAGGCCATTTTTAACCATGGAGAGCCTATCATGAAGATCATGAAGGAACTATAAAAAGATATAATTATTTCAACTTCATGCCCTTCATGTTCTTCATGGTTCCGATAGTAGGTTTACGCTTTGACGACTATTCGCGGCTGCATCTCTTTGGCCTTTCACCTTTAGCCTTTCGCCTTGAGCCGTTCGCCTTGAGCCTTTCACCTCTCTAAACCGTATAGAGCACCACCAGACAGCGGGTCGGCCGGCCGGAGAGGCTCTTGAGCTTGTGAGGGATGTCCGAGTTGAAATGGATCGACTCCCCGGGCTTTAGGACGTGGCTCCGGGTTCCCAGGGTTAGCCCGAGGTCGCCCTCGAGAACGTAGATGAACTCCTCCCCCTCGTGCTTGTAGGCCACGGGTTTGTGGTCGTGATGGGCCTCGATGGTGATCATGAACGCTCGCAGGTGGCTGTCGGCCGCATCCGGCGTCAGTGTCGAGTAGCTGTAGGATTGGGTTCGCTGATAGTAGGCCTGGGCGCGCCGATCGCGAATGGCCGCCTGTTCTTCCTTGTGCAGAAAAGTGCCGGGATCGATTTTCATGGCCTGCGCCATCCGCAGAATGAAGCCCACCGGCGGCGAAAGCCGGTCGTTTTCCACGTGGTCGATGAATTCCGGTGTCTGGCCGGTGGTGTGGGCGAGTTCTTCGACGGTCCAGTTCCGGGCGGTTCGAAGTTGCCGAACGACGGCGCCGAAGCCGGCCTTGGGCACCTCCCCCAGGTCGCCGGCCACGCAGCTGGCATCTGCGAGACGTCTCAGGCCCGCCTGCTGGGCGTGCTGAATCAGGAGCGGCAGCAGGGTCCTGGCGTCGGCCACGATGCCGACGTCGGCCAGGTGGAAAATGGGGGCGGACGGATCCCGGTCGATCGCCACGATGGTCTCGGCGTCCATGATGCCGGCCGTGTATTGAATGGCGCCCGAGGTTCCCGCTGTGATGAGCAGTCGCGGTCGCACGGTTTTGCCGGTCTGGCCGATGAGCCGGTCCTCCTCCACCCAGTGGTTCATCACCGGCGGACGGGTGGCGCCAACCTCGCCACCAAGAGCGGCCGCCAGGGTCCGGGCCATGCCGAATCCCTTCAGATCGCCCAGACCCGCGCCGCCGACGACGACGATTTCGGCTGTTTCCAGTCGCCTGGCCTCGGGGGTTTCCGTGCATCGCCTGACGAGTTCCATCCCGTCGGGTATGTCGATGCGTTCCGGCACGATCCTCTCGATCCGCCCGTTTTCGGGGCTCGGCGAGGGCATCCCCGCGCCGTGGGGCTGAACCGTCACAAACGCGGTCGACCAGCCTTCGGCCAGCGTGATGTCGGCGATAATCTGGCCTCCCCAGGCCGGACAGCGGCCCACGAACCGGTCCTCCTCGAAAACGAGTTCGGTGCTGTCCGCGATCATGCCGGCCTGGCAGAGTTGTGCGGCGATCGCCGCTGTTTCGCGCCCGAAGTCGTTGAGCGGGAACAGCACCAGCCATGGCTTCCGCTCCTCCACGAAACCGGCCAGCACCCGCGCGTAGAGGTCGGTGCGCGGCACGGAGAGAAGCGGATGTTCCAGGCAATGGACCCGTTTCGCCCCGAGGCGCGCGGCCTGCGCGGCCGCTTCGGCCAGGGAGACGCTCGTCTTCGAACCGTCATCCCTATCTTCCGGCGGCTCCGGCCCGCCCATCAGGACGACATACGCCCGGGCATCTGCGGACCGTGAGAGCCCCTCGGCCTTGGCCATCACCCTGAGGCTTTCCTCCCAGTGATGTGAGCTGCGCAGATCGCCGCAAATCCAGACTTCCCGTTCGTTCATGATCCCGTGAGTCCCTTGGCCGCAAGGCATTTCATCAGGGCCTCCGCCTGCTGCGCGGGCTCCCCTTCGAGCATGCGGCAGGTACGTTGGCGTTTGACCTTCCTCAGGGCGGCCACTCGGGTGGGAGAGGCAGTCAACCCAACGCTTCCGGCGGAGAGCCCCAGGTCGGCAAGACTCCAGGTCCGCACGTTGAAACCGTCATAGGCCTGCGCAATTCCCGGAAGCGAAACCGGCTTCGGCGGAAAGGACCCGGCGTGAATGGTCACGGCAGCCGGGCCTCGAATTCGCCATGTCTCCTCCCACTCGTCCATCAGCCGGGTGATTTCCCAGGCGTCCGATTCGGGCTGCATCCGCCGAACGCCGGAAACGAACGGCACACGCAGGAGAGTGGCGGTCTGGGGTCCCACCTGGCCGGTGTCGCTGTCCGAAGAGCGTGTTCCGAAAAAGACGAATGCATAGGGCGTCAACCGATCGATGGCGGCCGCCAGCACCCGGGCGGTAATCAGGGTGTCGGACTGGGCCAGTGCCGGATCGCTGATCAGCACCGCTCCATCGACCCCCATGGCCTTGGCCTCGGCCAGCGCTTCGACACCGACCTCGGGCCCCATGGTCAGCGCAGTGACCGTCCCGCCCTGCGCCTTCTTGATCCCCAGGGCGGCCTCCAGGGCCGGGCGGTCGAAAGGATTGAGATCGCTGTTCTCCGCCGTCCGCCGGCCAACCCCGTCAGGGGCGGACAGCACCACGGATTTGATGCAGACAATGCTGTTGATTGACGTCATATTTCAGGTTCACCAGCCGCCCCATCAGCGGGGCAGCGAATTTACTTTCAGCGGTTTTCGAGTCGGGCGATACTAGCTGAAAAGCCGATTTCCGCCATGAAGGATCCAAGCACCCGCCGTGTCACGCAAGAAAACGAATCGACCGCGTCGGCCGATAGATGCCATCGAAAGCGAGGGTCCGGACAGGATGGACCGATTCATGCTCAACGGCTACCCACTCAATACTTCCCTGGCAATGACCATCCGATGCACCTCGGATGTGCCTTCGTAAATTCGGGTCACCCGGGCGTCGCGGTAGTATCGCTCCACGGCGTAAGCCTTGGAATAACCGTAGCCGCCGTGGATCTGAACCGCCAAATCGGCTACCACGCAGGCGGCTTCGGACGCAAACAGCTTGGCCTGGGCGGACGCCAGGGTGAACGGCTCGCCCTGGTCCCTGAGCACGGCGGCGCGGTAGACCATCATGCGCGCCGCATCCACCTGGGTGGCCATGTCGGCGACAATCATCTGGATCGCCTGATGCCGCGCGAGGGGGACGCCGAACTGCTGCCGCTGGTTCGCATAGCGAACCCCCTCCTCCAAGGCCGCCTGGGCGATGCCCAACGCCTGCGCGGCGATGCCGATGCGCCCCGTGTCCAGGGCCGCCATGCCGATGGCCAGTCCCTGTCCGGCGCCGCCGAGCAGATGATCTCCGGGCACCTGGCAGTCATACAGCCGGATAGACGAGACGGGGTTGGCTCGCATACCGCACAGGTCCTCCAGGTCCCCCACGACAAACCCCCTGCTGCCCCTTTCCGCAACGATGACGCTCATTCCCTTGCGTCCCGCCGAAGGGTCGGTGCGGGCGAAGACGAGGCAGATGTCGGCAATGCCTCCGTTGGTGACGAATACCTTGTTGGCATTGACGAGCCAGCCGTCTTCGTTGCGCAGGGCCGTGGCCGATACCGATCCGGCGTCCGATCCCACATTGGGTTCGGTCAGACAGAAGGCGCCGATCTTTTTACCGGAGGCCAGGTCAGGCACCCAGCGCCGATGCTGTTCGGGAGTTCCAAACGCGAGGATGGGATACAGCGCTACGCTGTTGTGGACGCTGAGGCACAGGCCGATGGCCGCGCTCACCCGCGAGACTTCTTCGATGATGACGGCATAGCTCACGGCATCGAGACCCGCGCCCCCCAGTTCGGCTGGCGCCTGGATCCCGAAATAGCCCAGCCCTCCCATTTTTTCCACGACTTCCCAGGGAAACCGCGCCTCCCGGTCGATCGGCCCCGCGATGGGGCGCAGCTCCTGTTCGCAGAAGGCGCGCACCTTACGACGCAGCAGGCGATGCTTGGCATTTAAAAACGGAATCGACATGGATTGATAATCAAGAATTCCAACGGTGAACTAGAAATTCCGGTCGTCGCTCTGTGTTCGAGCGATACTCCCTCAAAATTGAAACGAATGTCTATCTGGTAATCTTTTGCTGGTGCCCGGGACGAGAATCGAACTCGTACAGTGCTTAGCACCGAGGGATTTTAAGTCCCTGAAATAGCACTTTCACAGAGTTTCACAACAGTCCATAAATCTCTGCAAAAAACCCTTGACATACAAGCCTTTCTGCGTTTATCATCCTTCACAATCGTTCACTCAATTTAATGGGGTTTCATCTCAAATTCATGGACTATTCATGGACCACCTTGGGAGGATGCTCAAAATGGCGACAGAATGGCAAAGCGCGGGATTTCCCGGAGTCCGATTCAAGAAGCACCCCACCCGGAAGCATGGCGTCCAGTTCGATAAATATTTTGCCATATACTATCAGTTGACCGGGAAGCGCAAGGAAGAGGGCGTCGGGTGGGCTTCTGACGGCTTCAAAGCCTCTGACGCTTACGACATGCTGAAGGAAATCCGGAACAACCAGAAAACAGGCCAGGGGCCGGTCACGCTAGCCGAAAAACGGGAGTTGGCCGAAGCTGAAAAGGAAGCCGAACGGAAGCAGCAGGCAACGGTTGTGCAGCAGACCTTCAAGGCGTTTTTCGATGACATCTATCTGCCCGACGCAAAGACCCGATGGAAGCCTCAGACCGCCGAGAAAGCGAAGCAGCATGTTAAGAACTGGATTCACCCCGTAACCGGGGAGACCCCCTTTCGCGAGCTCAACCTTACCCACGTCAACCGGATCAAGGCCAACCTGAGCGAAGCCGGCAGGAGCGCCCGGCAGCAGCAGTACGTCTTCCGTACCTTCAGCATGGTATGGAACGCCGCTATCGATCACGGCCTGGTCGAAATCCCCTGCCCTACCAAATCATCGTCATTCCGACTCCCCAAGGTCGATAACGAGCGCCAGCGATACCTGACACCCGAGGAAGAAAAACTCCTACTCGAAAAGGCGAAGACCCGAAGCGAACAAGCCTATCAGATGGCTTTGGTAAGCCTGGACGCGGGTTTACGATTCGGAGAGATAGCATCCCTTACCTGGGGATGCGTTGACCTTGAAATCGGCATCCTGCGCGTCCTTGACACCAAGAGCGGAACGGATCGGCTGCTACCGATGACCGAACGGCTGAAGACAATGTTCAAGGGAATGGACAGGGGCAACCCGGGCGGCCTGGTTTTCCCGGGGAAGGACGGTCAGATTCACACGGAAGCGCATTCATCCTTCCGGGCCGCGGTCAACGATGCGAAGCTCAACCAGGGAGTCACCAACCGGAAGATGAGGGCGAGTTTCCACACGCTGCGGCATACCTTCGCTTCCCGTCTCGTACAGGCCGGCGTTGACCTTTATCGGGTCCAGCGGCTCCTGGGTCATTCAACCCCTGTCATGACGGCGAGGTATTCGAAATTGGCCGATACGGACCTCAGGGAAGCGGTTCAGGCAATGGAACAGAACGGCAAGATCCGGAAAGGCAAAGGCAAAGTTGTTCCGCTGCGGGCGCGAAGGTGACCCCCCGCCAAAGAGGCCGGCAAAAGAATTCAACCTGATTGACATATACCATTGGTTGGTATAATATGGCGTGGACAATATCCCTGACGGATAAGGTCAAAAAACAGGTCGAGAGGCTTCCCAAGAGTGTTAAGGGCCGACTTTTCGCTCTGGCGAAAGACATTGAAGCCAACGGACCGGTAAGGGGCAACTGGCCCAATTATAGCAAACTTAATCCCGGCCGGCACCATTGCCACATCAAGAAGGGCAAGCCCTGCTATGTGGCCGTGTGGGAAGAGCGCGACCGGGAAATTAAGCTTATTGAGGTGATCTATGTTGGAACGCACGAAAAAGCGCCGTACTGATACCGTCAGGCTGTGTTTCAATGGGCCGGCGGATCGGCGGGAAGAGGCGGAGCAGATGCTTAAAGACCTTGGTTTTGTGGATACTTCTGATAGCATCCCGTGGCGCGAAGCCTTTCCTGAGTTTGCGGAAAACGAACAAGGAACTGTCTTGCGGGGCGCCCGGCTTAAGGAAGAACTGACCCAGGTGGAACTGTCTAAGAAAACCGGCATCCACCAGCGGCATATCAGTGAAATGGAAAACGGCAAGCGTCCCATCGGAAAGAAAAACGCCAAGGTTTTCGCCGAGGCGCTGAACATCGGCTACAAAGTTTTTCTCTAAGACACAATTTGGGGGATAGGGCCGCCCGCCTGACAAGCCGTTATCCGCGACGGTTTCCCCCATAACCTCCAGCGGAACTGCCTTGCGGAGGGCGGAATTGGAAAAACTCGTAATAGAGGATTTCCCATACCTCGCCGATTGGAAAAAGCGCGGCCTGGATAAGTTTCCGGATATACCATTCTCCGAATACTTGAGGGCATGGATCGAAGTCTGCAAGCCAACGGCCGGCGATCTCAAGAGTTTGTTGACTCGAACGTCTGGGGCGCTCGCAAATAAGAAAAAGCCAATCATACAGCAGGTGCTCGATGAGTTCGACCTTGCTGATCTTAGGAAGTTACAGGATAAGGCCGAGAGATCGACTTCTGAAGATATTTTCAGGAAAGAAATCGAGAGGGAATTTTCAAAGCGCTTTTTAATCAATCAGAGAGGTGGAAAAACCTTCAAGAGAGACTACGAGATTCAAATTTTGAAAAGCCTGCATATAGAGCTCCAAGCGGCTATCAAAACTGTTAGAAAAGGACTTGGTATCCCAACGTACAAGAATCCCACCTACACTAATTGGGCTGAGGACTATTCAACCGATATCGAGGATTTTTTCCCCAACGTCGATCAGCTTTTCCAGGTTGAGGAGCTGTCTCTACTGACCAATGATCCGTCAGTATCGGATACATCCTTGCGATTATTGTTGAGGCGGTTACAAAAAATTGACGGACATCGTTATCGTATCACAATCGAAACCTTCCGTGAAAACCTTCGAAAAGTCCAACCTATAGACCTCCCAAAGTTTTTCCAAGATTAAAGTACCAAACTCCCGGAAAAACCCTCCCTTGTGTAACTTTCCTACCGGTGTATTTTTCTCCAAGTAATTATCGTTCCATAACTTGGTGAAGTCTGGGAGGGAACATGTCACAGAAAGTCAGCTTATCGTATTTGAAAGAGCGCTGGCCCAGCGCAATTGTCTCACGCTCCGAAATCAGCCGGTTCACGGGTGGAGCCATCTCTTCCGGCACCATGGCCAATGCGGATGCAGCTAACAGGGGGGTTGCCACGCGTTTTAAAATTGGCGGTAAGGTCTGCTACCCCGTCGATGCTCTGATAGCGTGGTTGGAGTCCAGGGCCGAGCGGCTGGACCGATGAAGACCTACCCTTCTTTCCAGTCTTCGGCCGGCGCGGGCCTGGGAACCCGCGAAAAGATGACGCATTGCCCCGATGCGTCTCCGGCCGAATTTCTTAGGGGCAAGCGCGATGAGCAAGAAATATAAGACGCCACCTGGTACATGGCTCGAACGAGGCCTTTTTGAATCGACCGCATTCAATGCCTTGAAGGGATGGGCGCCTCAACTCTTGGTGCTGATCCTCGCCAAGAGACGATTCGAAAATTGCGGACGAAAAGGGAAAGACAAACGAGTCTGTATGAATGGCAATGCCATCACTTTCACATACATTGAGGCAGAGAAAAAATTCGGAGCCACCAAACCGCGATTCACCAGAGCTATCGATGACCTACTGGCGAAGGGATTCATTTCAATTAAACACACTGGAGGGGCATTCCAGCAAGACAAGACGATCTATGCCCTATCGGAGAAATGGCGCTTGTGGCGGCCTGGGATGGTCATTCATTCACGACAAAAGGAAACTGTAACCCGTGGCTACCGGAAAAAATAACGCACGAAAACGTACCCATACACACGCACGAAAACGTACCCATAATAAAGGGTTTAGGGTAACGAAACCGTACCCTGTCCAAAACAGTTTTCGGCCCATGAATGGCGCGGATTCGCGGCCGTTTTTGGGCCGCTTTTATTTTTCCGGTTTAGGGTACGGAAACGTGCGCGTATTCATGAATAGCCATGTGAGGGGGCCATTTCTCGGGCCATGAAAAAAGAGGAAAAAGCGCGGGCGGCCGATTCAACGTCCGACCTGGGGGCGACGGGTTCGCGATTGTCGAACGATGGAATGCTCACATCGGACACTGCGGCATTCGGCAGGATCTTTTCAGCATCATCGATGTTCTGGCCTTGGACCTTTTGGCGATGGGGGAAGGTGAAGAAGGCTCGAGGCGGTAAGGCGATGATTTGGCAGCCGAGGACAAAGCCTATCACCCTGGAGGACATCCGATGACTGAGACCGGTTCTATCTGTGATTTTCGAACGAACGGACCGCAACGCATACTTGGTGTATGGGAGCAATGGAAGTCGTTCTTACCTACCCTGAAATAATGGCCCCAGACAGGTGACAGATGGCAGGGCACGGAGAAAAATTATCGAGGCTCCAGGAAAAGGCAATCAGCGCCCTTCTGACAGAGCCAAGCGTCCCTGAAGCGGCGAAGAAGGCCCGGGTTGGGGAACGGACTCTTTGGCGGTGGATGAGGCTACAGAATTTCAAAGAGGCTTATCTGGCAGCCCGCAGGGAGATTGTCCGGCATGCGGTCTGCCAGGTTCAATCCGGTATGGGCAAGGCCGTCAGGACCTTGATTGAGATAATGGAAAATTCCGATTCGCCTGCATCCTGCCGGGTATCCGCGGCGAAGGCTTTGCTGGATCTGGGCGTCAAGGCGGTCGAGATCGAGGATATTGAAAGCAGGGTATCCAAAATTGAACAGCAGATGAAAGGAAACAGGTAGGCATGGATTTCAAGAAGCGCATTGAGGCGATCGAAAAGAAGGTCGGCATTGCCGATAAGTGCTCGCCGGCAATGGTTGTCGCGACGGAAAAGGATTATCGGGAATACCTTCGCTTCGCGGAAGTCGTGGAAAAGGGCGAGATCAAGGAAGGCCCAAAGGTGGTTTATTTCAAGAAAGCGTTTGAAAGGCGGGAAGCGCAATGACCCTGAAGCGGAGACTCGAGAAGCTTGAAGGCAAAGCCCTGATCGGGGATGACGAATGCCACACGGTGTTGATCATTCAGACCGAACAGGATCGAGAGAGGTGGCAACAAATCAAGGAAAGAATAGCAAATGGGGAGATCAAGGGGCCGAAGGTCGTCTACCATGTCCCGACTACGCCGACGGACGGAGAATAATTCTCTTCCCTGTCGGCCAGTCAGGCAAACCGCTGATCCATTCGGCGACACAACCATAAATTGCCGTGGGCCTTGAAAGGGATCTTGCACCCTTCAAACCAACGCCGGTAGACTGGTTATCATGAATTCCCTTCGGCGGATATACATCGAGTTCCCGAGCAGGGAACGCCTCAAGGCTTTTCTGATCAAGGTGTTTCTCTACTGAATGCGCGACGAGGCTGGAATCGTTATGACAGAACGAAGCCAAAGAATGAGCCTCCATGACGCGGCGATAGGGTTTCTGTGTTTCTGTGAGAGACTGAGATTGCCTTAGAGCCGGCGGAAATTCAAGAAAAGGAATATCCGGACAACTCCCAGGAGAATTGAAGTTTTTGGTCATGACGGAAAACCACCAAGGACCTGATTTTTCATCAGTTGTTACGATTTCCTCACGAAATAATTGCGCATCATGCCCATATCCTCATGTTCCAGGTTGTGACAATGGTACAAAAACATTCCCGGATAATCATCAAAATCAACCAATATTCTGATCCGTTCACCGGGCATTAGCAAAACCGTATCTTTCCATCCTTTATCCACATAGCCTTCATGGGCAATGCCACCGCGTTCAATAACGCGGAACTGTTTACCATGCAGGTGAATGGGATGCGGCATATTCATCATACCCATCATTCCACTCTCGGTGTTGTTGAATTCCCAAATCTCGGTTGAATCCAACTGGACCATCTCGTCGTCTGCGACTTCCTCCATTTGAAACACCCGACCGTTGATCGTCCATTGCATATGCCGCGTCGTGAGATAAAATTGCCGCGGGCGGAAATAGTTCACAGCGTCTTTAGGAGTGACAGGCCCGATCTCGAAAAGTATGTCCGGAAGATGGTAATTTGTTTTCACAGGTTGAGTCACCTTCACCTTGAATACGGAAAAGGCAGCACCATTTGGAAGGTTTAGATTTTGGCCCATTCCTCCGCCCATCATCATGCCGCGGCCCATTCGCCCCCCACCCATTCCACCGACATCGAAGGGAAGGCTCAAAAGGGATTTCATATAGCCGACCGGGTTATCGCTGAAATCGGCCCAGATCTCCAACCGTTCTCCCGGGCTTAAAAACACATACCTTCTGAAGACCGGTCTTTCCAGTAATCCACCGTCCGTACCAATAATGGTCAGCGGCCGGCCGTCTTCCCACGCCAACTTATAAATACGAGAATTGGAGCCGTTCAGCAGGCGTAACCGATAGGCACCGGTCGATACGGGGAGCGTGAAATCCGGCAGCCCGTTAACCATTATCATATCACCCAAAAAACCTGTCATCCGCTCCATTCTGTGGCCCGACATGTATACCAGCTGATTGCCTGAATCGAACGTGCGGTCCTGAATCACCAGTGGAACATCATATTCACCTTCGGGCAAGCCAACGGCTTGCTCTTCCTCGTCGGACACAAGAAAAAGGCCTGCCAAACCACGATACACCTGTGAGCCGGTTCTGCCGTGCGGGTGTGGATGATACCAATAGGTGCCGGCTCTGTTCTTGACTTCGAACTCATACAAGTAGGATTGCCCCTGCGGAACAACATAGCGCGGGTGTCCGTCCATGATCGCGGGCACATGAAGGCCGTGCCAATGCACAATAGACTCTTCAGGGATGGCGTTTCTGAAGCGAATCCGTATCTTTTCACCCTGATTGACTTTAATGATCGGGCCAAGATAGCTGCGGGGTATTTCAGCAATTCGAGCACGGTCGCCTTTGTGCAGCGTCACATGGTAGCGCCAAACCCCAGTGGGATCGCCCGGCAAAACGGGGAACTCTCCTGGGCGGGCGGAAAGGGTGATGTCGAGGTCGGGGAGGAATTCTCTATTAGGAGTTTGTCCGGCTGCGAAACCATCGAATCCCGGCCAGCCCTCGCCTGCCATCAATCCAAGGGTTCCATAGCCGGCCAGCTTCAAAAATTGCCTTCTGGAATGCCTGCTATCGAATCCCAGGACTGTGTTTCTGTTTCTCATTGTCGGTCTCATGTGGGCCTATCGGAGGATCTCTTTTTTCATGGACTCAAATTCATCGCGGGTGATTTCTCCCTTGGCATAGCGTTCCTTTAAAATATCCATTGCCTGAGAACCTGTGCCGACACCGGAGGAACTTCTGCCGCCCGTGTTTTGAACCAGCCAGCGAATCAGAAAAACGACTCCGACGATGACTAAAACCCAAAAAAGTAACATGAATATCATACCGAACCACCCCATTCCCCAGTCGCCCATCATCCATCGCCCCATGTGCCAGTTTCGGTACCCGCCGGATTGGGCGAATGCGGGAGTTAACAAAATATTATTTGAACTCCATATCGTGAGAAGCCCCATCAATAACTTGTTATAAACATATTTAATGATCATAGATTTCTCCTCGATGATCAATAAACTCGATCACCACTCACAGTATCCGCCACGGCCATCCCCGTAGCCCCAGGTATGCGACGGTGGTAGACTCTGCCGTCGGGATCATACGTAGCTCCGTAGGAGCC
>JBMNCP010000029.1:0-27182 GCA_049366795.1 Desulfobacterales bacterium
TTTTGCTGGTGCCCGGGACGAGAATCGAACTCGTACAGTGCATAGCACCGAGGGATTTTAAGTCCCTTGCGTCTACCTGTTCCGCCACCCGGGCGATGGGCAGTGCTTTTTGATGATCGATCGGCTTTCCCGCTGCAACCAGCGAAGGGGCTCGCCCTTTCGGGCCGAAGGATCTTTTGGATACCCCAAACCGAAAAGCATTTCAAGCGGCGCATGACGGCAGGGATCATGTTGCGGATCGCCCCAGGCTGCTGTAACCGGGTGCCGGAGTGGTCCGGGGTTGCGGGTGCAGGGATCAGAGCGGTTTCACAGGGACGGGCTCAAGAAGTGGGCCAGTGGCGGCCTTGGAGATAGTTCTGGAACCGCTGGATCAATTTTTCCATGCTGTAGAGCTCTTTGCGGATCTCCTTGATGTCCCGGACATAGATCTCCTGCCGGAAAAAGGACTCAACCAGCGTGTCCATTTCATCCTTGTGCCGATCATCGATATTGTTGCCGGCGAATTTCTTCAGTTCCTCCTTGAGCTCGTTCAACGCCACCGCAACTTCGTCTCGTTGAGGCATGGCCTTCTCCTCGTAGAATCCATGTTGAGGCCGGCGCCCCGCAAAGAGGCGCGGCGGCCTGTTACGAAACCGTCGGGCCACGGCGGGGGTATAACATTCACACCGATGTGAGGCTTTGCCCGGCGGCCCGCTTTTGATGCATCGACAGTTTTCTTACAGCATGGACCGGACGACACCGCCCTCCACCCGCATCGCGGCTCCATTGGTGGCCGAGGAGAGTGGGCTGGCGAGATACACCACCAGGTGGGCCACCTCATGGGTCTCCGTAAACCGCTTCAGCAGGGACGTGGGGCGGACCTCCCGGAAGAATTCCTTTTCCATTTCCTCGAAGGTTTTCCCCTGTTTTTCGGCCATTTTCCGCACAAAGCCGCCCACTCCTTCGGATCGCGTGGGCCCCGGCAGCACCGAATTGACCGTCACGCCGGTTCCGACGGTGGTTTCCGCCATGCCGCGTGCAACGGCGATCTGGGCGGACTTGGTCATGCCGTAGTGGATCATCTCCGCTGGGATCTGCACAGCCGATTCGCTGGAGACGAAAATGATCCGCCCCCAGTTCTTCCGTTTCATCACCGGCAGGTAATAACGGCTGAGGCGAACGCCGCTCATGACGTTCGCCTCGAAAAGCCTCAGCCAGTCCTCGTCGGAAATCAGTTCGAAGGGCCTGGGCTCGAAGATGCCCATGTTGTTGACGAGGATGTCGAAATCCGGAAATCGACTGATGATTTCATTCGCGCCCTCCGCGGTCGAAAGATCACAGGCGATGCCGTCGACGCCGCTCCCGGGGACCGAATCGTGAATTTTTCCGATGGCGCTCTCCACCCGCTCCCAGGTGCGGCCGTTCACGATGACGGTCGCCTTTTCCCGGGCGAGTAGCTCGGCGATCGAAAACCCGATCCCGGCGGTCGAACCGGAAACGAACGCGGTTTTTCCATCCAAACGATAATCCATGACAAGCCTCCTGAATCCGATACGGTCTGCGTCTTCGTGCCCATTCAGCGGCCACATGGAATCAAGTTAAAGAGCCTCGACGGCGATTCAAGACGTGAACCGGTGAACCAATTGACAACCCTATGGTTATCAGTATGATTAAAGCGTTTCTGAACTGAAATACGCCTTCCATTCCTCCGTCAGTCCCCGAAAGGAGAAGCTCCCTTGCCGATCATCACCATCTCCAGAGGCAGTTATCACCGCGCCAAGGCCGTGGCCGAAAAGCTTGCCCGCAAGCTGGGTTACGGCTGTCTGTCAAGGGACGAGGTCATCGAGAATCTGGGGGAATTCCAGGCTCCGGAGATCAAGCTCGTTCGCAACCTTCACGATGCGTTCTCGGTCCTGGAACGGTTCCCCAACGGAAAGGAACGCTTCGTATCCGCCATGCGGGCTTCCATTCTCCAGCGGCTCCTCGAGGACAACGCCATCTACCACGGCTTGGCAGGGCACTACTTCATCCAGGACATTTCCCATGTACTGAAGGTGCGCATCGTGTCCGACATCGACAGCCGGATCTCCAAGGAAGTGGACCGGACCGGCATCAGCCTCCGGGACGCCCGCAACCTTCTTCTCAAAGACGACGAGGAACGGCGCAAGTGGTGCATGGTGCTCTACGGCATCGACATCTTCGATCCGATCAACTACCATCTTGTCATCAAGGTGGATCCATTGACCGAAGACGACGCGGTGGACATCATCGCCGATACGGTGGCACGCCCTGCATTTCAGCCGACCGAAGCCTCCCGGCGACTGCTGGCCGATCTTGCGCTGGCGGCAAGAGTTCGCCACGCCCTTTTCGAATATCCCAGTGCCTCGGTGTCGGCGAAGGCCGGAAGCGTTCTTATCGGGGTCAAGGCGCCGGAAGCCCAGGAAAAGATCATTCACTCCCGGATCGAATCGATTCTTGCCGACATTCCGGAAGTCGAACGATGCGACATCCGGATCGATCCCTACTACTGACGTTCCACAACAATCCGGATCTCCGCGCATCCCAACATTCACTGCTCACGATCCACGACCAACGATTCACGCCTCACCGTTTACGGTTCACGATTCACGGCCTACCACTCATGGCACCCGGTTCCCTCGCGGGTATCAGACGACCATCAGGATCTGGAGATCGCAGACATTGGTGTTGGTGGGGCCGGTCCTGAGAAGGCCTTCGATGGTATCGAAAAAGGTGTAGGCATCGTTATTGGCCAGGCTATCCCTGATGGACAGTCCCTTTTCCCTCGATCGCTTCAAAAGCGCGACATCCGCAAATGCCCCGGCGGCGTCCGTGGGCCCGTCGTTACCATCCGTCGATGCCGCGAGAAAATGGATCCCCTCCACCGGTTCGGAGGCGGCCTCGAGCTGTGCCAGAAACGCCAGCGCCATCTCCTGGTTTCGCCCCCCTTTTCCGCTTCCCTTGAGAGTGACGGTTGGTTCACCGCCCGCCAGGACGCAGGCCGGCTTCGCGATCAAGAGATCCTCACTTCGGATGTCCATCGCAATTCCCGCGAAATACCGGGCAACCTCCCTGGCCTCGCCTGTGATCCGCGAGGTCAGGACGCAGACATTGAATCCCATCCGGCGCGCCTGTTCGGCAGCGGCAAGCAGGGCCTGCCGATTGGTCCCGATCAATATATTGTCGACGCAGTCCCCGGAAAGTTCTTTTTCCTTCAGGGTTTCCGGGATCCTCCCCTCCTCCCCGAGCCTCAGGATTTCCATGACCGCCTTCGGAACGTAATCCGCCAAGCCATAGGCATTCAGAATGGACAGGGCGTCGGTGTATGTGGTCGGGTCGACGACCGTCATCCCCGAGGCGATGCTGCTCAGGTCGTCCCCCACGACGTCCGAGAGAATCAGGTTGAGAGCACGGGCGGGTGCGATTCTCTGCAACAGGCGGCCGCCTTTGAGATCGGAAAGGTGCTTCCTGACGCAGTTGATCTCGCGGATATCCGCGCCGCATGCCAGCAGTGCACGGGTGGTCTCCTGCTTGTCGTTCAGCGAAAGCCGCCGTTCCCGCCCGTCGACCGTGCAGACCATGGGTGAAGGCAGTATCGCCGACCCGCCGCCGGAGATCAGGGAGATCACCAGTGTTCTCTCGTCGGCGGCATCCGCCAACCGGGCAATGCGCAAGGCAGCCTGTACGCCGTTTTCATCGGGAACCGGGTGCCCGGATTCGAGCATTTCGATGCGGCTGAGCGGAGCGGTGTGCCCATATTTCACCGCGATAAGCCCCTGGTCGATCCGCTCGCCCAGGATCTCCTCCATTGCCCGGGCCATGCTGGCTGTTGCCTTTCCGGCGCCGATCACGAAAATCCGGTCATACCGGTCGAGAGAAATCTCGATCGGGTCCTCGCCCGGATCCACAATCAATCGCCGGTCCTCGATTCGCACATGCGTCTTGATCATGGCATAAGGGTCGACGCGTTCGAGGCCGGCCCGAAAAATGATTTCCAGTTGCTTCCGGCAATCGAATGGGGACCTCATCTCTGAATCTCTCTTGGTTAAGGGTTATTGGTGATTGGTGATTGGTTATTGGTGAATGGGCCACCGTTCACGATTCACCATTCACGACTCACAGTTCACGGTTCACGGTCCACGCCTCACGGTTCACCGCTCACGATTCACCCCTCAGGGTTCACCGCTCACGGCTTCCCGCCGACCCGGTAGGCGTGAATCACGCCGTGGCACTTGCAGGCGGTGGCGAGGAGCATGCGGCCCGGACCTTCGGATGCCCGGGCCAGTGCATCGAAAAGCGCACGGGGCCGAAAACCGCCGACTCCCGGCGCCAGCTGGACGCTGCGAATCACCACGACGCGCCAACCCTCCTTTCGAAGACCGGCCAGGTGTTCGTGAAGCACCAGAGGCCTGGGCCTTCCGGTATGGGTACAAAGGTTTTTCGGCTCCGGGCAGTCGTCGGGGCATCTGAAATCCGCAATACTCGCATAAACGGCGCCGCCTTTCCCTTTCATGGGATGGGGCATCCCAAGGACGGCCCACTCCGGGACGGGCAGCATTTCGACCGATGCCGTCGCAGCTAGTTTCAGCCGAATCCACTCGAAGGCGAGATGCTCGGGGAGAGCCGGAATGATCCATCTGGGCGGCGCGGCAGGCGCAAGTCGATATGCGAGAAATTGAATGCCATCCATGCACTTTACGTGAACCTTCGTTTCCATAAAGTTCAGAAGGGGCGCCCGCTCCCTGTCGACGACCAGGAAAGCCTCGGGTCCGTGGCGCTTCAGGAGCCGGTCGACGGCGATATGCCCCACCCGTCCCCCGCCGATGATCCAGAAATCATGATCGTAGAGTTCCATAGCGCCTCTCTCATCCGGGCCGGTCCCGGCCCGGGTGCGCCTCGCTCCGATGCGCCCCGGATGCATCGCCATTCCTTGTCAAAGCGGGCGGCATCTGCTAGAAACCGGGTGCCGTTGTATTTGCGAATATGGGCATTGATCATAACATTACACACATGACCCCTCAAGCGGACCTGATACTGGCATCCAAGTCGCCCCGGAGAAGTTACCTGCTGAAGAAAGCGGGGCTCGTCTTCACTGTCGTCCCCAGCGACATCGACGAGTCTTCCATTCCGGAGACCGCGCCCACTGATTTCGTTCGCAGGCTGGCCGAGGCCAAGGCAAAGGACATCGCAGATCGCCACCCCGATAGCTGGGTGATCGGAGCGGACACGATCGTCAGTATCGACCACCGCCTCCTGGGAAAGCCCGCATCGCGCGCCGAAGCCCGCGCAATGCTGGCCAAGCTGAGCGGCAGGACGCATCAGGTCTACACCGGCTTCTGCATCGTGCGACAGGCCGCCTCCAAGTTCTTTTCGGATACCGTGGTCACCGATGTCACTTTCAAGGCGCTCTCCGAATCGGAAATCGAATGGTACATCGGAACCGGGGAACCTTTCGACAAGGCCGGCGCCTACGCCATTCAGGGAATGGGAACGTTTCTGGTCCGACGGATCAACGGTTCCTACACCAATGTCGTGGGACTTCCGGTGTGCGAAATCATCGAGATCCTGATCCGGGAAGGCGTCATGGGGCTTGATCGCACTGGGGAGCATTCCCATATTGACCAGCGAGGTTGATTTCGTGATTGCACGAATTCAAAGCGTTCGGAACCGAATCGCCGCGGCCGCCGTCCGAAGCGGCAGAACTCCGGAAACGATTCGCCTGGTGGCGGTGAGCAAGACCGTACCCGCCGATCGGGTCAGAGAAGCCATCGATGCCGGTGTGGACACGTTTGGAGAAAACTACATCCAGGAGGCCAGGGAGAAGGTCGCCGCGCTGAGCGGATCACCCGTCTCGTGGCACTTCATCGGACACCTTCAGTCCAACAAGGCCAAATATGCGGTCCGGATCTTCGATCTGATCCATTCGGTCGACAGCGAAAAACTCGCCGTCGAACTCGATCGGCAGGCCGGCAGGGCCGGAAAGATCCAGAACATCCTCATCCAGGTCAATACCGGGAAGGAATCTTCCAAGAGCGGCGTCCACGCCGAGAACGCATTGCGGCTGGTGAACCGGGCGGCGCAACTGGAAAACCTGTCGGTGCGGGGCCTGATGACGATTCCGCCGTTTTTCGACGCTCCCGAAAGGGTGCGGCCCTATTTCCGCGAACTCAGGGAACTGGCGGATCTCATCCGGCAGGAAGGAATCGCGGGCGTTACCATGGACGAGCTGTCGATGGGGATGACCGGCGATTTTGAAGCGGCCGTCGAAGAAGGTGCCACCCTCGTCCGGATCGGCACCGCGATTTTCGGAGCCAGGAAATGAAGGTACTGCTGCACACCTGCTGCGGACCCTGCACCATCTATCCACTTCGAATCCTTCGGGAGGAGAGCCTCGATGTGATGGGGTATTTCTACCGCCACAACATCCACCCCTACACCGAGCTGCTGAAACGCCAGGAGGCGCTGGAGCGCTTCGCCGACGTCGCCGACCTGAAGCTCATCGTCCAGGAAGGCTACGATCTCGAGGGATTCTTGAGAGGCGCGGCGTTCAGGGAGTCCGAGCGATGCAGGGCCTGCTATCATGATCGACTGAACGCGACGGCGCTGGTGGCCCGAAGGGGCCGCTTCGACGCCTTCACGACGACCCTGCTCTACAGCCGCCACCAGAACCATGATCTGATCCGGGAAATCGGGGAGGCGGCGGCCTCGAAAGCGGGGGTCCCCTTTCTCTACCGCGATTTCAGGCCCGGCTGGAAGGAAGGTATCGAGGAGTCCAAGCGCCTCGAGCTCTACCGTCAACAGTATTGCGGATGCATTTACAGCGAAAAGGAGCGCTACCTGGGCCGGCCCCGGAAGCGGAGGGATTCGGCAGGAGGCGTATTCCCAATGGCTTCGCGGTGAAATTTCACCCGGTTCCTTTTCTTTCGAGCGAAGGAAAAGGCGCCTATTATTGTAGGAACAGGTCCATCGCAACCTCAAATGGACTGCCGTCCGAATCGGACAGGTTCGATCAGGTCAACCGCGCGCCTCCTTAGAGACCTCTGGATATGTTCGCAAACTTCATCTATTTCATTCTGGCTCTTCTGATCTACTCCACCCATCCGCCCGCCGACGCCCCCGGCCTGCCGCCCCTGGAATCCCTGTTAGCCGCCTCGATTCTTATCGTCGGCTTCTCCCTGTTCTGCCGGCGCCAGTTCGGCAACATCGCCGTCCACGCCGCCCAAGGAAGCCACGAACGAGCAGACCAGCGGTTCAGCACCGTGAATACCAGGCTGTCCATTCTCAGTCTCGTCATTTTCGGGGTCTTGATCCACGGTTTGTCCCTTCCGGCCTTTTTTCGAGGCATCCGGATCCTGGATGTCATCCCTACCCTGCTGGCGCTTGCCTTCATGGGGGTTTTTACCGGTCTACTGTCCATCGTTTGGTTCCATGCATGGCTGGTCCATCGGCAGTTGTACGACCCCGGATCGGATCGGGGCGAATATGTGGTTTCCAACCTCCGGTTCTCCATTCCGATCATCATCCCCTGGGTGCTCATTTCGGGAATATCCGATCTCATCTTCGCCCTCCCCTGGGAATGGCCCAAACGCATACTGGCTTCAACCGGCGGAGAAGTCGCCTATTTCCTGATTTTCCTGGTTCTCGCATCGGTTTTCGCCCCGGTCCTGGTTCAGCGTTTCTGGGGCTGCCGCCCGCTCGAACCAGGATTTTACCGGCATCGAATCGAACAGCTCTGCCGTCGGGCCGGCGTCCAGTATCGCAATATTCTCTACTGGCCCATCTTCGGCGGCCGGATGATCACCGCCGGTGTCATGGGACTCGTCCATCGGTTCCGTTACATCCTGGTGACCGAATCGCTGCTCGGAAGCCTGACACCGGAAGAAGTCGACACCGTCATCGCCCATGAAATAGGTCACGTGAAGCACAACCACCTGGTCTATTACCTGGTTTTCATCGCCGGTTTCATGATGATCACCTATGCCGGATTCGATCTCGTCATCTGGATGATTCTCTCGATCCCTCCGGTTTTCCGGCTGATTACGGATTTCGAATTCAACCCGTCCACGGTGGTTTCAACGGCCTTCAGCGTGGTATTTCTATCCGCCTTCCTGATTTATTTCCGTTTTATCTTCGGCTATTTCATCCGCAATTTCGAGCGGCAGGCCGATGCCTACGTCTACCGATTCTTCGACTCCGCGCGCCCGATGATCTCCACGTTCGAAAAAATCGCCATCGCCAGCGGCCAGTCCGCCGACAATCCGAACTGGCACCACTTCAGCCTCCGTGAACGAATCCGGTTTCTGCTGAAGTGCGAACTCGACCGCAAATGGATCCGCCGGCACGATCGAAAGGTGCGCCGGAGCCTAGCCGTCTTTTTCGTTGGCATGGTGCTGGTGGGCTACGCCGCCTACCAATTCAACTTTGGTTCAGCGCGTACGGCCGTCGGCGGGCATTTTCTCGAACGGATCCTGATGAAGGAGATCGAGCTCAAACCAGGGGACCCCCAGCTCTACAGCCTGCTGGGAGATCTGCGATACAGCCAGAACGATCCGGAAGGCGCCATGGATGCCTATGAGAAATCTCTCTCTCTGGAACCCGACAACGCCCAGATTCTCAACAACCTGGCCTGGCTTCTGGCGACCACCGAAACCGATGGCCTGAAAAACCCCAGGCGGGCGTTGAGACTTGCCATGCAATCCGTCGCCCTGGACCCATCGGCCCATGCCCTCGACACGCTGGCTGAAAGCTATTTTGTGAACAACGATGTCGAATCCGCCGTTGCCGCCGCCCAGATGGCGCTTGAAAAAGCCACGGAAAACCGGTCCTATTACACCGAACAGCTCGAGCGCTTCCGCAAGGCCTTGCAAGACGGAAGGCGGGCAATATAGTCATCCCTTCCGGCAGGCCGGTTCGTGTCCGGTTGACAGTAAATTTGCCGGACTTAAATTTTGTTATTTTCAACCGTATCGGGAGAATTTCCCCAAAATTGCAGGGAGGAAACGATGGACACCAAGGAACGCCGGCCGATCAAGGAACGATTCGTTTTTGTAAAGGACAGAGACGGAAATGAATTCGTCTGCCCCATCGATTCCCTCAAGAATCCCGAGGAGCTGACAGAGGATGAAAAAGCCGCCTGCATGGATGCCGCTCCACCCCGCGGCCTCGTCTCATCTCCGTTCTAGACAGGCCGCCTGAACGTCATGACCCCGCTGGGCCTACAAAGTGCTTGACAAGGGTTCACCCGTATGAAATTTTGCATGCAAATAAACCCAACGCTCTTTCATCGTTTCGAGCCATCTTTGATGATGATCCCAGGGAGCACCTGCACCCCCTTTCCCATTGACACTCAATACAACTGAGAGGCATCAAGCGAGGTCCTGATCATGATGAAACCGGTTTCATCCATTCTGTTTGCCACCAACCTTACCGAAAACTGCAGACCGGCCTTCGATTTTGCGGCATCGATGGCTACCCGCTACAATGCCACCATCGTGCTGCTGCATGTCCTTGAAAAAATGCCGGACTATGTCGATGGGCGTCTGAGGGGGCTGCTCGGTCAGAAGCAATGGGAACAGATAACGACCGCACACGAAAACGATGCCCGCGCTGCACTGATCGGGAAGAGACCTTCGAACGAACTGATACGCGTCGCGCTCGACCAGTTCTGCGTCGATGCCGGAATCGACAATACCGAATGCGGATACGTGGCGAGGGAGATCGTCGTCCGCGACGGAGAGATCGTCGAAGAGATTCTCCAGCAGTCCCAGGAATTCAAATGCGACCTGATTGTCATGGGCGCCCGGAAGCGCACCTTCTTCTCAAAGGAAACCGCCATCGGAAATACGATCAAAGACGTTCTGCGCCGAGCGAAAGTACCCGTTTTGGTCGTTCCTCCGGAACCGCAGAAATAACGTTGGATGCCCTACCTGAAGGTCCATGTGCGTTCACATGGACCTTTTTACGTCATGAGGAGAACGCTCAATGAATCCAGCGGTAGTATCGATTGTCAGCAAAAAGAATTCCGGGAAAACGACCCTCCTCGAAAAGCTCATCCCCGAGTTGAAAAGGCGGGGATATCGCGTCGGCACCATCAAGCACGACACCCACGGCTTCGATATCGATCATGAAGGCAAGGACACCTATCGGCACAAACAGGCGGGCGCCGAGACCGTCGTCATCTCCTCTCCCTGGAAAATATCGGTGATCAAGGACGTCACCGAGGAAGTCAGCGTGGACGACATCGTCGAGCAGCATTTCCAGGATATGGATATCGTCCTCACGGAAGGTTACAAAAGGGCGCGGAAACCCCAGATCGAAGTCTTCCGAAGCAAGGAGCACCGCGAACCGATTCATTCCAAGGGCGGCCAGCACACCCTCGTCGCCGTCGTCTCCGACACTGACATCGACCTTGGCGTCCCGCGGTTCGACATCAACGATGTGCCGTCGATCGCCGATTTCATCGAGCGGACCTTCATCCGGCGGGAAGCGTAATTCGTGAACCGTGAGCCGTGAATGTTGAATCGTGAATGGTGAATGTACGGAGGCGCTATCCAAGAAGCGAACATACGCGATTACTCGAACGGTAAGGCGTTTTGAAAGAAACACGTAAAAAAACCGAGGACGAGGACGCGGAGAAAACACCCCGATATCGGACCCTTTACGGAACCGTCAGATCAGGTCCCGGGAGGCGTTGTATACTTCCGGCGTATTGACATTGAAAAAGGAACGCAGGTCCTTGTCTGCTTTCCTTATCTTCTCGATCGGGATGGTCTTCCGGCGGACCTGGTCGAAGAAGTCGATGATTTTCAGGCGCCCCTGGTCCAGTTGGTTTTCGATGACGGGGATGCACCGTTTGGAGTAGATGGCGCACAGGGGTTCCAGGTGATCGGCCAGCTCGGGAACGATGACGTCGATGTCGGGCTCGATCTCGGATACCAGCAGCCGGATCAGGGCCGGCTGGATGAAGGGCGCATCGCATGGCGCCACGAACACATGGTCCGACATCGAGTGCCGGAGGCCGGCATGGATGCCGGTCAGGGAGGAACGCTCCCGATATATGTCCTCTACGATCCTGACGTCAAAATTCCGGTAGAAATCGGGCTGACGCGTTACCAGCACGATGTCGCCGAAGACGGTTGCGAGGGTCTCGATCAGCCGCTCCAGTATCGTCTTGCCTCCGACCTCGAGAAAAGCCTTGTTGCGGCCTCCCATCCGCGAGTTCATCCCGCCGGAGAGAATGACGGCACCGCAATTTCCACCATCCCTTTTCACCTGCAAAACAGCTATCCCCCAATGCGGAACATCCGGGATTGAAGTGCACTTCCGCATTTGAAATCGAGCCGGTGCTCTTCCCGCTTCCGCGCCATGGCGGCGCGGAAGAGCGCTTTCAATTCATCGTCCGAGCCGCCCCGGCGCAAGGGTGAAATGACGTCGACCTGCTCGTCGGCCAGGAGGCAGGGCCGAAGGTGTCCGTCCGCCGTCAGCCGTATCCGGTTGCAAGTCCCGCAGAAGTGCGAGCTCATCGAACCGATCAGCCCGATTTCACCCGGCGCGCCCTCCAGACGGTAGCGCACCGCCGGCCCATCGTTTCGACCGGCCTCGACGGGTTCGAGCCTGCCCAACGCTTCCACCTTCGCCTTGATTTCCGACAGGGGCACGAAATGCCGACGGGCGGTCAGCGGATCCGTGCCGATCGGCATGTACTCGATAAACCGGACGTGAAACGGGTATTCCAGCGACAGGCCGGCCAGGCGTTCGATCTCATCGTCATTGACGCCTTTCATGACGACAGTGTTGATTTTGATCGGGTCGAATCCGCACTTCGCCGCCGCCTGAATTCCGTCCCAGACCGAACCGAACAAATCGGCTCCGGTGAGGCGGTGAAACTTTTCCGGGTCCAGCGTGTCGAGGCTGATATTGATTCGACCAACCCCGGCCTCCCGCAGCTTGCCGGCCATACGGGAGATCATCGTGCCGTTGGTAGTCAGGGAGACGTCCTTCAGTCCCCGTATCCGGCACAACCGTTCGATCAGGTCGACAATCCCGTTTCGGCACAGCGGCTCCCCTCCGGTCAATCGAATCTTCCGGATGCCGATATCGACGCCGATTTCCGCCAGGCGATAAATCTCCTCCAACGTCAGCAGTCGGCTTTTTTCGATCCGAAGGGGTCTTGACGGCGCGCAGTAACGGCACCTCAAGTTGCATCGGTCGGTGACGGATATCCGGAGGTAGCTCACCCTGCGCTGAAAGGAATCCACGAGCGGCATCGTTGTCATGCCCATGATTCAATCATCCCTGCCTATAGAATGCTCAGGTCAACAATTGGGCCGAGACCACGGACCCGGCGGAAAGGTGAGTCAGCCCTTCCGGGATCGCGACGACGGCTTCGGCTTCGGCCATGGAACGCAATCGGCTTTCGCCACGAAGCGGCTTGAAAACTGGAACGTCGTTATGGCCCTGGATCGTGCCGAATACAAACTGGGTCCAATCGGCGTAGCCGCTGTTCAGGTCCGACGACAACCGCATCCGGGTTCTGGGCAACCCCGGTGCAACGCAGCCCGAAAGCTTCATCAGGCCCGGCAGGGCAATCTGCAGAAATCCCATGAGGTTTGAGGGAGGCCCGCCCGGAAGGATGAAGACCGGCTTTTCGTATAGCAAACCGAAACCCACCGCCTTCCCCGGCCCGATCCGGATGCGGTGAAACACCTGCTCCCAACCCAGCCGGTCCAGCATCTGGGCCACGAGATCCCGGTCTCCGGTCCAGGCGCCGCCGCTGGTGATCACGGCGTCCACGGCGGCCATGCACGATTTCAGCGTTTCGTGGATCGCGTCCGCTTCGTCGCGGACGATTTCCAGCCGGGTTCGCATGCCGTAGCGACGGCACCACGCGCTCAGCGTCGTCATGTTGCTGGCGTAAAGTTTTCCCTCGGGAAGGGGCAAACCCGGGGCCACCACCTCATCCCCGGTGGCCACGATGGCCACCCGCGGCCTCCGCACCACCGGGAGCCTGCTGTGGCCGGCGGCGGCCAGAATGCCGAGCATGCCCGGCGTCAGGCGATGGCCTTTGTCGACTACCAGCCGGCCCTTCGCGACATCGCATCCTTTGGGCAGAATGTTGCGGCCCGGTTCGGCGTGGTTCCGGATCTGGACGATCCCCTCCTCCACGATGACGAATTCCTCGGCCACCACGGCATCGGCGCCGGCTGGAATCCTGGCCCCAGTGAGCACTCTCACGGCACCGCCGGGAAGGACGCGGATGTTTTCGTCTCCGCCGGCCGCCATGTGGCCCAGAAGCCTCAGACGGACCGGCGTCCGCGGGGTTGCATCCGCCACATCTCCGGACAGAACGGCGTAACCGTCCTTGAGCGAGGCATCGACGGAGGGCGAATCCACCCTTGCCCGTAGGCTTTCTGAAACGATCCGGTCCACGCTTTCGGACAGATCGACCTCCTCCGTCTCAATCGGCACGGTTCTTTCGAGAGTCAACCGAAACGCCTCGTCCAGACCGAACTTCAAGCTTTCAACCATTTTCACCATCCAGGTACATCAGCCACCCCGCCTCCGCCGTCTCGGTGCCGCGGTTCACTTGCCGAAAGGGCAGCGGGGATAGATGCAGGTCTTGCAGCGGAGGCAGAGTCCGCCGTGACCCATCGCCGCGATGTCTTCACGGGAGATTTTTTCGCCGGCCAGCACGCGGGGATAGACGAGATCGAAAATGGTCGTCTCCGCGTAAATGCCGCATGCGGGGATGCCCAGGAAAGGGACCCCCCTGAGATGTCCGGTCATGAACATGGCGCCCGGAAGGACCGAGGACCCGTAGACCAGATCCTGGGCTCCGGCTTTTTTGAGCGCAAAACGGGTGCGGTCATCGGGGTCCACCGACATACCGCCGGTGGTGATCAGTACGTTGGCGCCCTTGTCCAGCAGACGCAGAGCCGCCTCGGCGATCATCTCATCGTCGTCGGGCAGGAAAACCGCTTCCATGACGCTGCCGCCGAGCGCCTCCACCTTTCTTCGGATGATCGGTTCGAACTTGTCCTCGATCCGGCCATGGTAGACCTCGCTTCCGGTGATCATGACCCCGGCGGAGGCGCGCATCATCGGCATCACTCTCAACACCGCCTCGCTCGCGGTGCAGGCGGCATCGACGGCCTCCTTCACCCGCTTCCTGGCGATCACCAGCGGAATGGCCCGTGTGGCCGCCACCTGATCCCCCTTTCTCACCAGGGAATTCGAATGCACGGTCGCGCACATGACGTCCCCTTGAAGGTTGAAACGGTAGAGGGCATCCACGTCCACCTTGAAAAGGCCGTCGATTTCCGCCGTCAGGGCGAGCTTCCCTTCTCTCGGCTCCCCGCTCCAGCAGACGCCAGGGCCGCAAAGCGCGGTGGCGATCGCCTTGGCGGCTTCATCCTCGTGCATCTCGTCCGTTTCCGGCTTGAGCACATAGAGGTGGTTCTTTCCCAGGCGCCGGAGGTGGTCCAGATCACGGCAGGTGAGAATGTGCCCCCTCTGAAACGCCGGCCCCTTGAATTGTCCCGGAACGATTTCGGTAATATCGTGAGCCAACGGGTATCCAACCGCTTCTTCGATTCGAACCACCTGGATCATCGGCTTGCCTCCTTAAATAACCGCATCCGAACCCCTTCCGACCCGGGGTTTTCAAAAGGGTGAAAATAGCCTTCACCGGCGCATGGCCGGCACAACATTTCATTGTCGATCTGAACTTCTCTTCCGTCACGAACCACCTGGCCGCAGCGGTTGCAAACCTCGTGGCGCCTCGGGGGACCGGGCATTTCCCACTCCGGAAGATCCACGGCGACCCGCTGGACGTCGAACAGCAGATCATCGGGCATTCGCTTGTACCCTTCGATCTGCTGCCGCCCAATGTGAGCTTCCCCGGGCGCATAGTCCTTGGCCAGTTCCCGGGACTGCTCGGTTGAAACCACCCGGTAGGCCACCCGGGTGTCCAGGTTGACGAAGGTGGCGGCGTTGATGCCGAAATCCCTGAATTTCAGGGTCCGCTTTCCCATCCGGCATCCGGTGACGCTTTCGATGGCATCGGTGGCGCACCGGTCGATTTCGACGTATACGATGAGCTTTTTTCGGAATTCCGGCGCCTTGGGCTCGTCGATTCCCACCAGTCGGCATCCCAGCATGGCCATTCGGACGCCGATGACCTGCCCGGCACACAAATGCCCGTGCCGTTCCACGGACTCCGATAAAAGAGCTTCGAAATTTTTCATGCAATTTCCCCCATTTCCGATTGGCAATTTCTGCCAATCGACGACAAAACTAACCGAAAAGCCGCTGGAACCGGATATCTATTTCGTTTTGGAAGCCTTTGGCAAGTCTTTCGTATGAATCCATCAATTCGACCGCATCTGTGGTCAGACTGGCGCCGCCGCCCTCTCCGCCGCCGCGATAGGAGATCACCAGCGGCCGTCCGACGACGTTTTCCATGTCACGGATGGCGCCGCGGATTTTCCGATAGGAAATACCGATTTCCCTGCTGGCCTGCAGGATGGAGCCATAGCGGTCGATCGCCCGGAGCATGGCCATCCGCCCCTCTCCGATTACCGGGTGGCCCTCCAGCTCCAACCAGAGCTTGGACTTGAGGCCCCACTGTTTGTCATTGACCGGCTGCATTCGCACCTCACTCTACGCCGAACGGCCTTGAGAATATCCGTTGAGCTTGAAGCATGTTTATGCTATTTTGCATGCAATGGTCTCGATGTCAATCGCTATTTTCCGGCTGATCGTCTCAGATCTGCGTATTCCGGGCAATTGCATTTTGCGCAGCTTTGTCGTAACCAGCGAATATTCCAACCTACAAGGAGCGATATTCTTTGAAAGAGCAAAAGAACCTCACATTGGCCGCCTATGACAGCATTAAGGAAATGATGCTCAATTACGATATCGTTCCCGGCCAACGTCTGGTCTTCATGGATCTGGCCAAGCAGCTCGGGGTAAGTCGAACGCCGGTCAACAATGCGCTCAGCATTCTGGCCAAGGAGGGCTATCTTGATTTCGTGCCCCACCAGGGCTACTCCGTCCATCGTTTGACGCGCAAGGAGGCCGAAGGGCTTTACGAGGTCCGGGAGATTCTCGAAGTGGGCACCATCGGCAAGGCGATCCGGCGAATGACCGACGAACGGCTGGCCCGCATTCAAAGGAGGAGGGACGACTACCAGCAGGCCATCACCGACCGGGTCCACCGGAAGCTCTTTGTCCTGGATGCTGAATTTCACGCCAGCATCATCGAAATGATCGACAACGAATACCTGGTCGAGCGGTACCGGGAAATCTGCCGCAAGATTTTTCTCCGCTTCAGAACGGAAGACCTGAGAATGAAGCGGATCAATGATATCGTCCGGGAGCACGAAGAACTGTTCGAAGCCATCCGCATCCGGGACGTCGACCACGCAAAGGAATTGATCACCACTCACAACGCCAACGCCAGAAAAAACCTGTTTGCCATCATCTTCCGGGATGAAAAATCCATCGAGAAGATCAAGACGCAGCCGGTGGCTTCCGAAGCCGCCTCGGCAACCGCGTGATTCCCTATACATGATCCCCTATAAAGGAAGGTTGTGAATGGATGCAATGATGGGACTTCAGTCGTTCATCGACAACTGGAAAGAAACCCCGGAGCAGAACAGGCAAACCTTTATCCGGCTGAAAAACCATCTCGAAACCCTGCCGGAGATCAGCCTGGATTTCCTACCCCGCGAAGGGGTCACCTATTCCCTCCGGGCCTCCCACCGGAACCAGGCCGCCCGCCCGCTGTTCGTCATGGTCGATGTCATCGAAGACGATCCTCGATGGCTGTCGGTGTGCTTTTACGGAGATCTGATCACGGACCCGGATGAAAAGGGCGATTTCGTGCCCGAAGGACTTTTGGGCGAAGACGCGATTTGCTTCGACCTGGAAGCGTTCGACGAGACGGACGTCCGATATGTCGAAGACCGCATGGTCGAGGCCCATCGCCAGGCGGCCAACGCCTGATCGTCCGGTTTTCCCGCCCCCCAACCCGATTCCCGGAGGAAACGATGACGCTCGTCAGGATGGATGCCGCCGGCGATACGACCCTCCTGCGGCTGACCAACGGGGTCACGAACGCCATCGGCCCCGCGTTGGTCGAGGCCCTTTCCGAGGCGATCCGGATCGTTCGGAACGAATCCCGTGCGCTGGTGCTTTGCGGTGGAGACAAGTTTTTCTGCATCGGGTTCGACCTTCCAACGCTGCTTCCACTCGACCGGAGCGGAATGGAAAACTTTTTTTCCTCATTCAACCGGCTCATATGCGAACTCTACTCGCTGCCCGTTCCAACCGTCTGCGCCCTTTCCGGCCACGCGATCGCCGGCGGACAGATCCTGGCGCTGTCCTGCGACTACCGATTTGCCGCCGAAGACAAGAAGCAGTTCGGCCTGAATGAGGTCAAGCTGGGCGTCCCCGTACCCTTCCTGGCGGATCGGATGTTGAAAGCGGTCGTCGGAAACCGGACGGCCGCCGACCTGATGATTACCGGCGATTTTCTGCCCACCGCCGATGCGATCCGCGTGGGCCTTCTGGATGGGATATTTCCGAGGGATGCGGTCGAGCACCGCGCGATCGAAAAGGCGGCGGCGCTTGCCGCACTGCCTGCCGCGGCCTTCCGGGCGATCAAGGCCAACCGGGTCGAACCCGTGCTGGCGGAGTATGCGGAAATGGGCGGCGCCAAGGACCGGGAGTTTCTGGACATCTGGTTTCACCCGGAAGCCCGGGCGCTCCTGGAGGAGGCATCCAGGAAATTTTGAAAACCACCTCAAAAGGGAGGAATGAATCATGACGGACAGCAAACTGCGTGTTTACGAAAAAATCGCCGTGAAATATCCCCAGGTCATGACTGCGGTGCAGAGCCTGGGCGACACCGTCCGATCCATCGGGCCCATCGACAACAAGACTTCCCTGCTCATCCAACTAGCAGCCGCCGCCGCTGCGCAGTCCGAGGGATCGGTTCACTCCCATACCCGCAGGGCCCTTGAGGCCGGAGTGTCCGCAGCGGAAATCGAACACGCCGTCATGATGCTGATCTCGGTCATCGGATTTCCCAAGGTGGCGGCTGCACTGTCCTGGGTTTACGACATCACGGAAAACTGAGGACAAGGGTATTGTCTTCTCTACAGGCGGACGCCGGGCGTTCCGGAGGCGGGATCGACGATCCATACCGTGTTGCAGGGGCCAGGCAGAGCCTCGACCTCAAGGCCGTCCTGCTGCTGGTGATCCTCTGCGCGAGTTGGGGACTCCAGCAGGTCACCATCAAGATATCCTCCCAGGCCGGATCACCAATTCTTCAGGCCGGCATCCGGTCGCTGGTTGCCGCCGCCCTGCTGTGGATGTGGGCAGTGGCCCGCCGAGAAGCCTTGTTCGAACGAGACGGGACTTTGTGGTGGGGAGTGGCCGTCGGGCTAATCTTCTCGCTCGAGTTCCTCCTGATCTTTGTGGGTCTCGAATACACCAACGCCTCCCGCTCGGTCATCTTCTTCTACACCATGCCGTTCTTCACCGCGATCGGCGCGCAGCTTTTCATCCCCGGGGAGCAGCTCAGACGAATCCAGGTTGCGGGGCTCTGCTGCGCGTTTGCGGGAACGCTCGTCGCTTTCAAGGAATCCTTCGGTTTCCCTTCGTACCGGATGCTGATCGGAGACGCGATGGTGACGGCTGCCGCCCTGCTGTGGGCGGCGGCAACCGTCATCATCAAGGCCGGTCCCCTGTCCCGCATCCGTCACAGCAAGACGCTGCTCTACCAGCTGGCCATATCCGGGATCCTGCTGCTGCCCATCTCCATCGCGGCGGGGGAGCCCGTTCTGGTTGACGTGTCCCCCCTGGTTGGAATCTGTATCGCCTACCAGACCGTATGGGTGGCCTTCATCACCTATCTGGTCTGGTACTGGCTGATACGCTGCTACCCGGCTTCACGCCTCGCCGCATTCACGTTTCTGACGCCCCTTTTCGGCGTGATCGCGGGGGCGGCGCTGCTCGACGAGCCGCTCTCCTCGCTCCTGCTGGGCGCACTTCTGCTGGTGGGCGCGGGGATATATATGGTGAACCGGCCCGGAAAAGCCGCAAGGTGACGCCGGAAGGACTGCCGGGCCGCGTTTACCCGTGGGGTGTGACGTTGAGCAGGGTGGCGAAGGCCCCTACCGGGGCGTTCACGATAGTGCCGAAATCGCCGTCCTCGTAGCCCAAGATCTTGCCCGTCGTTTTCATCCGCTGGAGGTCGATCATCACGACGCCCAGGGTGGGAACGACCTTCTCCCTCCAGACGAAGAGGTAAAGCCCCTCGCCGATCCGGTAGGCGTGGCAGCGGTCCGTGTCGGCAAGGCCTTTTTCGATGCCGGCCAGACAGTGCCAGGTGTAGAGGTGCTCGTTCAGGTAGATGTGCTCGTAGGTTTCGGTATCGCTGTAGACGATGGAAGGCGTTTCAGGATTACCGATCGACAGATCGGCGAGCGGTTGGCGGGCATTTCCGCATCGAGGGAAACCCGGATCCTGATAACCGGCGAGACCGCGATGACGGATGGCACCCGGTCGGTTTCCATATCGCGGTACGAGGTGTACACTTGTTTGGACGCACAGGATCCCTCCTTCCCTCCGGGCTACCGGGGAAGCAGGGAGACACCGGTGCTCGCCGAATTTTGCGAACTGAGGGAAAGGGCGGAGTTCGGCATTTGATCGTAGCGAAATCGGAACCGATTGCCGCCGAGCACGGCGACGGTGAGGGTCACTAGTACGGCCGCAGGGAAACGACCGATCCATCCCTGTGGAGCATTGTCAATTCTATGGCCTTGCCCGGGAGGCAGCCAGGCAGAAGGCGGTGCCGCCTACCCCCCCGCCACCGGTTGAAAAATGTGGAGAAGACTTCCGCCGGCCAGGGGGTCCGTCCTTTTCATGATGCGCCCGTTGCAGGTGACGACGGGCGCTTTGGATTCCGGGATGCCCAGGATGCGGATGAGGTCCTCCACGCAGGCCGGGTCGGGCAAGTCCACGACCCGACCGTGCTCCGGGTCATAATCCGGACATAGATCCCGCAGCGAGCTGAACAGCTTGACGGTGACTTTCATGGAAGTCCCTTTTCAGAAATCGAAGGTCTGGTCGATGTCTTCATCGCTGACCTGAACCACGACGTTGTGCGGCGGCAAGGGTTCATCGTAGAAGAAACGCGGCAGACGGTCATCCTTGTTCGTAAATCCCGCTTTCCGGTTGAATTCGCGCTCCGCCCTGAGCACGCGTTTTCCTATTTCATCGATCTCGTCCGCCTCGAACCGGGTCCCGAGCTTGGCGTTGATGGCCGCCATGAAAGCCTCCTTGCCTTCCGGCTTGGAGAGCACCCCGCTCGCGAGCACGCAAAGCCCGATGCTGTCGACCACCGCCATGGTGATCTGGAGGCGTCTGGAGGCTTCGACCTGCCCTTCCGGCTTCAGCGGATCCAGCTTGCCGGTCATGTACTCGGCGATGACGTTTCCGGCGGTATGGTCGGCTCCCATCGGGCTGGTGGCATAGGTGACCGCATTGCCCTGGAGCGCTCGGGGATCGTAGCCTGAGATGCTCTGGCCCTTGACGACCGGCACCCGGTGGTGGTTGAAGTGCTTTCCGACCGCCACCGGACCGTGACCCAGCGTCCTGCCGAATTCCGTTCCCTTGGCAATCTCCTCGATCATCTCGATGGCCGCCTGTCCGTCCCCGAAGGGTCGATATCCGGCATCCATGGCCACCGCGACGGCTACGCCCGTGCTCATGGTGTCCAGCCCGATATCGTCGCACAGGAAATCCAGCCGCGCGATGGTGTCCAGGTCGTCGATTCCGGTCATGCCGCCCATGGACCAGATGGTCTCGTATTCGAGGGAGCCGGTGACGTATTTACCCTGACGATCTACAAATTCATGGGAGCACTGGATGATGCATTTGGAGCATCCCTTGAACGAGGTCTTTCCGCCTCTTTGCTTGATGACCTCCACCATGTGCTCGCCGCTGATCTTCTCCCAGCCCTCCAACATCCCCTTGGTGGCATTGTAGGAAGGAAACCCGCCCATGGAGTTGATCGGCGCCACCAAGCCGGCGGTTCCGAGCCTGGGCATGACGTCTCCGCTGAAAGGATCCTCCTGTACGGCCCTGGCGAACGCTGCCGCCGCCGCGTCGAACGCCTCCGGATCGGCGATGACCTCGGCGATGTCCCCTCTCTGGTCGAGCACCACAGCCTTCAACCCCTTGGAGCCCATCACCGCGCCCAGCCCTCCCCTTCCGGCGGCCCGGCAGGGGCGTCCCTGGGTGTCAGTGGATTGTATCGACGCCGAGGGCAACCCCTGCTCTCCGGCGGGTCCGATACACATGACGGAATTTTCCCGTCCGTAAATTCCGTAAAGCTTTTCCACCGTGGCGTAGGTCCGCATTCCGCGGAAACCCGAAGCATCCAACAGGCGCGGAGCCCCTCCGGCGTCGACCGCCAGGATGGAAAGCCCGCCGGACAGGTCCTGGCCTTCGATCACAATGGCCGAAATCCCGAGCCTTCCAGCCGAATCGCCGAACGTTCCACCGGCGTTCGATTCCTTGATGGTGCCGGTCAACGGGCTTTTGGCGCCAACGGCAATCCTGCTCGTGTTGACCAGCCGGGTCCCCCCCAGGAGCCCTGGAGCGAAGATGAGCTTGTTGTCCGGGCCGAGCGGATCGCAAAGGGGCGGCACCTCGTCGTTGATGAACGCGGCGATCAGCCCCCTTCCCCCCAGCCCGACGTATTTCGACGGAAGGGATTCGTTTCGGATGGTTTTGGTCGTCATGTCAACGCGGATGAAATTCATGGACCCTCCAGGAATCGGGTTCCATCTTGTGGACGCCCCGTGGCGGCGTGCAGGCGCCGGCGGCCGCATCGGCAATGGTCGCGCCGGGCAGCCCGTCGGTAACCCTCCTCCGGATTTGCCCGAACCGACGGCTCACGGACATCACATGATGGATGAACACTTATTTCATAATCATTTGTAATTCCAATTCAATCCGGCCAGTCAGAATTCCGGAAAAAGTCCGAGGATTCATCCACGATTCAAACCTGATCGGCCACATCATGTCCCCAGTCTCCCGAATTCTTCCATGGCCATTGTGACCGCTCATTTGCGGGGTCATCGAGAGACCGCACTCTACCACACGGGTCGTCTGATGGCCAGCAGACCCCGGGCACCCATCCTGATGGACTCCGGACATCTCGCAACGACCGAAGATTCGGGATGGTCAGGCAGGCATCGGAGATCATGAGGAAGTCTGTGGGTTCGGCAGCCCTGGATCCGCCGCCCGGAGTGATTCTCTGGCGGCGGACATTCGATGTGTTTGGCTGTAATGACGGCGATAGTGACGGCAGGGCGACTGGCCGGTTTGAAATCCCCTTCTACACCGTGACAGATCGCTTCTCCCTGGCTTTCCGGGCAGGGATGACGTCAGCAGCCTGCCTGGTCGTCGTACTGGCCAAGCCTGAGACCCGTCACCAGCAACGGCCCGCAAAGCATGAAAACTCCGGCGAGGATGATGCCGGAGGAAAAGGTATAGGTCTCTCCAAGGTAGCCGATGACAGCCGGCAAAACACCTCCTCCGATCAGAAAGGAGGTCGGAGGCCCCAGGGCATTGGTAACGCTTCTCATGGAGGGAGGCGCGATCCTGGACAGGGCGCCGAACGCGCCGGGGAAAAACGAATTGAGCAGGATCGGCTGAAGGAAAAGCACGATCAGAAGCGCCCTCCCCTGCATCATTCCCAGCAAAACGGTTGCAACGCCGGCGACCAGAAGAGAGATGACCATCATCGGCTTCTGGCCGATCCTGTCGGTCACCCAGCCGGCGATGAACACCATCAGCAGCCCGGACACCTGGGAAAGTCCGATCAGAGTATTGGCCCGGGCCAGATGAATCCCGTGCTCGTTGACGAGATAAAGCGGCAGCATGGCGTAGATGCCGGCGTTTCCCCCCATGGCCATGGAAAAGAGAAGCACCATGATCCAGAAGGACGGCTTGGAAAGTATGAACCGGACATTCTCGGGACCGGGAAGCTGCCCGCGGAAATCCCCTCCCCGTCCACTCCAGGTGTAACCGATTGCGGATATCAGGGCCACCGAGGACCAGACGACCAGCACCATCCGCCAGGAGAACCAGTTCATCATGAGTGCGGCGATAAGGGGAGCCGTCACGAAGCTCAGCGGCGGGGCCGACTGGTGAACGCTCAGGGCCTTGCCCCAGTCGTCCTTTCGAATCTCGCCGGTAATGGTGGCGATGGCGGAGGGCAGGTGGATTCCGGCCGCCAGGCCGATCATCAGCAGAAGCACCCTGACGGCCCAAAGGCTGCTGACAAAGGCAAACGGCAGGAGGGAGAGGCCCACCATCCACGCCGACAAAACAAGGGTGCCGCGGTGGCGGACTCTCGAGGAAAGCATTCCGGAGCACAGGGGAGCGGCCAGATAGCCCAGGGATATCATCAGGAAAAGGGAACCGGCCTGACCATGGCTGATGTGCAGGTCTCTTTCGATCTCCGGCATCAGCGGCGCGAACATGACCCGGGTGACAAATCCCAGGTAGAACAGCCACCCCAGGAAAAACGTCAGCCCGATGCGGGATCGGAACGTTTCCGGCATCGGGCATTCGTCGAACGCCGTGTCCTGCATGCAGCTCCCCTTGACTGCCTGTTCAATAAATCATGTTCGGCAGGAACAGTACGATTTGCGGAAAAAATGCCAGGATGAGGATCCCTACAATGATCGCCAGAAAAAACGGAACGATGCCTTTGAAAATCGACTCCAGACTCATGCCGCCCGGCAGGGACCTGGCCACGCCGTAAACCACATAGACGTTGATGCCGACCGGCGGGGTGATGACCCCCATCTCGGTCACCATGACGATGATGATCCCGAACCAGATGGGATCGTACCCGATTTCGAGAATGAGCGGGTAGAATATCGGCACCGTCAGCATGACCAGGGCCAGGGAGTCCATGAAACACCCGCCGAAGAAATAGACCGAAACCACCATCAGCAGCACGACCACGGAAGGAAGATCGAACCCTCCGATCCACGAGGCGATGTCGTATGGAATCCGCGTGACCGCCATGAATTTTCCGAAAACGGTGGCGCCGGCGATCAGCATCATCACCATGCACGAGGCTCTCAGTGACTCATAGAGCGCATCCTTGAAGCTTTGCCAGGTCAGCTGCCGGTGGATCAGGGAGGCAAGCAGGACTCCGAAGACGCCGACGGCGGCCGCCTCGGTCGGCGTAAACAGGCCGAAAAACAGCCCCCCCATGACCAGGCCGAACACCACCAGCGTTTCGCCAAGATCCAACAGGGATCTCAGCCTGACCTTCCAGGAAAACGAATCGCCGCTGGGCCCCTGGTTCGGATTGATCGCGCACCAGATGGTGATGGTGATGGCAAACAGGATGGTGACCAGAATGGCCGGGAAAATGCCGGCGACGAACAGCCTTCCGATGGATTGCTCGGTGAGGATACCGTAAATGATCAAAACGACACTTGGCGGCATGATCATGCCGAGACCCCCGCCGGAAGCCACCGAGCCCGCGGAAAGCTCGTCGGCATAACCGAATCGCCTCATTTCCGGGAGCCCCACCGTCGCCATGGTGGCGGCGGTGGCCGGGCTGGAGCCGCAGACCGCGCCAAAGGCGGTACATGCCGAGACGGTGGCGATGGCCAGCCCGCCCCGGATGCCGCCCAGAAACTTGTAGGCCGTGTCGTACAACCGCCGACTGATGCCGCTGTTGAAGCCGAGCTGTCCCATCAGGATGAACAGCGGAACGGTCGTCAGGTCGTAGTTGGAAAAGACTTCGTAGAAATCCTTGGCCAGCAGGTTCAACCCGGCATTGAGGGAAATCATGGTACTGAAACCGACGAAACCGATCATCGCCATGACATATGCGACGGGCATTCGGGTCAGGAAAAACAGCACCATCACCACAATACCGACGACTCCGATCAGTGTGGGATTCATTTGCCTCTCAATTTGTTGAAGGTATCCGCGAGATCCTTGACGATAATCAGGGAAAACACCACAAACCCGATGCCCACCACAAAAATGATCATGTATTCGGGCAGCCCGAGATTCATGGAGACTTCACCGGATTCTCTCATCTTGACGCTGTACTCGAGCATCTTCCAGGTGACGATCGAAAAGAGGATCAGGCTCAGCAGTCCCGTGAAAAACTCGATCACCGCCCTGGTTCTTCGAGAAAACTTGTTGACAATGACCTCTACACCGATGTGCCCTTTGAAGGCGTGGGTATCCGGAAGCGCCATGGCCACTGCCAGGGCGCCCATCAGGCTGATCAGTTCGATCGTGCCGAATACCGGGTGTTTGAAAAGACGCCCCGCCACGTCCGTGCAGGTCAGCAGGGTCATGGCAACCAGCATGGCCGCCCCGACCAACCGCATCTTGTCGGATATCAGCTGAATGAACTTCCAAACCGCGTTCATACGTCAGGAGACCTCTCTTGCAGTCGTTGTGAAACGGGGATCGGGTCATAGGGAACCCGATCCCCGCTGATCGCCCGGACGATCGTGCCCAACCGGAATCCCGGCGGGCGATCGCCCGGCCCGGCCGATGCGGCAACGCTGACGGCAACCCGCCGATTCACCGTCGTCCGCAAAACTCTCCAGTCACGCCGCCGCTTCGAAGGAGCAGCGGTCTACTGGGCATTCTTTTTAAGGGATTCGCGTACGATCTCGATGACAGTCTTGCCATCCAGCCCCTGCCCGTCGAGCTGCTTCTGGTAGCCCTCGATGAGAGGCGCGACGGCGTCTGCCCATCTCTGGCTTTCCTTGTCGTCCAGATTGATGATTTCGTTGCCTTCCTGCGCCAGGAAGAACTCGGTGCCTTCCTCATCGCTGCTGTCCCAGGCCTCGCCATGCTTCTTGGCCCATTCCAGGTTGATCTCCTCGATGATCTTCTGGTCCTGGGGGTCCAAGGCGTTCCACTTGTCCTTGTTCATGACGACAAAGAAAACGGTGGTGTAGGCGGAGGAATAGGCAAAGGTGGCGTAATCCACCACTTCCCCGCTTTTCCAACCCTTGTTGGTTTCCGTCGGGTAGGCGCTGCCGTCGACCACGCCCTTCTGGAGGGCCTGGTAGGAGTCGGGCATGGGCATCGGTACCGGTGTGGCTCCGAGCGCCTTGACCACATCGGCGCTCATCCCGGTGGACCTGATCTTCAGGCCTTTGAGGTCCTCCAGGGCGCGGACCGGCTTCTTGCGGGTGTGGATGAAGCCCGGGCCGTGGGCGTTGAAGTACATGACCTGGGTGTCGGCAAATTCCTTGGGCTTCAACTGGTTGTACAGATCGTTGGCGACGTTGGTTGCCACGACGCCCGATGTGTAACCGAACGGCAGGTCGACCGCGGCCATCACCGGAAAACGGCCTTGGGTATAGGCCACCGCGGACGTCCCGATATCGGCGATCCCGTCGAGGACGCTGTCATAGGTTTGCTTGGCTTTGGTCAGTGTCTGGCCGGCAAAGAACTGGACCTTGATCCTGCCTTCCGTGCGCTTCTCGACTTCCTGGCACCAGGATTCCGCCAATTGGGCCTGAATATGGGTTGGCGGAAAAAAGCTGCTGTAAGTGAGCGTCATGGATTTGGCCGAAGAAACGGCAGGAATGGAAAGGGCAAAGCAGAAAACGATCATGGCCGCGCCGAAAATTGCGACAAATTTCCTCATCGATAACCCTCCTTGTCGTCACCGGGGAAAAGTGAGTGAGGCGAAAACCTCTGCATCAGGAATTCCTCTATCGACCTCCTTTCAATAATGAAGCCTGTTGGCGGATCCGTGTGGAGATCAGAAGAAAAACCATTTTCGGAACGGAGAAGTTGGTATCCATCCGAAAAAGCGCCGGGCACCGCCGGGCCATCGACCCGACAGCTCGTCAACGCTTCTGTTTTCGGGGATCCGCTGTGGGCGAGAAGTTACCTTTTCGCCCAACCGCTGTCAACAAGCCACGACGGTCTCAGCAGTCATTTCGATAGACGGGATGGCCGTCCTGTGGTGAGCACCTCCGGCCGGCCATCCCGCAGCCTATCTTATCGTCGACGGCCGACTCGTCGACGGCCGACAGGTTACAGGTTCATGGGGATGTCGCCGAGGCAGCGGTCGATGTCGGTCCGGATGCCGTCGA
>JBMNCP010000030.1:0-61908 GCA_049366795.1 Desulfobacterales bacterium
GTAACAGGCTTTGCTTTTGTGATGGCGGGAGCGACGAGACTCGAACTCGCGACCTTCCCGCTTGTCAGCGGGACGTTCTAACCAACCCGTCTATGTAAGCCCGTGACTTTCGATCCCGGAAGTAACAGGCTTTGCTTTTGTGATGGCGGGAGCGACGAGACTCGAACTCGCGACCTCCGGCGTGACAGGCCGGCGTTCTAACCAACTGAACTACGCCCCCGGATTGGAGACCCCGGATATAGACCGTTTATGGATCAGCGTCAAGAGAAAAAAACGGCGGTTGGAAAAGACTTTTCCCAAACCGCCGGGCAGTTCGTGCGTTTAGCCTCGCACCAATATCGCTGGGGCTCGGGCTCATGGAAAAGGGCGCAGCGGGCAGGTACCGGCATTACCGCTGCGGCGTGGGCATCATCGGTTGGCGATGCCCGCCTGTGCGCCATGCGGCCAGCGTGGGCCGTTGCACGGTCAACCGTCAGTCCTTCCGGGTTTTATCATAACCTTCCTCGAACTCCTCCGCGCCCTCTTCAACCTGGTTGGCCGCCTGACCGGACTTTTCGCCCATCCATTGGCACCCGGCCACAGGCATCACCAGCAATCCCAACATCAACGACGTTGCGACAATCTTCTTGATCGACATAGCGTTCTCCTTTTCTATTGGGTAAACGATGATTGACGGATCAGAAAATAGCGATCGCCGTGCCGATTGGGAATCGGGTCCACACCGTAGTCGTCGGTGCCGAAGACCCTATTGGCGGCAGGATGCTACCCGAAACGGCCCCTAAAACCAGAACCGCACCCCGGCCACGAAAGACGTGGTTTCGATATCGCCGCCCTCGGCCTCGGTCAGGTCGGCGGTCTCCCCCAGTTTGCGGCTCCAGGAAACGCCGATGTAGGGGGCGAATTCGCGGCGGATCTCATAGTGGAGGCGCAGGCCCAGTTCGATGTCCGTAAAGCCCTGGCCCACACCGTATTCCTCCACTTCCTGAACGGCGATGCCGGTCTCCAGGCGAGGCTGCAGGATCAGCCGCTGGCTGAGCAGCAGGTCGTATTCCACTTCCAGGCCGGCCGAGACGTCGCCGTCTTCGCTGACGTAGGCCGTTGCGTCCACCTCGAATCGATAGGGCGCCATACCCTGCACTCCCAGCGCCGCAAAGGTGCGGTCGGGGTCGGGACGGAAGTCGTGGCGCACACCGACCCGCAGATCCCAGAAACTGGTGATGGTTCGGCCGTAGAGCAGCTCGACCTCGGCCTCGGCGACTTCTTCGTCGTCGATGGACCAGACGCCTTCACTCTCCAGGTAGAGCTTGTTGAAATCCCGGCCGACCCAGCCCTCGACATCCCAGAGCAGAACCGGCCCGCCCTCCCGGGATTGGTACTCGAGCCGGTCCCCTTTGAAGACGGCGAACAGTTCGTTGTCGTGTACGGGCTGCACGCCGAAATTCCGTTGTGCCCCATCCTGAGCATCTTCGGCGTACTTGCGGATATCGCCCCCGCCCTCGGGAGGCTCCGGGGCCTCCCGGTAGTCTGCCGGAAAGCCTCGCTCCTCAGGGCCGACAACCTTTCCGTCGGCGGCCCATCCCATGGCGGGCGCAATCATCATCACCAGAACCATCACCCACTTCTTCATAGGATCTCCTCGATTCGTCATCAGGCGACGCGCACAACCTGAAACATGCCCGCCTCCATGTGGTAGAGCAGATGGCAGTGGAACGCCCAGTCGCCCTTTTCAATGGGGGTGATCAGGGCCGACAGGACCTCACCGGGTTTGGCCAGGATGGTGTGCTTGAAGGGCAGCCGCTCGGCACCGTTTTCCAGTTGCATCCACATGCCGTGCAGGTGAATGGGGTGTTCCATCATGGTGTGGTTGACCAGGAACAAGCGCAGGCGCTCGTTGTGGCGGAACAGGTACGGGCCCGGGTGCTCGGTGAACTTTTTCCCGTCGAAGGAAAACAGGAAGCGCTCCATGTTGGCCGTGATGTTGATGGTCATCTCCCGGTCCGCCGTGGCGGCATAGGGCTGCGGTTCTATGGAAACGAGGTCGCCGTAGGTCAAAACCCGCCAGCCGTCCTCGCCCAGACCCAGACCCGGCTCTTCGAGCCGGTAGCGGGGCTTCATGACCGTCATGGCCACGTTTGCGCGCGATTTGTCCGGCATGAAGGGTGCCGGTCCGTTGGGTCCCGGAATACGGGGATCTTGGAGCTCGGCCATATGCCCCATGTCCATCTTGGAATGCCCCGCCCCGAAAAGGCTGTCATCCATGCCGCCCATGCCGATGTCTTCCAGCCGGCGGACCGGCCGAGGCCGCAGGGCGGGCACCGGCGCTTCGAGGCCGGCTTCGGATGACAGCGTGCCGCGGGCATAGCCGCTGCGGTCCAGCGACTCGGCGAAGATGGTGAAGGGCCGGTCCCCTCTTGGCCGCACCAGCACGTCGTAGGTTTCGGCCACTCCGATGCGGAACTCGTGCACCGGCACCGGACGCACGGCCTTGCCGTCGACCATGACGACATCCATGTCCATCTCCGGGATGCGCACGTCAAAATTGGTGCTCGCGGCGGCATTGATGAAGCGCAGACGGATCGTCTCCCCCGGATCGTAGAGCGCCGTCCAGTTCATGTCCGGAGAATGGCCGTTCATCAGATAGGTGTAGGTATAGGCGGTGACGTCGGCCAGGTCGACCGGGCTCATGCGCATGCGCCCCCAGGCCATTCGTTCGGCAAGGGTTTTCATGAAACCGTGCTCGCCCACGTCGTCGAAAAACTCTCCCACGGTCCGCTGCTGGAAATTGTAGTAATGGCCCATGAGATTGATGTTCCGGAAAATGGTTTCCGGGTCTTCGAAGGACCAGTCCGACAGCACCACCGGGTAGTCCCGGTCGTAGGCGAAGGGTTCGCCATCCTTGGGATCGATGATCAGCGGTCCGTAGGCCCCTGTCTGTTCCTGGAATCGCGAGTGGCTGTGATACCAGTAGGTACCGGCCTGTCGGACACGATAGCGGTAGCGGTAGGACTCCCCGGGCCGGATGCCGCCGAAATTGATCCCCGGCACACCGTCCATGGGAAAGGGGACCAGGATGCCGTGCCAGTGAATCGAGGAATGGGGAACATCCATCATACGGTTGGTCACGTTCAATATGATTTCGTCGCCTTCGCGCAGGTGAATCAGCGGACCAGGCACCGTGCCGTTGATGGAGGTGGCGGTCCCGCTTCGGCCGTCGATCTCGATCGGCGTGTAGGCCATGGTGAGATCGTAGCGCCGTTGCGGCCCTGACCGCTTGACGTCACGGCTTGGACTCAGGGCCCACGCTGGTAAGGGGAGGGCCCATTGGACTCCCGTTACAAACAGTCCCGTCCCGAACATCCTGAGAAATTCTCGCCGATGGATGCGGTCAGCCGCCATGTGAGTCTCCTCCATCAGTGCCGATGGTTTCATCTTCGTCGTGTGAACGGTCAATATCGATGCCGTGCCCAACAGGCTGTCGCTCATGGCCATGGCCATGTCGTGATGCAATATACGACATTCTCGTGGGTTGCCTCCGGAACGGCAATAAGGCAAAGAGTGTATAATCCAGGCGGTCGCCTGGTAGAAAACGTGCCGTTCCAGAAGGAGAATCGCGCAATGATGGGAAGGTTCACCTACCCCAACGGAATGGTTTCGTCGGGGAAGTTTCAATCGCTGACGGGATCGGGATCGGAATCGACACCGGAATTAGAGTGTCGAGGAGGGAAGCAAAAGAAGAAGGGAGCTCAACCATTCGATTAAACTCCCTCAAGAAGTGGTGGGCGGAACAGGGCTCGAACCTGTGACCCTCGGCTTGTAAGGCCGATGCTCTCCCAGCTGAGCTACCCGCCCACATCCGCCGCGAAAAGCCTGATACCTCTATCGGTATCGATCCCGATTGTCAAGCCCCGCAGGGGCCGGGCAGTGAGGGGAGCCCGCTACCCCGGTTTCGATTCCTGAGCCTGCTAAACCGATGAGGCCGGCAGGCCCAAACACGTCTGCCGGCCTCATCATTACGAGGTCACCGCCATCAGATCAGATTGGCGGGCTGTTTCTTTCCGTTTTTGCCGTTGGTGTCGATCATCCCCAGCGGCAGGTCGACCTCCCGGAAGATCCGCTCGCCTTCGCGGATCACCAGGGCATGGGTCAGCACTTCGTCCATGTGGTCCACCGCTTCGATTTCAAGCTGGCGCATGATGGTTCGTGGGATGTCGCGAAGATCCTTCTCGTTTTCCCTGGGAATCAACACTTTGCGGATGCCCCCGCGGTGGGCGGCGAGGATCTTCTCCTTCAGCCCGCCGATGGGCAGCACCCGGCCTCTCAGGGTGATCTCCCCCGTCATGGCGATGTCCCGGTAAACCGGCCGGTGGGTGAGTGCCGACACGATTGAGGTGCACATGGCGATGCCCGCGGAGGGTCCGTCCTTCGGGATCGCGCCTTCCGGAATGTGAATGTGGAGGTCCAGCTTCCGGTGGAATTTGTCGTCGATACCCAGGTGTTCCGCGCGGGACCGGACATAGCTGACGGCCGCCTGGGCGGATTCCTTCATCACATCGCCCAATTTTCCGGTGACGGCAACCGCCCCCTTGCCCGGCATGGTCAGGGTCTCCACGGTCAGCAGCTCCCCGCCCACCTGGGTCCAGGCCAGGCCGGTCACCATGCCGACATGGTCCTTCTCCTCGATCTGCTCGTGCTTGAATCGGGTCGGACCGAGGTATTTGGGCACGTTCTTCGACGTCACGCGGTAGACCTTGTCGGAATCCCGATCCTTGACGACCTCCTTGGCGATCTTGCGGAGCACGGAGGCGATTTCCCGTTCGAGGTTGCGGACGCCGGCCTCGCGGGTGTAGCGCCGGATGATGAAGTATATGGCGTTCTTGGAAAACTCGATCCGCCGCCCTTTGAGCCCGTTGGCCTCGATCTGCTTTTCCACGAGGAACTCATTGGCGATGTTGAACTTCTCGTACTCGGTGTAGCCGGGCAGACGAATGATCTCCATCCGGTCCTGGAGAGGCAGGGGAATGTCCGGCAGCGTGTTGGCCGTGGTGATGAACAGGATGTCGGACAAATCGTAGTCCACGTCAAGGTAATGGTCGTTGAAGCTGTAGTTCTGCTCCGGGTCCAGAACCTCGAGCAGGGCAGCCGACGGGTCGCCGCGGAAGTCCATGCTCATCTTGTCCACCTCGTCGAGGCAGAACACGGGGTTGTTGACACCCACCTTCTTCAGGGACTGGATGATCTTGCCGGGCAGAGCGCCGATATACGTTCTCCGGTGGCCGCGTATCTCAGCTTCATCCCGCACCCCTCCCAGCGACAGCCGGACATATTTTCGTCCCGTTGCCCGGGCGACGGATTTCGCCAGCGATGTCTTGCCGACACCCGGAGGGCCCACCAGGCAGAGGATCGGCCCCCGCACCTTCTGGGTCAGGGTCTGCACGGCCAGGTACTCGATGATCCGCTCCTTGGGCTTCTTGAGGCCGTAGTGGTCCTCGTCCAGAATGACCTCGGCCTTTTCGATGTCCGAGTTGATCTCGGTCTTTTCGAACCAGGGCAGGCTGATCAGCCAATCGATGTAGTTGCGGACCACCGTGGCTTCCGCCGACATGGGCGTCATCATTCTGAGCTTCTTGAATTCGGACCTGACCTTTTCGGTCGCCTCCTCGCTCATTTTCTTTTCATTGATGCGCTTTTCGAGCTCGTCGATGTCCTCGCTGCCGTCGTCCTCGTGGCCCATTTCCTTCTTGATGGCCCGCATCTGCTCATTGAGGTAATACTGCCGCTGGGTCTTTTCCATCTGTTCCTTGACCCGGCCCTTGATGCGTTGATCCATCCTGAAGACCTCGATCTCCATCTGGATCATGCTCACCAGCATGGACGCCCGCTCCCCCGGAGATACCGCCTCCAGCAGCTGCTGCTTGTCCTCCACCTTGAAGGAGAAATGTGCGGCGACCGTGTCGGCCAGCTTCGAAGGGTCTGTAATCTCTGCGACATTGTCCAGCAGTTCACGGGATATGCTCTTGTTGGTCTTGGCGTATTCCTCGAAGTTCTCCATGATCGCGCGGTTGAGGGCGTTCGCCTCGACCTCGTTGACCTCGGGTTCTACAAGGACCTCCAGATCGACGCTGAAGAAATCCTCCTCGTTGATGAACCGGAGAACGCGCGCACGTCTCTCGCCTTCCACCAGCGCCTTGACGGTTCCATCCGGCAGCTTGAGCAACTGGAGCACCTTTCCGATAGTGCCGACCCGATGGATATCCTCTTCGCCGGGATTGTCGACACCCGCCTTGATCTGGCTGGCCAGAAAAACCCGCTTGTCCTTGCCCATGGCATCGGACAAGGCATTCACCGACTTGGATCGGCCGACGAAAAGCGGGGCGACCATATGCGGAAATACCACGATGTCACGAAGCGGCAGCAGGGGAAGCCGCTGCCGCAGTTCGGTGTTTTCTTTGAATAATTTCGGGATGTTTACCATATCTGAACCCGTTTCCTTGTCTATCTATGGATTTCGCGCCCGAGGGTTCCGGCTCGACACCGGAGCCTTTTCTTCCCCCCTCGCGGCACGTTGATCACAGCAGGATGTGCACAGCCCCTCGCACGCATGGCGCACGCCTTGAGGAATCCGAATTTGTGCGTGGGATCGGCTGCGGCTGAACTTTCATCTGAAGATATTTTAAAATAATCGTAAACGCTCCGGATTTCAAGCAGTCGGTGTCCGTCGGCCACAGGTGCGAAAGATGCCGACGGCTCCAAAGCAAACCCGGAAGCACCGACGATCGGCCTTCCGGGTCCCGGTTTGTCCTGCAACGTTGATCAGGCTTTTTGCCTGGCCTTGGTCTGATCGTAGAGCAGAATCGGCTCCTCGCTTTTCAGCACGACGTCCTCGCTGATCACGCACTCCTTTACGTTTTCGATCGAAGGAAGCCGATACATCACGTCGAGGAGGGTCTTTTCCATTATGGCCCGCAAACCGCGCGCGCCGGACTTCCGCTTGATGGCCTCCCTGGCGACGGCCACCATCGCACTGTCCGTAAACCTCAGGTTGACGCCCTCGATCTCGAAGAGCTTTCGATACTGCCGGATGAGGGCGTTCTTGGGTTCGGTGAGAATCCGCACGAGGCTTTCCTCGTTGAGTTCGCCCAGCGTCGCGATGACCGGCAGCCTGCCCAGGAATTCCGGAATCAGACCGAACCGGATGAGGTCCTCGGGCTGCAACTCCAGAAGCGTTTCGCCGACGCTGCGCTCGGCGGTTTTATGGATCTTGGCGCCGAAACCCATCACCTTGGAACCCTGGCGCCTCTGAATGATCTTCTCCAGTCCCGTGAAGGTTCCACCGCAGATGAAGAGGATATTCGAGGTGTCGACCTTGACGAAGTCCTGCTGCGGGTGCTTCCGCCCGCCCTTGGGCGGCACGCTGGCCGTGGTGCCTTCGATGATTTTGAGCAGGGCCTGTTGAACGCCCTCACCGGACACATCCCGGGTGATGGAGGGATTGTCCGATTTGCTGGCGATCTTGTCGATCTCGTCGATGTAGACGATGCCCCGCTTGGCCTTCTCCACGTCGTAGTCGGCGTTCTGGAGCAGGGCCAGAATGATGTTTTCCACGTCTTCGCCCACATAACCGGCTTCGGTCAGGCTGGTGGCATCGGCGATGGTAAAGGGCACCTTGAGAAAACGGGCCAGGGTCTGGGCGAGCAGCGTCTTTCCGGAGCCCGTGGGGCCGATCAGGAGGATGTTGCTTTTCTGGATCTCGACATCCCCCGTCTTGACGCTCGTGTTCAGCCGCTTGTAGTGATTGTAGACCGCCACGGCCAGAATCTTCTTCGCCGCTTCCTGTTCGATGACATAGTCATCGAGCATTTTCTTGATCTCGGTCGGAATGACGAGATTGTCGAGGGCATCGGCGTTTTTCTCGCTTTCCTCCTCGATGATCTCGCTGCACAGCTGAATGCACTCGTCGCATATGTAGACCGCAGGCCCGGCGATGAGCTTGTTCACCTCTTTCTGGCTCTTGCCGCAGAAGGAGCAGAACAGGTTATCGTTGTCCTCGTCTTTGCGTGTCATTTCTTAGGCCTCCGTCTTTTCCTTCAGCTCGAGGTCGCCGCGGCGAATGATCACCTGGTCGACGATCCCGTAGTCCTTGGCCTCCTGGCTGGACATGAAGTAATCCCTGTCCGTATCCCGTTGAACCTGTTCCATGGGCTTTTGGGTGTGCCGGGACAGGATCACGTTGAGGTCGTTTTTCATCCGCAGCATCTCTCGGGCGTGAATTTCGACGTCCGATGCCTGGCCCTGGAAACCGCCCATGGGCTGATGGATCATGATGCGGGCGTTGGGCAGGGCAAAACGCTTCCCCGCGGCACCTGCCGCCAGAAGCAGCGCGCCCATGCTGGCCGCCTGGCCGATGCACACCGTGGACACGTCCGGTTTGATGTACTGAATGGTATCGTACACGGCCAGGCCCGAGGTTACAATACCGCCCGGCGAATTGATATAAAAATTGATATCCTTATCAGGGTCTTCGGATTCCAGGAACAGCAGCTGGGCAATGATCAGGTTCGCGATTTCATCATTGAGGGCCGAGCCCAGGAAAACGATGCGATCCTTCAGCAGCCGGGAATAGATGTCGTAGGCGCGCTCACCTCGACTGCTTTGCTCGATGACCATGGGAATGAGTGGCACTGGCAATCTCCTTTGAAGGCGGGTGACACACCGCCGCTGTCGGGTCGACATTCCGCCCTGCAACCGGCATCCAAGGGGAACCGGCTGAGAGCGAATGAGTGTTCATATTGTCGTTCTACGGGGTTTCGGTGGATTCGGGTTTGGACTCAAGTTCAGGCTCGACGGCTTCGACCTGGCCGTTTTCAATGATAAGTTTAATCGCCTGTTTTTCAAGCAACGTATGCTTGAAGACGTCCAACCGCTCGGGATTCTGGGCATAATAGCCCTTGACCATATCAACGGGCTGGCGGAACGCGTCGGCCATTTCCTGATAGCCTTCAGCCAGCGCATCGTCCGACAATTCGATGCCTTCCTGCTCGATGATCCTGTTGAGGATGAGATGTCGCTTGACCTGACGGACCGCCACATCCCGGTATTTTTCTGCAAGGCTGTCGGTGGTGACCCCCGCCTCTTCCATGGACATATTGTGGTAGGCGAACGTCTGCTGGGCCTCGTTGACAATGCCCTGGAGTTCGTATTCCACCATGGTATCCGGCACCTCGAACTCCTGCTGATCCAGGAGCTGGGTGAACACCTGTTCGTGCAGTTCCTGCTCCACCCGTTTGGCGTACCCCTTTTCCAGGTTGTCCCGGATCTTGGCCTTGAGGTCCTCCAGGCTCTCGAATGGCCCCAGCTGCTTGGCCATTTCGTCGTCGATCTCCGGCAGCACCTGCTCCCGGATCTCTTTCAGCGTCACCGCAAATTCGATGGTGTGCCCCGCAAGCTTGCTGTTGAAATAGTCCTCCGGGAAGGTGACGGGGAGCAGCTTCTCCTCCCCGGCCGTCATGCCGATCAACTGGTCGTCGAACGATTTGTGGATTCGTCCGTCGCCGATCTTCAGGGTGAAATCCTGGGTCGCCTGGGTCTCCGGAAAGGGCTTGCCGTCCTTCAGCCCTTCGTAGTCGATCATCACGTAGTCGCCTTCCGCGACCGGGCGCTTTTCCTCGACCGGAATCAGCTTGGCCAGGTTCTTGCGGAGCAGCTCGAGCTGGGCTTTCATCTCGTCGTCGGTGACCCGGTAGGCCGTCTTCTTCAGCTTGAGTCCCTTGATGTCGAAGTCACCCAGCTCCGGGTGGACTTCCACGCTGGCGGTATAGACGAAGGGTCTGTCCAAATCGAGCGCAGGCGGATCGACCTCGGGCTGTCCCACCACGTTCAGCTTCGCCTCCTGCAACGCCTGGATGAGGCTGTCCTGAATCAACCGGGCGGCGACGTCGGCCTTGACATCCTTGCCATAGTGCCGCTCGAGCACCGATCTTGGAGCCTTTCCGGGCCGGAATCCCTTGATTTTGGCGGTTTTTCCAAGCTCCTTGTAGGCACGGTCGACTTCCTTCACAACGGAGTCGGTGGGCACTTCGATCGTGAGCTTCTTCTTGACGGCGCTCTGGTCTTCGAGTGTGTACTGCATAGCGTTCTTTTTCTCTTCCTTTCTACGGTCGATTCGGCAATGGCGTCGACTATCGTCACCGGTTCCTTTCAGGGTCGCCGATACGTCAAGTGCCCGGAGAGATATGCTCCGGGCACCATGAACAGGCTCAGCGGGCGTCTGCCCCCGCCCGGTCAGGGATTTGTGGGGGCCGTCATCTTCCAGCAGAATGGTGCGAGAGGGGAGACTTGAACTCCCACTCTGTTGCCAGAGCTGGATCCTAAGTCCAGTGCGTCTACCAATTCCGCCACTCTCGCAAATGGACAAACCACCGGCATGCGGGATGATCCCGATCGGCGGTGCTGCCGGATCCGTCGCCGGCCCGATCCACCGCCAAGCGTAAGCGGCGAATATCCGTTAAAAAAGCGACTTATATCGGCAAATTAACGCAAACCTAATATGCGGGCGGTGGGGTGTCAAGCAATTTTACGCACGCCCCGGCGGCCGCCGGGGTTCGCTTCATCGCCAACAGAACCTTCCGGTCGGCGGTCGGGAAATCGGACGTCGCCCAGGGCTGACTCCCAACCCCGGCGGAAGAGCAGAACCCGCTCGATACGAATCCACTTTTTCATTCAGATAGTTGAGATCGCTGTTTCCCGTCCCGCCCGTGGGAAATATTCTTGCGCGCCCTGGTAAAGCATGGTATGGCGCCCCTGATTCGGAACGGGGCGTAGCGCAGCCTGGTAGCGCGCCTGCTTTGGGAGCAGGATGTCGGAGGTTCAAATCCTCTCGCCCCGACCAGCAATAGCAATCCGTTGCGGATGGTTCCGCCATCCTGTTTCTCGTCTGAATCGAGCCATCCCCGAACGAAAACAGTCCTCAGGCTGCTGGTCTTCTCCCGCTCGTCACCGAAGGTTTCCAATTCGGTTTCGATGACGGTCCCGGCAAGCCGTTCCTCAGTTTGCCCCCTGGGACACGGCAGCGGCCGGAAGCTGGTCCACGTAATCCCAGGCCAGGTGAACGGCGACGTCGTAGTCCACCTGGATGCCGCCGGCCCCCAGCAGGTCTCCGTAGCCCATGTCCATGAGTTGCCGCTTGAGGCCTATACCCTCCCGGACCGCCAGGATGGGCTTGATGCCCTGTTTTTTCAGCCGGTCGATCATTTCGCTCAGCGCGAAGAGTGCGGAGAGATCCATGAACGGCACATCCAGACAGTTGATGATCACGACGCGGGTGCCGATGAGCCGGTTGATCTTGTCCTGCATGCGGGAGGTCGTACCGAAGAAAAAGGCGCCGCGGATCGACACGGTTCGAATGCGGTAGGCGGTCTCATCCTGTAGCTTCTGCTCGATCTCCTTCTGCCATTCCTCACGCGGCACTTCCAGGATGTTGATCTCGGACTGGCGGGCGATCCGGTAGGTGAGCATCAGGGAGGCCAGGGTCACCCCCACCCCCACGGCCACGATCAGGTCCACGAAAACGGTAATCAGAAAAACCGTCACCATGACCAGCATATCCTCGCGCGGCACCCGGCGGACCACCTTGAGCAGCCGGTAGTCGAGAATGTCGATTCCCACCTTCATCAGGATGCCGGCCAGCACCGGCAGCGGGATCCGGGCGGCATACTGCCCCAGCCCCATGAGCACCGCCAGCAGAAACAGGGAGTGCATCATTCCGGAGGCCCGGGTGGTGCCGCCGGCCTTGATGTTCACGACCGTGCGCATGGTGGCGCCGGCCCCCGGCAGTCCGCCGACGAGAGCCGCGGCCATGTTGCCGATCCCCTGCCCGATCAGTTCCCGGTTGGAGTCGTGCACGTCCTTGGTCATGGAGTCGGCCACCACCGAGGTCAGCAGCGAGTCGATGACCCCTAGCACGGACAGGGACAAGGCAATCGTGAGCAGCTTCGGCATCTGCTCCAGGGAAAACCAGGGAAGAACCAGCCTGGGCAGGCCGGAGGGAATGTCGCCGATGGTCCGAACGGGAAAATCCATCACGACCGCCAGCAGGGTCATGCCCAGCAGCGCGATCAACGGAGACGGCAGCACCCGGGTGATGCGTGGAGGCGTCAAAAAGACCACCGCCATGGTCAAACCCGCCAGCAGCAGGCTGTAGACGTTGACGTTCGAGATGGCCTGGGGAAGGGCCGCCACGGCGGCCATCGGGGAGCTGACGCTCTCGGACCCCAGAAGCGGATGAAGCTGGATCAGGATGATGATAACCCCGATGCCGCTCATGAACCCCGAAATCACCGGGTACGGCATGTATCGGACAAAGGCGCCCACCCGGACGAGGCCGAGAACGATTTGAAAGGCGCCTGCCATCAGCGCCACGGCATACAACGCGCCGGGATCACCCGGAAATGCGGCAAGGGTGGCTGCCGCGATCACGGTCATCGGGCCGGTGGGGCCCGACACCTGGGTGCGGGTCCCCCCGAAGAGGGAGGCAAAAAACCCCAGGGCGATGGCACCGTAAAGGCCGGCCACGGCGCCCGCGCCGCTCGCCACACCGAAAGCGAGCGCCAGGGGGAGCGCGACGATGCCGGCGGTCAGGCCGCCGAAAAAATCGCCGCGAAACTGGTTCACCGAATATCCGTTTGCAGGCAATGGCACCCCCTCACGCCGGAAATCAGTCGTCCACCCGCGGGAGACTGGACGAATTCGAAAACGGCGAGAGCCATACGCCTTTCTGATCGGGATTTCAATTGATAAGTGACGGCAGGGCGAAAGGATCTCAGGCCCTGGAGTCCGCCTGCCCCTGGTGGTCGGCCTCCCAGCGCTTGTCCATGAAGTAGAGGATGGGGACCGTCATACGGGAGAAGAGCAGAGAGGCCACCTCGCCGGCCATGAGGGAAATCGCCAGGCCCTGGAAGATGGGATCGAAGAGGATCACCGAGGCGCCGACCACCACGGCGGCGGCCGTCAGCATCATGGGTCGGAACCGGACCGCGCCCGCGTCGATCACCGCCTGGTCCAGTGGCATACCCTGGGAGCGCCTGAGTTCGATGAAGTCCACCAGGATGATCGAGTTGCGCACCACGATGCCGGCGCCCGCTATGAAACCGATCATGGAGGTGGCGGTGAAAAACGCGCCCATGGCCCAATGGGCCGGCAGGATGCCGATCAGCGAAAAAGGGATGGCCGCCATGATGACCAGAGGCGTAGAAAAGGATTGGAACCAGCCCACCACCAGCACGAAAATCAGCACCAGCACCACCGCGAAGGCCAGGCCCAGGTCGCGGAACACCTCGTAGGTGATGTGCCACTCGCCGTCCCATTTCATGGAAAACCGGCGGTCGGACTCCGGCACCCGGGCCGTGTGCTGAACCATTCGATAGCCTTCGGGCAGATCGATGGCGTCGATCTTCTTGCGCATCTCCAGGATGGCATAGACCGGGCTTTCCTTCTCTCCCGCCACGTCTCCGGTCACGTACACCACCGGCATCAGGTTCTTGTGATAGATGCTGCGGTCGATCTCGACCGGGATCGCCTCCACCAGGTCGAACAGCGGGAGCCGGCGACCGTCCGCCCCGGTCAGCGAAAGGCTTTTCAGCCGCTCCAGTCCGGCCCGCGATGCCAGGGGCGGGCGGATCGCGATCACCACGTCCTCCCGTTCCACCGGATCGTGAAGCAGGCCTGCCGTCGTTCCGGAAAGCGCGGTCTGGACGGCTTCGGTAATCCGGGCCGCGGGAATGCCGTTCAGCGCCGATTTTTCGGTGTCGGGTTCCAGGCGGTACCGTGGTTGGGGCTCGTCCATGAACCAGTCCACGTCCACGACGCCTTCCGTCGCCTCGAAAATTCCGAGGATCTGCCGGGCGATCGCCTGACGGCGCTCGGCGTCCGGCCCGTAGATCTCGGCCACCAGGGTGGAGAGCACCGGCGGACCCGGCGGCACCTCGGCCACCTTGATACGGGCGCCGTAGCGGTCAGCGATGGCCTTGAGCGGCGGGCGGACGCGTTTGGCGATGGCGTGGCTCTGCTGTTCCCGCCGGCCCTTGGCCGCCAGGTTGACCTGGATGTCCGCCATGTGGGGGCCTTCCCTGAGATAGTAGTGCCGCACCAGGCCGTTGAAATTGAAGGGCGCCGCCGTGCCGATATAGAGCTGGAGGTCGGTCACCTCGTTGACGGTCGCGAGGTAGTCGCCCATTTCCCGGACCGCGGCGGCCGTCTCCTCGAGCGTCGCCGTCTCAGGCATGTCCACGATGACCTGGAATTCGCTTTTGTTGTCGAAGGGGAGCATCTTGACCCGCACGAGGCCTACGGCCACGAGTGCACTCGCGGCCAGAAGCATCACGGCCACTCCCAGCAGAAATAGCCATCGCAAAGCGGTCCGGTGGAGCAGGTCTCCCATGACCCGGCGGTAAAACCGGGTGCCCCAGTCCCCGGCTTCGCTGTCGTGTCCTTTGGCTCCCGTCTGGCGGATCAGTCGAACCGACGCCCACGGCGTCACGATGAAGGCCACCAGAAGCGAAAACACCATGGCCGCCGAGGCGCCCACCGGGATCGGCCGCATATATGGCCCCATGAGTCCGCCCACGAACGCCATGGGAAGAATGGCGGCGATCACGGTCAAGGTAGCCAGGATCGTGGGATTGCCGACCTCGGCCACGGCTTCGAGAGCGACATCGAACCGGTCCCTGGCACGGTTTTCGGGCAGGTGGTAGTGCCGGACGACGTTTTCCACCACGACAATGGCGTCGTCCACCAGGATCCCGATCGAGAAGATGAGGGCGAACAGGGTGATGCGGTTCAGGGTGTAGCCGTAGAGGTAAAACACCGCCATGGTAAGCGCCAGGGTGACGGGAATGGCCAGGGCCACCACGCCGGATTCCCTGCGGCCCAGGACGAGCCAGATCAGAAGCGTGACCGAAATCACGGCGATCAGCATGTGCAGCAGCAATTCGTTGGATTTTTCTCGGGCGGTCTCCCCGTAGTGACGGGTCACCGTCATCCGGATGTCCCCCGTCAATACGGTGCCTTCGAGGCCTTCGATCCGCCGCAGCACCCCTTCGGCCACCTCGACGGCGTTGGTCCCCTTGCGCTTGGCCACCGTGATCGTCACGGACGGCCACACTCCGGCCGGCGGGGGTTCGCCCGGAGCCTCGATTTTCGAGGCAGGTCCGAGCGCGAAAAAAACGTACTGGCGCGGCTCCTGCGGACCATCGACGACCTCCGCCACATCGCGCAGGTAGATCGCCCGCCCGCCCTGAGACCCGACCACCAGGGCTTCGACATCCGAGGCCGTTTTCAGGAATCCACCGACATGCACCAGCACCTGGCCGTCGACGGACGGAAAGCTCCCGGCCTGGGATTCGCTGTTCGCCCCCAAAAGCACCCGGGAGAGATGGGCGGTGTCCATCCCGAAGGCGGACAGCCGCACCGGGTCGGGCCGGATCTCGACCTGCCGCTGTTCCCCGCCGATAATTTGGGTCAGGGAAACGTTCGGCTCGCGCTTGACATGGTCCTCCACTTCCGCCGCCACCCGCCGGAGCCGGTAGTGGTCGAGACCGGGCCCCCAGAAGGTCAGGCCCAGTATCGGGACGTCGTCGATGTAGCGGGGCTTGATGAGCGGGGGGGTGACGGTGTGGGGGATACGGTCGTAATTGGACATGAGCTTGGACTGGAGGCGGACGATGGCCTTCTCCTCCTCCTCGCCCACGAAAAAGCGGACCACCGCCATGGACATCCCGGGGCTCGACGTCGAATAGACATACTCGACGCCGGGGATTTCCCAAAGGAGCTTTTCCATGGGCCGGGTGACCCGGCGCTCCACCTCCCTTGCGCTCGCCCCCGGCATCCGGACGAAAACGTCGATCATGGGGACGATGATCTGCGGCTCCTCCTCCCGCGGCAGCGCCGCCACCGCCGCCATTCCGAGCAGCATCGAGGCGGCGATGAACAGGGGCGTGAGCTTGGAGTCGATGAAGAACCGGGCGATCTTCCCGGCCGGACCCGCGTGGGGGGTCATGGAGCCGCCTCCACCCGCATACCGTCGGCAAGAACGGGCGGAGGGGCGTCGACGATTCGATCACCGGCGGCCAGTCCCGAAACGACCTCGATGCGGTCACCGGCGGCCGCCAGGAGGCGGACCAGGTGGAACCGGGCGGTCCCGGCGTCGTCCACCCGAAAAACACCGGTAAGCTGCCCCTCCCGGACGACGGCGGAGGCGGGGATCGTGAGCCGCCGGCCATCGCCGTTCGACGGGATATGCACCCGGACGAACATGCCCGAGCGGATGCCTTTCGCCTCGGGCAGGCCGATTTTGACCAGGGCGGTGCGGGTGGCCGGATCCACGGCCGGTTCGATGACCTCGACGGTGCCTCGAATCAGCCGGTCGCCCACGGAGGGTGCGAGGATGTCCAGGGCATGTCCGACCCTGAGATCAGCGCCCAGCCCCTCCGGCACCCCGACCTCCACCCGATGGCCGCCTTTCCGCTCCACCAGCAGCAGCGGCATCCCCGGAGTGGCGAGATCGCCGACCTCCACGCGCTTTCGGACCACAAACCCGTCAAAGGGAGCCGTCACCCGGGTGTCGTCGACGCCCACACGGGCTTCGGCCACGACGCTTTCAGCGGCGGTCATCAGATCCCCCGATGCCCTGGCCATGGCTTCGGCCTGCCGGAGCCCGGCTGCCGCTGCATCCGACCGTTCACTGACTTCGTCGAACTCCTGGGCGCTGACGGTTTCCTCGGCCTTTAACAGGCGGTACCGTTCCAGGGTGGACGACGCGAGGCGCGCCTGCGCGTGCGCGCCTTCGAGGGCCGACCGGGCGGCGTCACGGCCGCTGCGCGCCCGGTCGGCGTCCGCCTCGGCCTGCTTCAGCCTGGCTGACGCCTGCCGGTGATCCAGCTCGATCAGGACATCGCCGTCGGAAAAGGCGTCCCCCTCCTTGACGCGGATCGCCGTGACGGCGCCCATGGCCTTGCTCGAAAGGGTCGTGGCGGCGCGGGCCGAAACCGTCCCCGCTACCTCGAGCACCAGCGGACGCATCTCTTGTTTGACCACCACCGTATGGGCCTGGATGGCGTCCCCCGGCAGCCTGGGAAGATTGCCGGGGCCGATGTCGTCGCCGCAGCCGGCAGCCGCCAGGAGCCATGACAGAGTTGCCGATACGACCAACCGCCTCGCTCGGGTCATCATGAAAACGCCTCCATCGGCCGGTTTTTCTCCACCTGGAACCAGGTCCGGCAGCCGTCATCCGGTGAAATCGGGCTCCAATCCGTCATTCAAAAAATCAACGGCTGAAATTTCCGGTCAACGTTCCGGCAACGAGCATTAGCCCCGCTGTTGCGGAATGGCAGTCGTGCACGGCCTCCAGAAGCCGTACCTTTGCCTGGTGGTGAGCGGTTTCCGCATCGAGAAGGTCGGCAATGGTCACCAGGCCCGAACCGTACCGGCTCGACACCATCCCGAGCGCCGCCTCCGCTTGCCGGACCGCCACCTCCGCCGCGGCGATCCGTTCCTCGGCGGATTTCACCCTCTGAAGCGCGCTGCGGGCTTCCACCCTGATTTCATCCTCCAGGCTTCGAAGCCGGGCGTCGGCTTCCGCGGCCCAGGCCTTGGCCTCCCGGGTGCGCGCGTTCAGCCGGCCGCCGGCGAAGAGGTTGAAGCGCAGAAAGGCCCCGACCGTGTAATTGTCGGCCGTATCGTCGAACCGCTCCGTGTTGACCTCGTAATCGCCGGCCAAACCAACGGCTGGAAGGTGGGCGCTTTGGGACTTCCGGACTTCTTCACGGGCGGCGGCCACGGCCAGCTCCATCCGGCGCAGCAGCGGCTGATTTTCCAGCGCCGTCTCCTCCCAGAACCGGGCGTCTCCCGCGATCTGACTCACGGGTGCCGCCAGGGGCGTGACCGGATGCCAGTCCGCGTCGATGGCGTCGCCCATTGCGGAGTTGAGGCCCGCCTTGGCCACGACCACCCTTCCGCGCGCCTCGATGGCGGCCTGCTGGAGATCGGCGACGCGAACTTCCGCCCGAAGCACATCGCTTCGGACGACAAACCCGCCCCTGAAACGGGACCGGGCCGTTTTCAGGTTGGCGTTCGCCGAAGCCAGGGAGTCGTCGATCAACGCCTCCCCGGCCATTGCCATGAGAAGAGAGTCGTACGCGCGTATCGTACGGTAGATGACTTCCTGGCGGGACCGTTCGAGGTCGTTTTCCAGTCCCGAACGTTCGAAGCGGGCCTGCCGGTATCCGCTCAGCGTGCGGCCGCTGTCGTACAGAAGCCACTCGGCCCGGATACGGCTGCTGAAGTTGTCGATCGGGTCCGGATCGTTCAGGGCATCGGGTTCGAAATCCTCCCTTTCGATGATTTCCTGGTTGAGGCGGGTCCCGAATGCCCGTGTGGGATTGGTGGTGCGGTTGTAATTCTCTTCGAAATCGATTCGGGGGAGGAATCCGGCGCGCGCCTGGGAAACCCGCTCCCTGCCGGCATCCAGCCTGGAGTGAGCGGCGGTAAGCTGCGGGTTGTGCTTCAGGGCCCTGTCGATGGCATCCTGGAGGGATAATGGCGGAAGCTCCTGGCCCGCCGCCGCGCGGACCGCGGCCAGCGTCAGGATGACACAGAAAATCGAGAGGAAGCGTCGCGTGGCAGTGCAGGCGTGCATGATCTTCTCTTCACCGGAAATGTGCATACGCTCTGAAAAACCTACGCGAAAGCCGGCCCGACGTCAAACGGAAAGCAATCCCATCGAGCGTCCCGCCAATGCTGGCCGCGCTCTGGAGCGATTTTCCTTTCGTCCGGGATCCTTCGGATCCTTCCGTTCGATACCGATACCGATACCGATACCGATACCGATTTCGACTGAAACTCCCCAACGAAACGATTTCGTTGGCGGCGGCGGTCCTTCCCATCATTGCGCGGCCCCGATGCCCAGGCGAACCCGAAGGGCGCGCAATGCGGGCGTTTTCTTTTGGTTCACTTCGTTTTAGTCGCGTAAAAAGTCCATTTTCCACCATGAAGAGCGTGAAGATCATGAAGAAACTAGAAAAAATAGAAGAGACACCGGCTGAATCCCAGGAACCCTGTCAAAGGGAGAAGGCGGAATTGCAATAGGATCGAGAAATTCAAACCTCAAGCCAACCATACCCCATTGGAGAAGGACCGGAAAACTAAAGTCCTCCGGTCCGAAGACCGATATCCGACTTAGGCGTTGCCAAAGCGCTCAAACCTTTTCATCCTCCTTTTACCTGGGGTCGCCGGATGTCCGGCGGCCCCCTCCTTTTCGGGAGGCGCTCGCCCGCCTTCATGGCCTCCTGCGGGTGTCCATCCACGGTGGATTACTCAGGCCCCGGCGTATCCGATTCGGAAACGGGATTTGCGGCGGGTTGGGTGCCCGTCCTAAAACCGTTTGGCCTCGATCAGCCGGAAGCCGGCCTTTCGGAGCGCCTCGGAAGCCCGTTCGAGATCGTCGAAATGGAAAATGTTGACCGCCTTGTTGCAGACGTCGTGGGCGGCGGCGTAAGTATAGTCGAGTTCCAGGTCCTCGGCGTCAAGGAGTTCCAGAACGCGGAAAAGACCTCCGGCCTGGTCGTCGAGTTCGATGGCCAGCACATCGGTGGTGCGGACGCTCATGCCGCGGTTTTTCAGCAGATCGACCGCCGCCCCGGTCCGATCCACGACCATGCGGAGGATCTTGTACGGGTTTTCGGTATTGCCGACGAGTGAATGAGCCCGGATGTTGATCCCGGCCTCGTTCAGCACCTCCGCCACTTCCTTGAAGCGCTTGAGGCTCTTTTCCATGAACACGGAAATCTGCTGGACTCGCATCGTGTTTCCTCCCCTCTTCGCTTTCCTCCGTCCGTAAATAGGCCATAGCTCATCTACGATTGCCATTCAGGCGCAAAAGTGTCCGATTCAGAAATGAAGATGCCTTTTTTGATCAAGGCCGCAAGGGTTTGCGCCGCGAGGGCTGCAAGGCATTTCGGCCCGATCCGCCTTATATCCACAGGCTGTTAATCCAACGCCAGCCGGGATTTGTCAAAATGATTCTGTCCGTCCGGCGAGACCTGATTTTCGAGGTTTCGCCGGGGCCAATAAAATCATTGACAGCGATTCCATTGCTGCCGGATAATTTTTGTTTTTTGTGCAAAGCTGTTGCCGCAAAAACCGGAATCCCGACGTAACCAAGAGAGCCAATGCGACGATCCGAAACAACCCCTGAATTGACGGAAGGCGCCTCCCGGCCCATCAACCGCTCCAAGATTTTTCTGGCCGGAACCGGCGGCGTTCTGCTCACCCTCGCCTTCCCCAGGTCCGGCCTGTCCCTGCTGGCCTGGGTCGCATTTGTCCCGCTGCTGCTCGCTGTCCGCGATGTCCGGCCCGGAACGGGTTTTCGCCTGGGGCTGGCCTGGGGGCTCGCCCACTACCTGACGCTTCTCTACTGGATCGCTTACACCCTTCGGACCTACGGGTACCTCCCATGGGCGGCGGCGCTTCCGCTGCTGTTTCTTCTGTGCTGCTACATGTCCCTCTATCCGGCGGTCTGCGCCTGGGCGGTGTGCCGGTGCTGCCGGCATCCGATTCTCCTGCTGACTGGGTTTCCCGCGCTGTATACCGCCCTGGAATATCTGCGCACCTTCATTTTCACCGGGTTTCCCTGGGGTCTTCTGGGTTATACCCAATACCGCCTGCTGCCGGTCATTCAGGTGGCGGACATCACCGGCGCCTACGGGGTTTCGTATCTGGTGGCCCTGGTGTCCGCGGCGCTCACGCTGCTGATTTTGAGCCGGTCCGGAAAAGAATGGCAGGAGCGCGCGGTCATCGGGAGGTTGCCTCGCCTGGCGGCCGGAGCAGCTGCGGCGCTTGTATTGATTGCGGCGGGGTACGGCTTCTGGCGGATGCACGCCATCGATCGGCAGGCCGCCGATGCCCGGAACGTGAAGGTCGCGGTGGTCCAGGGCAACATCGAGCAGGCCCGCAAGTGGGATCCCGCCTTTCAGATCGCCTCCACCAAGACCTACATCGACCAGTCCGTCGGGCTCAAGGACCGGCGACCGGATCTGGTGGTGTGGCCGGAGACCGCAACGCCATTCTACCTGTTCGGCAACGAGTCCCTCACCCGCATGGTCCAGCGCGGCATCCGAAGCACCGGAAGCCACTTCCTGGTGGGAAGCCCGGCCATGCGGACGGAAGGCGACGATGTGCAGCTCTTCAACAGCGCCTATATTCTGGATCCGGAGGGCGAACCGGTGGGACGCTACGACAAGGCCCATCTCGTCCCCTACGGAGAGTACGTCCCGCTTCGCAACTACATGCCGTTCGTCGGAAAAATGGTGGCCCAGATCGGGGACTTCACCCCGGGACAGGCGGGCAAGGTGCTCGACGGTCCGGGCGCGCCTCTGGGCGTCCTGATCTGCTATGAAGTGATCTTCCCGTCCCTGTCCCGTCGGATGGCCGCCAACGGCGCCGGCATTCTGGCCAATCTCACCAACGATGCCTGGTATGGCTGGACCAGCGCCCCGTTTCAGCATTTTTCCACGGCGGTTTTCCGTGCCATCGAAAACCGGCGGTCCCTGGTGCGCGCCGCGAACACCGGCATCAGCGGTTTCATCGATCCAGTGGGCCGAATCCTCGAAGCCTCCCCGCTCTTCGTGGAGACAGCCCTGGTTCAGGAAGTGCCCGTTCTGGAGCAGACAAGCCTCTACACGCGCGGCGGTGACCTGTTTGCCTGGATTTGCCTCACGGGGAGTCTCTTGCTGGCGGTCCGGTGCGTGGTTCGAAACCGGCGCCCGCGGGGCTGATCGTCGATCCGCTGCCGCTTCTTGATGAAGTCGTGCAGTTGCTCTATTATTATGGATTTGAAAGCAGTCGCTTTTCAGAAGCCGGGCCCGATTCTCGAGAAGGGTGCCCTGATTAGAAAAATATAATATTTACGAAGCATTTTGGATCCAATCCACGTGGAGGTGGCCGCACATGATAGCCGAAGTCAAACAAGTGATCGGGGAGCAGAAAGCCAAACTCAACCAGCTCAAGGAGTATCTTTGACCTGGCCGGCAAGGAGTCCAGGCTTCAGGAAATCGAATCCCTCATCTCCAGGGACGGCTTCTGGGACCGCCCCGAGGAAACCAAGGGGATACTGAAGGAGCGGTCGATCATTTCAGACAAACTCGAGACCTACCGGGCCCTTTTCCGGGATATCGAGGAAAATGAAATGATGATGGAGTTGGCGGCGGAGGAATCCGACGACGAAACCATGGCCGAAGTGTCCAGGAACATCGAAAAGCTGGGGGATCGCATCGACCGCTTTTCCCTGGCCATGATGCTGGATGGAGAGACCGATCCCAACAACGCCATCATCTCCATCAATGCCGGTGCCGGCGGCACCGAGGCGCAGGACTGGGCCGAAATGCTGTTCCGGATGTACGCGAGGTGGGTGGAACGCAAGGGATACGGCTCCGAACTGATCGACCTTCAACCCGGAGACGAGGCCGGCATAAAGAGCGTCACCTTCACGGCGCAGGGCGACTACGCCTATGGGTTCCTCAAGGCGGAAAACGGGGTGCACAGGCTGGTTCGGATCTCGCCCTTCAACGCCGGAGGGAAGCGCCATACCTCTTTCGCCTCGGTTTTCGTCTACCCGGAGCTCGACCAGGAAATCGTCGTGGACATCGATGAAAAGGACCTCAGGGTCGACGTGTTCCGGGCCAGCGGCGCCGGCGGGCAGCATGTCAACAAGACCAGCAGCGCCGTGCGGCTCACGCATATGCCCACCGGAATCGTCGTGCAGTGCCAGCAGGAAAAGTCCCAGCACCGCAACAAGGACCTGGCGATGAAGGTGCTGAAATCCCGGCTCTACGAGCTCGAACGCCGGAAGCAGGAAGCCGAGCTCCAGAAGCTTCACGACAGCAAGGATGACATCGCCTGGGGGAGCCAGATCCGCTCCTACGTGCTGCACCCCTACCAGATGGCCAAGGATCACCGGATCCACATGGAAATCGGCAATGTGAACGAAGTCCTCGACGGCGGCATCGACCCCTTCATCGAAGGGGTGCTGCTGGCCCGCAAGAGCAAGGCGTAAAGGGAGGCGCAGGCGGCATGTTCGACACCTCCCCTCAGCCCCTCGATGTCCGTAGCCTGATCGGCGAGTTCTGCCCACCCGGTTCCCGGACCTTCGATATTCTCATGCGGCACGGAGACCTGGTGGCGGAAAAGGCCCTGGCCGCGGCGAACCGGGTCGCCCACCTGAAACCGGATCGGGAATTCCTCCTGGAAGCCGCCTATCTCCACGATATCGGCATCATGGGGACCCACACGCCCGAACTGGGATGCCAAGGCACAGATCCCTATCTTCGCCACGGGGTGATCGGACGGGGAATGCTGGAAGCGGCCGGGATGCCCCGCCACGCGCTGGTCTGTGAACGGCACGTGGGGGTTGGCATCACCGCCGAGGAAATCCGCAACCGGCGCCTGCCGCTGCCCGAAAGAGACATGGCGCCCGTCTCCCTGGAAGAGCAGATCGTCTGCTACGCCGACAAATTCTTCAGCAAGGACGGCCAGCGGATCGCCGTAAAGCGCACCGCTAAGGATGTCCGAAACCATCTGGCGCGGTTTGGTCCGCACCAGGTGGCGATCTTCGATCGCTGGCATTCGACGTTCGGTTAGTACAGGGAGTGCCCCATGCCTCACCCCGCCCTCCGCGATCTGCTTCGCTTCTATTTCATCACCGACGATTCAGCCGCGCTTCCCGTCGAAGACCAGGTTCGTCTGGCGCTGGCGGGGGGCGCATCCATGGTTCAGTACCGGAACAAGCGCTTTACGGCGGGCGACTTCGAATCGGTTCGAAGCCTGCGGGATCTCTGCCGGGTCAACGGGGTGCCCCTGATCGTCAACGACCATCTTTTGCTGGCCAAGGCGGTCGGCGCCGACGGCGTGCATGTCGGGCAGGAAGACGACGCCCCCGGCCTCTCTCGCCGGCTCATGGGACCGAAGGCCATCGTCGGGGTTTCGGTATCCACGCCTGAAGAGCTCCGGCGAACCGATCTCGGGCCCTGCGATTACATCGGCTCAGGACCGGTCTTTGCCACCGGCACGAAAACCGATGCCAAACCGGTGCGGGGCATCGAGGGGCTGGCCGAGATGGTCGCGCTCTCCCCGCTCCCGGTGGTGGCCATCGGCGGCATCGATGTGGAAAGCACTCCCGGCTGCCTGAAAACCGGCGCGGCCGGGGTGGCGGTCATCAGCGCCGTTTCCCGGGCCGCCGATCCCCTCGCCCGTGCAACGGCCATCGGAGCCGCCTGCGGATGCTCCCCGAGACCGGCGCTGGCAGCACCGTGGGACGACGAGTTCGACTTGATCGACCGCATCCTGGAAGCCGCGGGCCCCAGCACCCGCTCCCCCCTCCTGGTGGATCGGGCCGGAGACGACGCCTGCCGGCTGCGCGGCCTCGTCTCGCCCGTCATTTCGACCGACACGCAGAGGGAAGGGGTTCACTTCGTCACCGGCTGGCATCCCCCCGAAGCCATCGGCGAGAAGGCCGTCGAGATCACCTTCAGCGACCTTGCGGCCTCCTTCGCTCGGCCGGTGGCGCTTTTCGTCAACCTCGGCATGCCGCGGAACCGGCCCGCCTCGATCGCCGAAGCGATTTACCGCGGGATCGGAAACGCCCTGGACCGGCACCAGGCAGCCCTGGGCGGGGGCAATGTCTCCGCCGCGGAGGCGCTGACCATCGAACTCTTTGCCGTCGGAGAAGGACGGCCGGACCTTTTTCCCGCTCGATCCACCGCACGGCCCGGAGACGGACTCTACGCCACCGGTCCCCTGGGGCTCGCCAGGTGCGGCCTGCTGGCGCTGGAAAAGGGTGACCGGTCCTGGCAGGGGCTGATCGACCGGTTCCGGTATCCCCGCGCGCGTTTCGATGCGGCCGAGGTGCTGGCCGGTCACGGTGTCCGGTGCGTCATGGATCTCAGTGACGGTTTGGCGGGGGATGCGGCGCACATCGCGCGTTCATCCGGGGTGACCATTGCGTTGGATGCCCGGGCGGCGGGGCGTCATCCGGAACTCCGCCGCTTCTGCGGGCGGTTCGGACTGGATCCGGAGACGGTGGTACTCCAGGGAGGCGAAGACTATGAGCTCCTGTTCGCCTGTCCGGAGCCGGTCTTCGACCGCCTGAAGGACCACCTTCCGGACGCCGTCCAGGTGGGCCGCTGCCTGCATCGCAAAGGAGCACCGATCCAGGGCCTTCCTCCCGAACTCAAGTCTTTCCAGCACGGCGCCGGGTGAGGCCCATCTTCATCAGCCCGGAGCCTCCGCGTCATCATTCATCAGAAGACGCTGTACGTCCACCGGCCGTTCGATCAGCCGGTGCTCCAGGGCGAATTCCGCGAAGGCTCTCCACCGGGCGGCATCGTGGCGCTGATCCGGTGCGAAATACGGCCGGGTGAGTTCGAACGCCCGGGCTTCGGTTTCCCGGTCCGCGTCGGGAACGGCGCTGAAGTAATCCGCCAGGGCCCGGTCCGGATGACCGCGGACGAATTCGATGCCCCTGGCCACCGCGCGGCGGAACCCGCGGATAGGTTCCGCCTTGCGCTCCGCCGCCGCCTCGCTGCACACGAAGATGAGCTCGTCGTAAACCGGAATGCCCCAGCGCTCCAGTTCGAAGAAATCCGACTCGATGCCGGCCTGGGCGAGTGTAACGGTTTCATAGGTCTTGAAGGGTCCCATGACGGCGGCCACTTTGCCGGAGGTGAGCGACGGGGCAATCGCAAAACCGACGTTGACGGGGGTATAATTCCGGATGCCGTTCACTTTGGCGAAGGCCTCGAGCAGCACGTCCATCAACCCCGGCACGGTGTAGCCGATCGTCCGGCCCTCGAGATCCGATGGAACCCGAAATCCCGATGACTTGAGAAAAAGCAGGGTCGTCAGGGGATGGGCGACGAGCCGCCCGGCGACCTTGATCGGGAGCCCGCCGGCGGCGGCGATGATCGCCTGGGGTTGATAGGAAACCGCCAAATCCACCTGGCCGGCGGCGGCAAGCTTGAGCCCGTCGGCGGTGTCAGAAGGGCTCAGGATCTTCAGTTCGATCCCCTCGCCCCGAAAAAATCCCTCTTCCAGCGCGGCGTATACCGGGACATGGTCCACATTGGGGAACCAATCCAGCATCAGCGTCAGGATTTCGGCCGCCGGCGCCGGCCTGGCGTAAAGGATCGCCAGGGCGAACCCCCACAGGAAAACCATCGAACCCAATCGTTTCATATCCTTCACCTCAGGTTTTCGGGCTCCAACCGGGAGCCGCCGTCTTCCATCGGACGACCTTTCGTTCCAGCCGCCCCACCAACCCCCACAACAAAAGGCCCATTGCCGTCAGCCACAGAATGGCGGCGAAAACGACGTCCACCTTGAGCCGCGCATTGGCCTGGATCATGACGTAGCCAAGGCCCTGCTGGGCGCCGACCCATTCGCCGATCACGGCGCCGATCGTGGCCACCGATACTCCCACCTTGAGCCCGGCGAAGAATTGCGGCAGCGCCCACGGCCAGTAGAGATACCTCAGGGTCTGACCGTAGGAGGCGCCCATCAGGCGGAACAGGACCCGGAATTCCGCCTCGCAGCTCTTGAATCCCTCCAGCAGGCTGACCGTGATGGGAAAGAAGATGATGACGGTGGCCATCAGGATCTTGCTTGCGATCCCGTACCCCAGCCAGACCACGAGAAGGGGGGCTACCGCGAAAACCGGGACTGCCTGGCTGGCGATGAGGACCGGGGTGAAAGCCCGCTCCACCGACGGATTGACGAACATGACGACCGCCAGCGGAATGGCGACCCCGACGGCAATGACCACCCCGGAAACGATTTCGACCAGGGTGGTGAGGCCGTGGGGCCAGAGACGCGGCGCATCCAGGATGGCAACGTACAGGATACGGGAAGGCGCTGGAAGAATGAACGGCGGCACCCCGCCGGACCGGCATGCCGCCTCCCACAGGCCCAGCAGCGACAGGACGAAAAGGACGGCGATCCAGCGGACGCCCTTCATCGGCCGTTTTCCCCGGCCAGCAGTTCCAAGGCCTTGGCTTTCAGGTCCACCAGGGTCGGGTTGCTGCTCGACCGGGGTTTTCCCGGCGGCGGCATCAGCCGCTCCACCACCCGGAGCGGGGAAGGACCGAGCAGCAGCACCTCGTCCCCCAGGAGCAGCGCCTCCTCGATATCGTGGGTGATCATGAGCAGCGTCCGGTCGAATTCGGTCTGGAGCATGAGCAGAAGCCCGTGAAGGTGCCGCCGGGTGATGGCGTCCAGGGCCGAAAGGGGCTCGTCGAGAAGGACCAGTTCCCGGTTGAACATGAGGGTCCTGACCAGTGCGCAGCGCTGCCGCATGCCTCCCGAGACCATTGCCGGCAAATGATCCTCGAAACCGGAAAGCCCCATGCGGACAAAGAGGGCCTCCGCCTGTGAAACGCCGCCCTCGAGACGCCCGATCCGCGCCGGTAGCAGCGCGTTTTCCATGAGCGTGAGCCAGGGCAGCAGCAGGTCCCTCTGCTGCATGTAGGCCGCGATGCGTTCCAGGCCGGAGACGGGCCGGCCGAGCCAATGGATCTCACCGCTGTCCGGCGGCACGATCCCGGTCAGCACGTCGAAGAGCGTGCTCTTGCCGCATCCGGACGGCCCCACGAGGATCGTGAAACCCCGGCGGGGCACGCGGAGGTCGAAGCCGTCCAGCACCCGGTTGGACGCAAAAAACTTGGTCAGACCGTCAACAGTCAACAAGCGGGCGAATTCCCATCGGGAGCCGACGGAGCTGGAAGGAAAATCGGAGCGGATGGCAGGGACTTCCCTTCGCCGGCATGACCCGGATCAGGTTCCAGGGGTCGAGGCTCCAAGCCTCCTCTCAGCCGATCCCATCGGCTCCCCCAGTGCGTGGCATCCTTGAATATCAGCCGGGATGACCGATGTCAAACACCGGAATTACCATCTTCCTGTTGCAGTTTTGCGTTGCTGCTGCTAAGGATCGTGTCCATCGTTCCGATTGGGGTGTTCTGTGGCGAAAACAGAACTGAGAGCATACCCATTGAACCTGATGCAGTTCGCACTGCCGTAGGGAACTCGGAAGCTCCGGCCATCTCGCGTCCCGAAGCCTTTCCGCAACGTCTCTCCCCCTGTTTTCGCACTTTCAGAACACACCCGGGTTTTATCCAACGCCCCGCAGGCGCCGCCGCGGGGCCGCATTCAGCCAAAGGCCGGCATCCGGCCCGGAAGAGGTGACGATGAAGACGGCTTTGACGATCGCCGGCTCCGACAGTTCGGGAGGGGCCGGCATCCAGGCGGATCTGAAGACGTTCCAGGCGCACGGCGTTTTCGCGCTGACGGCCATCACCGCGGTGACCGTCCAGAACACGATGAAGGTCATCGACATCCAGGAGATCTCGCCCGACATCGTGAAGGGGCAGATCCTGTGCCTTTTCGACGACATGGAAATCCACGCCGTCAAGATCGGGATGGTCTCGAACGTCCCGGTGATCGAGGCGATCGCGGGGGCGCTTTCCATGGTGAAACGCCCCCCGGTGGTACTGGATCCGGTCATGATTTCCAAGAGCGGCTACCCCCTCCTCAGGGAAGAAGCCAGCAGCGCCCTCGTCCGGCGCCTTTTCCCCCTGGCGGATATCGTGACGCCCAATCTTTTCGAGGCGCAGTCCCTCGTCGGATCCGAAATCCGAACCGTCGGTCAGATGCGGGAAGCGGCCCGCCGGATCGTCGACTTCGGGGCACGAAAGGTGGTGGTCAAAGGCGGCCACCTGGGCGGAAACCGGGCAACGGACGTGCTGTTCGACGGCAAGGAATTCCGGGAGCTCGAGGACGAACGCATCGAAACCCGCAACACCCACGGAACCGGCTGCACGTTCTCCTCGGCCATCGCCGCCAACCTGGCGAGAGGATTGCCTTTTTTCGACGCGGTCGCCCACGCCAAACGGTATATCACCGGGGCGATCCGCCACGCGCTTCCGCTCGGCAGGGGCCATGGACCGACAAACCACTTTTTCGAGCTTTACGCCAGAGCGGGCTTGAACACGGAACAGGATCCGCAAGCGGCTCCATCCGCATCCGATTCGCCGACCCCTACAACACTGGAGGAATGATCGATGGCGCGCCACACGGAAGCCCTTCACCATCCAATGAGCATATCGCGCAAAACCGCCTACGCCGTCGTCCTGGTGGCCATCGGCGTCGCGCTGGCCCCCTACACCTCGTTTCCCATCGGCATCGCCAAGATCAACCCCACCCAGCATTTCATCAACGTGCTGAGCGCCGTGATTCTGGGACCTTGGTGGGCCCTGCTCAACGCGACGGTCGTCGCCGTCATTCGCAACGCGCTGGGTGTCGGCACTCTGCTGGCTTTCCCCGGCGGTATGATCGGCGCGGTCCTGGCCGGCGTGCTTTACGCGTGGACGCGAAAGGTGCCGATGGCCGCCGCGGGAGAAATCGCGGGAACCGGCTTCGTTGCCCCGGTGGTGAGCGCCGCCGTCGTCGCGCCGGTCTTCATGGGAAAGGCCATTCCCATGCTCGCACTGCTGCCGAGTTTTCTGGCCAGCACGGTCGCGGGCAGCCTCCTGGCGGTGATGTTCATCCGGCTGCTGGTGCGCACAGAGATGATCGACCTGGGAGATTGAGGTGAACAGTCCGCTCCCTTCCGCGATCTCCGTCGCCGGACTGTCCTACAGCTACCGTTCCGGTAAAGCGCCGGGCGTTCTGAAAGACCTGTCCTTCGAACTCGATCCGGGAACCTATGCATTGCTCTGCGGTGCGAGCGGGTCCGGCAAATCCACCCTCTGCCGCACCTTCAACGGACTGATTCCCCATTTCTACGGGGGACGGATCACCGGCCGGGTATCCGTCGAAGGGCGACGGGTGGCGGATCTGCGGGTTTGCGATCTCTTCGATCGGGTCGGCATGGTCTTTCAGAATCCCGATGCCCAGCTCTTCAATCGGACCGTTTCGGCGGAAATCGCCTTCGGATTGGAGAGTCTGGGTCTTCCCTCCCGGGATATCCGGGTTCGAATGGGCCGGGCCGCCAAAACCATGGGGATCACGCCGCTCATGGGCAGGGCCCCGGCCCGGCTATCCGGGGGGGAAAAACAGCTGGTGGCGCTTGCCGCCGTTCTGGCGCTCAATCCTTCCGTGGTCGTCCTGGACGAACCCTACGCGAATCTGGATCCGATCAACGTGCGCCGGGTTCGCCGCGCGGTTTCGGATATCCATCGGAGCGGAACCGGCGTGGTGGTGTGCGAACACCGCATGGGCTACACCCTTCCGGACGCTCAGCGCGTCCTGGTCCTGGAAAAGGGGCGCCTGGCGGCAGACGCGGCCCCGGGAACGATCGCGCGGATGGATCTCGAACGCTTGGGGCTGAGGCTGCCGCTTCCGGTCCTGGCGGGCCGGCTGGCCGGCCAGGACCCGCTTCCGATGACCGCCGATGAAGTGGCCGTCGCCGATCTTCCGCGCGGCGCGGTCGAAGCCTTGCTGCCCAAGCCGCTCGATTCTCCCGCCGGGGGCGCGGGCCCGCTTCTCGAGGTGGACGGGCTCAGCTGCAAGGTAAACGGGTCGATCCTTTTGGAAAATATCCGTTTCTCGCTGGAACCCGGTGAAACGCTCGCCATCGTCGGCGCCAACGGCGCCGGGAAGACCACCCTGATCCGCCATCTCAACGGCCTGCTTCGACCTGCGGCGGGTTCCATCCGGCTCAAGGGAAGCGGCGTCACCGGCCGCCCCGTGGCCGAACTCGCCCGCCACATCGGCATCGCCTTCCAGAACCCGGAAAGCCAGTTCTTCCGGTTCAGCGTTCGCGAGGAGATCGCCGCTGGCCCCGAGGCTTTGGGTTGCCTGGACCCGGCGCATATCGAAGCCCTCGGCCGCACCTTCCGCCTCACGAAGCTCATGGATCGGGCGCCATTCAGGCTTTCCGGGGGCGAAAAGAAGCGGGTGGCGTTCGCCTCGGCGCTCGCCGCGCAACCGGACATCCTCATCCTGGACGAACCCACGGCCGGGCAGGACCACCACTTCCGAAAAGCCCTGGAAGACGAACTCGAGCGCCTTCGGGGGCGGGGCGCGTCGATCATCCTCGTCACCCACGATCTTTCCTTCGCGGAGGCCAACGCCCACCGCTGGCTGGTGCTGGCCAAGGGCAGCGTTCAGGCCTACGGCCCGCCCGAATCCGTCATGGGCGACTCCCGGGCCATGGCGGAGGCAAGCCTGGAACCCACCCCGGCCTTCTGCCTGAAGCGGCGATTGAAGATGGAGTCGAGGCATGCTTGACCCGAGAACCCGTCTGGTGCTGGCTCTGATGTACGGCGCCCTGGTGGTCTTCACCCGGGGGTGGACCGGCCTGGCAGCCGAGGGCGCCCTGCTGCTGATGGTCGTCACGGCCGGCCGCCTCTGGGGTTCCTTTTTACGCTGGCTCGTGATGCTGATGCCCATGGCGATCTTTTTCGCCCTGGTGATGGCCTGGTCCTTCGGACCACGTGAAGGAACGGAAGCCGGACTCCGCCTTCTGGTCCTGGCGACGGTTTTCTTTGTATTTTTTTCCACGACGCCGCCGGAAGACCTCGGCAACGCCCTGGTCCAGTCCGGCCTTCCGTTCTCCGTGGCCTTCGTGATGACCGCATCCCTCCAATTCGTTCCGATCGTCACCGCAAAGGCCCGCGCCGTCATGGACGCCCAGCGATCCAGGGGGCTGTCCCTCAGCCCCGGCTGGGCCGCCCTGCGGCAATACCCCCTTTTCCTGCTGCCGATCCTGGTTCAGGTATTCCAGCTTGCAGAGGAGCTGGCCGAAGCCATGGAAGCCAGGGGGTTCGGGCGGTCTCCCCGGAGCTCCCTCTATCGATTCAGGTTTACGGCGCTGGATTGGGCTGTTTTGGCAGGGGCTGCGGGGACGGCGGCTTTGGGATGGTGGTGGATAAGGGGATAGCCCCATGATCGTCGAGGGCTCGAACGATATGGATCTCACAGTGTGGCTGAATCTAAGGACCTTGATCCTTGGGGAAGTGAAAACCGGCAAGAGCCGACTGACGTCGACCGTCGTGGCGCGAATGGCCGCAGCCGGATTCTCGGAGCAGACGATCCTCCTGGACCTGGCGCCGAGGATCACCGGCGGGATCGGCGGACGGATTCAGCCGCCGTCGCCGGGCATTCTATACCTCACGACGGATATCGTTCCCCCCCGGCTCACCGGGAAGACGGAAGCCGAGGTCGAAGCCCTGGCCGTTCGAAACGCGGCCGCCATCGAACCGCTCCTGGACCGCTGCCTGGCATCGTCTCGCAGGGTGTTGGTGATCAACGACGCCACGCTCTACCTTCAGGCCGGGAATCCCGACCGGCTGATGATCCTGCTGAACCGCCCGGCGACCCTGATCGTGAACGCCTATTACGGCCGGACCCTCGGCGGGACGGAATTTTCCCTCCGGGAGCGCCGGCGGATCGACGCGATTCGCCCCCTTTTCGACCGGGTGGTGCATCTCGCCGAAAAAGCGACCCCGGCGCGCCTTAAGGGCGGGCCGGGGTCTTGATCGACGGTCGAGGCTCCGAAATTCCCCCTACCACCCCCATGTCAGGTAGTCGTGGATGGAGTTCGCGGCCTTCCGACCGGCGCCCATCGCAAGAATGACCGTGGCGGCGCCCGTCACGATGTCGCCGCCGGCCCACACACCCTTCTTGCTCGTTTTTCCGGTTTCCGGATCTGCAAGGATGTAGCCCCACTTGTTCAGCTGAATCTGCGGCGTGGACTGGGTCAGGAGCGGATTGGCGCCGGAGCCCACGGCGATGACCGCCAGGTCGCATTCCAATTGAAACTCGCTTCCCTGGATGGGCACGGGACGCCGCCGTCCGGACTCGTCCGGCTCTCCCAATTCCATCCGGAGGCATTCCATCCCGGTCAGCCGGCCCTTTTCGTTTCCGAGGAACCGGGTCGGAGCCGTCAGGAGAAAGAACTCGATGCCCTCCTCTTCGGCGTGGTGAACCTCCGCGGCCCGGGCGGGCATCTCCTCCCGCGACCGGCGGTAGACGATTCGCACCGATTCCGCCCCCAGTCGCAGGGCGGTTCGGGCGGCGTCCATGGCCACGTTGCCGGCGCCGAACACGCACACGTTCTTCCCCCTGGGAATGGGAGTGTCCACTTTCGGGAACAGATAGGCCTTCATGAGATTGGCCCGCGTGAGATACTCGTTGGCGGAAAGAATGCCGATCAGGTTTTCCCCGGGCACATTGAGGAACCTCGGCAGACCGGCCCCCACCCCAAGATACACGGCATCGAAACCCTCCTCGAAAAGCTCGTCGACGGTCGTCGTCCGGCCCACGACGGAGTTCACCTCCACCTTGACGCCGAGACGCGCGAGAAAATTCACCTCGGAGAACACGATCTCCTTGGGGAGACGGAATTCCGGAATTCCGTAGACGAGAACCCCTCCCGGCTTGTGGAACGCCTCGAGCACCGTCACGTCGTGCCCCTTGACCACGAGGTCGCCGGCCACGGTCAGGCCGGAGGGACCGGATCCCACCACTGCGACGCGCTTGCCCGTGGGGGGCGCCTTGGGCGGAAGAATGCCGGAGTTCTTGTGGCGTTCGAAGTCGGCGGCAAACCGCTCCAGGTTTCCGATGGCGACCGATGGGCCTTTCTTGGAGAGGATGCAGACCCCCTCGCACTGGCTCTCCTGCGGGCAAACCCGGCCGCAGACCGCCGGCAAGGCGTTCTTGCTCCAGAGGTTTCGGATGGCGGCCGTGAAGTCGCCTTCCTTGATATGGGCGATGAATCCGGGAATGTCGACGCTGACGGGGCAGCCTTCAACGCAAGCCGGCTTCTTGCACTGCAGGCATCGGCCGGCTTCCTCCATCGCCATCTCGGGCGTGTATCCGAGGGGGACTTCGTCAAAATTCCGCCGGCGTACCTCCGGCGACTGCTCGGGCATGGAGACCCGGGAAATGGTTTTTTTCTGCTTTTCGGACATGTAATCCTCCACTATGGGTATCGATTCGGCAACTGCCGCAAACGGCTGCTGCCAGTCGGGATATGGTTCGCGCCGTTTTCAGCGCGTTACTGTCAGGGCCGGATGCGGCAGAACCCATCGGAACAGGTCTTTTCGTCCTCGCAATAGGCCTGGAGCCGCCGCATCAGTTCGTCGAAATCCACCTGATGGCCGTCGAATTCCGGTCCGTCGACGCAGGCGAACCGGGTCTTGCCGCCCACCGTCACCCGGCAGCCGCCGCACATTCCGGTCCCGTCGACCATGATGGGGTTCAGGCTGACCAGGGTGGGCACATCGTAGGTCTGGGTCATTTTCGACACGAACTTCATCATGGGGACCGGTCCGATGGCCACGGCCTGGGCGACCTTCTGGCTCTCCAGCACCTGCTTCAGCACGTCGGTCACAAATCCCTTGTGGCCGTAAGATCCGTCATCGGTGCAGATGTGAAGCTCGTGGGAGGCGGCGCGCATCTGGTCTTCGAGGATGAGAAGGTCCTTGGTCCGGGCGCCGATGATGGTGATGACGCGGTTGCCGATCTCCTTGAGCGCCCGCGTTATGGGGTGAAGCACGGCGATACCGGTACCGCCGCCGATGCAAACCACCGTTCCCATCTTTTCCAGATGGGTCGGGCGTCCCAGGGGGCCGATCACGTCCTGGTATCCCTCTCCGACCCCCAGCGTTTTGAAGAGCGCGGTAGACTTGCCCACCACCTGGTAGATCACGGTGATGGTGCCCTTTTCCGGGTTCGTATCCGCCATGGTGAGGGGAATCCGCTCGCCCTCCTCGTTGGCCTTGAGGATCACGAACTGACCGGGCCTGGCCTTCCGGGCGATCTTGGGAGCCTCGATTTCATTCAGCACAACGGTGCCGTCGGACATCTCTTCTCGTCTGACAATGTTGAACATGGATTATCCTCCAGGGGTAAATTTCGATCTGCGGCGCATCCGGAAAATCGAAGCCGCCGGCTCGACCTATCGGCTCCGGGGTTGTCCGTCTTCGGCGGTTTGCGAGGTAACGTCGGGGCGGGCCCGGACCTGTGCGGCCTCCGCACGGACCGATGCGTGTCGACACGCCCGGCCGGCTGTTCTGCGGGCAGGTCTTTGTGTTTAGAGACTATGTATTTACCTTGAATGACGGGAAAAATCAAACCCCAATTCCCGAAACGCCCATCGAAAGTTGAATCCGTTGATCCGGTTCGGGTTCCGTGATACGACCGCAACCTTCATGCCGATGGAAAGGAGAGATCGACCCGCCATGAAGCTCTTCGACAGTCACTGCCATTTGGACGACCGCTCCTACGAGAGCGAACTCGACGCCGTGATCGAGCGGGCGCGGGCCGCCGGAGTGACGGCCGTGATGGCCGTCGGCATCGACGAGCCCTCGAGCCTGCGCGTGGTCGAGATATCCGATCGATACAGCGGCGTCTTTGCCGCGGTTGGGGTCCACCCTCACGACGCGCGCGGCTGCAGCGATGCGATACTCCATCGTCTCGAGCAGGCGGCAGATCACCCGAAGGTCCGGGCGTGGGGGGAAACGGGCCTGGATTACAATCGAATGTTCTCGCCCCGGGACGCGCAGGAAAAGTGGTTCCTCCGCCAGTTGGAGATCGCCGGGGAAACGGGCCTGCCCCTCATCTTTCACGAACGCGACAGCGGCGGCAGGTTTCTGGCCCTCCTGCGGGAGTCCGGCTGGAATGGCCTCGAAGGCGTGGTGCACTGTTTCAGCGGTTCCCCGACAGAGCTCGACGCCTACCTCGATCTGGGGCTTCACATCGGCATCACCGGCATCCTTACGGTCAAGGGCCGGGGAGCGGGCCTCCGCGAGCTGGTAAAGCGCATCCCGGCCGACCGGCTGCTCGTGGAGACGGACGCCCCCTACCTGACACCGGTGCCGGAGCGCAACAAGCACCGGCGCAACGAACCCGCCTTCGTCCAAAGCACCTTTCTCAAGCTGGCCGAAGTCCGGGGGGACGACCCCGCCCGATTGGCTGCCCGCATCTGGACCAACACCTGCCGCCTCTTCCGCATCGAAGAAAGCGATCTCGCGGAGGTGGCGGGATGAGAGGAAAGCGGCTGAGAACTCAGGGTGTCGAGATGGACTGACCGCAGCGTCTGCCGGGTTCACGCCTTCTGAAGATGGGAGACGGCGGCCTCGATCCCGTCGACCGTCAGCTCGAACATGGGAAACACCTCCCGGATTCTGGAGATGGTGGGAGTGTACTCCCACATCCGCACCGGAACCGGATTGAGCCAGACGGATTTCGGAAAACTGCGGGCCAGAAAACGCAGCCGCTCGATGCTGGGCTGTCCGCTTCGCTCCTTGACGTAGATGGATCCTTCGGCGGCCATCAATTCATAGGGAGCCATGCTCGCGTCCCCCACGAAGAACATGCGGGTTTCCGGGTCGAACCCCGCCATGGCCTCCAGGGACTGGGGTTCACGGTACCGGGTGGGGTCCTTCCAGAGCACATCGTAGACGGTGTTGTGAAAGTAGTAGGTCTTGAGGTCCTTGAAGAGATCCCGGGCCTGGTCGAAGAGGGCTTGGACGAGAGGGACATACGGGTCCATGGACCAGCCGCCGTTGTCGATGGCGAGAATGACCTTCAGGCGGTCCCTGAGATCCCGGTCGAAAACAAGCTCGATTTCGCCGGCGTTCTTCATCGTCTGATAGAGTGTGGCATCGACGTCCAGCCGGTCCTTGGGCCCCGCCGGCACCAGGTGGCGCAGACGCTTCATGGCCTCGCGCATCATCGTGGCCTTGAGGGGTCCGCTCAGGGAATAGTCCCGATAGCGGCGTTCCAGGGCCACCTTCACCGCCGAACGGTTCCGCGGGACGCCCCCCACCCGCATGCCGCCCGGATGAAAACCGGAGTGTCCGACCGGCGAGGTCCCCCCCGTGCCGATCCACCGGTTGCCGCCATGGTGCTCTCCATCCTGGTCGGCCAGCCGGGCCTTGAAATAGTCGAGGAGCTCCTCCGGCGTGAGACGGGCAAGCTGCGATTCGTCCATTCCCAGGGCATCCGCCAGCACTTGGGGGTTGTCCAGCCATTCCTCGAGCAGCAGGCGGGCCAGATCGTCGATCTCGAGGCCGGTGGAGTCGGGGAGTTCCGCCCCCCGGAAAAAGTGGGCGAAAATCTGGTCGAAGCGGTCGAAATACCGCTCGCTTTTGACGAGGATGGCGCGGGAGGCCGTATAGAAACCGTCCAGGCCCGAGACGAGCCCGTTCGACAGCGCCCGTTGCAGCGTCAGAAAAGCCGTGGGGCTCACCGGAATGCCGGCGTCCCGCAATGCATAAAAAAAGGCGATGAACATGGTTCGGGACGGCTGTGCGTCAGCGGACAAAAGTCCGGGCTGCCCTGGCAAAATCCCTGCTCTTCTTGAAGAGAACGCCGAGAAAGGGGATCTCGTCCCGGGCCAGCCGATTGGGCTGAAAGTCCGGGTCGGCCCTAAGCGCCCGGATCCAGTTGAGGAGTTCCCGCGTTGCGGGCCTTTTTTCGATGCCGTCGAGCTCCCTCAGGCGGTAGAACGCCTCCAACGCATGCCGCAGGAGCTGTTCGTCCAGCTCCGGAAAGTGGGCCTGAACGATCCGATGCATCATCCCGGGATCCGGGAAGGCGATGTGATGGAAATTGCAGCGGCCGAGAAAAGGGTCCGACAAATCCTTCTTGGCATTTGAAGTGATGATGATCACCGGGCGGTGCCGCGCGGTCACCGTCCGATCCACCTCGATGATGTCGAAGGACATCTGGTCCAGCACATCGAGCATGTCGTCCTGAAAATCGGTGTCGGCCTTGTCGATTTCGTCGATCAACAGGACCGTGCGGGTATCGGCGGTAAAGGCCTGGCCGATCTTTCCCATTCGGATGTAATCCTCGATGCGGCTGACATCCCGGGTGGAGTCCCCGAATCGGCTGTCGTTCAGCCGGGTGAGGGTATCGTACTGGTATAGGGCGTCGACGAGCTTCATGCTCGATTTGACATTCAGGACGATCAGCGGCATGCCAAGACTTTCGGCGATGGCGTGGCCGAGCATGGTCTTGCCCGTTCCGGGCTCCCCCTTGAGCAGGAGCGGCATTTCGAGCGCCATGCTGATGTTGACGATGTCCGCCAGCTCGTCATCCAGAACGTATCGGCTGGCGCCGCTGAACCGGCTGGACGATTTCGGCTCGGCATTGCGGTGGGTCATGGCAAAAATCCGTGTTCGACTCGAATGGCCTCGGAGAGGGTGCGGGTGAGGTCGAGCACCTTCCGCGCCCGGGCAGCACTCAGCGACCCGGTTCCACAGCTCGGTGTGATCAGGGACTGGGACGCCAGACGGCCCCGGTCCACCCCAAGCGCCATGATGCGGCCGAAAAGATCATCCCACAGTGTTTTGAGGGATTCGAAGGATTCCCGGTCGACCGCCTCGGTGTCCAGGGTCGGCACCAGCCCCCACGCCACGATGCCGCCACCTTCAAGGAAGCGTTTGATCGAATCCGGATAAAGAACAAACCGATCGAAATAACCGTAGGCATCGAAATTGACGATGTCCGCGCCGGCATCCAGGATCATGGACCAATCCGTGTTCGCACAGACGTGCACTCCCGCCAGAGCCTCCTCTTCATGAACGGCTTCGATCACCTCGCCCAGCGCTTCGATGATCTCCTCCCGGGAAACGCTGATGAGTTCGGAGGAGCCGTACCCTGCCAAGGCGGGCTCGTCCAGGAAAAGAATGACGGGAGCGCCAAGGGATTTGAGGCGGCGGATCTGCCAGCGGGCCTTCATCGCCAGGAGTTTGACCGCGGCATCGCGGGCGTGCGGATCGAAAAGGATGGAGCGGCCGCTGCGGTCGTGCAATCCGATGCCGAAGGTGATCGGGCCGGTGACCTGTCCTTTGGTTCCCGCGGGAGCCGTTTTTGACCGGGACATTCTTTCCATGAACACGTGAAATCCCGGGGCTGTCGAAGGATTGAGGGCAAAACGCGACGCGTCGAGAAGCCGCAGGTCATCGGAGACGGCCATGAAGGCTTCATAAAAATCCAGCAGCTGAGCCTCGAAATCCTGCCCGCTGACATCCACGAACAGCCGATCCTGATCCTGAACCAACCCGGGCATACCCGGTGCGAATTGGGGAATCATACGCTCTTCGGGAAAGGCAGGCAGCTGCACCCAGAGCGGCAGCATCGGGGTGGCGGACATGACCCATTCGAAGGCTTCGTTATGATCGGCAAGGGGCAGACTTCCGATCAGCAGGGCGCGGCAATCGGCTTGAAACGGTTGCATGACATATCCTCGATTATGCTTCGGAACGGCGATGCGTATGACGCTTGAAGCGCTCCTTTCCGGTTTTGAAAATTCAGGGTTCAGACCGTAGCATGAGGCATGTGGATTGACAAGCGCAGCGGAGCGGCAGCGTCCACTGATGTGAATTGACACCCGAAATCGGCGGTGTTATAGAGATGCCGCCGATCGCAGGGGCTGCAATCCATTGAATTCGAAAGGGAACCATTGGCTGAAATCATTTCGATCGACCGACGCAGGGAGGATGACCGGAAGCACAAAGCCGCCGGGTTGCTCAGAAGAAAACAACTCGCAGTCCGAGGCCTGCTTCGATGCGCACGTTGCGCCTCCGGGTGCGAGAAGTGCGGCAAGCCGACAGGCGGTGGATGCCGTCCGCCTTTTGAAGACGATCCATCGGGTGTGCGTATTCCCTATCGTTTTTGCGACGACTGCTCCGAGGAATACATCGACTACATCGAGCGCCTCAAGGGAAATGGAGACGCGGACTGCTATTGGCGGAACCATGCCTGGATCGAGTCATGGACCGCCTGGATCCATTACCGGGCCGCCATGGACAGCCATTTTAAATCCAAGGAGTTCCTTCGGCTTGTCCAAGAGCTGAAGCCCTCCCCTTTCGGTGAATAGGAGGAAGTGATGTTTGGTATCGGCATGCCTGAACTCATCATTATTCTGGTGATCATTCTGATCATTTTCGGAGCGGGCAAACTTCCGGAAATTGGTGCCGGCATGGGGAAGGCCATCAAGAGCTTCAAGACCGCCACCGCTGACGACGACAAGGACAAAAAAGACAAGGAACCCGACAAAATAGAAGAGAACAAGAAACCCTGACCGCCGCTTCGCCGATTCCGCAACCGTCGTCCCAAGCAGAAGCCTGCCTTTTTGAATTTGCGCCCCCGGCCCGGGGGCGTTCGTTTTCGAGCCCAGCAGCTATTCCTGTGACTTGATCTGCCGCTGAAGCGAAGCCGATCGCCTTCAGATCCAACGAATTTCAGATGCCGTGCGGGGGCCGATCAGGACGTATTCCAGGCCTTCGGGCATTTGGGACTGATCCGGAGAGACGGCGACGCGGCCTGCCATGATCTCCGCCCATCTCTGGGGATAAGGCGGCGAGCGATCGGGCTCCGCGAATCCATCGGGGTAAATCGGCTGGCGGGTGATGGGATCGTATTTGTCCCTGGCACCCAGAGTGTGCAGTATCTCGTGGGCGATGACGATGTTGTTCTTGCCGGAAAACCGGCTGTCCGCAAAGCCGTAAACAACGCCGGCCAACCCCTTTTCCAGGCCGAATGAATCGGCGGGTTTCCGGCCGGAGCCGTTCCCCTGAAACACCACGAACATCCGGATATCGGTCGTTATTTCGTCCAGCGTGTCCGCCCTCATGACCCATAATCGAAACCTGAGGCTCCACAACATGATGCCCAGACGGCTGCCTGCCGCCGGAGGTGCGGGAGGCAGGCTCTCCACCTCAGGGGCCAGGTGAACGATGGCAGGAAAATCCAGTTCAACGCCGTGGCGATCGGCCTCGCGGGCGAAGAAGCGGCTGATCGGCTCGAAAGTCAGTTCGCTCAGGGTGTTGATGAACACCCCCGTGGCTGGATCGCCGTCCCCGTTGATGGGATAGATGCCGACCCGCAGCGAATCGTTCCAATCCGTTGTTCTCGCCCGGGTCAGGTAGGCGTGGGCCGCGACCAGCACCAGCAGGGAGGCCAGGAAAAAAATCCGAAGCCCCCTGAAAAAAGCCCGCATCGACACACCGTTAAGGGAACGATCGGCAGTCGCCATGGGCCGGGGTGCCCCCTCGATTCCGGGAGAACGCCGGGGTTTCCCTATGAGAAAGGCCCCGCAGTTGATGCAGGCGGCGGCCTTTGGTTGCGGTGTTCCGCAATTCGGGCAGGTCAGGTATCTGGGAGGCGTGGGGTCGATGGGAGGGGGAATGCGGTGATGGGGCCGTTTTGGTGAAGGCTGAACCTCATTGGAATCGTTGATTCGAAGGTCGAAAACCGCCCCGATGCCTCTTGCGGCCTCCTGAATTCTCAGCGCGGCTTGTTCGGCTACGCCTTTTCGGAGCACGAACTCGTCACCCGAGAAATACTTTTCGACGGAATGCGGGTCCGATTTCAGCAGGCGCGCCAGCCCGGATTTGACCGATTCCAGGTCGTTTTCGAGCAGGATTTCTCCCCTGAAGACAATATCGAACCGCTTCATGATGCCTCGGTTGCGTCATGAAAAGAGAAGTGCACCCGCCCCCTCCGCCGAGAGCCGCCCATCGCCGCCCTGAGTATCTAATATCGCCAAAAGCTTAGTAATACTTGAGTTTTACGTTCGATAGGCCGGATGCGGGCTTTTCGGCTGTTCGTTGACCTGAAACGCGGCCGTGCTTAGGGTGGAGCATGTGGAACTCACAAAGGGAGGATGCGACATGAAAAGTATTTGCGCCATCGCCGCGATCGTGCTGCTGATCGCTTTTTCAGCCGTGAACCTGTTTATCCCTTACGCCTTGGCCGTTCTGGCCCTTCTTTTCGCGCTGGGATACTCCTGCAAGGTCATTCAAAAATCCAGAAACAGGGAGTGCCGGCTGGGATTCTGCTGACGCCTGAATCCATCCGGCCGGTGCCCGGGGATTCCGCGGAACGGGTCGATCAAGACCACAGCAGCGCCGCTTCCCGCTGGCACGGGAGGCGGCGCTGCTATACTCACGAAGAGAATGCGACTGTCGGCGCACGGCGAGAGGCAGGCTCGTGACCCTGCGATACCCCTCCGGATATATGTTGACCTCGGACGTCGAGAAGCCCTGCGTGTGCGCCTCACCCGCGAAGCCCGGAGGACGGCCCGCCATTCAGAGGGCCACCGGCTCAGAATGGAATGTCGTCGTCATTCATCCCGGAGTACGGTGGCGCATTGAAATCGTCCTGGGGAGGTCCGGATGGCTTGGATCCTCCTCGTCCGCTGCCGCCGGCGCCGGCGCCACCGCCCCGGTTCCCACCCAGCATGACCATGTCGCTGGCGATGATATCGGTAGTGTAGATGGTCTGTCCGTCCTTCTCGTAGGATCCGTAGCTGATTCGCCCTTCGATGTAGACCTGGCTGCCTTTGGACAGATATTCCCCGCAGATCTCCCCTAGTTTGCCGAACGCCGTAACCCGGTGCCAGTCGGTATGGTCCTCGTAGTTGCCGTCCTTGGCCTTCCGGCGCTCGGTGGTCGCTATGCTGAATTTGGCAATCGCCAATCCATCCGGGGTGTAGCGGATTTCGGGGTCACGTCCCAGGTTTCCGATGAGCATGACCTTGTTCAGTCCTTTCGCCATGGCGGTTCCTTTCCGTTGATGCGTCGATGGAATTCATGATTCACCGTTACCGATGAACCCGCACCCTAACCGAAAGCGATGATTATGTCAAACTAGTGTTTTTTCAGTTAGTTAGCATCAATGTTCGCAAGAAGGAGAGTCACGCGTGGAACCCGCTGCCCGTGCGGACCCAGCAGTGTCCAGATACACATGCGGGTTGTTGCGAAGCGCCGGACTTTCACATATGATGACCAATCCCTTTTCCGGACGGCCACGGGAGAAGGATTTCAAATCTCAGATTTGAAATTTGAAATCCGGCCTTGGCCGCCGTGACGAGGGATGAAGCATAACGCCGATGTCGGGCGTTTTCACCAACCGTCGAGGAGGATTATGGCGCCGGCCGACCCACTCCAACGCCGCATCAAACAGCATGTCGCGGCACGATCCCATGATTTTTTCGCCATTGCCGGCCCCGGCCTGGAAGCGCTTTGCCTGGAGGAAATTGCCTCCAGGATTGCGGAAAGCCGCACCAGCGATCCTTCGGAGGGCGGAATCGCATTCAAAGCCCGCCTCCACGACGCCTATGCGGTCAACCTCTGGAGCGCGACGGCCAGCCGGGTCCTGATGCGCATCGGGACCCTTTCGGCCGACGGATTCCGGAAACTGAAGCGGCGAGTGTCCGACTTTCCATGGGAGCTCTACCTGCCTGCGGGAACGCCGATGCACGTCAATGTAGCGCTTCATCACTCGCGGCTCTACCACAAGGACGCCGTTGCCGACTGTCTTCGTGAAGGCATCGAGAACCGCTTCGAGGCCCAGGGGCTGACGCTGCCGGCCGATCCGGGGCCTCAGGACACCCAGACCCTGTATGCCAGGGCGATCGACAACCGCTTCACCCTCTCCCTCGACATGAGCGGCGAGCACCTTCACAAACGCGGCCTCAAGGTTCGAGCCGGAAAAGCGCCACTGAGGGAGACCCTGGCCGCCGCCGTCCTCAAGCTGGCGGGCTACCAGGGAGACGACCTGCTGCTCGATCCGATGTGCGGCAGCGGGACCTTCTCCCTTGAGGCGGCCATGATGTCCAAGCGGATTCCTCCGGGCTGGTTTCGCTCCTTTGCCTTCGAGAAATGGCCGGCCTTTCAGCCCGGACGCTGGACTCACCTGCGAAGGGAGGCCGAACAGGGGTTTCGAAACCTTCCGGCACCGATCGTTCTGGCATCGGACCGGAAGGCCGCCATGGTCGGCGGCCTGAAGGAAACCGTGCGGGCGGGCGGAATGGAAGACGCCGTTCGGGTCCGTCGGGCCGATTTCTTTGATCTCATACCCGAAAAGGACACCGGCCGGCGGGGTCTGGTGGTGCTGAATCCGCCCTACGGGCTGAGGCTGGACACGCCGCAGGAAAGCCTTCAACTCTATCGCGAAATCGGCGTCAAGCTTCGAAGGGATTTCAGCGGGTGGCGGGCAGCGGTTCTCTCGCCGGATCCGGAACCTGACGAACAGCTGCAATTGCCCGGGCGGCGCCATTTCCTGTTCCACGGTGGGCTGCGGTTGCTGCTGTGCATCAGCGATATCACCTGACCAAGCCGGTAAAACCGCTCGCAAAGGGATGCCTGCATGAAAAACGCCCAGGCCGATGCCATTCTGTCACACTTTCTGCTTCCCGAGGATGCCAACCCCGTCGGCAACATCCACGGCGGGGTCATCATGAAGCACATCGACAGCGCCGCCGGAGTGGCGGCTTTCCGGCATGCCCGCTGCAATGTGGTGACCGCCTCCATCGATCGCCTGGATTTCGTTCATCCGGCGTATGTCGGCAACCTGCTCATTCTCAAGGCCTCGGTGAACCTGACAGGGCGCACCTCGATAGAAATCGGGGTGAGGGCCGAAGCCGAAGACTTGTTGACCGGGGCCATCCGCCACATCGCATCGGCCTATCTCACTTTCGTGGCCCTGGATGAAAACGGCAGCCCGCGACCCGTGACGCCATTCAAGCCGGGAACCCGGGAGCAGAAACGGCGCCACCGGGCCGCGCTGCGGCGCCGGGAGGCCCGATTGGCCGAGCGCCGGCGTGAAGCGGCATGCGAAAGGAATGAAGACGACTGCGATTGACGGTGCGGCATGAATCCGTTCAACCGCGACCGCGAAAACCCGGGATACAGGCAGACCGTTGCGAGGCTGCCGCGCGGCCGCGTCTCAGCCCGGTCGTCGCGGAATGAGGACGCGGAAAAGGAATGGGGATGAAATCCTCCATTGCGGTCTTATGATGTGAGCGCTTGGCCGGCTTCGAAACCTGCCGGATTCTGTTCCCGGCTCCGGCTCATCCATCGAAGAGATTTCAACCGACCGCCGCCTGCCAACGATGGCGGATCGACTGCAGCAGGAGGAGACCGCAATGGCCACCGTGACCTTCAAAGGCAATCCCGTCCGGACCGTGGGCGACCTGCCCGCCGTGGAGAGCAGTGCTCCGGATTTTACGCTCACACGCAGCGACCTTTCCGAAACGACACTGGCGGACTACCTTGGCAAAACCGTCGTGCTGAACATCTTTCCCAGCATCGACACGCCAGTGTGTTCGATGTCCGTACGGCAGTTCAATGCCCGGGTCGCCTCGAAAGACAATACCGTGGTGTTGTGCGCTTCCATGGACCTTCCGTTCGCCCAGGCCCGCTTCTGCGGTGCGGAAGGGCTCAACGACGTGGTCCCTGTGTCCGCTTTCCGCCATCCCGAGTTCGGGCGGGACTACGGCGTCACCCTCGTCAGCGGACCGTTCGCGGGCCTCTTCGCCAGGGCGGTCGTCGTGATCGACGGCAACGGTAAGGTCGTCCATACCCAGCTCGTGCCTGAAATAGCCGAGGAGCCGGACTACGAGAGTGCCATGAAAGCCGCCGACCGGTGAGCCGTCTGCCGATTCGTCTGACAATCTGTGGATAAGCAAGCATCGGGGCCAATGGTGAGGGCAGCCATGCCGCTTTTCGGCCCGTGGCGCCTTTTATCCACAGGCTGTTGAGGCCCGCGCCCGTTGCGGAGGCTGATCCGTTCCGCTGCCGCGGGGAAATGATACCGTGTACCTGGCCCGGATAAGAGAAAAGCACACCAGCCGATATATCATCCGCGAGTCCTTCCCGAGCGGTCCGCACTGGCTCGCCCGCGATCTGATGGACCTGGGCGCGGATCCCGCCGTTTTCATCGTCTATCCCGGCGGCAACGCGTTCTATGTCGACACGGAAGTGGGTGAACGCCTCGAAGCCATGGGCGCGCAGCCGAATGCCGAGGAGATCGAGGCGCTATTCTGGCCTTTCGTCGATTCCGACATTCGATATCGACTCGACCACTTTCGCACCCGATCCGAAAACATCCGGCGGGATCGTGAACGCTTACGGAACCCATCCCCGCAGGAAGGCCCCCTTCCCCATATGTTCGACCGCCGCAGGCTCCACTTCCTGAGGTTCGGCCGGATGGATCAACGCGCCATCGGATTAGCGCCCCGAAAGCTTTTCCGGGTCGTCGAGAACAAATCCCGGGATGAAATCGAACACTATTTCATCGGCGCCGAACGCATTCTCAAACCCCACGAGTGGAAGCAATACATCCATGTCATTTTCGATCTCCAGCGGTTTTTCACCGAGCGGATCGCCCGGACGATGCCACAGGGCCTCGACCCGGACCGCGTCGACGAGGCCTTGATCCGGGAAATCTGCCGTCTCAACCGGGACGCCGACTTTTGGAACGGAATGACGATGGCCGAACGATTGAACGAATTCCTGGTCCGCTACCTGATCCTGCACTTCGACTCCGACTACCCGCAGGACCGCTTTCTGGAGTCGTTCGCCAGAGCATTCATGGATCGGCACCGCCGATATCGGCCACCGAGGGCCGTGGAGGTTTCCATCGAGGAGGCCTCACGGTTGTTCGCGGCCAACCGGAATGAACTCCGGCGCATGGAGCGAGCCGAATTGGCGCGCCGGTACCGGCAGCGGGCCAAGGACTTCCATCCGGACCGTGGCGGATCCAAGTCGGACTTCATCAAGCTGACGGAAGCCTATCACCGGATCCTGCGGACCAAACCTTGATCGGCCCTTCTCAAGGTCATCGAGCGAAAACTCAAGTACACTTGGGAGTTGATACGGATGCCGGGATCCCTGGTCGGGATCAACACGGCCGTCCCCGACCGGCTGGTGGCGGCCGCGGCCGGCCGGATTTTCGAACTCTCCGGTTACACCGGCCTTCGCAGAGAAGCCCGCTGTGGGGCGAACTCCCGCCTATGCAGAGACGCTGCGAACCGCTGCAGGGAAAGGCGTCGAAATCTTCGCCTATGATGTGGAAATCGATCTCTTCGGCATTCGGATGAACCGCCGCCTGCCCTGCCGGCTCTGAACCAGCGCGGGTTTGACATCGACGGGTCGATGGGGTATCCAATCCGCCGACGATGCCACTGCTGCAACCGTGAAAGCCGCCATCCTCCATGCCCGACACCAAGCTCAGCCAACTTATCGGCAACCGGGAAAATCTCGAGCGCGTCCTGGACAATCTCAAGGAGGGGATCATTGCCCACGATCTCAACCGCAGGATCTTCTTTTTCAATCGGCAGGCGGAGTTGATCACGGGATACAAGCGGGAAGACATCCTTGGCCGCGACTGCCATGAGGCTTTCGGTTTTCCCTTCTGCGGAGAGCGGTGCAGCTTCTGCGACCGGCCGGATCATCCCGCCGCACTTCCAGCCGACGTCAAGGAATACACCCTGAACATCACGACCCGGAACTGTGACCAGCGCCGGATCGAAATGTCCGTCACCCTGATGCGCGACGACGCCGGCAGCGGGATCGGCGTGTTGGCGGCGTTTCGCGATATCACGGACGAGCTCCGGCTGCGGATGCGGACGGGCAGCCTCAACCGGTTTGCCAACATCATCGGCCGGGATGTCAAGATGCTCCAGGTCTTCCAGCAGATCACCGACGTGGCGGGATACGACTACCCGGTGCACGTCTATGGGGAAACCGGCACCGGCAAGGAATTGGTGGCCAATGCCATCCACAACGAGAGTCATCGGGGCGGGACGCCCTTCGTTCCCATCAACTGCGGGGCGCTGCCGGAAGGTCTGATCGAAAGCGAACTCTTCGGGCATGTGAAAGGCGCATTTTCAGGTGCCATCCGAGACAAGAAGGGCCGCTTTGAACTCGCCCACGGCGGCACCATCTTTCTCGACGAGGTGGCCGAGCTGTCGAAAACCATGCAGGTCAAGCTGCTGAGGTTTCTCCAGGAGAACAAGTTTGAACGGGTGGGGGACGAAAAAACCATCTCGGTGAATGTCAAGGTGATCAGCGCAACCAACAGGGATCTCAAGGAAGAGGTCCGGATCGGCAACTTCAGGGAAGATCTCTACTACCGGCTGAGCGTGATACCGATTTCTATCCCGCCGCTGAGGGAACGCAAAACGGACATTCCGCTGCTGGTCAATCACTTCATCCAGGAAGCCGCCGAAAAACACGGAAAACCGCCCCTGAGAATCACTCAGGAGGCACTGTCGATGCTCATGGACTACCATTGGCCGGGAAATGTCAGAGAGCTTCAGAACGCCGTCCAGTTTGCCATCGTGCGATCCAACGGCCGCCAGATCACCGCGGACAGCCTCCCGATCGAACTCAAGGCCCTCCGGGAAGGGTCGCCGCAGAAGTCACCGAGCCGGAAGCTCGACCGGGCAACCGTGAGAACAGCATTGCTCAATACCGGCGGAAACAAGGCCAAGGCGGCGCGTCTGTTGCGGGTGGGCCGTGCGACGCTGTATCGATTCATCAGGGATTTTCCGGAGGTGATGCCCGAGGACTGACCGGTCGGAGAGCGGGGCCGGGTGTCCGGGGGGAAGCCGCATCTGTCAGGCCGCCGGTGCCCGCGTGCCCGCGAAGGGAGAAGAATTTCAGATTTGAGATCTGAAATTTCAAATCATCCGGTGCCGCTCACCCGCGAGGGGAGAAGGATTTCAGATTTGAGATCTGAAATTTCAAATCATCCGGCGTCATGAGCAGTAGAGTTGGGACTTGAGCCAGTTTCGAACCTCGCCATCCACGGCATAAACCCCCTTGTTGTGGCCGACAGATGCCAGGAATCGCTCTTGAAGGGCGGGCGGCATTTCGATTTCCGCAAGCTCCCTCGCCTCCTCGGAGTTTCGCCGGATAAAGAATATCCGCGGCTTTTCTCCCCAGGTGTTCACCACGAAATAATGGCAAACGTCATCCTTGGACCGGATGACATAGGTCTTTCGGTTGGCCCAGTTGTTGCCCCATTCCAGGTAGAGCCGAACCGCCTCCTCGGGGGTCATCTCCCAGTCGATCGCATTCAGCAGGTCTTCGTCCTTGCGGATATCTTCCAGTCGCATCATAGCGTTCCTCGCCTTCTCGCCCAGCGGCTGCCGGGATCGGGGTCCGGCAGGTCGTGTTCGTAAGCCGGCCGCCGCCCTTGTGTCGAAATCTCGACCGGGTCCCTTCGCCGGGGTTCGGCGCATCCCAGCCCGACGTGGCCGGCGGGTGGACCTGGATAACTCCCTGAAAATAAGCAGCCGGGATGGAATATCCACCCCGGCTGCACAGGTGTTTCTGGGATCGTTTTAGGCGGATAGGGTCTGCCGGTCCGCCATGTCCATGAGGACCCGCTCCCTGGCCTTGTCGATGCCGAGCGCTTTTCGCTTCTTGTCGATGTGGGCGATCATGCGTTTCGCCATCTCGTAGGGATCCACGACAAAATCCCACTTGCCGAATCCCTGAGCCTCGAGGCCGTCGAATAACAGCTTATGGAACTTGGTGCCCTCGACGATGGGGAACGTGGCGCCGAAGATGGTGTAGACGCCCGATGCCACGAAATACTGCCCGATGGCGATGGCCTTCTCGCTCATCCACTCGGGCGCGGCCCCGGCAACCGGCAGGTCGGCGATGCTCTCCCCCAGTCCTCCCGTGCGCACCATTTCCGAGCAGGCGATGAGGATCCGGCTGTTGTCGACGCAGGATCCCAGTCCCAACACCGGCGGCATGCCGACGGTCTCGCAGACCTCCTTGAGCCCGCTGCCGGCCAGGTGCGCGGCTTCCGGAGTGGTCAACCCGGCCTTGGCAAGCGCGATCTGGGAGCACCCGGTCTGGACGACCAGCACATCGTTCTTGATCAGTTCCTTGACCAGTTCCACGTGTACCCAGTCCTGCTTGACCCTGGGGTTGGTGCAGCCGACGACGCCCGCCACGCCCCGGATCCTACCGTTGATGATGTTGTCGTTGAGCGGCGTGTAGGAACTCCGGAAGGTTCCGCCGAGCATGTAGTTGATGTACTCGTGGGAAAAGCCGTGGACACCCGTGTTGGTGATGCGGGGGATTTCGATGGTGGCCTTTCGGTTCTTGAAGCGATGGATTGCCTTGATCACGACCGCGTCCGTCGTGTCCCTGGGCCTGTCCTCGTGGAACTCCACGTGATCGGCGCCTTCGATGCGGGCGCGCGGGTTGGTCGTGATGAGCGGCGTGCCGTAGCATTCCGCCACGGTCTGGAGCGCCTGCTTGATGCACTGCACGTCCACGCACATGGCGTCGACGGCACCGGTGATCAGAACGGCTTCGGTCGACATGAAGTTGCCGGCATGGGGAATCCCGTGCCGGACCAGCATTTCCGCGCCCGAGCAGCACATGCCCACCAGGTTGATGCCCTTGGCTCCGACGTCCTTGGCCTTCTGGATCAATTCCTTGTCATTGACCGAGACCAGCATCGATTCAAAAAGATTGGGCTCGTGGCCGTGCACGATGATGTTGACCTGGTCTTCCTTGAGGACGCCCATATTGACTTCGACCGCCACCGGCGTGGGCGTCCCGAAGAGGATGTCCGAAATCTCGGTAGCCACCATGGAACCGCCCCATCCGTCGGCGAGGGCGGTGCGGCTGATCTGCCGTGTGATGTTCTCGTAGTGCTGATCCACCCCCATGTGGGTGCGGTGCATCATTTCCATGATCTCGCGCATGGAACCGCGGGGAACCACTCCGTGCTTCCGCCAGGTTTCGAGGGTCTTCGGCGGCACCCGCTTGGCGAAGGGAATTTCACCTTCCACCTGGGTGTAGGTGCGCTCAAGCTCCTTGTACAGGTCATCCGCGATGTCTCTCTCACTGCGGTCCTCCGTCTCGATGCCGATCGACTGCGCCACTTCCAGGAGCTTGTTGACGTCCTTGATTTCGTAATCCAGGATCTTGCCGTGAACCACCTCGCGGAACAGATCCAGCATGCTCATCCCGTGGTCCGTGTGGGCAGCGGAGCCTGCTGCGACCATGCGCGCGAAATTGCGGGCCTGGATGGTGTCGATGGTGGCACCGCACACACCGACCTTTTCGTAAGGTGCCTTGGCGTTCAGGCGGCACGGTCCCATCGAGCAGTGCTTGCAGCATGCGGAGTCCGCCCCGATCGGGCAGGCCTTCATGTTGGCCGCGCGGTCGAAGGCGGTTTCGACACCGTCTCTCTTGGCCTTTTCGAGCATCTGGGCGGTGGCTTCACAAATGGTGACATCCTTGGTCACGATCTCCTTCTTGGAGATGATTGCTTTTTTCTCGGCCATGGTTTCTCCTTTCCTGGTCGATTAAAACCTTGATGTAGGGTTTGGAACGAATTTAGGTGCCGGAAGCAAGGGCGATGCCGTCGGGCAGGAGTTCGGAACCAGAACTGGGGGATTCGACGGCAGATGGCATTCGAGTCTCACCCAGTAACAGTTATCGATTAAAAATTCAAGTGTCTTGCATCGACACACGATCGATACGGATTCAAGCAATATTCGGACCAGATACTAGGCCTTGACAGGCCCTTCAATGGGGATCTCCTACTCGCCGCGGCGCGATCGGCGCAAGCACGGCATGTTCCAGGGGGGCTGTGATCCGAGAGTTGCGATCCTCGATTGCCGCAAAATTGTCTCATTCAGAGTAAATTCGATACATATATGTATCAACACACACTGTCAACTTGGATCGGCCGGATTCGGGCTTAGGTTACGAAAGCACCCCTTTTCGGGTGCGAAACGGTTTCGAGGAGGCAGCCATGACAGACCCATCCCGCCGGCCGAACCGGCTGATCCATGAGAAGAGCCCATATCTTCAGCAGCACGCCCATAATCCGGTCGACTGGTTTCCCTGGGGAGAGGAGGCCCTTCAGGAGGCGAAGACCCACGATCGGCCAATTCTTCTCTCCATCGGCTACTCGACGTGCCATTGGTGCCACGTGATGGAGGAGGAGTCCTTTTCCGACCTGGAAATCGCCCGATTGATGAACCGGCATTTCGTCTGCATCAAGGTCGATCGGGAAGAACGGCCGGACCTGGATCAGATCTACATGAACGCGGTTACGGCCCTGACCGGTTCCGGCGGCTGGCCCCTGAACGTGTTCCTGACCCCGGATCTCGACCCATTTTACGGCGGGACCTATTTTCCGCCCACTCCGAGACATGCCGGCATGCCGTCCTGGCCCGACCTGCTCAGGCAGGTGTCGGCGGCCTGGGCGGACATGCCCCAGAGGGAGCGCATCCGGGATTCCGGGGCGAAGGTCACCCGGATCCTCAAGGAGCGGCTGAGCTGGGCGGGTCGAGGTAGTCCACCTGACAAGGGACTCTTGAAGCGAGCGGTCGAAAAACTCGCCGCGGGCTACGATTCGAGATGGGGCGGATTCAGTCCGGCGCCCAAATTCCCTTCTCCGTCGACGCTCACCTTTCTGTTGACCTTTGCCGCCGACGCCGCTCATCCCGAAACTCGCGACCCCTTGCAGCGTCGGTCGATGGAGATGGCGGTCCATACGCTGGAGCGGATGGGGGCCGGGGGGATCTTCGACCAGTTGGGAGGCGGATTTCATCGCTATTCGACCGACGCCCAGTGGCTGGTGCCGCATTTCGAGAAAATGCTCTACGACAACGCTCAACTCATTCCGGTCTACCTTCTCGCCGCCGATCTGGCCGGGAGCCCGTCCTTCGCCAGAATCGCACGCCGGACCGCCGAATACGTTCTTCAGGAAATGACGCACCCCGACGGCGGATTCTACTCGGCCCAGGATGCCGACAGCCTTCCTCCCGAAGCCGAGGCCGTCGGGGAACGGAAACGCGAAGGGAGTTTTTTTCTCTGGACGCGGCGGGAGATCATCGAAATCGCGGGGGAAGCCGCCGGAGAAATCTTCTGCCGGCGTTTCGGCGTCGAACCGGATGGAAACGTCGCCTTCGATCCCCATGGCGAGTTCAGAGGGAAAAACATCCTTCACAAGTTTCGATCGGTCGCCGAAATCGCCAGGGAAACGGGCTCTCCACCCGAAACCGTGGACGCCCTGCTGGCACAGGCATCGGACGTTCTTTTTCAGCACCGGCTCCAACGCCCGAAGCCACACCTGGACGACAAGATCCTCACCGCGTGGAACGGCCTCATGATCAGCGCGCTGGCACGGTGCGGCCAGGTTCTGGAAGACCGACGCTACGGGGACGCAGCCCGGAACGCCGCCGAATTCGTGCTTGAACGTCTGTACGACCCCCAACGCCGATTCCTGTACCGCCGATGGCGCAAGGATGAGCGGCGCATTCCCGGAACGGCGGAGGACTACTTTTTCCTCATCCAGGGGTTGATCGACCTCTACGAATCGGAGTTCGAGCCCCGATGGTTGGAAAGGGCCCTGGAACTCACGGAAGCGGCCCTCACCCATTTTCACGACGACGAGGGCGGCGGCTTTTTCATGACGAGGGCCGACCACGACCCGCACCTGATCCTGCGGGCCAAGGAAGACATGGACCTGGTCATCCCGTCGGCCGCCTCGGTCGCCGCCGTCTGCCTCACGAGGCTGTCGCGGCTGACCGGCCGGACCGACCTGGAGAAGACAGCGGAAGAGACCATCCAGACCGGGCTCTCCCGCTTTGAGTCGCACCCGGATGCCGTCACCACTATGTTGACGGCAATGATCCAGAGGCAGGCCGAGTCCGTTCAGATCGTGATCGCGGGAGATCCGGCCGTCGACGAAGCCAGGGCTCTCCTCAAGTCGGCCAGAGAGCATCATCTGAACGGAAAGACCCTCATCCTCCTGCGGAAAGACGAGGACCGGCGGGTCCTGGGAAGACGGCTGCCCTTTCTCAACAGCGCCGTGGAGGTGGACGGTCGACCGGCGGCCTACGTGTGCATCGGCAGAAGCTGCAAGGCCCCGGTCGCCGAGCCGGAAGCGCTGAAACGGCTCTTGTCGACTGTGACCGCGGGAGGGAATCAACGTGTCGGCCTTGCGTAAATCGGCGCGAATGGGGGATTGAAAGACGGCTTCAAGTATATTATCCCCTTTTGGGAGGGACAACGCCGGAACGCACACACTTCGATTCTTCTACAGGCCGAGATCATCGACGGCCCGATGGAAAGGACTGGCACATGAGCGAGGAAAAAAAGGTCAAAATCTATTCTCTGAGCACCTGCAGCCATTGCAAGTCGACCAAAAAGCTTCTCGACGAATGCACCATTCAGTTTGAATTCGTCGATGTGGATCTCCTGGAAGGAGAAGAGCGAAAGGCAATGCTCGAGGAGGTCAAGCAATTCAACGAGAGGTGCTCCTTCCCCACCATCATCATCGGCGACAAGGTGATCGTTGGCTACAAGGAACAGGAAATCAAGGAGGCGCTGGGACTCTGATGGACGTCAACACCCTTTATGAAAATCTGAGGAAGGTCCAGGAAGCCAAGGGGTACTTTTTCAACGCAGACCGCGAGCGCACCTTTGAGCTGCTGGAGGCATTGCTGCTCAACAAGGAACGGTACGGATACATGGTCTGCCCCTGCCGGCTTGCATCCGGAAACCGGGAAAACGACAAGGACATCATCTGCCCCTGCGTCTACCGGGAGCCGGACGTGGCCGAATACGGCAGCTGCTATTGCAATCTCTACGTCTCGAGGGAGTGGAACGAGGGGAAGATACCGCACGATTATGTGCCTGAGCGCCGCCCGCCGGAAAAGATGGTCTTCTGAGCGCCCGCAGGGGCCGACGGCGATCGGGATGGAACCGGCATCCGCCCGGATGACCGGAAGCCCAGGGATCCTCCTTCGGCAGTGGTCTCCATCGCCACCGGAGCAGCCGTATCACCTGGCATCGGCCGACTCCAGGTGATAGGGAAATCGGGATCATGCCCGTTAATGACTTGACAATCCGGTGGCGGCATCCCATTTTTTTCGATCAAAAGCTCCTAAAAAACCAGCGGCAACGAAATGGAGGCGGGGTCGGATTCCCGGAGCACCAGTTGCCCCTGCAATCTCCCCACAAACGAAGAGGTGCCCGATGGAAGAATGCACTCCTCCCCTGAATATCGGTCTTCGAGGCGTAACGGTTGCGAGCACGAAGATCAGCCACGTGGATGGAAAGGCCGGAAAGCTGATCTACCGGGGCTACCTGGTGAAGGATCTGGCTGAAAACGCGACCTTCGAGGAGGTCGCGCACCTGCTGCTTCACGAGAAGCTTCCGAATCCGAGGGAACTCTCCGAATTTCGACAGTTTCTCGGCTCGCAACGGGCGATACCCGGTCACGTGATCGATGCCATGGAAACCTTTCCGAAGAACGCCTACCCCATGGATGTTCTCCAGGCGGCCATCCCGATGCTGGCAACGGCGGATCCGGATCTCGACGACCGCAACCGGGAAGCCAGCCTCCGGAAGGCGACCCGGTTGATTGCACGGTTTCCCACCGTCGTCGCCGCGTGGCATCGCATCCGAAACGGTCACGCCCCGGTTGCACCGAATCCCGATTTGAGCCAGGCGGCCGACTTTCTGCGAATGCTCACGGGCGAGGAACCCGATCCGGAAATCACCCGCTTCTTCGACACCGCCCTGGTGCTGCATGCGGAGCATTCCTTCAATGCCTCCACCTTCTCCGCCCGCCAGGTTGCCTCGACCCGCGCCCACATGTATGCATCGGTTGCGGCGGCGGCGGGCTCCCTCTCGGGAGAGCTTCACGGCGGCGCCAACGTCAGGGTCATGGAAATGCTCCAGAAGATCGGGAGTGTCGACAAGGTCGATGCCTATATCCAAAAGGAACTGGACGCGGGCGGGCTCATCTTCGGACTCGGTCATGCCGTCTACCAGACCGACGATCCTCGCGCCTTCATCCTGGCGCCCATGTCCAAGAAGATGGGGGAGCGGATCGGCGAACCGCAGTGGTACGAGATCTCGAAGGCCCTCGAGCAGAAAGGCAAAAAGGCGTTCAAGGAACGCAAGGGAATCGATATTTTCGTGAACGTCGATTTCTACAGTGCTTCACTATATCATGCCATGGGCGTTCCGATGGATCTCTTTACGCCGCTCTTCGCCATCGCCAGGATTGCGGGGTGGTGTACTCATGTGATCGAGGAGCAGTATGCCGATGCCGCGCCGAAACCCGCCCTCTATCGTCCGGGGTCACAGTACGTCGGAGACTACTGCGGCCCCGAGGAGTGCAGCTTCGTACCCATGGAACAGCGTTGATCCGCGCGCGGAACGGCTTCAAACAGCACGCCGTTCCGACATGCCATTGTGACCACCACTCCGCTCCGCGATTGTGACTATTCTTCCGTTCCGCGACAAGAACCCTCCCCGGAGAGGGGGGTCGGGCGTCGGTGAGGATCGACCCGGGAACCCGTCTCGCCGGGAATACCGGAAATCGGGCTATCGGCCGCCATTCGGAACTTTCGGCATCCGCTCCGCCGGTGAACGGACTCCTCGCAGCTGAAGCAACTTCATCAGAATCGCCGCCCGCCATCCGAGATTGCATTTGAAGTTCACAATGTTTAGAGTGAAGATTCAAAACCAACCGCGCCCAAACGGACAGGGGAGGACGAGTCATGAAGGTCATGATCTGCGGCGGAACGGGCTTCATCGGCACGCGTCTCACGGCTCATCTGCTCGACCACGGCTGGCAGGTCACCGCCGTGGCCCGTTCGGGCAGGGGCCCCTATCCGGAAAGCGACCGCTACCAATATCTTTCCGCCGACACCACGAAGCCCGGCCATTGGCAGGAAGCGGTTGGAGACGCGGACGCCGTCGTGAACCTCACCGGCGCCACCATCTTCCGGATCTGGACCGAGAAGTACAAGAGAGTTCTGAGAGACAGCCGGATCCTCACCACCCGGCACGTGGTGGAGGCCTTTCCCGAAGGCGGCGGCCGGGTGCTGTTCAATGCATCGGGCGCGGGCTATTACGGAGACCAGGGCGACCGGCTTCTGGACGAATCGGCACCGTCCGGAGACGATTTCATGGCGAGGCTGGCCGCCGACTGGGAGACGGAGGCTTTCAAGGCGACTGCCAAAGGAGTGCGGGTCGCCGTCGGTCGATTCGGTGTTGTGCTCGACCGCGACGGAGGGGCGATCGAGAAGATGCTGCCCGCTTTTCGCATGTTCGTCGGCGGACCGCTTGGAGACGGAAAACAGTGGTTCCCCTGGATCCACCTCCAGGACCACATGGAGGCGGTGAGATTCGTGCTGGAAAATGAATCGGCCGAAGGCGCATTCAATTTTACGGCCGAACAGCCCGTTCGGAACGAGGATCTGGTTCAGACGCTGGCGCGGCATCTTCACCGGCCGGCCGTCTTGTCGGCGCCTTCGCTGATGATGAAGCTGGTGCTGGGGGATCTCGCCCAGGCGTTTCTCGCCAGCCAGCGGACCGTGCCGAAGCGCCTTCTGGAATCCGGATTCAATTTCCGCTACCCGGACATCGAATCGGCAATGGCGGAAGTCTTCCGGCCCCGGGAATGACCCCGGCCTTCCCGCGCAAGCCTGGATCCGAAGGAATCCCATTCCTTGCAGCCTTCGGGGTGGGCTTCGGGGAAAAATCAGGATGAGCAATGGATATCAGTCAACTGGATGAGACAGCCAGGCAGTTCATCGAAGCCCTGTACAGCCGAACGGATGGCAGCGGCAAGACACAGGCTTCCATGTACGAAGTCGGCGCCGCGGTGGGGCTGGATCGTGATGGCAGCGCCTTTGTCGCCCAGGAACTGATGGGCATGGGATTGGTGGAGATACGGACGCTTTCCGGAGGCATCGGGATCAGTGCGGAAGCCGCCTCCCTTCTGGGATCCGACCAAGGCGCGGCGGCCGAAGCCCCTCTCACTCTTGGAGCCGATCCATATCTGGACGCGGCGCGCATCGCCGCCGTGGAGGGTGTGATGACCGAGATCAAGGCCGCCATCGGCGAGATCGGCATATCGTATGAAAAACTTTCGGATCTGATCGCCGACATCCGCACGGTCGAAGCCCAGTTGACGTCGTCCCGGCCCAAGACCGGAGTCGTCAAGGACTGCCTGGCAGCGATGGCCGGCACTGGCGCTCCCTTACCGGCCGGCCGGTGGAAGCAGGCGATCACCGAGCTGGTCGGGGATTGAAAGCCTCAGCCGCTTGAGCTCCGGGTGGTCGGAACATAGGGGCGGATCAGATCCATCTCCGGGCCGCGGATGGTTCTCCAAGCAACCTCATAGAAAGCTTCGCGGCCGACCGTGGTCAGAGGCTTGAACAGGGCGACCTGGTAAGGAGTCCCCGAATCCAGGCGCTCCTCCACCCACAGCACCCTGGGCAGGGAAAGCGAAAAATCCTTGCAGATCTCCTTGGCCAGCTCCTGGACGCAGTTGACCACCGAGGCGCCTTCTCCAGTATCAGCAAAGATCACCACGTGCGAGCGTATGAATTCCACGCCGGGCTGACCGGCCGTGAGATCCACGATTCGCAGGCGGTAAGCGCTCCGCCACCAACTGATGACACGCCGCTTCTGGCTCGTACCGCCTTTCCAGCTGTAGGTGCCGTCAAAGATGATCATGACAACCCATCTGTGTTCGTTGAGGACCGCTCTGGAATCGGACCGGACCAGAGTGGCACTTCGAAAAGCGAATGTCAATCCGGTGGCCGAAGAGAGATTTGTCGTTGGATAAGCGTCGAATCCGGCTCGTTTCATGGAATGTGAACGGGCTGAGAGCCGTCTGGAAAAAAGAATTCCTGTCCGCTTTTGGGTCGCTGGATGCCGATGTGTTCGCCGTCCAGGAGACCAAGCTTCAGGAGCATCAGCTGACCCGGGAAATGATGGAGATCCCGGGCTACCGGTCCTGGTGGGCCCACGCCTCCACGCGCAAGGGATACAGCGGGGTCGGTGTCTATTCGCGCCTGCAACCGCAATCGGTCAAAGCCGGCATCGGCATTCCCCACTTCGACGACGAGGGAAGAATCCTGGAGTTGGATTTCGGAAGCTTTCTTCTCTACAACGTCTACTTTCCCAACGGCCAGATGGGCGAGGATCGCCTTAACTACAAGCTGGATTTCTACCGGGAGTTCTTCGCCCATGCGGACCGCCACCGTGAAGCCGGCCGCTATGTCATCGTGACGGGAGACTTCAATACCGCCCACAATGAAATCGATTTGAAAAACCCCCGGGAGAACCGGAACACATCGGGGTTCATGCGCATCGAGCGGGACTGGATCGACCGGATCGTCGACAACGGGTGGGTGGATACCTTTCGTCACTTCCATCCCGACACGGAAAAATATTCCTGGTGGACCTACCGGTTCAAAGCCCGGGAGCGCAACATCGGGTGGCGGATCGATTATTATTTTGCGACCCGGAACCTGGTGGAGGACGGCAGGATCAAAGCGGCATTCATCGACAACGACATCCACGGTTCCGATCACTGCCCGGTTGGGCTCGAAATGGAATTGCCGATGATCCCGGACGCCGTCCGCGCCACCGGTCCTGACGGTGGGAAGTCATGACCCGATTGATCGCCGTCTACGGAAGCCCCCGCCGAAACGGCAATACCGCTGCGCTGCTCAAAAGCGCGATAGAGGGGGCGAAGGCTGAGGGCGCCTCGGTGGATGAGATCGTTCTGAGAGATCTCGAGTTGTCCCCCTGCCTTGAAATCTATGGATGCCGAAAGAACGGAAACTGCGTCATCGCGGATGACTTCAACTCGATCCGGGATAAGGTCCTGGAGGCTCAAGGCATGATGCTCGCCTCCCCGATCTTCTTTTATACGGTCAGCGCCCACACCAAAATATTCATGGATCGTTTTCAGTCCCTGTGGGTCAGGAAGCACTGGGTGGAAAACGCCTCCACCGGGAGGCGGCCGGTCAGACGCAAGGGGCTTTTCATTGCCGCGGGCGCAACCCAGGGCAGGAAACTCTTTGACGGCGCTTTGCTCACCGTCCGCTATTTCTTTGACGTTTTGGATATGGACCTCTCGGATCAGGTCCTGATTCATGGTCTGGATCGGGCGGGAGAAGTCCTGAAACATCCCGAGTACATCGAGGCGGCCCGCAAGGCCGGTGCCACTCTGGCGGCCGCTCTCAACACTTAAAGGAAATCGATCATGGAACATGCTGCACCGAACCTGGACGGCCTGGAGCGATACCGCCGATTGCTGGCCCGCACGCCCCAGGTCACTTCCGACTATAGTTTTGTGAACGTTTGGAGCTGGGCCGGCGAATACGGTTTGCAATGGGAAGACGACGGAGACTTGATATGGTTGAGGCAGACCACTCCTGAAGAAGCCTTCTGGGCCCCTGTGGGGGACTGGAAATCGATCGACTGGGAGCGGCGAATGTCAGACTTCGCATCCGGAACCCGATTTATCCGCATCCCGGAAGCGCTGGTGGCGCTTTGGCGGGATGCGCTCCCGGGTCGTTTCGACATCAGCGAGGAAAGGGGCCAGTGGGATTACGTCTACCGGGTACAGGAATTGGTGGAACTCAAAGGCAAGCAATTTCACAAAAAGAAGAATCTGCTCAATCAATTCAAGAAGTCCTACGACTACCGGTACGCACCCCTGAATGCCAAATTGGTGGAGCAGGCGCTGGCGCTCCAGGACGACTGGTGCACCTGGCGGGATTGCGAATCCGACGACGTGCTCTCCGCCGAAAACCGCGCCATACAGAAGGCGCTTGAAAGCTGGCATCGTCTCCCGGGATTGCAAGGCGGATCCATCCTGGTCGACGGCTACATCGTCGCCTACACCGTGGCGGAACCCCTGGATGCCGACAGCATCGTCATCCATTTCGAGAAGGGCTGCACCGCGCACAAAGGTGTTTACCAGGCCATCAATCAGATGTTTCTCGAGAGTCTCCAGGGGGAGTTCGAGTTTGTCAACCGCGAGCAGGACCTCGGGGACGAAGGGTTGAGAAAAGCCAAGCTCTCCTACAATCCCTCCCGCCTGTTGAAAAAATACCGCGCAACGCTTCATTAGCCCGGACGGGCATGGCATAATCGGGTTTCACCCAGGGACGACAGAGGTGCTCAGGAACCGCCGGCGTTGCTCTCTGAATCGAGGTATCGCCCGAAGTGCGCCTCGGCGCATTCCGGGCAGATGCTGTGACTGAACTCAGCCTCGGAATGAGCGGTGATGTAGGATTCGATCTGGTTCCAATAGCCGTTGTCGTCCCGGATCTTCTTGCAATGGGAGCAGATGGGAAGGAACCCCCTGAGGATGCGAACCTGCTTTTGCGACGCCTCCAATTCCCGGGTCCGCTCCGCCACCAGCCTTTCCAGCTCACGGCTCATGATACGGTTGCGATCCAGTTCACGATGCGCCCGTTCGAACGCACGGGTGAGCATCATCCGGTTGAGATAAGCCAGGCAAAGCACAATGACGATGCCGATCGCGGAGTTGAGCATCCCGGACATGCTGTAGCTTCGAAGGCCGTCGGGAATGGCTTCCAGGTTGGTCCAGTAGAGAATCAGGGTGGCCGAAAAAAGCAGGAGGGATATTGCCACAAACGTACGACGCCTGGCAAAACCCGCACAAAAGATCATCAGCGGGAAGAAGTGTACCGTAAAATGGTTGAAGCCATTGTGAATGTAGTCCGCCTGGTGGAAAACCGCACCCGCCAGCACGATCACCGTCATCACGGTGATTTGAATCCGGATCGCCCGATCCAGCTGCCCCCGCCCGAGGAGCCGGAAGGACACGCCCATGCTGGCGATGAACACCAGGTCGATCGCCATATCGCCCAGGTGCTCCGTCCCTTCGCCTCGAACGAAGTTGATGGTGAACAGAAGCGCCATGCTCGGTATGAGCGCCAGAAGGAGCCACATCAGAACGTAGGCCTTCTGGCGGGTGACGAATGGCTGATCCGTGTAAGGTGCGAGGAAACGACGGCTGAGCCGGGTTATCGATCCAGGTGTATGCATGGGCTTCGTCGAAGGGTGTCGGTTCAGCGTTTGACAGCCGAAGGTGGCACTCTCTCCCATCCGCGGGAGGCTTCTCACAACCGCGTAGCATACCCGGGGGTGAATCCGCTGTCCAGCCCTATTGTCGGAGGACAGCAATTCTGTGTGAACCGTCAGGAGGGCGATAGTGAGGCCCATTGGGCATTTA
>JBMNCP010000031.1:0-1261 GCA_049366795.1 Desulfobacterales bacterium
TTAGCGTTCTCCTCTCAACGCTGCTTCGAGGAGGCCATGTTTAGGATTTTCGGTTAGGTGCCGTGCTGAGGATCTCGTTTATCCGGTTTAAGCCGGGTATTGTTCTTTGAAAATCGTTGTTTCGGGAGGCTTTTCGGCCCCCGTTGCCTATGCCGGACACACTTCGGCCTGCAGGTCTGCCAGCGCGACCAGCCGTTTGCAGTTCAGCACGATGGCGGTCATCACGGCTTGGATCGCCATCTTACCCGCGGTTCGGTACCGTGCTTGTCCCAAACCGTGCCACTGCTTCATCTCCGCGAAGAGACGTTCCACCTGTGGTCGTTCTTTCGCCAGTTTGCGGTGCCGGGTTCTTCGTTTCCCCTTGCGGATGATGGCATCCTGGACATGCAGCCGGGTGCAGTGGTTGTGGTTGTTGCGGTAGTCGTATCCCTTGTCGGCGGTGACCGCTTTCGGCGGATGATCCGCGATCAGCCAGGGGAGTTCGCTGCCATCGTCGTAGTTGCCAGGGGTGACACGAAGGTCGGTGATGATCTGGCTGTCCGCATCGGCGCCGATGTGGGCCTTGTATCCGTAGAACGCCTTGGTCGCCGACTTGTGGCCGAATGCTGCATCGGGATCGGGGCTGCCGGGAAGAGTCGGGCCGTTGCCACCGCCTGATCCCTTTCCCTTCTTCTTCCGCCACTTGCCGAACAGGTCCACACGCGCCCGCACATGGGTTGCATCCACCAGGCGAAGACGGTCACTGACCACGCCCTGGCTTCGTGCCTGCTTCACCACGTCGTTGAAGATCTGCTGGAACCGTGCCGCGCCAAGCTTCGTCCGGAACTTGCTGATCGTGCTGAAGTCCGGCGCATCCCCATCCGCCGGAAGCCCCACGAAGTGCTTGTACAGCAGGTTCACCTGCAACGCTTCCTGCATCTTCCGATCAGACAGATTGGCGACGAACTGAAGAAACACCACCTTGAACAGACGCACCGGGTCGGTCGGACGCCCTGTTTCTTCGCTGAACGGCTCCTCCAGGACCGGACGGAACTGGTCAAAATCCACCACCCGTTCCAGGTCGAGAAGCCAGTGCTTCATCCCCCGAAACACACGATCATAGATGATGTCTTCGAAAAACGAGGTTTGCCCGGAAGGTCGGTCGATCATCGAAAGCTCCTGCGCTGAGTTTACGGTTGAACCTTATACGCAGGATGGTCAGGTTCCGACTCAAATCGGAGAGTCAACAGGGACAGAAGACAAGGACTTTTTCAACAGTCTC